>CALWRI010000010.1 GCA_944383905.1 uncultured Christensenellaceae bacterium
AAACGCACTGTCTCCTATACTTTTAACTCCTTTCGGTATCGCGATCTCTTCAAGTGCTATGCAATAGTTAAAAGCATAACTTCCAATATTTTCCAAGCCGTCAGGCATAACGATATCCGTAAGCGACGTACATCCTGCGAACACGCCGAAATCTCCTAAAATCGAAAGTCTGCTACCTTTGCCAAATGTTATACTTTTAAGAGAACTGCAACCTCTGAAAGCTTTAGAACCTATGCTTGTAACTTTATCCGGAATAACAATATTTGTCAAAGAATCGCATTCTGAAAAGGCTGAATCGCCTATGCATATCACTTCGTCAGGAATTTTTACAGAATTAAATGAACTTCCTCCTTCAAACAAGTAGTCCCCGATGGTCGTAATACTTTCAGGTATTTCCACATTTGTTACAAGTTCCCCGTTGAGATATAATTTCTTAGAATAATAAAGAGGATTTGAAAATGAAGAATCGAAAGATATATTACACCACTCTTCGATGCCTGCAATATTTACTGTTTCAATTGAGACACATCCGCCAAACGCATCAGTACCTATGCTAGTTACTTCGTCCGCAAATGATACGACTTTGATTTTCGGAGAACACGCCTTGTCTTTTACACCAAATAAATAAGCCGGCACTCTGTCAATTTTTTCACCGAACGCAACGTCTATTCCGTCCGTATTTATACCCGCATTGTAGAATACGTTGCTTACGTCGGTTAAATCTGAAACATTGACAGCGTTATAGATTATCTCCGTAATTAAAGCACAACCGTTGAAAGCTGAATCACCTATGCTTGCCACGCTGTTTCCTATAGTTACGCTCGTAATCTTGGGAGAATATACTGAATTTTTAACATAGAATAAATATCCGGGTATTTTGTTAACGTTTTCTCCGAATATCACGGTTATTCCATCCGTATTTGCACCAGCATTGTAGAATACTCTGCTGTAGCTTGTTAAATCCTCAGCATTTACCGCATTGTATTTTATCTCTGCAAGAGAAGTACATCCGCTGAAGGCGAGGTTGCCTATACTCGTCACACTGTCAGGAATAGTAACACTTGTCAATGAGCTACAATCCGAAAACGCAGACTTTCCTATGCTCTCCACACCGTCAGAGATTGTAACGCTTGCCAATGTGCCGCATCCCGAAAACGCGGACTTGCCTATGCTCTCCACGTTGTTTCCTATAGTTACGCTCGTAATCTTGGGAGAATATACTGAATCTTTAACATAGAATAAATATCCGGGTATTTTGTTAACGTTTTCTCCGAATATCACGGTTATTCCATCCGTATTTGCACCAGCATTGTAGAATACTCTGCTGTAGCTTGTTAAATCCTCAGCATTTACCGCATTGTATTTTATCTCTGCAAGAGAAGTACATCCGCTGAAGGCGAGGTTGCCTATACTCGTCACACTGTCAGGAATAGTAACACTTGTCAATGAGCTACAATCCGAAAACGCAGACTTTCCTATGCTCTCCACACCGTCAGAGATTGTAACGCTTGTCACTGAACTACAATCCGAAAATGCTGACTCGTCTATGCTTGTTACTTTATAGCTTTTGTCTTTATAATTGACGATCGAAAAAAGCTCTATACTTCCATTTACACTATGCGCCTGACGAACTACCGACACGCTCCCGTCTTTCAAAGCATATCTTATGCCGTCTTCTGCAACGTAATATATTTTGCCGTCGTTTGCTACATCGTTGTTGTTGCAATCCCATATAACAGGGCAATAATCTTTGTTCCAACCCTCCACCCAATCGTAAGGCTTGTCCTTGATCTCGCAATATATCGCAAGCACTTTGCAATCTTTGAACGCATTATTGCCTATACTCAAAACTCCTTCAGGGATAGTTATGCTATTAAGCGAGCCGCATTTCCCGAACGCATAAGAATCTATGCTTTCCACACCGTCCGGTATGTTTATACATGTCAGTAAATTACAATTGTAAAACGCATTTTCCTTTACGTTGATAATATTAGTTATCGTAACGCTTTGTAACCGTGCAGGAACATAATTATTATTATTCACATAAGATTGCGCACCGAATATATAGCCGAAAGAAGTCTCATCTGTTTCTTCTTTACTTGCTCCGATAAACGGCAACATGATGCTCTCAAGAGAAACACATCCTTCAAACGCCCCTATACCGATCGACGTAATCGTATCAGGTACATAAACGTGCTTTAGTCCGGTAGAATTCGCAAATGCCGAAGAAGCAATCTGCTCCACCGCCGTTCCGTTAATCGATTGCGGAATAATCAGAACAGTTTCTTTTTTACCCTCCTCTGTAATTCCGATGATTGAATTGTCTGCTACAATAAACAGATTTTCGTATCCATCTTGTAAAACCATTACGATACACGTTTCCGTCTTGCCGTTTGAAGACGATACGGTAATCGTAGCAACTCCTGAAGATTTAGCAGTAACTAATCCGTACGACACCGTTGCAACAGAAGAGTCAGAACTTTCCCACTTTAGGCTTTTATTCGTTGCATTTTTAGGAAACACGTTAGCTTCGATAGTTGCGTTTGCGCCTGTTTCCATCACTAATTCTGTTTGACTCAGTTCGACTGACTCAACTTCTATAACTGCCGGAAGATCATCACCGAAAGCGCCTTTTTCGTCACAAGCCGTTACCGACACAATTATAGTTAAAAGTAAACATAAAACTATAATCTTAATCAAAAATCCCTTCCTGTTGTTCATTGTCATTCTCTCCTATAAGTTATTGAAAATTGCCAATGTTGATAATATATACCTATTCATTATTAAGTATAGTTAAATCTAACTTTGATGTCAATTTATTTTAACTATATGTATAGTTAGATAATGTAGTAAACTCGATATCAGGAGATACTGCGATGGACATAATTGCCAAATTAAACAGATTGCGTTTAGAAAGAAATATGAGCGTTTACAGGCTCGCCGAACTTTCGGGATTGAACCAGTCTACGCTTGCCAACACATTTTCAAGAGGAATCATCCCTTCTATTCAGAATCTGGAAGTTATCTGCCAGACTTTAGGACTGACTCTCGCGCAATTCTTTACCGAAGACGAATTGGTTCTGCGAGTAACCCCGAAAGAAGCTCTCTTCTTTTCGGAATATAAAAAATTACCTTTACCTATCAAATCGTCCGTTGAAAATATCGTGCATTCGATAGCAAACACAACAAGAGAATAACTTGTTGCACGACTGTCTATGAAACTATTCGACTTTGTGTAAATACGCTCCACCAAGACGGCAAAACGGCACCTTAATCGGGTGCCGTTTTTGTTCGTCTTGGGGAGATAAGTGGTCGTCGACCCAGTTGTGCCAAGCACAACGGATGCGGCGCGGCAGTACCGATATTGTCAGTCGGAATTGCCGATCTTCCCGTCGTTCCGTCTGATTCTCGAACAATAAAATTTTTTGGTTTCCTATTGATTACTCCGTCTTTGTGTGTTAAAATGAACATAAAGCAAAAATGTTCATAAAAAAGGAGCAGAGCGTGCCGAAAATACTTGACGTTTCAAAAGAAAAGATACTGCTCGTCGCGGGCGGAATTTTGAAAAAGGACGGATACCGAAAACTATCCGTCAGAGAAGTTGCGCGCGTCTGCGGTATGGCAACCGGCACGTTTTACCGTTATTTCCCGTCAAAGGATTATCTTGTCGCGGAGATAATCGCGCGGGACTGGGCGGCAACTTATGGAAAGATGCGCGAGGTCGCGAAAACGGCAAAGACATTCGAAGAAGGCTTTATGACGTTTTTCAGGCTGACAGACGCGTTCTCTGCCCGCTTCGAAAAGGTTTTCAAGGAATACTCCGTCACGGTCGGCTCACACGAAACGCTGTCGTCGAGGCACTGTATGTTGAGAGAACAGATAGCCGATTGCACGAAAGCACTTGCTTTGAACGCCGGGCAACCTCATCTGGCAGCCGTCGCGGAAATGATCGCGGAATGTCTGCTCTCGGTCATAAACCAACCCGATCTGAACGAAAAATCGCTTGACGATTTTATAAAAATAATGATCTATTAACGGAGGCAGCAATATGAGCAGTTTCAAAGATTTGCGTATAGTCGACAACTTTTACCAGACGTCGGCGTTTTTCCCGATGCCGACTGTGATGATAGGCACGCTGACGGACGACGGCAAAACCACGCTCGGGCCATATTCTCTCGTCCAGCCGTATTACATCGCGGGAAAGGACTATTACGCGATGTTACTTCTCTGCCGCAATTCATCGAATACGGCGCAGAACATACTCAAGCGCAAAAAGTGCACGATAAACTTCATCCCCGACAACCGCAGGTATTTCAAAGAAGCGGTACGCATGGGATTCCCGGGAGACACGCCCGAAGAAAAGATGAAAGACTGCATATTCACTCTCGAAGACGGTCTGCGCAAACAGGAAGACCCGTCGGGCGAATATCCGCAGGTCGTGAGCGAATGTTTTCAGGCTTTCGAATGCACATGGATTGACACTCTCGACAACGCGCAGGACGACAAACCGGGCGAACTCAACGGCTATCCCGAACCTTATCACGACTTCAACGGCATAACCTCAAAATTCGGCGCGCATTTTATCCTGAAGATAGACAAGATATTGATGAAAGAAAAATATTACAACGCGATAGTAGACGGCGTCAGGGCAAAGGACTTCCCGCCCGTACCCGTCGACTACGGCTACCGCGACTCCAAAAACTTCTGGTACACAAAGCACCGCCGCCCGACGCCCGAACTTCTCCCGATAAGAGAGACGAGTCTGGAATCGGTGCAGTATGCGGCAAAGCGCATAGACCCGACCGTGAAATTTACCGACGAAGCGTGCGCAAAACTCGTAAAGGTCCCAAGGATATTCCTGCCTATGGTTCTCAAAGGCTGCGTCGCGTGGGCAAAGGAAAACAACGTCACGCTGATCACCGCAGAGCATATGGACATCATCAACGATAAGCGCGCAAAGGAGAAAAAGAAAAAGTAACCTCTGCGACTTATCGACAAACACTCCACAAAAAACAGCCTGCCGTAAAAGGCAGGCTGTTTTTTATCGAGCGGTCGCACGGTCGCACCGTTACTGTATAGTATACGTTCCTTTTACCGCCGCGTTGATCTGATTGAGAAGAGACAGCTCGGGGTCAACGGAATCGCAGCCGAAATGCCATATCATCACGCCGCCCGCACCGCAATCAATCGCGTAACGGGTCTTGTCGTAAACCATCTGTCTGCCATTGTAATAATTGGACAATGCCGGGTGCTTTACTCCGTCAAGATCGGTATATTCCTGAACGACAGCGTTTTCGAAAGGAGAAAGTTGCGCCGCAACGTCATAATAATTTCCCCAGAACGTATCTTCGTTGACAGGTCTCGAATAGAACGGTATGCCGAGATTTACCTTGGACAAATCAATGCCTTTTTTCTCGAAATTCTTGAGAATTGAGTAGCACGAATTGTAAAAAGTCGAATGATTGCCCCTCTCGTCAAACATATCGTAAGACATGACCTCTATCGAATCGAGCGGTTCGAGATCCTTGACCGAATAGCCGAAAGTCCTGATGCACCAATCCGAAATGGCGGCGGTCAGGATGCGGTCTTTTCCGAGAGCGGCGTCCAGCTTCTTTATGTAGTCGGCAAACACGTTGAAATCCTTTATCTTTTCGGGATACTCGTAATCGAAAGAGACCCCGTCAAAACCGAAATCGTCGAGAAGTTTCAGGATATTGGCTGTGAGTTTGTCGGCGTACTTGTCCATCGCGCTGTTGTGCCTTTCGGTCGTAGTCATTCCGTCCCCGAAATCGCGGTTTGCAAGCAGCGTAACGACGATCGAAGCAGACGGATTGATTTCTTTCAGATTCTCCACGGCGCCTTTGAGCACTTGCTCGCCGTCGTAAGTCTCGCCGTTTATATCGTAATCGACGAAAACTATTTCGCCTTTCGCATCGAAATAGGTGCAGCCGAACACGTTGAACTGCGTCACGCAACCTGCGATCTCCTTCTGCTTCTGCGTGATCGTAAAGGCAGTGTCCGCATATATATAACTCATCACGCGAAAATCTTCGGCTTCCTTTATGATCAGATAGGCTTCAAGATCGGCAAACTGCCACTTCCCGTCCGACGTAAGGACTTTTATCGTCAGTTTTGACGTCTCCGTCGGAGCGAACGTGCAATAGCGGTAACCGTCTACATAGTCGTTGCCGTAAACCGGAGTCTCGTTTCCGTCGGCATATATCTCAAACGAAGTGACGTTGCTGCCTTTTTCTTTGAGAACGACGGTATTGATCAATACCTTTTTGCCGAAATCGAATACGGCGCTGTCTCCCGCCCCGCCTTCGTCGGAAACGAAAGACCCGCCTTCTGCCAGGTTTTTATAGTTGGAAGAAATAGCGTCGGGAGTCTTGTCCGAACAAGCGCCGAAAAACACGGCGGTAAACGCGAGCACGACCATAATAAGAAAGGTTAAAACTTTTTTCATACGCATACCTCACGGATATTATATCAACAATATCGGTTTTTGACAACTGCGCAACAAACCTTTGACCGCAATCTTAAAAAGATTAAAATTCCGTGCCCGTGTCTGCAAAACCGGTTTATCCGCAAATAATACCCCACCGTCGCGATTTTGATTTTTTCTTGCGGACACAAAAAACGGAGCGCATGACCACGCTCCCGACAACAACCGCAAACCGACGGCATATTCAAAAGAGAGGCGAACAAGCGCCTCTCTTTGACCTATTTCCAGAAATTTACACACAAAAGACTACGGTTTACTTTTCTTCGTTCTTTTCGTCGTATCCGAGCATATAATCGGTGCTCTTTCCGAACAGCTGAGAAAGATCCACCAATGCCTGATAGCTGGGCTCCTTGAGACCTCTTTCCCAGTTGCTTATAGATACTTGAGATACGCGCATATAATTTGCAACGTATTGCTGGTTGTAACCGTGCTGAATTCTTTGTTCCTTCAATCTTTCTGCAAATTTCATATTGCCTCCTTTGCCGCATATACGGCACAAATATTTTATTCGTTCAATCTTTGAGACGAGATCATCTCCCAATCGAACGCATTGTCCTCAAAGCTCAAAAGCACTGCCTCTATCTGCTCTTTGTCCACAGGCAGTCCGCGCTCCTCTTCGTACATCTCGAAAAAACCGTCCATGTCGTTGATTATGTCGAGTGCGCCGATATGGAAACAATCAAGCACTTTCTTGACGAAAGGATACGCGTTGTAATATCCTCCGACGGCATTGCACATCGCATATGCCACGATCCAGGCGATATCCTGAAAGGGCAACCCCTCCCTTACCGCCGGAAAACTGACGCAGCAACACCGGTCGTCCACGATGATAAAATCGTCAAAATCCGCTTTTCCCAAAATCAAACCTTCGTTGAGAGTATAGAACATCTGAAGGAATATGCAAAGCCTGCTGGCAAGATTTTCAAGCGCCTTCTCGTCGTCGCCCATCATCGCCATCCTGTACGAATCCGCGAGCGACTGCCCTTCGATATACTGCGAGATAATATAATTGTCGCGATTTTCGACAACTTCGGGCGCATATCCCGTTTTTGAAATAACTCCCATTATCCGCGCTTCGGTCTGCGGACGCTTGTTGTCATCATAGATCTTGATCACGCATTTACGACCCTTGTAATGGATCACGGATATGCTTTTGTTCCCGCTGTGCAAACGCTTTATGGTACTATAACTGTGCGACATCTTTTACCCTATGAATATTATCCGCCATTTCTCCTTGTTTGTCAAAGAAATTCGAGCTTTTTGCTCTTTGACGAACGCTTTTTTTGTCGCTTAACGGTTTCACTGCGCGAGTCCGATCCTTTTGACGATTTCCCGTTTGTAACGTACAACAGATATTTACCGATAATCGCTTGTAAAATATACGGTTTTTATATCTATAAATTATAATATCAAACTTTTGGAAATTTGTCAAGAATTTTTGCATGATAGCCATAAAAATACTATCAATTTTACATTAAAAGTAATATCCGCGGCCACCGCAAAATTGTCCTTTATTTTTATACATGACAGTCCTGCGATGAACCGCGCCTGTTTTTTACCCTTGGTTTTACTTTCTCACACTGTTTATTATCGCTACGATGCAAACGCCTACGTCGGCGATGACCGCAAGCCACATCATCGGGTTCCAGACGAGCGAAACGACCATGATCGCGACTTTTGCAACGAGAGATAAAACTATATTTTCGGTCACTCTCCTTTTGGTCTTTTCCGCAACGGCAAACGCTCTCGGTATGCCCGACACCGACCCCGTGGACAACACCACGTCGCTCGCTTCGACCGAAGCGTCGTTGCCGAGTCCTCCCACGCAAACGCCGAGATTTGCAGCCTTGATCGCGGGTGCGTCGTTGAGTCCGTCGCCGACGAACATGACTTTTTCTCCCGAGGCTTTCAGTTGCTCCACCGCCTCGTATTTATCCTGCGGCAACAGCGATGCGCGGTATTCGTCTATGCCGACGCTTTTTGCGACGAGCCTTGCGTTTTCCTCGGTGTCGCCCGTCAGCATAATCACCTTTTTTCCCTGCGTCTTCAACGCGGCGACGACGTCTTTTGCGTCTTCCTTTACCGCGTCGCTCAACGTGACGTATCCGATCTGTATGCCGTCTCTTGCGAAATACACGGCGCTGCCGTACCCTTCGGACACATCCGTGACGTTCACCCCGTTTTCCCGCATAAGTTTAAGATTGCCGGCGACGAGTTTTTTGCCTTTGTAGGTGCAACCCACGCCTTTGCCTGCATATTCGCGATAATCCGATATATCGGAAACGTCGCCGCCTCCCGCGTATTTCAGCACGGAAATCGCTATCGGATGAGTGGACATACTCTCGCAAACCCTCGCCACTTCTTTGAGGTCTTGAGTCGTAAAGCCTTTTGAAGTCACGGCGGACGTCACTTCGAAAACGCCTTTCGTCAGAGTCCCCGTCTTATCCATGCAGATGGCGGTTATTCCTCTCATCGCTTCGAGATAGTTGCCGCCCTTTACGAGCACGCCTTGCTTCGAGCACTTTCCTATCCCTGCGAAAAACGCAAGGGGTATGGATATGACCAATGCGCAAGGACATGATATGACAAGGAATACGAGTGCCTTTTTCAGCCATATCTCCGTGAGAGCCACGGCGTAATTTTCGTAAAAAAGCGGAGGCAGAAAAGCCACGATGAGAGCGAGCGCAAAAACCGTCGGCGTATAGATCGCCGCAAATTTCGTGATCAGCTTTTGCGCCTTCGGCTTGTTCTCCTGCGCATCTTCGACGAGCCTGAGAATCTTGGACGCCTGCGTATCTTTGAATTTTTTGCTTATCCTGACTTTGAGGCTGTTGCCCGTGTTTACCGTTCCTCCCGAAACCTCGCTGCCGACAGCTACCGCGACAGGCATACTCTCTCCCGTCATACTGCTGCAATCCACGGCGCTCTCCCCTTCTTCGACCACGCCGTCCGAAGGTATTTTCTCTCCTTTTCTGACGATAACGAGATCTCCGACTTCTAGACTCTCGCTGTCGACTTCAACCGTCGAATCGCCTTCTATTTTGAGACAACTCTCCGCTTTGAGCCCCAGCAGCCTTACTATATCTCCTTTCGACTTTGCTATCGCCGCGTCCTGCAAAGTCTCGCCCACGCAGTAGAGCAACATAACGGCAACGCCTTCGACGTACTCGCCGAGAGCCATCGCGCCGACCGAAGCTACCGTCATAAGCATATTTTCGTTGAAGACGTCGCCTTTGAACACTCCTTTGACCGCCTGTATGACGTATTCGTATCCGACGACGATGTAAGCGAGGCAATATATCACGATCGAAGCGACGTTGAGACCGCCGCTCGCGTCCGACTCCGCCCCGAACTGACAAATCGCGCCGATCGCCGCAAGAACGGCGGAACAAGAGATCTTGATTATCGGTTTGATAAAATCGGATATTTTTAATTTCTTCGCGTTGCCGACGTCGACGTGTCCTTTCGCGGCGCAACATTCGCAACCATCTGTATGAGAATGCCCGTGATCGTGTCCGCAGTCGTGATCGTGTTTGTGACCGTGGTCTATGTGGTCGTGAGCGTGTCCATGATCATGCTCGTGGTCGTGATCGCAGTGCGTATGTTTGCAGTCATGATCGTGTCCACAGTCATAATCGTGTTTGTGATCGTGGTCTCTGTCGTCGTTGACGTGGTCGTGACCGTGATCGCAGCAGACCTCTTCTCCCGAAGCGTGAAGGCGCCCGCAATCGTCGTAATCGGGTCGGAAACTCGCATTTTCATCCGTTAACGCTTTGTTCTTATATAATTTTTTCATACAACCGTCCTCATTTCGACTTGATATATTTGCCGACGGCATTGACAAGATTGTCCACCGTCTTGTCATAATCTCCTCCGTCGACGCCTTCCTTTACGCAATGACCGATATGATCGAAAAGCACGTCTTTCGCAACTCCGTCGAGAGCGCATCTGACCGCGCTGATCTGCGTCAGAATGTCTTCGCACGAACGGTTTTCAAGCACCATTTTGCTTATGCCGTTCACCTGTCCCTGGATCCTGTTGAGCTTCTTTTCTATCTGTACTGACTTTTCGGTTTGAAGTTTGCAATCCATATTTGCCTCCTTATACCCCCACGGGGTATTTGTTTTTCTGTCTATACTATATACCCTCACGGGGTATTTGTCAACGAGTTTTAGTAAGTTTTCGATTTTTTTGAAAAAACAAAACAGAATTTACGGCGCCCGTTGCGAAACACGACGCAATTTGAAATGCAAACGGTAAAGATACGGCTTTGAAACAGATTGAAATACAAAAACCCGGACCGACTTTTCGTCTGATCCGGGGTTTGTGGTAGCGGTGATCGGAGTCGAACCAATGACCTGCCGGGTATGAACCGGCCGCTCTAACCAACTAAGCTACACCGCCAAATGGTTGCGGGGGAAGGATTCGAACCAACGACCTTCGGGTTATGAGCCCGACGAGCTACCACTGCTCCACCCCGCGACGCACATCGCGTTTCTTGATGCTGTATCATAATAAAATAAAAAATTTTTTTTGTCAAGGAGTTTGACAATATTTTTCAAAATTAGCCGTTTTTGGCCGCGTTTTCCTTCAGACGGTATTTGAGATAACCTTCTGTATTACTCGTCTCGCTGTTGATTATCTCGTCAGCGCCAAGGTATTCCATTATGCAAAGAAGCCACATTCCGCTACATACGATTATATCTTTGCGTTTGGGTTCGAGCCCCGTTATGCCGTCGCGCAGTTCCATCGGCGTCGACCTGACCTTTTCGACAATCTCCTCTATGCGCCGTCTCGAAAGGGTCCTGTGATGGAGAGTCGTTTCGTCATAACTTTCGAGCTTTGCGTCAATGCTCGCGATCGTCGAGGCGGAGCCTCCTATCCCGTACAGTTTGTCAAACGCTATGCCTTGCGCGTCATATTCCTTCGCCTTTTCGCGGCAAAATTCTCTTATTCTTGCGACGTCTTCTCCGAAACTTTCTTTGAGCCTGACGCAACCGACGTGAAGGCTTTTGCCGTAAAACAGACCGTTTTCATTGCCGATCGCGAGCTCGGTCGACGCGCCTCCTATATCCACGACCGCCGCCGTACCCGAAGTGTATGCACCTGAAAATCCGATCTGCGCTTCGATTTCTCCGCTTACCACGTCTATATAGACGCCGTTTTCTTTGAGCATAGACACAAACTCTTTACCGTTCGTCGCGCTCCTGACCGCCTCCGTAGCAAATGGATAAAACGCGTCGCAGTTTTCGCTCTCCGCCACAGCCTTGAATTTGAGTATGGCGTCGCGCGTGCGCGCCATCGCATCCTCGCACAATCTTCCGCTCTTGTTCAGCCCCTGAGCGAGCCTTGTGATCTCAAGCATTCTTTTGAGCGACTTCTCTCCGTCGGTTATCAGAAGCCTGACGCTGTTTGATCCTATATCCACTACCGCGTATCTCATATTTGATATTATATATTACCCGTTTGCCCGCAGTAAAGCGTTATCCCAAAACAATTTTGCGCATTTTCCGATTTTTTAGTTGACAATTTGCCGTGTTTATATTATATTGTAAAAGCAATTTTGTGCGGCTCCATGGTCAAGCGGTCAAGACATCGCCCTTTCACGGCGGTAACCCGGGTTCGATTCCCGGTGGAGTCACCAAGAAAAAAAAGGACACAGTTTTGTGTCCTTTTTTTTCTTGTTTACTCCCGACGGGTAGCAAACGCGTAGCTACAACAACTGTCTTCCTGCACTGACCTGCAAGCGAGCGTTCGTGCTCGAAGAGCTTTGCGACACACACGCAGACAGCCGCTTTCTTGCAACAACTTTCTGTCGCAATCCCCCGGTGGAGTCAAATAATATTGTGTCTTTTTTTGGTGACTCCACCGTTCATCTCACCCGTGTCCAAAGTCTTGTCGCTTCGCTCCAATCCTTTACCCGCTGCACGCGACCGGGTGTGACCCGGCGCATTATTCGCTTCGCGTTTCAACGTCCATTTCTATCCCGTTGCGGTCGCACCGCCAATCGCTGTAAGGCGATTCCCGGTGGTTCGTCTGGCAAACCTATTGCGTGCTCCCGACGTGAAACGGACGCACAGCTGCAACAACTGTCTTCCTGCACTGACCTGCAAGCGAGCGTTCGTGCTCGAAGAGCTTTGCGACACACACGCAGACAGCCGCTTTCTTGCAACAACTTTCTGTCGCAATCCCCCGGTGGAGTCAAATAATATTGTGTCTTTTTTTGTCTGCAAACTTTTTACAAACGCATAAAAATACGCGCAGATTTTTCTGCGCGCAAACAATCCCTTTTTCCGAAAAGTCATTCCTCTCTTGTCTTCAGATCGGAAGCGCCGTCGTCTTCGTTCTTCGTCTTGCATGATCTTATCGTCTCCAGCATCTTCTCTTCTGCTTTGTACAACATCCCGACGCCGATAAGATTGTATTTTTTCTCCGCGGTATAAATCGTCAGACTGCCCGACAAGCACAAAAATCCCCGCGCGTTATTTTCGAGACGTTGACTATCTGCTCGGGAGCCAGCTCCACGACTTCCTTTCTGCGTGGATGGAGGACGATCTTGCCGTCTCTGTATTCTGCGAGAATCTTCGGAGAAAAACCCATTACCGCAAAAAGCGAGCCCGCCGACAACAGGCAGACGAGCACCATTATCAAAAGACTCGTTCTCTCTTTCAGAATGCAAAATACGACACACAAAACAGCAAGCGCCAACATAACGAACGCACCGATATCCACAACAAGCGTTCTCTTTGCAAGTATAACTCTTTCCATAATTTTTCCTTTGTTATTTCAAAGCAATGATATCACTTTTTCTTCTTTATTGTCAACCGCTACCCGACTCTATTGATACGATCGGACAAAGCGTTTTATTTCACGCAGCGCGCACGCCATCCGCTTTCTTTGCATAAAATGTATTGTACAAAAGAAAAAGCTGCCTTTCAGTCATAATATTATCCTCTATCCGAGCAAAAGCGAAAATTGCGGGAAGCGGAAACGCTTCCCGTTTTTTAATACGGTTCCACATCCACTTTGCATATAGAGCGTGCCCGACTCACGAGGAGACCGAGCCCTTCTTCGTCTCCGCAAGCGACTTTGAGTAGAGGCGGCTGACAAAAGCTGTCTGCGGGCGCAACTTTGAAGAGCTGTCTTACCACTCCGCCCGCGCCGCTCACCACGCTGAGACCGTATCTGCGGCGGATGTACACTTCGAGATACGAATAGTGAGTGCAGCCCAGGACAACGGCGCCTGTCTTTTCGCCGACATAGGGCGCAATGATCCGGTCGAGAAGTTTTTGCGCGGCGGAAATATCGGGGAAATCTCTTTCCACGAGAAAAGCGAGTCCCGAGCAATCGGGAGTCAGAAACCGTCTGCCGTCGTTCGCAACGAGCAATCTTTTGAAACGCGGCTGCGCGAGAGTGAGCGGAGTCGCAAGTACGAGCACGTCTCCGTCAAAACACAAAGCGGGGCGCACGGCGGGTTCCGTCCCCACGAAAGAGACTTTGGGAAATTCTGCGCGCAGTCTGTCTATGCAGGTCGCTGTAGCCGTATTGCACGCGAGGACGATCGTCTCTGCGCCCGCACTCACGAGCTTTTCGCAGACAGACGCGATGTGATCCGAAAGCACCTTTGCCGTCAGAGCGCCGTAAGGCATATATTTGTTGTCGGAATAATATAAAAACTCTCCGCCTTTTTTCTCAAAGACCTTTTCCACTACCGAAAGTCCGCCTATGCCGCTGTCGAGAAATGCGATTTTCATATTATTATTTATGCGCTCCGTCGCGGGATATGCTATCCGAAGCAGGCAAAAAGCGCGTCCGCTATCCTCGCGGCACAAAACTCGACTTTGGCGTCAACGTCGTAAGGCACGAAATAGCCGCCTTTTCCTCCCGCACAGATGTCGTCGGCTCCGATTATGAAGGGCACCCCGATCGCGATAAAATGCGTTTTGAGCAGTTTTGAATCCATCACGCTGCCTTTTCCCACGCCGCCGCCCGGGCGGAGCGCCGCGTCCGTGAACTGATAACACGCGCAGAGCCTCTGAACGCGCGACGTAGCGAGAGCGTCCACGGCAACGACGTAATCGGGCGAAAAGCCGTCAGTGACAGCCTGAACGAGTTTTACCGAATCCAGGTTTGTCAACGCGCCGACATCGGGCGCAAATACGCTCAACCTGCCTCCGGAGAGGTCTTTTTTCTTGAGGTTTTCGACAACGCGTTTACCCAGCGCGTCCGCAATGACGTCGCCGTTGCCCATACCGACGACGAGCCCGCTCTTCCTGCCTTTCACAAAGCGTTTGAGCGCATAGACGAGCGCTTTTCCCACCTGGGAATCTGCGTTGGTCTGCACGGTGACGTAACTGCCAGCTTTCCTGCCGTGTTTCTTTGCGAGTTTTTCGTCAAGCTCGCAACAGTCGAAGTCTGCGCCGTATTTTTGAAAATTCGTGCCGAACGACGCCTTTATTCCGTCCGCCTCGATAAGAAGGTCCTGCATAACGCCCTCTCCTTTGTCCGCACCGCCTTTTTTGCCGAAAACGGACAAAATCATTATTTCCTTGTCTTTGAGAGTTAAAAAAATATTGTAAAAAAAGTCGTAAAACTGATGAAATTTTATTGCTTTATCCGATTTCTTGTGATAGAATAATTTAGCAAATACGAAAATGGAGGGAAACTATGCCTAACATTAAGTCCCAGAAAAAAAGAGTTTTGATCACGAAGAAGGAGAATGCTATCAATTCTGCAAAACGCACCCGCGTCCGCAACAGCATCAAGAAGTTTGAAGCTGCAGTCGCAGAAAAGAACGTTGAAGCGGCTACCGCTCTGCTCGCAGAGACTGTATCCCTTCTCGACCGTGCAAGACTGGACGGCGTGTATCACGCAAACACCGTGAGCAGATACGTCGGCAGACTTTCTAAGAAGCTGGACGCTCTTAAGAAAGCCGAGTAACAAAACAAGTAAAACGCGAGCCGCGGATTTTCCGCGGCTTTTTTTATTTTTCAAGACTGTCGTTTACTTGCAGAACGCCGCTCGCCTTTTCCCTTTTTACTACCGACGTTCCTGCCTGCATTGACGCGCATAACCCTGACGATACGTATGCGACGCATGGAGCCTGAGTCCCCGACTGCACAAAAAAAGAGAAGTCAACGCTTCTCTTTTTTATCTATCCGCTAAGCGGCGTTATTTTTCTTGAGATCTTGTCAGACCTTCGTACGGTTTGTGCTTTTCTTCGCTGCCCTTTTTAACGCTCGGCTTGCCGCCGCAACCCGAACTGTGCGGACATCCCGCGCAACCGCAGCAACCCGAACAGCCGCCTTTGCCTTTTGCCTTGCGCACTATTGCCGCTACCGTCACTCCGACGACGATGAGTGCCGCCGACACGGCAATGACTATCTCCAATGCACCCATATCATTCGCTCCTCCCGTCTTTTTTCAACCATGCCATACGTCCGAAATTCAGCTTTCCCTTGTTGTGAAACACGATAAGCGTGATCACCGCCGCAAAGACAGCCAGCCAGATGAATAACGTCCACCACCATTCTCCGATAAGATATATCATTGCGGACACAATATACGATGTCGCTATCCAGAATAGCAACGTAAAGTTGAATTTCTTTTTATTCGGCATTTCCGCCTTTGCCGTAGCGACTGCGGCGAAACACGGTATCGTAAGCATATTGAACGCGATAAATGCTATCAGCGCGGGAACGCCTATGCCCGTCGCGTTTATCATCTGCACGACCGAATCCACTCCTCCGAGCGCCTCATCCGCGACGAAACTGCTTGTAATGCACGCAGCAAGCGTGCCGAAAGTCGCGATCACGTTTTCTTTGGCAATAAGTCCCGTTATCGCCGCCACGACGAATACCCAGCCCCATTCTCCGAGCTGCGATCCGAATCCGACGGGAGTGAACAGAGGTTGCAACAACATACCGGCTCCGGCAAGAATGCTATCGTTTATCTTGTCGTCGGTAAGGAACTTCCAATCAAAAGAGAAATGACTGACGAACCAGATCACGATAGTAGAAGCGAGTATAATGGTGAACGCCTTCTTTATAAAGTGTTTGACCTTGTCCCAAAGCAACATTGCAAGGCTGTGCGCCTGCGGCATTCTGTAAGCGGGAAGCTCCATGATAAAAGGCGGAACTTCTCCCCTCATGGTAGTGGATCTCATAAGCAATACCGCGCATATTGCAACAGCTATCCCAAGCACATACATACCGTATGTTATCACGTCCGCATTACCCGCTCCCGCGATCTGCGCTATACCGCCCGCAATGGCGGTCAGGATCGGCAATTTTGCGCCGCAACTGAAAAACGGTATGACTCTTATCGTCGCTATCCTCTCGTTTTCGTCTGCAAGAGTACGGGTATTTGTCATTGCGGGTACCGAACAGCCGAAGCCCATTATCATCGGCATAAACGCTCTGCCCGACAAGCCGAATTTGCGGAATATCCTGTCAAGAATAAACGCAACTCTCGCCATATATCCCGAATCTTCGAGCAGAGAAAAGAACATGAACAATACGAGTATCTGCGGCAAGAAGGATAATACCGAAAAAAGTCCTCCGAGAACGCCGTCCACCACGAGACCGCTTGCCCATTGCGCCGCGCCGGCGTTTGTCATGGCAGAAGACACCGCGTCCGATACCGACGACGTAATGCTGTCAAGCAGATTGAACAATATCACTCCGGGAGACGCTATACCGTCTGAAGATCCGAACATGCCTTCTCCCCATAATCCTTCGAGAGAAACCCAATCTTTGCCGAGCGCACCCATTGCTCCGAGATACAGAAAGTCCTCGGAAAAAGTAAGGTGGAACACTGCAAACAGTATTACAAGAAATATCGGTATTCCCCATATCCTGTGCGTGAGTATCCTGTCCGCCTTGTCGGAACGCGAAAGTTTTTCTTTGCCCGTTTTGCTGTTGCGGACGAGCGCGTTGGAATAGTTCTGCGATATGTATTTATAACGCGAATCGGCGACTATTGCCTCAAAATCCGAACCGAACGTCTCGTCGTCGAAAGTCTCTTTGAACTTCTGCACCGTCTCCGCCGCCTGCGGATGCTGCGCGACTTCCAGCTCGTCGAGCTCCACGAGCTTTACCGCATGGAAAAGCGCGTTGCCCACACCTGCACCCTCGAGCGCGATCTTGCAGTCTCTGACAAGATGCATGAGTGCACCGCCTTCGAGCACGGTGGTTCCTTTGCGCGGCTTCAAGCAACACTCGCAAGCGCGTTTCATTAATATGTCTATACCTTCTCCTTTGAGAGCAGATACCTCGACGACAGGCACGCCGATCTTTTTTTCCAGCTTTTCGGCGTCGATACTGTCTCCCGCCTTCTTCACCTCGTCTATCATATTGAGGGCGACGATCACGGGTACGTCTATCTCGAGAAGCTGCGTCGTCAGATAAAGATTGCGCTCCAGATTGGTCGCGTCGACTATGTTTATCACGCAATCGGGCTTCTCATCGAGAATATAATTGCGCGATATCACTTCTTCGGGAGTATACGGAGAAAGCGAGTATATTCCCGGCAAATCTACGATTGCAATCTGCTCTTTGAGTTTTTTGTATACGCCTTCGCGCTTATCCACCGTTACGCCCGGCCAGTTGCCGACGTGCGCGGTAGATCCGGTAAGGCTGTTGAACAACGTAGTCTTTCCGCTGTTGGGATTGCCTGCAAGTGCAAATCTCTTCATACTTTCACCTCCGTAAGCACGAGGTCGGCTTCGCTTTTGCGCAGAGTCAACTCATAATCGCGCAAGGTTATTTCAATCGGATCTCCGAGCGGCGCACGCTTGCGCAGATAGACTTCGGCGCCAGGCGTGACTCCCATATCGAAAAGTCTGCGACGTATCCTTCCTTCTCCTGCCACGCTCTTTATCACTCCCGACTGCCCGACGGCAAACTCACTCAACTTTTTTTGCATTGTGTTCCTCCTTAAATCGCAACGAGTATTTTTGTCGCAACGCTTTTGTCCAAAGCCAATCTCGAATCTTTTACCATTACTATAACGCTTCCTCCGCCTGCGGACAGGACGGTGATCTGCGCACCTACGGTTATACCGAGATTTTCAAGATGTTTTTTCGTCTTCTCGTCCGCAAGCACGCGGATCACTTTGAGAATTTCGCCTTGCGGCGCAAATACAACGGGCATACGATTCCTCTCTTTTTTACTGATCACGCAAAAATGTGAAATTTATTTCATATTTGCAAATTGATTATATCAACGCAAAAGCCAGATGTCAAGCAGAATGTGAAATATTTTTCATGTTTTTGTAATTGCAATTTTTTGCCGTATATATTATAATGTCAAAGAGGAACTCCTATGTCCAAAACAATACGCAACCCGAAACAGGAACGCTCCATAGACAAAAAAAACCGCATAATAACAGCCGGATACGAACTGTTTTCCGAAAACGGCTATTACAACACCAACACCGCGCAAATTGCAAAACGCGCAGGCGTTTCAACAGGTATTGTTTACGGCTATTTCAGAAACAAAAAAGATATTCTGCTCGACGTGACCGCGCTTTATATGGACAAGGTCACAAAGCCGATTCTCAACCTGTTTGACGATCTCGACGCCCCCGTCGAAACGCGCGGATTCGTTTCAAAGATCGTTGACCTCGTTATCGACGCGCACAAGGAAAACGCCGCCATACACGAAGCTCTGCACTCCCTGACCCATACGGATCCCGAAATAAGCCGGCAGTTTATTATTCTCGAAGACGAACTCACGCTGAAAATCGCCGACATACTCACCCGCATCAACGTGCTGAAAAAAGACGCAAAGGAAAAAGTGCATTTTGCAATGGACATACTGCAATCCTTTGCACACGAATATATTTACGATCATCACGAATATATAGATTATTTCCGTCTCAAAACGCTCGTGACCGATTCCGTCATCGCGCTTATTGACGAAAAATAATGTTGAACAAAAAAATACGGGCGGTTTCGCCCGTATTTTTTTGTTCATGTCTTTCAAACGATTGTTGAGACTCATCTCCACAGCACTTTGAGAGTCTCTCTGTCGAGCACGCCCCATCTGCCGTCCTGTCGCACTATCGCTTTGCCGCCTTCGAAACCCGTCGCGACGTCAAACTCCATCGGCAGCGCTTCGTTGCCGTCCTTGTCGATATATCCGCTCTTCTCGCCCGCGCTTACCGCCGCAAGTCCTTCGCTGAAACTTGTCGCGCTGTCGTACTTGTAGTCTATGACAAGTTGGTTCTTTTTATCGATATATCCGAGAAGTCCGTCCTTTTCGACGCAAGCCCTGTCCTCGCGGAACGGGTAGGCGTTGTCGTAAACGGGCTGTATGAGCACGTTGCCCTTCCAATCTTTATAACCCCACTTTCCCTGACGGCAGAATTTTACTATGCTGTCGGGAGTGAGCTGTTCCTTTTGTGGCTTTTCGGCAACGGGTCTTTCGCGCTTGCCGTATACGAGCTCGTACAGACTCACGTTTTCATAAGGTTTGTAGTCGTACCTCGGTCTGCCGCTCTTATCCTGTTTTTCGTTCTGTTGAGGACGGTTTTTGCCCTGCCCCTGTTGTTTGCCCTGCTGTTTGCGATCTTGCTTGTTGTCGTTCTCTTTTTCAGATTGGCGGTTGCGGTTTTTGCCGTCCTGCTTCTGCCCGCTTTGCTGTTTCCTGACGTTTTCTTCTGCGGGAGGCTGCGGCTGTTGAGCTTCTTCTCTGTATGAAAGTCCCAGCTTCTTCAACGCGCCTGCAACCTCGAGACATTCGCGCTTGCCGACGTATCTTATGCGATACATCTCGCTCATTCGTCTCTTTGCAAGGTCTTTTGCGGTGACCACGCCGCCATCGCGAAGTATGCCCAAGGTCTTTTCGCAAAGCCCGAGCTCCGCGAGAGGAGTGGCAAGCGCCGCGGAGTCTCCCTGCGGCTCGTATCCGTCGCCGGATTTCTTTTTATTGCGTCTTCTGTTGTCTTTTCCCATATAAGTCGATAATAACACAATTTTTGTCCGCAAGCAACATTTATCGTTGCAAAGCGGCGCTCTTTATTGCCTATACGCGCGAAAAACCGCGGATGACAAAAGCATCCGCGATTTTCTTCTCAATCTCAAACCTCGAGGAAAACCTTGAAGGAATGTTTGGTGCCGGGCAGTATCTTGTACTGCTTTTTCAAACTTGCGATCGCGGGAACGTCGCCGCCCACGCCGCGTTGCTTTCCGTCCACGCAAACCGTCAGAGCGTTTTCTCTGCCGAGTTCGTGCAGATGCTTTGCGTTGAACAGTTCCTCGCAGGTATACGGATGAACCGTCATTTCGAACGGCGCCTCCTGCGCGACGAGCTTCACATCGCCGATCTTTGCGTAACGCACTCCGGTATGGTTGCCGTTTTCCTGCGGAACGAGGTAGTCATGAATGAAGTCTTCCGCCTTGCCCTCGTAAAGTCCGAGTCTTGCCGACGTCGCCCTGTCGCAGTAGTTCTCGTGCGGTCCCTTACCGTAGAACGACATGCCATCCGCTCCCTCTGCCAGCCTGAAACTGAACCCGTATCTCTCGAGCGCGCATATCGGCGTTACGTCCATTTCGAGTCTGACGCCGTTCTTGCCGAAGACGTAGCGGGTCTCAAGCGACTTCAGCCAGAGCATGGTCCAGCGCACCTTGACGGTGCTCTCTCCGTTTTCCGTCGTCACGTCGGCTATCCTGCCCCTGAGTCCTTTCTGCGCACTGCGGAATTTGTAGAGGAAGAGAATGTATTTTCCCACAAAGTCGGGCACCTGCGGCAGACTGTCGTTGTCGATAGTAGCCCTGAAGAAGTTGGGTCTGATCTCTCCCGACAGGATCTCTTTGCCGTCTTTTTTTATCGAATTTATCCTGCCCGTGTTGGTTATATGATATACTGTATTTCCGCAATCCACGGTCACGCCGTCCTTTGCAACGACCGCTTTTGCCTGCCCTCCCGTCTCTTTTGCCGTGAAGACGTAAGGATTGAGGACAAACTGCGCGCTTGCTACGACGTGTCCTTTTTTCGCGTAAGGCTCATCCTTTTTAAGGCGCAGACTGACGTCGAGCACACACTCCTTGTCCCGTTTAAGAGCAACTGCGGGAACGACGTATTCGCTGACGCTGTCGGGAGCTCCCGCAGCATTGAAACTTCCTTCTGCGAGTTTCTCTCCTTCCGCGGTTATTTCATAGGTCAGATCGAATTCCGAAAGATCGGTAAAACGGTATCTGTTGAGCACGGTGAGCTTGTCTCCGTCCAGCGCGAAATCCACCTGACGGTACTGCTCCCTGACTTCGTAAAGCGCGGGGTTGGGCGAGCGGTCCCCTCTGACTATGCCGTTGAAAGCGAACCTTCCGGCGTTGGGTTTATCCCCGAAGTCGCCCCCGTACATCCACTTGTCAACGCCGTTCTCATTGCGCAATATAGCCTGATCAGCAAAGTCCCAGATAAAGCCTCCCGAAAGACGGTCGTACTTTTTGAACATATCCCAATAATCGGAGAAGTTGCCGAGGCTGTTGCCCATGCAGTGTGCGTACTCGCACTCGATAAACGGCAGATCCTTGTACATGTCCGGCGTATATTTTGTACCGAAAGCCGCCCAAAGAGCGGGACAATGCATAAACGTCTTGTTCTGCGCTATCGGCTCGGTATCCTCCATCTTGACATACATACCGCTCAAAACTTCGCCGACTTTGCCCGTCTGGTCGGGATGATAATGTATGAATCTCGTGTCGTCAATCATCTTCACCGCGTCGCGCATACGCACAAAGTTGGAGCCGTAACCCGCCTCGTTGCCCAGCGACCAGCTGATTATGCAAGCATGGTTTTTGAGTCTGTTTACCATATTGCAGGCGCGCTCGACGCAGGATTTCGTCCATTTGGGATTCCCCGCCGGCACCCATCTCGCAAGCCCGTGTGACTCGAGGTTCGTCTCGCTCATGACGAGAATGCCCAGCTCGTCGCAATAGTCGTAGAACGCGTCGCTGTTGGGATAATGACTGGTTCTTATCGCCGTGATATTGTTGGCTTTGCAAAGGAGAAGATCGGCTTTTATCAGTTCTTTGGGCACGGCGTGTCCGTACTTCGGATGAAACTCGTGTCTGTTCACGCCGCATATCTTTATCGGTTTGCCGTTGAGAAGAATGAAAGGACCTCTGCCGTCCTTCATCGGCGCGATCTCTATCTTTCTGAATCCGAAACGGCATCGACGAAGATCCGCAAATTTCCCGTCGTCCGAAAGTTTTATATCAAGGTCGTAAAGCTCGGGCTTCTCGTGAGACCAGAGAAGCGGCTTGTCGACGATGCCGCAAAGCGTTATCTTTTTCTGCTCTCCGTCCGCGAGCGCGACGTCTGCCGTCAAAGTCGCAACTTCCTTTCCTTGCTTTGACAGCACTGCGGTCACCAAACCGTTTTCAAGCGCCTTTCCTGCGCAGGCGATCTTTGCCTCGATTTTGAGTTCCGCACTATCGAAAGAGTCGTTTAACGAACACACAGCGTAAAAATCCGCGATCTGCGTCCTCGGCTTGTAAATCAGATACACGCTTCTGAATATGCCGGAGAGTCTCCACATATCCTGGTCTTCGAGATAACTGCCGGTGCAGAACCTGTATACCGTGACCGCCAGTTTGTTTTCGCCCTCTTTGACGAGATCTGTGATCTCGTACTCCTGAAAATCAAAGGTGTCCTCGCTGTAGCCGACGAATTTGCCGTTGACGTATACGTCTGCGCAGCTGTTGACGCCGCCGAAGCGTATGAAAACCCTGTCGTCGGTCTTCTTCACGTCAAACGTCGTGACGTAACATCCGACCGTATTGTGTTTGTCCTTGATATGCGGAATATTGAGCAGATTGACCTGTTCAAGCGCATAGGGATAGATATAGTTGGTGTATATCGGCGTATCAAAACCCTCTATCTGCCATTCGGAAGGCACCTTGATTTCCCCGAATGAGGACAGATCCGCGCCCTCTTTTTCGTACCCGACGGGTATTGCGGAAGGGGTTTTGCAAAACGCGAATTTCCATTTTCCGTCAAGGCAGCAGATTTTTTCTTTGCCGTTTTCGTCAAAAGGGAAACCGCTTGCGTAACGTTTGACGGCGTTGATCTCCGTAACTTTTACGTCAGCGTATCTCGGAAGTTGTTTTTTCATGATTTTCTCCTTGCTCGTATTTATTCAATTATACCCCAGCCGCACCGATTTTGTCAATGAGGTTTTACGTCTGCGCGCGCGTCGACTGCGCGCAAAAAGAGTTGTACTTTTTTTATTCTTTATGATATAATAGTGACTATGAAAAAATCAGCCGTGATGTTATCGACAATATTGCTCTGTTTAGCGCTCGTTTTTACGGCGCTCGGTCTGCCGTCTGCGACGACTGCCGCGGACGAAATAAAAATCTATCCCGTCGAGTCGTCGGCTTATGCTTCATACGACGGAGCGATCGTCTATACAAAGGAGAATTCGCTCGTTCTCGCAACGGAAAACGGCTCTTACACTCTGCCCGACGCATACGAAGGCGCATGCCGCTCTCTGGCGATCACAGACGGATACGTCTTTATGCTTTCCGCTTCGAATACCGAAAACGGAGAAAAGATCTTTTTCAATGCATATGCCTACTCTGCCGAAAATCTCCGCATCGATGCCGCGGTCAACGCGCTCCGTCTTTTCGGAGTCTCCGAAGACGAGATACAAAGCAACAAATACTGGGTCAACGAAACGATCATCGGAGGCAATAAGATGGGCGGCTACGACCTGCTCTACGTCGACGGCGACACAATCTACTGCATGGCAAGCGCTTCTCAACGTTACCCCGAAGGCACAACAGGCAACGACGCTCTGTTTTACGGCACGCTGGGAGAAAACGGCTGGACGTGGACTTCCAACTTCTATACCAATCTCGATCTCGCGCTCGCAAGCGACTTCGCAGTGATCGGCAATCAGATCGTATACGTTTCCGAAGGCGGTCTTTACGCAAGCGAAAAAGCTCAATACGCCTCCGCGTCTCTCAAGCTGGGAGATCTCGGAGCAAGATCCGTCGCTTATGCAGACGGGGTGATCTATCTTTCGGCAAGCGACGGCATTTACGCAGTCGATCCTTCGGGTTACTCTTTCAAAAAACTGACCCACGACTCGTTCGACGGTATGATCCGCATTCTCCGCGGCAACGACGCAACCTATCTTCTCGCTCACGACAAGAACGGCAAATGCGTAAAGCAATACGTCTGCGACGGCACTTCTTATTCTGACGCCGCTTTGACATATTTCAACATCTTCGACGGCGTCGTATATCAGGATCCGACCGAATTCTCTCTGCTCCGCGTCGGCAAGACCACGACGGAGACGGAGGCTTACTTCTCCCCCAAAAACCTCAAGGTCGAATATATCGCCGGCGAGGGAGAATATGTCCTCGCGCTTGCCGAGCAGGACGGTTTTTACTACGTCAGAAACGATGAAGGCAAGACCGCTTATATCCGCAAAAGCAACCTCGCTTTGCTCGAAGCGAGCACGGATACGGCGATCGGCAAATACGCGCAGGTGCTTCACGAAAACACAAATATCTATCTGTATCCGTATATATCCGACGATATAGTCGCGACGATAGGATCCGACGTCATGCTGATCGTCGTCGACAACGTCGCGCAGGACGGCGGCAGTCACGTATGGGGCTGGTACAAAGTCTGCATTGTAGGCGAAGACGGGAACCTCACTTTCGGCTATCTGCAAAAGGAATATGCAAGCAGATATACCAACTTCGATCTCCCGTCATTTTCCGCGGACGCGACGGTTTCCGCCAACTCTCTCGGAGGGATCATCAACGTCTATCTCCTCCCCGACGACGGATCCGAAGTGCTAGGCACTCTGACCGACGGCGACAAGATTACCCTCGCGCAGGACAAGCTGGACGAATCGCAGGAATGGACGAGGATCGTATACAAAGAGATGGTCGGCTACGTCAGGACGGAAAACCTGATAAGCGAAGGGATTACTCCCCTTCAGATCACGCTTATCGTCGTCTTCTCCGTCGTAATAGTCGCGACAGCGATAGTCATCGTGCTTGTCGTCAAAAAACGCAACGCGCAGAAATTCGATTACTGACAAACAGGAAAAAACTCAAAACGAGGAATATTTATATATGAAAGCTACAATGACCCAACAGATCCTCGCAAAAAAGCTGGGGATCAAAGCTACGGATCCGTCTCTCAAAGCGGGCAATCTCGTGCTCGTCGACGCGGATACCGCGCTCTCCAACGACGTGACCGCGCCCGTCGCGATAGACGTCTTCAACAAGAGCGGTTGTGCGCTGTGTGACGCAAAGAAAGTCACTTTCGTGCTTGACCACTTCACCCCCAACCGCGACATCCAATCCGCAAAACAATGCAAGATCGTACGCGACTTCGCAAGAGAAAAGGGAGTGGACAACTTTTTCGACGTCGGCACCATGGGCATCGAACACGCTCTTCTCCCCGAAAAAGGCATCGCAAAACCCTGGGACGTCATCATTGGCGCGGACAGCCACACCTGCACCTACGGCGCGCTCGGCGCGTTCTCGACGGGCGTCGGAAGCACCGACATCGCAGGTATCATGATGAGCGGCAAAGTCTGGCTCAAAGTCCCCTCCGCGATAAGGTTCAACCTCGTCGGCAAGCCCTCTGACAAGATAAGCGGCAAAGACGTCATCCTTTATATCATCGGTATGATCGGCGTGGACGGCGCTCTCTACAAATCCATAGAGTTTACGGGCGAAGGCGTTAAGTACATGACCGCGGACGACCGCTTTACGATCTGCAATATGGCGATCGAATGCGGCGCGAAAAACGGCGTTTTCCCGATCGACGAGATCACTGACGCTTACACCGTCGAATCGTGCGGCAAGACCTTTGACCGCTTTGAGGAATGCGACGAAGACGCTTACGAAAAGACGATCGACGTCGATCTGTCCGCAATCCGTCCGATTGTCGCAAAACCCCACCTGCCCTCCAACACGCAGTTTGTCGACGAACTGAAAGAGGATATTAAAATCGACCAGGTCGTCATCGGCAGCTGTACCAACGGCAGGCTCAGCGACCTCGCCGGGGCGGCTCGCGTGCTCGAAGGCAGAAAGGTAAACAAAAACGTACGCACGATAATAATCCCCGCCACCAACAAGATATATCTTCAGGCGCTGGAAAAAGGCTATATTTCCACCTTCATCAAGGGCGGCGCGATAGTCTCCACCCCGACCTGCGGACCCTGCCTCGGCGGACATATGGGCATCCTGGCAAGCGGCGAAGTCGCCGTCACGACCACCAACCGCAACTTCATCGGAAGAATGGGAGCAAAGGACAGCTATATCTATCTCGCTTCTCCCGCAACCGCTATGGCAAGCGCGATAGCCGGCAAGATCGCAAGTGAGGAACAATTGGAGGACTGATCTATGATAAAAGGCAAAGTATTCAAATTCGGCGACGACATCGACACCGACATAATCGTACCCGCGACCTATCTTTCCACCTTTGATCCGAAAGAGCTCGCAAAACACTGCATGGAATATACTAATCCCGAATTTTACGGAGAAGTCAAGCCGGGCGACATCATCGTCGCAGGCAAGAATTTCGGCTGCGGTTCATCGAGAGAACACGCTCCGATAGCCATAAAAGGCTGCGGCGTATCGATCGTCATCGCAAAGTCGTTTGCACGCATATTCTACCGCAACGCTCTCAACATCGGTCTCTACATTCTCGAATGCCCCGAAGCCGTCGACGGCATAAACGCGGGCGACACCGTTGAAGTAAACGTGGACACCGGCGTGATCACAAACGTGACTTCGGGCAAGAGCTGGCAGGCGGCTCCGTTCCCCAAATTCATACAGAACATCATCGAATGCGGCGGTCTGATCAACGCGATCAAAGCCGACAAGTTCAACTGACGGAGGAAAAATGAAATACAACATAACCGTTATTCCCGGCGACGGAATAGGTCCGGAAGTCACCTCGGCGGCTGTCGAGGTCCTCAAAGAGATAGGCAACAAATACGATCATACCTTCAATTTTGAATACAGCATCTGCGGCGGCGCGGCTTATGACAAGTACGGCGAGCCTCTCCCTGCGGAAAGCCTTGAAAAATGCCTCAAAAGCGACAGCGTCCTGCTCGGCGCGGTAGGCGGTCCGCAGTACGACTCCCTGCCCTACGAAAAGCGCCCCGAGCGCGCTCTTCTCGGCGTCAGAAAAGCCATGGGGCTTTATGCGAATCTGCGTCCCGCAAAACTCTTCGACGCGCTCGCAAACGTATGCCCGCTCAAAAATCCCAAAAACATCGATATGCTCGTCGTCAGAGAGCTCATCGGCGGTATCTACTTCGGAGAAAAAGGAATAAGAGAGGGCAAATACGGCCGCGAGGGCTACGACGTGATGGCATACGGCGAACTTGAAGTCGAGCGTATTTGCCGCCTCGCGTTCGAGCTCGCGGGCAAACGCCGCGGCAAGGTCTCGAGCGTCGACAAGGCAAACGTGCTCAAAACTTCGGGCATCTGGAGAAAGGTCGTTCACGACATTCACGAAGACTACCCCGACATCCTTCTCGAAGACGTGCTCGTCGACAATATGGCGATGCAGCTCGTCCGCGATCCGTCGCAATTCGACGTCATAGTCACGGGCAACCTGTTCGGCGACATACTGTCCGACCTCGCTTCGCAGTGCGTAGGAAGCATAGGCATTCTCCCTTCCGCAAGTCTCAACGAGACGACGAGAGGACTTTACGAGCCTATCCACGGCTCCGCACCGACGATCGCGGGCAAGAACATCGCCAACCCGATCGCCACTATCCTCTCCGCTTCCATGATGCTGCGTTACGCCTTCGATCTTTCAAAAGAGGCGGACGCGCTGGACGCGGCAGTCGAAAAGACGCTGAACGACGGTGCACGCACCGCCGATCTCGCAGAAGAAGGCAAACCCGTCCTCGGCACACGGGAGATGACCGAAGCGATACTCAAAAATCTGTGACGTCTTTTCGGATAACGACTTCCGAAAACGTACCGCAAAGCAAAACGACGCCCTTCACGGACGTCGTTTTTTCCCGACAAGTATTGGGTTATCTGAGGTTATCCTGCCAGTTCTTGTGCGCGTAATACTTGTTGACCTGCGTGTTCTGCCTCTGCTCGTGTTTTCTGCCGCGCAGTATCAGTACGTCGGTGAAAGGCGCGTCGAACATCGTCTTCATCACCTCGTTGTACTTTGCGGAATCGATATTCTTGCAGGAAAAAATATCCATCAGGACCTCCCGCGTTTCGTAATTGTAATGCATTGCGATATGACTTTCCGCGATCAGGACGATACCCGACAAAAAACGCGGGGCGTCCACCCTGTCCTTGAGCACGCACGGACGACTGATCGGATGCATATCCACCTCGTAAGGAAGTCTGTCCAGCTTGTCGCTGAATTCGTCGAGAGTGGGAACGTGATTGAGAACCGCGCTTATCATATAATGCGGTCCGAAATCCGCGACGTCGTACATGCCCATGTCGTTTTTCTTAAACTCGTTCCTGTCTATCCTTTTTATAAAAAATGCGTCGCAGGGAAATTCCTTTTTGAGCAGTTTTTCGAGCAGATCCCCCGAGACGAATCCGTCGTAAAGAAGGTCGAGAAAATAACAGCCGAGCTGCGGAAAGGTATGTATCGTCAGATGCCCTCCCCTGATGAGAACGTAAGCGCTTATGCCGACGTCCTCGAGGTTCTCGCAATAGTAATAAGGAATGAGTTGCGGCGGCATGACGGACTCAAGCCTCATGGTGTTGACTATTTTGTTGAGCACCTCGTATACGTCCATCAGATTGTCGAGACGCTGGGTGCTGCAACCGTATGAATCTACCAAAACGTGTATCATGATCTTCTCCCGAAGTTAATAATATTTTACTATCCTGTTTTTTACCGAAAAGTCGTCGAGATTTATGTATGCGGTATATCTGCTGTCGCCGAAAACGGAGCGTTCCTTCAGGATATACCAGCAACCGTCTTCGTCTTCGGAGAGCAGGTCGTATGCAAAATAATCTTTGCCCCCGATCCGAAGGAATATCTTGTCGCCGTTTTTTACGACGGCGAAGTCCTTGAGGAATATCATATCCGTGACGAGCGAGCGCACGAAGCCGAACACATCCTCGCTCTTGCTGACGCTGATGTTGAATTTGTTTTTCCACTCGTAGATAAAGCCGTAATATCTGCTGTATTCGCGCGGCTCGGAGGACAATATATCCTTGAAAAGCGAGTTTTCGTTGGAAATTACGTCTCTTTTGACCTCCGTGAGCACATATATCACGACGTCGAGTCCGTAAGGCTCCGCTTTGTAGAGAAGCTCGAAAAGCTCGACCGCTCTTTGCGCGTGTCTGCAATCCCCCTGTCTGGATGAAGGAGCGCCGCAGTTGAGCCATTTGCAGTACGCCGCCGCAAACGCTATCTGAAGCAGACGGTATATCTGCGCTACGCTGCGGAAATCGCGCGGAGACGCCTCCGGCATACCCGTGATGAGCCTCATCGCGTTTTCGTCTTTGACGCTTTCGTTGATATACGCGGCGAGCTGTCTGAAATCAGAGATCTGTTTTTCCATAATCAGTCCACGATCAGTTTTGCGAGCTTCGTGTAGCGCACGAGCGCGGTCTTTTCGTCCTCTTTGAGCTCTCTCGACTTTTTGAGGTCGTAAAGTATGCCTTCCTTCCATTTGAAGCGGCCGATCTCGTTGATGCCGAAATTGTCCGCCGAAAGAAAATTGTCGTAAATGCGGAGATTGTCGAGAGTCTCGAGCCTTTTCGCTATGTCTTCCGCCGCGCTTTCGAGCTGTCTGACGCCGTCTATCTCGACGTCTGCGGGTACAACGGTGGGAAGAAGAATTATGTCGGTATCGTCGCCGAAACTGCCCACTCTCATGCTCATGCGTTTGAGATAGTTGAACGTCCCGATCCGGAATTGGATCGTGGGTCTCATACAGAACACGAGCTTGTCCGCTATCTCGACCGCAAGCCTTGCCGAGAACTGGTCGCCCGCCGCAGAATCGAATACCGCTGCCCTGACCTTGTTGTTCATGCAGAAATGTCTGAACTTGGTGAGCACGGCTTCTATCGCTCCCACGATAACGGCGCGGTCGAGAGCGTTGCTGCTGTCGTCCACCCCGAGGAACATCACGGCTTTATCGTTCTCGAGACCGAGCTTTTTTCCTACCGGCCGGAAATACTTGTAAAGAGGATGATCGGTAATACCCTCTCCGACCGAATTCTGCGGCCAGTTTTCCTCTCCTTTTATCAACTCTTTGACGTCGAATTTATCCTTGAATTCGTCCTGCATACCGAGGAGATAGGTCATGCCCGCGCTTTCGATGTCCATATCGAGCAAAAGTATCGGAGCGTTTGCGTTTGCTCCGCACTCGTCCGCGAGCAGAGGCAGGGTGTTCAGGCAGGTAGTGCTCCTGCCGGCGCCGCCTTTATAAGAGAAAAACGTAACGAAAGTCGCTGCCATATTATTTGTCCCCCTCGATAATGTTTATAAGCGTTTCGGGTTCGGTCCTGAGTTTTCTTACCCAACCGTCCGCAAACTTTTCCGCGTCCGCTTTGAGCTTCGTCCTCAACTGCCGGACGTTCTCGTCGCTCTCCGCGTTCACCCTGACGTATTTGTCGATATAGCTGTATATCATATCGCCGAAAAGCTCGTGCAAAGCCTTTTCGTGCTCTTCGAGCTGCACGTCCTTGCCGTAATTGAAATCGATAATATGCGCGATCGAGGATACGAGCTGGTCGCGGATGGTATCTTTCATCGTTCTGCGAAGCAGGTTTTCGATCTCGTAACTCTGTCTGAGCGCGGCGATCTCGTCTTCATGCTCCTTCGCGACGTCTTTCTTTATCCTTTCGCGCAGCGCCTTTTCGACGCGCTTCTCGACCTTGATCTCCGCCTCTTTCTCAAGCTCTTTCTTGGTTTTGAGCCGCTCCGCATACTCTCTTTCGTAGGTGTCGTAATATTGATAGAAATCCGCGATAGCTTCGATATAGCGTTCGGTATTCTCTATATCGTAGTTCATATTGTCCCAGATCCAATCCTGCGCGTTCATCCTGTCGAAAAGCTCGAGGAAAAGCGTGCTCATCTGTTTTTGCGGGTATCTCGAAATATAAAACGCTATGATGTTGTTCGCCTTGACGAGAATGGGGACGATGCTCGCGTCGATTAATCTCTCCGCGTTGAGAAGTTTCATGAACTTGTCGCCCTTCGCCTCGTGCATGGACTGATAATTCATATAGTATGTGTCGACGACGTACTCCTTGTTCTCCTTGGAGAGTTGCTCGTATATCCTCTGCACGTTCTGCAAAGCGGCGTTCATCGTCGCGACGACGTCTTCCTGTTCCTGCTCGTCGTCTCTGACGTTCGCGTATCCGTATATCAGAATAAATATTATATAGACCGTATTGAAAAGCGCGTTGGACGACGACGCTTTGAGCAGGTCGTCTTTTGTGACCGTCCTGATGTTTTCGAGAAAATCGTCGCTGACGAGATCGGTCTTGAGCACGGTCTTGTACTTCTGCCATACGTTTTCCGCGATCTTCTTGCAGGTCTTTCCCCAATCGGCTTCGATATGCGAATTGCTCTTGTTTTCGTTGATGAGCGCGATAAGCTCCGTATCCGCGGGATTGCCGTCCGCGTCTTCGAGCAGAATGTTGTCCTCAAAGTCGCTGTACGCCTCGAGCACCGAATATGTAAAGAAAAGCGAAGGCTTCTTGCAGTCAAGCGTATAATTCCAGCCGAGAGGATTGTCCGCGGTGCCTATGACGGACTCGTTGAACTTGTTGATTATCTTCCTCATCTGCCTGACGATTATGTCGTCATACTTCTGATCCAGCTCGAGAAGTCCGGCTTTCGTCGCCTTTCTCACGCTCGACAAAAGAGATAAGCACCACGTCATCGCGCCCGTATAAGGATAGACCGACGAGAACAGCTCCGAATTCTTGCGTTCGGAGACGTATGGATAGAGGTTGTAGCCGTTGTTCTCGATATAGTCGAACACTCCGGTAACGCAACCTTCGAGATCGTGCTTGTACTCGTCCGGCAGTTGCACCCCCATTCTGTTGATCAGAGAAAATACGCCCGCGCACCCGTATACGTCGCAGAGAAATCCTGTCTTCTGTTCCTTGTCGTCGGATATAAAATGAAGTTGTCCGTCTTTTTTGACCGTCTTCGTCCAAAGACTCTGAAGGATCTTTTCACCTATGACTTTGACGTCGACGTAATTTTTGAATGTGGACGACTGGTCCGAACGTCCGAATAAAATCTGTCTTACACTCTCTCTCATATCTTCTCCCTCGTATATCTAATTTATCCCGAATATCCGTTCAGTTGAAATGCTTTGTCAGACAATGGAATCCGCCCCCGCCGAGGTACGCTTCGGTCGCGTCGAGCCTGATTATCTCCCTGTCCGGGTATACGCTCCTCAATATCTCAAACGCCTCGTCATCCTCTTTTATCCCGAACGCGGGCATGATCACCGCGCCGTTGACCTGGGCATAATTCACATAGGTATACAATACGCAGTCTCCGCTCTTTCTCGCAAAACTGCCCTCTTTGTCCACGATGTCTCTGCTGTCCGCTTCCGTCCTTTTGTGAAACGCCGGCACCGGCAGCTTTACTATCCTGTATTTTTCGCCGTCCGCGTTCCTGACTCCGGAAAGAATGTCGAAAAGTCTGTGCGTGACTTCAAAATGAGGATTGCTCTCGTCGTCGGTGTACGAAAGCAGCATCGTATTCTTGTCCGCAAAAGCGAGCACGTTGTCGATGTGTCCGCCCGTCTCGTCACCTTCAAGTCCGAACGGCAACCAGATCAACTGCCTGCTCTCCGTCGCTTCAAGCAGGATCTTTTCTATCTCCTCTTTCGTCATCGACGGATTTCTGTTGTCGTTGACGACGCTGTCCTCGACGACGAAAACCGTCCCGTTTCCGTCGGGAGTGATGTTTCCCCACTCCATAGTAACGGGATAATGCTTCACCTCGTAGCCGAACACTTTTTTCGTCAGAGTTTCGTTGAGCGCGGCGTCGTTGTCCCACGAGCCGTAAAGCTCGCCGCCGTATGCGTTGAACCCAAGCGCGTTGACGCGTTTTTTTCCGTTTTCGCCAACGCATACGCTCGCAAGCATATCTCGCGCCCAGCAGTCGTCGTATCTGACCTCGAAAATCTCCGCACCGGGAACGAACGCGTAATGCGCGAGAACGTACTCCTTCATCTCCGGAAGCACTCCGACTATGACGCGTTGTCTTTTTGCTATTTCGTTGACGAGTGCCGTCATCATCTTCTGCGCAGGGACCGCGTTGTCTCTCCATACGTCGGTCCTGTAAGGAAACAACGTCACCGTCGCAATCTGTTTTTCGTATTCGCCTTTGAGCATACCGGCCTCCGCTTATTTTGAATATCTCGCGAGCAACTCGCTGTTGCTGCGCGTCAGTACGCTCTTGATAGAAGTGTCCAGCGTGGACAGATAACAGAACGCGCGCGCAAACCTCTTGTACTCGTCGTTGACGGCGTCGTAAACGATCACCGTGTCGCTCGAGCTCGACGTCGTGGAATTTATCCCGGTGGAATACCATGACGCGCTCGCGGAATTGTTGTTTATGAAGAACACGAAGCTGAAGCACTGGTCTATGCACAGATCGTGCGACAGCGGCAGACAGTACAGATTTCTCATCGCTCTGTCCGCTTCTTCTTCGGTTACGGCGATCTCCTCTCCGTCTTCGTCGTAAGAGAACTGCATCCAGTTTCCTATCTTCGGGAAGGGGCACGCGCCTTTCTCGTCCGTACTCTTTGAGTTGAGGGTATAATTGATTATCTTCCTCGACTCCGACACGTCGAGTTTTATCTCGCGGAGCTGCCATCTTTCCATATCGCGCAGCTTCACGCAGTATTTGCAATATCTGTTGATCTCGTTCAGAAGTATCGGATTGACGTCCATAACGTCGTTGAGTATCGCGACGAACTTTTCGAGGAAGGACACGAATCTGTACGCGTCCGCTTTCGCGACTCTCTCCGAGGTGCCGCCGCCGTAATCCGCTTCAAGCCACTTGATGAAGTTTTCGGGAACGCTGTATATGTCTTCGTCATAATCGTCGTACGCTATCGAGAACGCGTTGTCGTCCGACATCAACAGATCGTCGAAAGCCTTGACGTCCTTGCCTATGACAATATGATATTTGTTGAGAAGATCTTTCTTTTTCAGGTTGTCGAAAGACCTGAAGAAATCCGAAACCTTATTGCGCAGACAGAATTCTCTCCTGATCATATTGGCGACTTCCTGTCTCGCCGCGTTATCCTTTTTGATGAAGCTCCTTATCTTCGCGCAGAAAGGCTCCCAACTCTCTTTGACGTAATCCTCCGGACAATAGTAATAGTATTTGACGCCCGACACGTTGCCGTCGGGGTCCCTTGCCGCAAGATTGCTCGAAATTATCATGCAGGAATATGTGTTGCAGTCGTAATTGTTGAGTTCGTTGGTAAGTATATGCGCTTCTTTGAGCATTGCGGGATTGACCTCGTCGCACGACTTGATGTCGTCGTTCACGCTCCTCGCTATGCACTCCTTTCCTATGCAGTATTTCATAAGATCGACGAATATCCTCGAATCCACCATCTTCTTGTGCGAATAATTGATATTCTCCATCAGAGCGGAAAGATATTTCCTGCAAACTTCTTTGAGTATTTCGGTCGACGTTGACGGGTTGAAATATCTGATCAACGTGTCTTTTTCGATGATATGAAGAGACTTTATGCTGTCGGGAAGATCCCTGTAAGATATGTCTTCGATGGCTATCGGGTAAATCTGCAGCCTGCTGTTTGAAACCGCCGCCATGTCGGCATAGCTCTTCAACTCTTTGAGCACTTCGACTGAAGTGATGGAATTCTTCGACAATACGGGGATCATGAGACAGGTCTTGGCGATCTGCAAGTTTATTTCGTTTTCGTATTTGTCTCCGCCGTAATTCCTCTCCTGCCCGTTGCCGTAATACATACTCCAATAACAGACGTCGAGAGACTCCATTCCGTTGATTATACCGCGCACTTTGTCTATATCCGCGCTGCAAAGAGAAATGAATATCTTGTACCTTTCGAGATTGAGGCTTTTTGCCATACTGTCGATCGCGGTTTTGTTCATGCTCCCCTCCTTTCGTTCGTTGAGTCGCTCTGCGACCGTATAAAGTATAACATATAAATAACGATTTTACAACATTTTTTTGTAAAGACTCTCGGGCAAAACAAAAGCCGCCCCTTTCGGAGCGGCTGAAATAGCCTTTTTTGTCGGTCTGCCGTCAGACGGTCGTCACAGCAGGTTTGAGGTTATGACGTAATTCGCAGTCGCGGTATTCGTCGCGATCGGAATGTCATAAACCACCGCAATGCGGAGAAGCGCTTTTACGTCCGGGTCGTGAGGTTGCGCGTTGAGCGGATCCCAGAAAAATACGACCGCGTCGATCTCGCCTTCGGCTATCTTCGCGCCGATCTGCTGGTCGCCGCCGAGAGGTCCCGAAAGATACCTCTTGACCTCGAGCCCCGTCGCGTCCGCGACGAGTTTTGCCGTCGTGCCCGTTCCGCAAAGATTGAACCTCGAAAGAGATTCTTTGTTCTTCATTGCCCAACTTACCATTTCCGCTTTTTTCTGATCGTGCGCTATAAGCGCGAGCGTTCTTATCTTTTTCATCTCATACTTCCTTGTTCTTTTGTCTTTTTCTTCTTCATCCGGCTTTATTATAACGCAAAAGCGACGGCAAGGTAAAGCGTTTGAGACAAGGTCGTCGATTTGTTTTGCGGTTATACAAATTTTTCCTGCCCGTGTAGGTTATCAATCTGTATATACTTTAATACACCACGGCGTCGGGAGATCGGGCAGCCTGTCGAGAGTCAGATGCAGCCCCTTTTCGTCGTGCACGAAGCCGACCTTTGCGTCGCTGCCGAGCAGCTCGGCTTTGCTCACGGTATAACGTATCCCCTTTTCTCCCGAAAACGCAAGTTTTTTCACCGTGAATTTTCTGCGCGGCTTTTTGCCCATCGGAAAAACGTAAATCGCGCCCGTTCTGAAAGTAAATCTGAAATCCCCTGCGCCGAAACTCGTCTTTTCGATAAAAGAACCGCTGCGCTTTTTTCTTCCTTCTCCAAAGCCGTTCTCAAACGGCGACGACCCGTAGATCGCCTCTCCGTTTATTTTCATCCACTCGCCCGTAGTTTTCAGTATCTCCTTTTCCTTGTCGCATATCGTGCCGTCCGCCTTCGGACCGACGTTGAGCATGAAGCATCCGTTTTTGGAAACGACGTCGACGAGATTGCGCAGTATCTCCCCCGCCGACTTGTAAAGGTTCGTCGACGAATAACACCAGCTGTTCCTCGCGGTCGAGGTATCGCTCTGCCAGACGTCAGCCCTGATCCCGTCGACCTGTCCTCTCTCGACGTCGAACGTCGCGCAACCGTTCATCACCGCGCCGACTTTGTAAAACACGGTGACCTCTTTACCGCGCTCCGCTCCCCTGTTGTAATAATAGGCGAGAAACTTTTTCAGATAAGGTTTGAATTCCGCTTTTTGTATCCACCAGTCGAAATACACGGCGGAAGGGGCAAGCCTGTCCGTCATTTCGCACGCGGAGGCAAGCCAGTCGCAGAGCCATTCCTCGTCCGCGAATATCTCCTTGTCCGTCTTGCGCGCGTGTCCGCTCGGCGGGCAATACGCGGGTCCGTAAAGGTCGCGGTATTCCTCTTTCGTCACCACTTCGCTTTGAGGAAAATTAAGTCTCGCGAAATTCATAAACCAGAAATGCTCGGCGCGGTGATTGGAAGCGAGAAATTCGAGTCCGCGCTTTTCGACGGCGCTTTTGAGCTCCGCCGCGTAATCCCTGCCTTTGAGCGCGTACATATTCCAGCGGTTGAGGGCACTTTCGTACATCTTTATGCCGTCGTGATGCTCGCATACGGGCATTACGAACTTCGCGCCCGCGTCCGAAAAAATCCGCGCCCATTCTTCCGCGTCGAAGGCGACGGGGTCGAACATATCTATGAATTGCCTGTACTCGAAATCGCTGCCGTACTTTTTGACGTGATAATAATGCACCGGATCGAGCTTGTCGTACATCCTCCTCGGATACCACTCGTTTCCGAAAGCGGGAACGGAATACACTCCCCAATGTATGAATATCCCGAAGCGGCCGTGCCTGTACCATTCGGGCGTCTTATGCGCGGAAAGACTTTGCCAATTGTCCTTGAACGGACCTTTTTCTATGACCTCGTCTATTTTTTGCAGATATTCCGTTATCTTTGCGTCCATTTCCACCTCCCGACGTTACAGAACGCCGTTCTCTTTCAGCCAGGCGCGCAACCCTCCGTCGCAGTCCGCCGCGTTGCCGCCCTTTACCGAAAGTCCTTCCCCGACGACCGCGTCTTTGCAGCATTTGGCAATGTCGCTCACGCTGCGCGCGAGCCCGCTGCCCTCGTTGGTACAGAGAGGAAGAATCTTCTTGCCCGAAAAATCTCCCCCCTCAAGGAAGGTGAACACGGGCGCGGGCATGGTCCCGCACCAATTCGGATATCCGAGTATTATTACGTCATAAGGAGAAACGTCCGTCGTTTCGGCGAGCTTCGGACGCGCGGAGGAGACGAACTCATCTCTCGCCTCGTTCACGCAGTCGCGATAGCCGTGCGGATAGGGCTTTTCTCTCCTGATCTCAAAGAGATCGCAACCCGTCATCTCTTCTATTTTCTTTGCGACGATCGCGGTGTTGCCCACCTCGACGTCAACTATCTTGCCCGAAAAATAGTTTTCGCCGTTGTGAGAAAAATAAGCCGTAAGAACTTTCATATAAACCTCCTTTAACGAAATATGCCGCGAAATGCGGCATATAGATCTTTTCATTTATTCTTTTTCATCGCAGCGCGAATCTTGCGCTTTATCTTCTGAAGGGTGTTGTCGACGAACTTTTCGCTCTTTCCCGTCTGCAAAGCTATGTCGCGGTAACTCCTGCCGTCGAGATAAAGCCGCAATACCGTCGTCTCTTCCGAAGTCAGATTTTCTGCAATGTTTTTCTTGACCTGTATCGAGTTTTCACGCATTATCGCCGCGTCTTCGGCAGACGTAGCGCTCATCGTGTAGTCCACGTCGTAAATCGAAACGTAATTGTTGAGCGCCTTGTGTTTGTCCCTGTTCGCCGCCTTTACGACGTCTATTATCCTGTTTTTGACGCAGCTGTACGCAAACGCGGAAAACGGCACTCCCGACTCCTCGTCGAAGGCGTCGACCGCCCTGTAAAGCGCTATCATTCCTTCCTGTATCAGATCTTCGTCGCCCGCGCCCACGAGAAAATATTGTCTCGCGACGGAGATCACGAGGCTCTTGTACCTCGTAAGAAGCTCCTCGGTCGCCTTTATGCTCCCTTCTCTGCTTTCCTTTATCAGAGCGACGTCGTCCTGAAGTTTCACTTGCCGTACCTCTGTCTGACCGCTTCGTAACATATTATACCGCAGGCAACCGAAGCGTTGAGAGAATTGACCTTGCCTCTCTGCGGTATCGCGACCGACTTGTCGCACAGTCTGGAAGTCAGCTCTTTTACGCCGAACCCCTCGCTGCCGATGACTATCGCGGTATCGCCGTCGAAACGGACGTCGTAAATGCTCTCTCCGTCCATATCCGCGCAGTATACGTTGACGAATTCGTCTTTGAGTTTTCTTATCGCGTCGTTTATATTGCCCACCTTCGCCACGGCGACGTGGTTTGCCGCTCCCGCAGAAATCCTGATCACGGTCTCGTTGACGCTCGCGCTTCTCCTCGAAGGTATAACGACGCCGTGCGCGCCCGCGCATTCCGCCACTCTCAATATGCTGCCGAGATTGTGCGGATCTTCGACTCCGTCGAGAAGAACGATAAAGACCTTTTCTCCTTTTGCTCTCGCTATCCCGAGGAGGTCGCCGAGCGAGGAGTAGGCAAAATCCGCCGTCTCCGCTATAACGCCCTGATGACGCAATTCTCCCGCGAGCTTGTCGAGCAGCTTTTTGTCGCAGAACTCTATCCTCGCGCCCTTTGCGCGCGCTCCCTCGACCAGCTTGTCCAGATCGTGCGCGCCCTTGAGGACGTAAAGTCTGTTTATCTGCGTATCCGAACCGATAAGCTCTCTTACCGCGTTCTTTCCTATCGAAAGCATTATTTGAGATTTCTCCTCTTTTCTCTTACCTCGAGCATCTTGCCGCAGGTCATCTTGCCCTCGGAACACGCTCCTTTCACGCAAGACGGTCCGCAATCCGCAAAAAGCGTGGGAGCGACTTCGCATACGAGCGCGAGCATCTGCCACGCCACGTCCCTGATCTCCCACTGCGCCCTGTTGCAACAACGAAGGTTGAAGAAATGCATGAGCTCCCTCGCGTTCATCGTGACCACCATTTTGGTCTCCGCCGCGTTGGGAAGCACGAAACGCGCGTCCTCGTTGGACTTCTCGCAGTCGCCTCCGAGAAGTTTCTGCCACTCGTCGTACCAGGTCTGTATCTCGTCCATCTGCGCTTTGAACTTTTGGACGTACTCGTCGCCGAGCTGCTCTATCGACTGCGGAATGACGTAGTTGAAAGCGCCCTTTTTGTTGGCGGCGACGTATCTTTGAGACTTGACGCTGAAACTCGCGATGCGGTGACGCGTGATCTGCGCGAGAAGGCTTCTCGACACGCCCTCTATGCCGAAAGTGAACGACGCGTGCTCTATCGGCGACAAATGTCCCATCGACACGAGCCTTGCGATGAATTTGGAAACGTCGCTCTCGTCGACGCCTCCTTTGAGGTCCATAATATCCGCGTCGCTGTAACAGAGTTTCGCGGCGAGCGCGACCACCTGTTCGGGATTGGGAGTATGATTGAGAAGAACTACTTTTGGTCTGACCTGTGGCATTTTTATCTCCTTGTGGCGCCGCGCGAAACGCGCGCGGCTTTATCTGTCTGTCTTTCTGTCGTCGGAAACCGCTTGCGCGGCGATCTCCGTGAGCTCTTTGAGCCTTTCCGTCTGTCCGCTTATGTACAGATAGCCTATGAGCGCCTCGTAGCCGCTCGCCTTTCTGTAATCGACGGAAGTCGCGTTCTTTGCGATATTGTTTGTGTGACTGTTCTTCGCCCTGCGGAACACTCCCTCTTCTTCGGGAGTCAGGAGCGGCAATATCTTCTCCGCCGCGACCGCCTGCGAATGAGCCTTTACTTCCTGCGAGACCATTTTGTGCAACTCGCCCGCCTTGCGCCCCGATTCGAGCGCGGCGCGCGTGCGCGCGTAAAGCATCTGTACGCTGTCGCCTATATAGGCAAGCACGAGAGGGTTGAGCTCCCGCGCCTGTTTTTCGCTTACCGTACGTCCCGCAACGGGTATGTAATCCGGATTATCTGCCATACTTGCTGACGAAATAATCGAACAGCAATTCGTCGCTGTATTCGAGCTGTCCCGTTATCTTGAGCGTGCATTGTCTGATATATTCTTTACAGCTCTTTTCCATCACTCTGATTATCTCGAACGCCTCGTCCATATCCTTGCCTGCGCAGAATACGCCGTGGTTTGCCATAAAGCAGGCGTTCCTGCCCTTCATAGCCTCGACGGTGCCTTCCTTGAGCTTTTTCGTGCCGGGCAATCCGTATGCGCCCACTCTCGCGGGGCCGCCGACGAGCTTTTGCATCTCGTCGCTCATCACGGGCAGCTCTATGCGCGCGGAAGCGAGCACGGAGCACCATACCGGGTGCGAGTGTATCGTCGCGTTGATTTCTGGTCTTGCCGCCATGATCGCCGCGTGTATCTTTCTTTCGCTTGTAGGCTTTTTGCCGTCCGTCCATACCGAAGTATCGCTGATCTGAACGACGGGCATATCTTCGGGCTGCAACGCCACATAGTCGAGTCCGGTAGGAGTGACGAGCATATGGTCTTCGTCAAGTCTGACCGCGGTGTTGCCCCAGGTGCCCTGAACGAGATTTTCTTTGAGCAGATTTACTCCGCTGTCCTTGATGACCTTGCGCAGTCTGATTTCTTCTTCTTTGGTCCAAGCCATCTTATTCGCCCTCCCTTTTGGAAATGTTTTCCTGATTTACCTTGCTGTATTTCTTTTGGTAAATGATGTTCATGAGCTTTGCTTCTATGCAGTTTATCAACTTGTTTCCGCCGATTACGCTGCCGCAGACGTAAGCGTGGCTCGCCTTGTCGAGCACGAGCGCACAGGTGTACGCTTCGTCCATCGTTCTGCCCACGGTCAACGCTCCCCCGTCGGGTACGAGCACCGAGTTTCTCCTCTTGAGCCCGTTGACGAGATCTTCGGTCGTCGCGCTCTTGCAGGTCTTGCAATTGAGTCCGACTATCTGCGTCATATCGTCGAGCACCGCGGGGATCGTCGCTTTTGCTCTCGCCACGGCGCATACGAACGGCGCATGGGTATAAAGCACTGCATGGATCTCCGGACGCTTCTGGAACATTCTTGCGATGAGCGCGTACTCTCTGTCCTGCGTGTCGAGAGACAGCTCGACGAGATCGTCCCCTTTGAGCCCCTCAAGAGAAGAATTTGCTTCGTTTACGCAAAAGCCGTCCTTCGTGCGCATTGCTATGCGGTCGCCTTTGCCGTTCATGCCTTCTGCAACTATCTTCGCCGCATAGTCGGCAATCGTTTGTTTAATCCTGTTGTCAATCATTGTCGTTTCCTCCGAATCTCAATGCGTTTGCCTTGTAATAAGTCTTTTTGAGGCTCTTGTAAAGTCTCTTGTATGTCGCGAACATTTCGTCGTAAATGTGCGCGTTTACGGGATTGGGACGGTAGGTCTTGCTCTCCTTTACAAACATCTTCGCCGCCTCGAAATTCTCGAGCTCGCCGAGACCTATCAGAGCTATTATCGCCGCGCCCAGAGCGCCCGCGTTGCGCGGATTGTCCACGATCGCGAATTCCGCGCCCGTAATATCGGCGATGATCTGCATCCACGCGTTGTCCAGCGCTCCGCCGCCGATTATGCGGAACTGTCTGCAATGGAAGCCGTAATCCTTTTCAAAGTTTTCGAGTATCCACCTGAGGTTGTAACCTATGCCCTCGTAGACCGCTCTCATGAGATGTTCTCTCGTATGTTCGGGTCCGATATTGAACAACGTCGCACGCGTCGTGGTCGTGCTCACGGGGCACCTTTCACCGAGCATCCACGGCGTGCAGATCAGATGGTTGCTGCCCGCGGGAATAGTCTCTATCACCTTGTCCATATATGCGTATATCCCGTCGCCGAGCTCCTTTTGTTCGGTGCGGAAAAACTGCTCGATGAGCCATTGGATATTGCTGCCCGCCGCCTCCGTGATTCCGACGACGAGGTTCATGTTGACGTCCGCGCTCTGTATCGCCGCGGCGCCGTGCCTGAACGCAGTCTGATCTTTGCTTGCCGCGCCTACCCATGCAGAGGTGCCGAGGTAGATGTGGATGTCGCCGTCACCGTTCATTCCCGATCCGACGCACGCGCTCTGCGTGTCGTCGCAACCGCCGAACACGGGTATGCCTTCTTCAAGCCCCATCTTCTCCGCCGCTTCTTTCGTCAGTCCCGCGCCGATCTTGTCGGTGCTCTTGACGAGCGGAGGAAGCTTTGACATATCGAGTCCCGTCAATGCGAGGACGGAAAGCCACGTCTTCTTTTTGAGGTCGAGACCGTAACTCGAAGCGCCGCTGTACTCTGCGACCATTTCTCCGGTACACTTGAATTTGAGATAGCCGTTGACGTCGAGGAAATATTTGGTGCTGTTGTAAACGTCGGGACGCTCTTCCTTGAGCCATATCAGTTTTGCGATGACGTCCTTGCCCATGATCGGAGTGCCCGCAAGCAACTTGAAGATGCGCTTGCCTCCGAATCTGTTCATTATCGAGCGCGCCTGCTTTTCGGCTCTGCCGTCTACCCAGGTGATGTTGTTGTGAAGCACGTTGCCCCATTGGTCTATCGGGATAATACCCATCGCCTGCGTGGAAAAGACTATTCCTTTGACGTCGTCGGGATCGATCTTGTGCTCTTCGACCAGCTTTTTGGTCGCGGTGCAGACCGCGTTCCAATACTCGTCGGGATTCTGCTCGACAAAACCGGGGCTGGGATAATACGTCGGATAAGGCTCCGTCTTTGTGCCGACGATATGCCCTTCGAAATCGACGAGAACTGCTTTGTCCGAACTCGTGCCCATGTCGTGCGCGATAATGTATCTTGCCATAAATTCCTTCTCTCCTCTTATCTGACTTCCAAAATAAAGAAACGGGTCGCGCACCTTGTCGGTGTGCAACCCGTCCGCACAGGATATTGAAATCCGTTTCTGCTTATTTCTTTGCAGCCGCTTTTGCAGCTTCTTTCTTCGCGCGGTACTCTGCGACCTGCTCCTCCATCGGAACGGTGCGCTCTTTGACCAGCTTGAATACGTCTTCGAAACGGTTGAGCGCTTCGTCGATGATCTCGTCCGTATCCGCCATAGAAGTGTACAGACGGCTGCCCGCGAGAGTGACTATGCCGTGAGACATATATGCCGCGCCCATGTGCTCCATAGCTTCCTTTCTGACCATGATCATGTCTTTCTTTTTGAGGACCTTGAGCAGGTTGAGAATGTTCATCGACGAGAAGTCGTAGCTCATTGCGCCCGTGCACTCGAGGTGAACGATAGAGCCCTGGTTGTACGCGACGTAAGGCAGCTTGTAAGCCTCGATGAGTCTGACGAGACCGTCGGTGAGCCTGTTGCCCGCGAGACCTGCCTTGACGCAGGCGTCGTTCTTTGCGATCTCCTTGATCGCGACGTAACCTGCCATAGCGGACAGCGGGTTTGCCGCAAGCGTGCCACCGACGTACGCCTTTTTAGCGCCGCCCGCAACGCCTGCCGCCATAAGGTTGACAAGCTCTCTCTTGCCGCCTACGCCGCCCGCCGCGGGATAACCGCCCGCAACGATCTTGCCGAAGACGGTGAGGTCGGGTTTGACGTTGAACAGTCCCTGCGCGCCGCCGAGACCTACTCTGAAGCCGGTGACGACTTCGTCGAATATGAACAGACAGCCGTACTTGTCGCACAGCGCTCTGACTTTTGCGTTGTAATCGAAATCTACGGGTCTCGTGCCGGATTCGGGTCCTACGGGCTCGACGATCACGGCAGCCGTGCCGCCTCTCATCTTGTTGAGTTTGAGGTATGCTTCAAGCATCTCGCAGTCGTTGGGTCTTACTTCGTCGACGACGGAGAAGATGTTGTTGGGGATACCGTGAGACTCGAGGAACTGTCTGGTGCCCGGAACTTTGAGACCGTAAACCATCTGGTCGGACCAGCCGTGATAAGCGCCGCCGATCTTGATGATCCTCTTTTTCTTGGTCGCGCATCTCGCGATACGGATAGCCGCCATGACGGATTCTGTACCGCTGCCCAGCATACGGAATTTTTCGACGTTGGGCATATGCTTGTTTATCTCTTTGGCGATCAGAAGTTCGGCTTCATGGAAAAGACCTGTGACGGGTCCGCATTCCTTGATAAGTTTGATCGCCTCGTCTCTTACCGCGGGGAAATTGCTGCCCAGAATGGTCGGACCGCCCGCTTGCAGGAAGTCGATGTACTTGTTGCCGTCAATGTCGGTCAGATACGCGCCTTCCGCTTTGACCATGCACATCGGGAACGGCTTGTTGAACGCGAGATTGTGCTGCACGCCGCCGGGGATGTACTCTTTCGCTTCTGCGGTGATGGCCTTGGACTTTGCGCACTTTTTGTCGTAATACTCGGATACGATTTTGTCGTACTCGTCCTTGGGCACGCTGTAGATGTTGGCGTCGGTAAGCTCTTTGAGGCTTGCGTTGATTTCCTGTGCGTTCGCCCATCTGGTGACGCCGTAGCCTGCTTCCTGCTTACCTTTGAGTTCTGTATATGTAACCTTCATTGTAAGACCTCCTGTTTTATACAAAATCATTATATATAGTTTAACACTTTTTTCTTATATAGTCAATCCTTAATTTTCCGAGCAGTTAACCAAATTTTGCAGGCTTTGACCTTTAGTTGTCGCGGTTTTACTATGTGAGGATTACAATACTTTTTTATGCTTTTTGTCTGAAAACTAAAATATATTAGTTTCGACTATTTTATTGTTATCGCATAATCTCTATGATATAATAAAGTTAATAAATTCCCGGGGAGTAAATATGGAAGAAATCAAACGACAAAACGCAAAGTACGTCGTTGACTTTGCAAAAGAAATAATCGACAAAACGGGTCCGCGTCTGCCCGCCACCCCAGAAGAAAAACTCGGTGCGGAAATGATCGCGGAAAAAATGCAACAGGCGACAGGGAGACCCTCCGTTACGGAAACTTTCGTCTGCGCTCCGAGAGCGTCGATAGCCGCGATCCCGATACTCGGCTTCATCGGCATAATAAGTTTCGGATTGTATTATATTTCGCCGATTGCCAGCCTTATCTCCACTGTTCTCGATTTTATTCTCGCAGCCGTCCAGGTATTCACCTATTCGGGCAAACTCGACTTCCTTTTCAAGAAAGGTGAATCTCAAAACGTATACAACACGGTCGAGCCTTCAAGCGGCAACACAAAACGCACGATAATGCTCGCGGGGCATATGGACAGCAGCTGGAACTGGAATCTTTCTCTCACGAATCCGAAGACGGCTATCCTCAAAACGGTTATCGGCGTAGTCAGTATCCTCGCGCTTCTCATAATATCCTTGGTCGCGATCTGCGTAGGCAACCTGAGCTTTATGTCGATCAAAGACCTCGCAACGGCGGAAACCTACACGGGGCTCGAAATTTTCAGAATAATACTTTACTTCCTCCCCCTGCTCTGCCTGCCCGGCTGCTATTGGTTGAGCATTTATCTGACATGGGATAAAAAGAAGGCGTCACCCGGCGCGATGGACAATCTGACCGGCTGCGGACTCGCCGTCGCGATCGCAAAGTATTACACCGAAAATCCCGACAAGGCTCCCTCCGACTGCCGCATAATCTGCATGGGCTTCGGCAGCGAAGAAGCGGGTCTCAAAGGCGCCTCGGCTTTCTGCGATAAGCACAAGGACGACGGCTTCTTCGACGACCACACATACGTCCTCAACCTCGACTCTTTCAGGGACGCGGACTATTACAACGTCGTCAACGGCGACGTGTGGCTCAAAAGCACTTTCGACAAAGATCTGACCGACGTCTGCTTCAAAGTTATGGAAGATATGAATCTCAATCCCAAGATCATCAAAAATCCTGCGGGCGGTTGCGATTCCACTCCTCTGACGAGACTCGGCGTTAAAACCGTCACGCTCAACGCGCAGAATCCGACGACGACCGACTATTATCACACCGTAAAAGACACGGTCGAAAACCTAAACGAAGACGTGCTGGCAACCTCTTTCGAACTTCTCTTAAAAACAGTCGACGCGATTGCCGAATACGACGAAAAACGCAATTTGAAATAATTTCCAAGACAACAAAAAAAGACGGGGCTTTCTCCCCGTCTTTTTTTGTTGTCGTTAATCAGTATTTCGTATTCTTCAACGTGAGAATATATTGCGCGTATATTCTCTCTGAAAAACAATAAAAATCCACCCTTAAGGCATAATCCTTGTTTTTCTCCTTCCAATCGGAAACCGCGTCCACAGCGATCCTGGTCGCCTTTTCAAACGGATAACCGTAAACCCCCGTTGAGACAGAGGGAAAAGCTATGCTGCGCAGACCGTTCGCCTTTGCGAGATCGAGTGACGAGACGTAACATTTCGCAAGCATCTTCGCGTCGTCGGGCGAGCCGCTGTATATCGGTCCGACGGTGTGGATGACGTACTTTGCTTTTAGTCTGTATCCCTTTGTGATTTTTGCTTCGCCCGTCTCGCAACCGCCGAGCGCAGCGCATTCCTTTGCAAGCTCCGGCCCCGCTGCCCGATGTATGGCGCCGTCGACCCCGCCTCCGCCCGAAAGACTCTTGTTGGCGGCGTTAACGATACAGTCGCAGTCGCTTTGGGTGATGTCTCCCAACAAAACTCTGGCGTCTTTCATAAGCCCTCCCCGCGCGCCGCAAAGCGATACCGACGCGCGCTCTGCACTTCTATGTACTTTCAGTTTATCATTGCACTGGCTTTTTTGTCAATACCGAAGTTTTTACCCGCGTCCGAGCGATGAGATCAACGCTTTTCAAAACGTACGGCGATTATCTTATAAACCTGCTTTAACCTACACGGACAAAGAAAAAAGATCCCGCTTTTTTGCGGGATCTTCAGTTTCCTTAAACCGTCGGGGTCAGATCTCTATCTCGCCGTCGAACACTTTGACTGCGGTACCCGTCATGTATACGGCGTCGCCCGTATATCTTACGGTCAGATCTCCGCCGGGCTGTTTGACGGTGACGTCCTCGTCCTTGGCGCACAGTCCGTTTTCCACAGCCGCGACGACCGCAGCGCACGCACCCGTACCGCACGACCTCGTTTCGCCGCTGCCTCTCTCCCACACTCTCATCTTTATCGTGTGATCGTCGAGGACTTTGACGAATTCGGTGTTCACTCTCTCGGGGAACAGCGCGTCGGTCTCAAACGCCGCGCCGACCTTGTTCACGTCGAAGCGGTCGAGGTGTTTGAGAATTACGACGCAATGCGGGTTGCCGAGGTTTACGCAGGTTATGTCGTATACCGTGCCGTCGACGACGTGCTTCATGCCGACGATCCTGCCCTGCGCGTTCGCGGGTATCTTCGCGGCGTCGAATTCGGGAGCGCCCATGTTGACCGTGATATAAGTCGCCTCGCCCTTTTCGGTCTTGATGCTTATCTCTTTGAACCCGGAGAGCGTCTCCACCGTGAATTCGCGCTTGCGGACGATATTGTTGTCATATAGATATTTCGCGACGCACCTTATGCCGTTGCCGGACATTTCGCCTTCGGTGCCGTCGAGATTGAACATTCTCATCTTTGCGTCCGCGTTCTTCGAAGGCAATATCAGTATCACGCCCTCTCCGCCTATACCCGTATATCTGTCGGAAAGTCTGATCGCGAGCATTTCGGGGCTGTCGATCGGGTTTTCGAGGCAGTTGAAGCAGATATAATCGTTGCCCGCGCCGTGCATCTTAGTAAACTTTCGGAGCGTCTTGCCCTTGCGTAGCTTGTTGATGTCCACAAGCTCGGTATTGAACTCCGAATACCTGCTCATCAGGCTGTTTGCGACCGCGTTGGCAGTATCTATCGAAGTCAGGCACGGAATAGCCCTTTCGACCGCTTTGCGCCTTATCTTGACGCTGTCGCGCGTGGGCAGTTTGCCTTTGGACGACGTGGATATGATGTAGTTGACCTTTCCGCTCTCGATGAGCGTGAGGTTGTTGTTGACGTGGTTCTGGTGTATCTTGTCCACGACGATGACGTCCATGCCGAGGTCTCTTATCACCTTTGCGGTACCCGCCGTCGCGTAAAGCGTATATCCGAGGTCTTCGAACTTCTGCGCGATCTCGCCGATCTCGCTCTTGTCCTGGTCTCTGACGGTGATGAATATGCCGCCCTTTTTCTTCATCTTGTAACCCGCCGCAACGAGTCCTTTGAACAACGCCTCTTCCAGAGTGCCCGCAATGCCGAGCACTTCTCCCGTGGACTTCATTTCGGGTCCGAGTTGCGTGTCCACGTTGGTGAGTTTCTCAAACGAGAACACAGGCACTTTGACCGCGACGTAAGGCGAATTGGGATAAAGACCCGTGCCGTAACCCATATCCTTGAGCTTTTCTCCGAGTATCGCGCGGGTCGCGAGATCCACCATCGGAACGCCGGTGACCTTGCTCAGATAAGGGATCGTGCGGCTGCTTCTCGGATTGACCTCTATGACGTAAAGCTCGTTTTTGTAGATCAGATACTGAATATTGACGAGCCCGACCGTATGCAAAGATACCGCAAGACGTTTGGAGCAGTCGACGATGCGCTCCGTCATCTCGTCGCCGAGGTTCCATGCGGGATAGACCGCTATCGAGTCGCCCGAGTGTATGCCTGTCCTCTCGACGTGCTGCATTACGCCCGGAATGAGGATATCTTCGCCGTCGCATATCGCGTCGATCTCAAGCTCCTTTCCCATCAGGTATTTGTCGATAAGCACGGGGTTTTCAATGCCTTGTGCGAGAATAACGTCCATATATTCCTTGACGTCGTCGTCGCTGTAACATACCGTCATGTTCTGTCCGCCGAGGACGTAAGAAGGACGGAGCAGCGTCGGATAGCCTATTTCGTTGGCAACGCGGAGCGCCTCTTCTTCGGTCATGACGGTAAAGCCCTTCGGACGCTTGATATCCAGCCTTTCGAGAAGCTCGTCGAACTTCTCTCTGTCCTCCGCCATATCGATGTATTCCGCCTGCGTGCCGAGGATCCTGATATTCTTTTCACGCAGCATCTTGGTCAGTTTGATCGCCGTCTGACCGCCGAAAGCGACGACGACGCCGTACGGCTTTTCGGTGTTGAGGATGCTCAATACGTCTTCGTTGGTGAGCGGCTCGAAATACAGCCTGTCCGCCGTATCGAAGTCGGTCGAGACAGTCTCCGGGTTGTTGTTGACGATGACGACCTCAAAGCCTCTCTCTTTGAGCGCCCATACGCAGTGGACGGACGCGTAGTCGAATTCTATACCCTGACCTATCCTTATCGGACCGCTGCCGAACACAACGATGCGCTTTTTGTCCGTCTTGTTGTTTTCGAGAAACTCAAGCGCCTCGTTTTCGTCGTCGTAGGTCGAATAGAAATAAGGGGTCTCGGCGCTGAATTCCGCCGCGCAGGTATCGACCATCTTGTAAGAAGCGTAACGCTTGTTTTTGATCTTGTCCTTGCTGAAACTCTCGATCGTCTTGTCGAGATAACCCATCTTTTTGGCTTCGAGATAGAGCTCGTCGGTAAGCGGCTCGCTCGCGAGACGTCTTTCCATCTTCACGAGATTCTTATATTTGTTGAGGAACCACTTGTCTATCTTGGTCTTGTTGTATATCTCGTCGACGGAGAAGTCTCTCTTGAGCGCTTCGTAAACCGCAAATATCCTCTCGTCGTCGCAGTCGTTGAGTTTTTCGGAAAGCTCGCCGTCGCTCATGGCGATGAACTTTTCGCTGTTGAGCGTATCGTGAGATATCTCCGCGCCTCTGACCGCCTTGAGTATCGCCTGCTCGAACGAAGTGCCTATGCTCATGACCTCGCCCGTAGCCTTCATCTGCGTACCCAGCTTGCGGCTTGCGTAGAAGAACTTGTCGAAAGGCCACTTGGGGAACTTGACGACGATGTAGTCGACGGACGGCTCAAAGCACGCGTACGTCGTGCCCGTGACCGCGTTGAGTATCTCGTCGAGAGTGTATCCTATCGCGATCTTCGTCGCGACTTTTGCAATCGGATAACCCGTCGCCTTCGAAGCGAGCGCGGAAGAACGCGAAACGCGCGGATTAACCTCTATGACCGCGTATTCGAAGCTGTCGGGCCTCAACGCGAACTGCACGTTGCAACCGCCCTCAACGCCGAGCGCGTCGACTATCTTAAGCGCCGCGCTTCGCAGCATCTGGAATTCCTTTTCCGCAAGGGTCACGGTGGGAGCGACGACTATGCTGTCGCCCGTATGCACGCCGACAGGGTCGACGTTTTCCATCGAGCATATCGTGATGCAGTTGCCCTTGCTGTCGCGCATCACCTCGAATTCTATCTCCTTCCAGCCGCTTATGCACTTTTCGACAAGGATCTGATGTATCGGAGAACTGCGCAGACCGCCTTCCGCGATCTCCACGAACTGATCTTCGTTGTCCGCAATGCCGCCGCCCGTGCCGCCCAGCGTGAACGCGGGACGTATGATGACGGGGTATCCGATCTTTTTCGCGACTTTCTTGCCCGCCTCGAGATCGTTGACGACTTCGGACGGAATCACGGGTTGATCGATCTCCGCAAGCGTATCCTTGAATGCCTGTCTGTCCTCCGCGCGGTCGATCGTCTCGGGATTCGCGCCGAGAAGCCTGACGCCCATCTTGTCGAGGAAGCCCTCCTTTGCGAGCTGCATCGAAAGGGTGAGTCCGTTTTGTCCGCCCATCGTGGACAGAAGACTGTCGGGGCGCTCCTTTTCGATTATTCTCTTTACCGTATTCAGAGTGAGGGGCTCGATGTATATCCTGTCCGCGACGGCGTTGTCCGTCATGATAGTCGCGGGATTGGAGTTTACGAGGACGACTTCGAGTCCGTCGGCTTTAAGCGCGCGGCACGCCTGCGTACCCGCATAATCGAATTCCGCCGCCTGTCCTATGACGATAGGACCCGAGCCTATAACCATTACCTTGTGTATGTCTTTGTTGAGTGGCATTATCTTTTCTCCTCCGTTTTAGCGATAAAGTTTTCGATGATAAACTGCGTGTCGAGAGGACCGCCGCATTCTTCGGGATGGAATTGCACCGAAACCGCGCTCTTATAAGAAAGACCCTCGCAGGTGCCGTCGTTGGCGTTGACGTAAAGAAGTTTCGCGTTTGCGGGGATCGCGTTGTTGTCCACGGCGTAACCGTGATTTTGCGAAGTGATGAATATCCTGTCTCCGAAAGTCTCTTTGACGGGCTGGTTGCCGCCGCGGTGACCGTATTTGAGCTTGTAAGTCGTGCCCCCCTGCGAAAGAGCGAGTATCTGATGCCCGAGACTGACGGCAAGCATGGGTATTCCCGCTTTGAGCAGCTTGTCCGCCTGCTCCGCTTCCGTCTTGCAGTCCGCGGGATCTCCGGGGCCTCCGGAAAGGACTATGCCGTCCGGCTTTGAAGCGAGCACGTCTTCCGCCTTCGCGTCGTGCGGGAAACGGGTGACTTTGCAGCCGCGTTTTACGAATTCCGCGACGAGGTTAGCGCTTTCGCCGTAATCGACGACGGCGATATTGCCGCTTCCTTCGCCGAAAGTCTCCTTCTTTTTGCAGGAAGCGTCCGCGACCGCGCCTTTGATCCTGTATTCCCTGACTTTTTTCATCGTCGCGGCGTCGGGATCGGGATTTGAAGTGATGATACCGTTCATCACGCCGTTTTCCCTGATCGTCTTCGTCAGATGACGCGTATCCACTCCGCAGATCGCAACGACGCCGTTTTTGACCAGCATATCGCCGAATTTTCCTTTACAACGGAAGTTGGACGGATCTTCGCACAACTCGCGACAGACGTAACCCGAAAGTTTTATCGACGCAGGGTCGTAATCTTCGGGAATGTCGCCGTAATTTCCTATCAGCGGGAACGTCTGCACGACGATTTGTCCCGAATAGGTCGGATCGGCGACCGTCTCGAGGTAACCGCCCATAGAAGTCGTGAAAACGACCTCTCCGATCACATCGCCGCGAGCGCCGACGCCGTAGCCTTCAAACTTGTCTCCGTTTTCCAGAATCAGATAAACTTTGTCCATAAAATTTCCTCATACCCGCAAGAGCGCGGTTTTTTAGAGCGCGTACGCGCCTGTAAATTCTTTACTAATAATATTACCATACTATTGCACCGTCCGCAAGACATTTTTTAATTTTTTCACCGCCTTGCGCCCGCTTTTTTCACACGCGAAAAAAATATAATTTTGTGCCTTTCAACCCCTGTCAAACAAATGACATAATCCGTGCGTTGTGCTATAATTCTATTATATTTTTTCTGCGGAGGAATTCGTATGTCGCGCAAACTCAACGAAGAATGCGGTATTTTCGGTATCTACAACAAATCGGGCATCAGACAGCTTGGCAATCTCGTCTATTTCGGTCTCTTCGCCCTTCAGCACCGCGGTCAGGAAGCCGCCGGCATAGCCATCAACAGAGACGGCAACGTCGTGATCCAGAAGAGCCTCGGTCTCGTCAGCGATGTCTTCAAGGACTCCCCGATGATCTCCATGGACGGCGACATCGCGGTCGGTCACGTCAGATACTCGACGACCGGCAGCAATACGCAGGAAAACGCTCAACCCCTTTGCGCAAAATACTACAAAGGATCGCTCACGATCGCTCACAACGGCAATATCTGCAACGCGGACAAGCTGCGCAAAGAGCTTTCCGAACAGGGATCCATATTCCACTCCACCAACGACAGCGAGATAATAGCGTATCTCATCGCAAAAGCGCGCATACATACCAAGTCGATCGAAGAAGCGGTCAAAGCGATCGTTCCGATGCTCGAAGGTTCCTTCTCCCTGCTCGTCATGAGCCCGCGCAAACTCATCGCGGTAAGAGATCCTCACGGCATCCGTCCTCTCTGCATGGGCAAGATCAAGGACAGCATCGTCTTTGCCAGCGAGTCCTGCGCTCTCGACACCGTGGGCGCGACATTCGTCAGAGACGTCAAGCCGGGCGAGATATACGTCGTCAATCAGACGGGCGAATTTTCTATGGAAGATTACTGCAACCGTCCTTCCGCGCTGTGCATATTCGAGCATATTTACTTTGCCCGTCCCGACAGCGTCATCGACGGACAAAGCGTCAACGAAGCGCGCGTCGAAGCGGGTAAAATGCTCGCCAAACAGCACCCCGTCGAAGCAGACGTCGTCATCGGCGTGCCCGACAGCGGTCTTTCAAGCGCGATAGGCTATTCCATACAGAGCGGCATCCCCTACGGCGTCGGTCTCATCAAGAACAGATACATCGGCAGGACGTTCATCCAGCCGTCGCAGGCAATGAGAGAAAGAAGCGTCGCGCTCAAACTCAACGTACTCAAAGCCAATATCGACGGCAAACGCGTCATCGTTATCGACGACTCGATCGTCAGAGGCACGACGCTCGCCAACATAATCAAAATGCTCAAAAAAGGCGGTGCGACCGAGGTCCACGTCCGTATAAGCAGCCCCAAATTCATATATCCCTGCTTCTTCGGCACCGATATTCCCGACAGAAGCCAGCTCGCAAGCGTCAATTACACCCACGACGAGCTGTGCAGGAAGATAGGCGCGGATTCTCTGGGCTTCCTCGATACCGACAGCGTGGACGAGATCGCAAAGTTCAGCAAAGTCTCCTTCTGCAAGGCTTGCTTTACCGGCAACTACCCGTGTCCCGTCCCCGAGAGCGTCAACAAAACGGAGTTTGAATAATTATGACAGACCTCCTGCAAACGGAAATCAAAATAAAATATCTGAAAGACAGCTTTGAGCGCCTGCTCGCGTCAAAGCTCAACCTCACGCGCGTCTCCGCTCCCCTCTTCGTGCTCGAAGAAAGCGGACTCAACGACAACCTCAACGGCGTCGAGCGCGCGGTATCGTTCGATATTAAGCAGACGGGCAAGGTCGCGGAAGTCGTCCACAGCCTCGCAAAATGGAAGAGATACGCTCTCCACGAATACGGTTTCGAGCCGCAGAGCGGTCTCTATACCGACATGAACGCGATACGTCGCGACGAAGTGTGCGACAATCTGCACTCTGTATACGTCGATCAGTGGGATTGGGAAAAGGTCATCACCAAAGAGGACAGGACGGAAGAATATCTCAGATCCACGGTGGAAAAGATATACGAAGCGCTCAAAGAGTGCATGAACGCGCTCGAAGGACATTTCGGCGAAAAGACCACGTCTCTGCCCGACAAGATCACTTTTGTGACAACGCAACAGCTCGAAGATATGTACCCCGATCTCGCTCCGTCGCAGAGAGAGACGGAGTTTGTCAGAAAATGCGGCGCAATGTTTCTCATGCAGATCGGCGGCAAGCTCCGAAGCGGCAAAAAGCACGACGGAAGAGCTCCCGACTACGACGACTGGTCGCTCAACGGAGACATCGTCCTCTACTATCCCGTGCTCGACAGAGCTTTCGAGATCTCCTCGATGGGCATACGCGTCGACAAGGATTCTCTGATAAAGCAGCTCGAGCTCGAAGGTCAGATGCAGAGACTTGAATTCCCCTTCCACAAAGCGCTCGTAAACGGCACTCTCCCGCTCACGATCGGCGGCGGTATCGGTCAGTCGAGACTGTGTATGTTCCTGCTCGGCAAACGTCATATCGGCGAAGTTCAGTCTTCGATATGGCCGCAGGAAATGGTCGAGGATTGCAAAAAACAAGGCATTACGTTGCTGTAAAATCATCGGCACAAACAAAAAGAACGGCGCTTGCCGTTCTTTTTTGTCCGTTCGCAAAAATAAAAGCCGCTCCCGAAAGGAACGGCTTTTTCATTATCGTTATTCCGCGTCGATAGTCGCCTTGATACGGCGCACGCCCGCGCTCGAAGACTGCTCTTTGAGGATCCTGAAGTGCACGAGCTGACCGGTATGCTCCGCGTGAGGACCGCCGCATATCTCCTTGTCCACGCCCTCTATCGTGTAGACTTTGACCATCTCGCCGTACCTGCTGCCGAATACACCGACCGCATTCTGCTGACGAGCCTGTTCGATTGTCATCTCCTCGCATACGACGGGGATATCTCTGTTTATCGCGTCGTTTACTGCGTCTTCGACCGCCTGTTTTTCCTCTTCGGTCAGAGGTCTGTCGAAGTTGAAGTCAAAACGCAGTCTCTCCGCGGTGATATTGCTGCCCTTTTGCTGAATATCGTCTCTGCCGAGCACCTTTTTGAGGCTTCCGAGAAGAAGGTGCGTCGCGGTGTGCAGGTAGGTCGTACGCTTGGAAGTATCCGCGAGTCCGCCCTTGAATTTCTGTTCCGCGCCCGCCTGCGATTTTTTCTGATGTTCCTCAAACGCCTTGTCGTAACCCTCTTTGTCCACACCGAAGCCGCGCTCTCTGCAAATTTCCTCGGTCATCTCGATCGGGAAACCGAAGGTGTCGTAAAGCCTGAAAGCGGTCTTGCCGTTGAGTTTGTCGCCCTGAACGTATTTGAGCACCTTTTCTATCTCTTTGAGTCCGTTTTCGAGAGTCTTGGAGAAGCGCTCCTCCTCTTTCGTAAGCTCGTCCACTATCTTTGCGGAATTAGCTTCGAGCTCCGGATATACGTCCTTGTATTTGAGAATGTATATCTTTGCGAGATCGACGAGTTTGGTGCTGTCGAAACCTATCTGACGCGCGAACCTGACGCTCCTTCTGATAAGGCGACGCAGGACGTATCCCTGATCTACGTTGGACGGCACGACGCCGCGCTCGTCTCCGATGAGGAAGGTCGCCGTGCGGATATGATCCGCAATTATCCTGATAGCCCTCGTATCCTCGTCGTTTTCGCCGTACTTCTTGCCGCTTTCAGAGCAAATCTTTGCTATAGCGTCGGCGAAAAGGTCGGTTTCGTAAGCGCTCTTGAGTCCGTTGATCATGCAGACGGTGCGCTCAAGTCCCATACCTGTATCCACGTTCTTCTGTTTGAGCGGCTCGAATTTGCCGTCCGCGGTGCGGTAGAACTCCATAAATACGTTGTTCCAGATCTCGACCCACTTGCCGCAGTCGCATGAAGGATCGCAGTGGTCGGAACAAGCGGGTTTGCCCGTATCGATAAAGATCTCGGTATCGCTGCCGCAGGGACCGGTCGCGCCTGCATACCACCAGTTGTTCTTTTTGGGAAGGTAGAAAATCCTGTCCTTGGGTATGCCGTGCTTTTCCCATACGCTTGCCGCAAACGTGTCTCTGGGGCAATCCTCGTCGCCCGCAAATACGGTCACGGCAATCTTTTCGACGGGGATCTCAAGCACTTTGGTCAGAAAATCGAAAGAAAATCCTATCGATTCCTCTTTGAAGTAATCGCCGAGAGACCAGTTGCCGAGCATTTCGAAAAACGTAAGATGAGTCGCGTCTCCGACCTCGTCTATATCTCCCGTGCGCACGCACTTCTGCACGTCGGTAAGGCGCTTGCCTGCGGGGTGTTTCTGTCCGAGCAGATAGGGCACGAGCGGATGCATACCCGCCGTGGTGAACAGTACCGACGGATCGTTTTCGGGTATCAGAGAAGCGGACGGGATTATCGCGTGACCGCGTTCTTTGAAAAACTCGAGATAACTTGAACGGAGTTGCTCCGATGTCAACTTTTTCATAATGAAATACCTCTTTTTGACTTTTATTCGTAGAAAAGTATATCAGCGTAAGTCGGGAAAGGCCACATTTCTTTGGGAGTGACGCTCTCCAGCTTGTCCGAATAGTCGCGCAGCCTTTCCATGACGAGTTTTACCCTGTCGCGGAAAAGTATCGCCTGTTTCTTTGTGTCCGTTGCCGCAAACGCTCCGTCCTTTGCCGTCTGCAATGCGTCGATATTCTCCTTGAGACCTTTGACGAGCGCGCTGACGTTTTTGAGCATGGACGTCTGCACCGCCGCAAGCTCCGGATCGATTTTGCTTATCTCGTTTGCCTGCTTTGCGAGGGTGTATTGCCAGCGCATAACCGCGGGCAGGATCTGGCTTCTCGCCATGAGAAGCGCCGTTTCCGCCTCGATGTTCGCGCTCTTGACGTAGTTGTCGAGATATATCGCGCGGCGGCTTTCCATCTCCTTTACGGAAAGAAGGTTGTGTTTGAGGAAAAGCTCCATATTCTTGGGCTTGACCATCGCCTCGTAAGCGTCCACGCTGTTCATCGCAGTGTCGAGCCCGCGCTTTTTCGCCTCTTTCGCCCATTCCCTGCTGTAATTGTTGCCGTTGAATATTATGCGTTTGTGCTCGACGTAAGTCGTCTTTACGAGTTCGAGAATAGCCTTGTCAAGGTCCTTTTTCGCAACTCCCTCCAGCTTGTCCGCCATTCTCGAAAGCATCTCCGCGGTCATCGCGTTCATTATAAGAGTCGGCGTGGAGAGCGTTGCGGAGCTTCCTACCATTCTGAATTCGAATTTATTGCCCGTAAACGCAAACGGCGACGTGCGGTTACGGTCGGACGTATCTCTGCGCAACTGCGCGACGTAGTTGACGCCCATGTTTATATATTGTTTGGTCGCGCTTGCTATCGTATGCCCCTCGCTGATATCGTCGAGAAGGGTCTGCATGTCTTCTCCGATGAATACGGATATGATAGAAGGCGGTGCCTCGTGTCCTCCGAGTCTCCAATCGTTGCCGAGGCTGGACGCGCTCATACGGAGCAGATCGTAGTATTCGTCGACGCCGGCGATCACCGCAAGGAAGAACAGAAGAAACACTTTGTTTTCCGCGGGATTGCTGCCCGGTTTGAGGAGATTGAGTCCCGTATCCGTCCCCAGAGAATAGTTGCAGTGCTTGCCGCTGCCGTTTATGCCCGCAAACGGCTTTTCGTGCAGGAGACAAGCGAGTCCTCTGCTGTCGGCGACCTTTTTCATCGTCTCCATTATGAGCTGATTCTGATCCGTCGCTATATTTGCCTGACAGAATATCGGAGCGAGCTCGTGCTGCGCGGGAGCGACCTCGTTGTGCTGCGTCTTTGCGGTTATACCCAGCTTCCACAGCTCCTCGTTGAGGTCTGCCATAAAGTCGCTGACCCTGTCGCGTATACTCGCGTAATATTGGTCGTTTTTCTCCTGACCTTTGGGGGGCATGGCTCCGAAAAGGGTGCGCCCGGTAAACTCAAGATCGTACCTCATATCGAAGTCCTTTTTGTCGACGAGGAAATACTCCTGTTCTCCGCCGACGTTTGCGACGACCCTGTTCGCCTCTATACCGAGGATCTTGAGCAATCTCAACCCCTCTCTGTTGATCGCTTCCATGGATTTGAGCAGCGGGGTCTTCTTGTCGAGCGCCTCGCCCGTATACGAACAGAACGCGGTGGGTATGCAAAGCACGCCTGCGCCGTCCTTGGACTTCTTTATGAACGCGGGAGACGAACAATCCCACGCGGTGTAGCCGCGCGCCTCGAATGTCGCCCTGATGCCTCCCGACGGGAAGCTGGACGCGTCCGCCTCGCCCTTGCGCAGGTTGCTGCCCGTAAATTCGAGGATGGGATTGCCGCTTTTGTCGATCGAAATAAAACTGTCGTGTTTTTCCGCCGTCGTACCCGTCAGAGGCTGAAACCAGTGCGTGTAGTGAGTCGCGCCGTTTTCACAGCTCCACTCCTTCATCGCTTCGGCGACCTTGTTTGCCAGCTCTTTCTCAAGCGGCTTGCCTTGATCGATAACCTCTTTTAGTTCTTTGTAAGTGTCCGCCGACAGATACTTTTTCATCACGCTGTCGTTGAAGACGTGACAGCCGAAGAAATCAGTGATCTTCTTGCTTTCGGTAATTCTCATATGTACCTCCGGATAATCGCCGCTGTTTACGACAACATTATTATATATAATAGCTCGTCAAATGGCAAACACTTGAATTGTCTTTTATATAAATATTTTAACTTTTCGCAGTTTTCACAAAACATGTCTTTATAAAATCGGCGTCTTTGGCGGTCGTACCGTCAAAGACGCCTTGCACGCATTTCTATTAGTTATTATTTTGTCTTTTTTTCGCTTAAGCCGTCACGAAAAAAACTCTGCCGCCCTTCTCTTGCCGTCACTCGGTGCGCAAAGCCTCGACGGGATCTTTCTTTGCAGCCACGGATGACGGAACGAGACCCGCTATGAGCGTGAGCACAAAGCTGACCACGATCATGAGCAGCGCGTGCCACGGCGACAATACGCAGAGATTGTTTATCTCGACGAGATGATTTATTATTAGATTTATCGGCAGACTCAATATATAAGTCACGATCACGCCGATGACGCCAGCGAGCAATCCGACGATGAAGGTCTCCGCATTGAACACGTTTGAGATGTCTATCTTCCTCGCTCCGAGGCTGCGCAGTATGCCTATTTCCTTTGTCCTTTCCACGACGGAAACGTATGTTATTATGCCTATCATCACCGAGGAGACGACCAGCGAGATCGCCGCAAAAGCAACAAGCACTATTGATATGAGCCTTATTATCTCGTTGAGCATACTCGTCGCCATCTCCGACATATCGACGTAAACGACTTTCTCGTCGGGGTTCTCTGCGTTCCATGCGTCGAGATAAGAGAGTATCGCCTCTTTGCCTTCAAAGTCCTTGGGGTAAATGTTCATGCCCGTCGGAGTGTTGTCTCCGCCCAGCTTCTGCATTGCCTTGCGGTAGGTGCTTGTTTCGGTGAAAGCATTGCCCGTCGTAACGTCTTTTTCGGTGTTCTGCGCTTGCGCGAGCGCTACCTGCGATTGCGAGTTGACTTCGAGCAGATATTGAGTGAGCTCGCTCGTGTAATTTATGCCCGAAGAAAGAAGCGCGAGTTGCGTACCTTCTTTGGGACGGAGCACGCCGACGACCTCTATTTCGAGATTCGTGTCGCTCTCAGGCGCCTCATAAAGCGCTTTGAGCTGTGCGTCCGAGCTCTTTGCTTCGAAATAACCGTCTTCGCCCTCTATATACAGATCGTCGTTTGCGACGACGCGGAGTTTCGTGCCGAGAACGTCGTCAAAGCTCACCTTGCTCTGCGTGGGTTTGAACCCGAGTCCGAGCAATACGCTGATGTTGGATTGGTTGTAAGAATCGACGACGAGCACGACCTGGTTCTTATTCTGCGGGAAGGAGCCCGCTATCAGATCGTACTGACTCATGATGAAATCCTCTCCGCCGATCATTTCACTCCAACCGATGTTAGGCTGCGGATCTTCCATATCCATACTGAAGCTGAACGATCCCGAGCTGTTGACCTGCTTGTAACTCACGTTGCCGAGAAGACTGACGGTTTTTCCCACGACCGTCATATTCATTCCGTAGGAATAGGTCACGCTGCTCGCCCAGCCGTTTTCCTCGACTTTTGCGACATAATCTATATATTCCTGTCCGAAGTCGTTTTGTATGATCGCGCCCGTGATCATGTCGAGAGCGTTGTACTGGTATATCGTGTCGCCGTCGGGATACCGCTGCTTTTTGTCGCTGCCCGATGTGCCGCCCATAAACATATTGAGAAGCACGTTGGTGTCAAGAGTCTCCTGCGCTATCTGCACCGGATAACCCGAAAGCACGGTCTTTTGCAGATCTTCGACGTAACCGGAAAAACCGTTGGATATCGCAAGCACGAGGCATACGCCGATTATGCCTATACTGCCCGCGATCGAGGTCATAAGCGTCCTGCCTTTCTTGGTCATCAGATTCTTGAAAGAAAGTTTTATCGCGGTCGAATAGCTCATCGACGTCTTTTTGAGCTTCTTTTTCTTCTCCTTTGCGGTCGCGTTGAACTCCTCGCTCTTTTCGGCAATCGTCTCGTCTTCCGATCCGTCGTAGGGCATCGTGTCGCCGATTATCTCGCCGTCCTTTACGCTGACGATACGGGTGGAATACTTTTCGGCAAGCTCCTGATTGTGAGTCACCATTATCACCAGCTTCGTGCGCGAGATCTCTTTGAGCAGATCCATGACCTGAATGCTGGTCGCGCTGTCGAGCGCGCCCGTGGGTTCGTCCGCAAGGATTATCTCGGGATTGTTGACTATCGCGCGGGCAATGGAGACCCTTTGCATCTGCCCGCCCGAAAGCTGATTGGGCAGCTTTTTTATCTGTTCCTCGAGCCCGACGGTGCGCAACGCTTCTTCCGCGCGGCGCTTTCTTTCCGCAAGCGGAACGCCGGACAAAGTCATCGCCATCGCCACGTTGTCGAGTATCGAAAGATGTTGTATCAGATTGTAGCTCTGAAACACAAAGCCTATTCTGATATTGCGGTAGGTATCCCAGTCGACGTCCTTGTATTTCTTCGTCGAAACGCCGTCGATGAGCATATCCCCGTCCGTGTACCTGTCCAGACCGCCGATGATATTGAGCATCGTGGTCTTGCCGCAGCCGCTGTGCCCGAGCACGGAGACGAATTCGGTACGACGGAATTCGAGATCTATCCCTTTAAGCGCGTGGACAACCCCGTCTCCCGATTTGTAATCCTTTGTGATCCCAACAAGTTTAAGCATGAGAGTAACTCCTTGATTCGTATCTTTATTGTATGCGCGCGAGCGGGCAATGTCAATCCGTTGCCTTTGAGACAACCCTCTTCTTACCTATTTTTTACACACCCGGGCACAACTTTAATTAACCTTAAAAAAACCGCGTCGCAAAGTGCGGCGCGGCGAAAAACGAAAGATTTATCTTTCATACGGCTGTCAGAGTCTCGCCCGTGAGCGCGGATTGATACATCATCCAATATCCTCTGCCTCCCTTTTCGACCTCGAGCCACTGACGACAGCCCTCCCTTTCGTCGGGCGGATTTGTAGCGTCGTCGTCAGGTATGCCGTAACAAATAAACTCCGCGGGATCGCCGACGACTCCCACGACGTACCAGCCGTCTTCCGCCTTTACTCTCGCCCAGCGCGAATCGGGTATCAGCGCTGTCAGTTCTTCGTCTTTTTCGTTTTCTTCAAATAGCTTTTCGATCTTGTCCGCTATCTTGTCGAAAAATCTCCCGTTCTCTTTCTCTTCACCCTTCGGGCTTTCGGAGACGGCTTTCTCTTCTTTTGTCTTCTCATCTTTTTCTTCCCCGACCTTTTCCGTCTTCTCCGCCGGTTCCCCGGTTTCCTCTACGGTTTCGGCTTTGACGTCTTCTTCCGCGGCGCTTTTTTCACGCGCTTCAGCTTCCGAGTCCGTCCTTTCGTCTTTTACGACTTCCTGCGTCTCGACCGACTCCGCCTGCTCCGCGGCGCTCTCTTCACGCGCATCCGCGTCCGAGTCCGTCCTTTCGTCTTTTACGACTTCCTGCGTCTCGACCGACTCCGCCTGCTCCGCAACGCTCTCCTTCTGCGCCGCGACGAGAAAATCCTCGAGCGGCGTATAGTCGTAACCACGCCTCGTCGCACCCGCGCAAAGCACCCTCGTCTCTCCGTCCGCGACTATCGCCGCGCAGTCTCCCGCGAGATCCGTCCTCGCGAGATATATCCTGTCGGAACAAGGTCTGACGAGTCTCATTTCGTCACCGACAGCCACTACCGCGTAAAGATCCTTTCGCCCGCCCGTCAGATTTATTCTGACGTCCGATCTGTCCCTGAAACACTCGAACCTTGCCACTCCGCTTATTCCTTGCGCGCCTCTCGGCGACAGCACCGCAGTCTTTTTTACCAAAATCATATTGCACCTCCGCTGTTTGTCGTCGAGATAATATATGCCGAAAACCCGCCGCGTATAACGCGCCGCAAAAAGTGACTTTTATTTCTCTTTTTTTGCAAAAAGCGACGAAAAAAGCCGCCTTCCCAAGGCGGCGCAAAACACATTAAATGTGCATTAATCTACACGGGTCAGATAAATTTGCTCAATCTGACAAAGTCTTCCACGTCGAGAGTCTCTCCCCTTGCGGTTGCTAAAAAACCCGCCTTCGTTATCGCGTTCACGGCGTCTTCCTTGCTCAACGAAAACGCCGACGACAGATTGTTGGCAAGCGTCTTTCTCCTCATCGCGAACGCGGCGCGAATGAGCTTTTTTATCTTTTCCTTGTCCTCTCCCGAAAACCTGTCGTGCATTGTCACCGTGACAACGCAGCTATCCACGTTGGGCACGGGATAAAACATTCTTCTCGGCACAATGCGGGTTATCGCCGCGTCGCCTTCCAGCCTTACCGCAGCGGTTATCGCGCCGTATTCCGCGCTGCCCGCCGCCGCGACCAGCCTGTCCCCGACCTCCTTCTGCACCATCACGGTTATGCTTGCGGGTCTGTTGTCGCATTCAATAAAACGCATTATGACGGGGGTGGTTATATAATAAGGAAGGTTGGCGACCAGCTTGTAATTCCTGCCGACCGCACTCTCTATCTCCGCGTCCGTGACCTTGCAGACGTCCTTGAAAACGACTTCCGCATTCGGACTGTCCGCGAGAATTTCTTTCAGAACGGGGCGCAGATTTTCGTCTATCTCGTAGGCGACGACCTTTTTTGCCGCTCTCGCGAGTCTCGACGTCAGAGTCCCCGCTCCCGGTCCTATTTCGAGCACCGTGTCGTCCGCATTGATGCCCGCGTCCGTGACGATCGCGTCGAGAAGGTTCGTATCGGTGATGAAATTCTGCCCGAAACGCTTGTTGAATCTGAACGAATTTTTTGCGAGTACGTCTTTTATCTCACTCATCTATCATTTCCCTTACGCGCAGTTTCGCACCGACCGACTTTGCGATCTCCTCCGCTTTTTCCACGTCGTCCTTGCCTATGCAGTCGACGACCGAAAACACGACGTTGCCGCCGTGAGATACGCACGCTCTCGCAAAATCGAGCATTATATCAAACGCCTTTTTCCCGAAAATGCTGTGGCATATCGCGTCGTATTTTTCGGGCGTGACCTGATTGAGGCTTATGCCTATCACGTCGATCGCCCTGCACATCCTTTCACTGACATCGACGCCGAGGATTGCATTGGCTTGTCCGTTTGTATTGATGCGAGTGCGCAAGCCTTTTGAATGCGCAAACGCCGCGACTTCCTCGAGCACGTCGAAGCGGTAGGTCGGTTCTCCGTAACCGCAGAACACCAGCTCCTTGTAATTCGCAAGGTCGTATCCGCAAAGCGCGTCTATGACTTCGCCCGCGGACGGCTCCTTGTCGAGCCACAGATCGTACCCCTCGTATCCGTGCGGTTTCCTGCGGTCGACGTCGTAATTGCGCACGCAGAACGTGCAGGCGTTGGAGCACCTGTTCGTCAGATTCGCATACAGCTTGCCGTCTATTTCGTAAACGTATTGCTTTGCCATAGTCAGTCCTTTATCTTCATTTTGTCGAAAAGCGTGAGGGTGTTTTTTACGGTCGTTTCCTCAAACTCGTCCTCGTCCATACCCAGGACTCCCGCGATATAGCGCGCCGTATAGTTGACGTATTTCGGCTCGTTGCGCTTGCCTCGGAAGGGTACGGGCGTCATATACGGGCAGTCCGTCTCCACGATCAATCTGTCCCTCGGCACGGCGCGGATCACGTCGTCCTTTTTCGCGTTTTTGAAAGTCACGACCCCGCCGAAAGCGAAATAACTGTCGAAAGGCGCGAGCTCTTTGACGAATTCCTTACTGCCGCAATAGCAATGCATAAGCATGCCGTGTTGCAGTAAGCGTTTGTTTTCTTTGAGTATCGTCATAAGATCGCCGTATGCGTCGCGTATATGCAGCGCAACGGGAAGTTTTGCCTCGTGCGCAAGCTCGAGCTGCGCGACGAACGCTCTTTTCTGCACCTCTCTTTCGGGCGTCTCGTAATAATAATCCAGACCGATCTCTCCTATTCCTACGACTTTGGGGCGTTTTGCCGCTTTGAGATAATACTCCCTTTCGGCGTCGCCGTATACCGCCGCGAATTCCGGATGCGTGCCTACAAGCGCGAACACGTTGTCGTTTTTCTCCGCAAACGCGACTGCGTCGCGCGACGTCGCAAGGTCACAGCCGACTTCGACTATCGCGAGCAATCCGTCGTTTTTCATTTCCGCCGCTATGCGGGGCGCGTCCTCTTTGAGGCTCGGCTCCGTGATATGCGCGTGAGAGTCGATGATCATCTTATCTCGCTTCCTGCCGCTATCGCCGCTTCGGGCGCGACGAGCTTGAGATTGCCGTCCTTATCCTCCGCGCAAAGCACCATACCTTCGCTGAGTATCCCGCGCAGTTTGACGGGTTTGAGGTTTGCCACGACGACGACCTGTTTTCCTACCATTTCTTCGGGCGTATACCACTTTGCGATTCCGCTGACTATCGTGCGCGGTTTTTCCTCTCCGAGATCTATCGTCGAACACAGAAGTTTGTCCGCCTTTTCAACCTTGCGGCACTCGAGCACCTTGCCGACCTTGAGCTGTACCTTTGCAAAATCGTCTATCGTTATCTCTTGGGGAGCTATCTGCTCTTCCTCTTTTTTCTCCTCTTTTGCGGGCGCCTTTCTCTCCTCGTACATTTTGTTCACCTTTTCGGTAACTTCTTTGACGTCAAGCCTCGAGAAAAGCGTCTCCGGATCTTCCGCCGTCTTCGTGCCGTTTTTGAGAAGACCGAATTTGCCGAGATCCGCAAAATCGCGACATTCCGAAGCGCATTGAGCGAGCACCTTCTCCGCAAGCGTGGGCATAAAGCAGGTCATCATGGATGATCCGATGATTATCGTCTCCGTCAGATTGTAGAGTACTGTCGCGAGCCTGTCCTTCCTGCTCTCGTCCTTTGCAAGCGCCCAGGGCGCCGTCTCGTCGATATACTTGTTTGCGCGGCGGAACAGGTTCATTATATCCTCAAGCGCGTCCGCGACTCTGTAAGAGTCGATCTTTGCCGCGACTTTCGCATAAATGCCCGTCGCCATTGCCTTGAGTTCGTCGTCGGGAGCTTCGCTGACGCCCTTGTCGCAGACGACTCCTGCGAAATACTTGTTGTTCATCGCGAGAGTGCGCTTTACGAGATTGCCGAAGACGTTGGCAAGCTCGCTGTTCACGGTTTCGCAGACGGCTTCCCACGAGATCTGACCGTCGTTGTCGAACGGCATCTGCGCAAGCAGGAAGTATCTGACCGGATCCACTCCGAACACGTCGACTAGATCGTCCGCGTAAATGACGTTGCCCTTCGACTTGCTCATCTTGCCGCCGTCCTGCAAAAGCCACGGATGTCCGTACACCTGTTTGGGAAGCGGCTCGCCGAGAGCCATCAGGAAGATCGGCCAGTATATCGTATGGAAACGCACGATGTCCTTGCCTATGACGTGCACGTCCGCCGGCCAGTATTTTTTGTAAAGCTCGCCGCTGTTGCCGTCCGCGTCGTAACCGAGACCGGTGATATAGTTGGTCAGCGCGTCCAGCCAGACGTATACGACGTGGCACGGATCGCTCTTTACGGGTATGCCCCACGAGAACGACGTGCGGCTTATGCAAAGATCCTGAAGCCCGGGCTTGAGAAAGTTGTTGACCATCTCGTTCTTGCGCGATACGGGCACTATGAATTCGGGGTGCTCGTCGTAATATTTCATCAGTTTGTCGGCATACTTGCTCATTCTGAAGAAATACGCTTCCTCCTTTGCGAGCTTGACCTCTCTTCCGCAGTCGGGGCACTTGCCGTCCACGAGCTGGCTCTCGGTCCAGAAGGATTCGCACGGAGTGCAGTACCAGCCCTTGTATTCGCCTTTGTATATATCGCCCTGCGCGAGCAGTTTTTCAAAAATCTTCTGCACCTGCTCTTCATGGTATCCGTCCGTCGTGCGGATGAATTTGTCATAGCTGGAATTCATCAGATCCCAGATGCGCTTTATCTCCGCCGCCGTTTTGTCGACGTACTCCTTCGGGGAGACTCCCGCCGCGATCGCCTTTTGCTCTATCTTCTCGCCGTGCTCGTCCGTGCCCGTCTGAAGACGGACGTCATAACCCTGTTTGCGTTTGAAACGGGCAAGCAGATCCGCAAGAACTATCTCGTAGGTATTGCCGATATGCGGCTTTGCCGAAGTGTAGGCTATTGCGGTAGTGATGTAGTATTTTTCTTTCATTGCACACCTCTTTGTGGTTTTATCTTTCCTATTATAGCGCGGGCACGCTCAAAAGTAAAACAAAATCTCGCCCGCTCGGGCGAATATGCCCGCAAAAGCGCGTTCTGTTTGCACGCGATATCGCGCAAGATCGCGTCTTTTTGCGCTTTTAGCAATTTTTCGCGTTAAAACGCGTGGGCTCCGTCGCCAAAGCGCATAACCCCGCAAAGACGGCAATAAAATCTACCGAGGCAAACTATGAATACAATGTTTTTTATTATGACCGTCGCTTCTCTCGTACTTCTCGTCGTCGTTTCTCCCGACAGCGCGTTTTCGATAATGATAAGCGGCGCGAGCGGAGCGATAGCTCTCGCAGTCAAACTGTGCGCGATATATGCGATCTGGCTTTCCGTGCTCGACATAATGCAAAAGGTAGGCATGAACAAAGCGCTCGACAAACTCTTTTCTCCCCTCACCCGCAAGCTGTTCAAAGGCGAAGACGAAAAGACGCGGCAATACATAACCCTCAACTTTTCAGCCAACCTGCTCGGCATGGGCAGCGCCGCGACTCCGCTCGGGATAAAAGCGATGGAAGGTATGCAGGACGGCTCGGACAGAGCGACGGACAACATGATACTTTTCATGGTCATCAACGCGACGAGCATACAGTTGCTCCCCGCCACGATAATCGGGCTGCGCGCGTCTTACGGCTCCGCGAGCGCGTCCGACATAATACTCCCGTCATTGCTCGCCACGCTCGTTTCGACCGTATGCGGAGTAATTCTCGCAAAGGCGTTTTCTCTGCCGTCGAAACGGAAAGAAAAAAAATCTTTAACCGTTCCGGAGCCTTTGAAAGGAGCAAAGCTGAAGTGAAATATATCCTGCCCGTGTTTGTTATCGTCGTATTGATTGCCGGATTTGTCAAAAAAGTCGGCGTTTACGACAGCTTTGTGGAGGGCAGCCGTCAAAGCGTGAAACTCCTCCTTGAGATCTTTCCTTTCATCTGTGCCGTGCTCATTGCGGTGGAGCTTTTTTCGCTCAGCGGACTCAACGCGTACTTCAGCAGATTTCTCGCCCCGCTGTTCAATCTGCTCGGCATTCCCACTGAACTTTGCGAGCTCGTCGTGATACGCCCTCTGTCTGGCAACGGTTCGATCGCGATACTCGAAAACATATACAAGACTTACGGCGCGGACAGCTATATCGCGCGTTGCGGGTCCGTGATAGTCGGGGCGAGCGAGACGGTATTTTATATCGCGACGGTGTATTTTTCTACCACGAAAGTAAAAAAATTGAGATACGCTATACCCGTATCTCTGTTTTCGTGCTATCTCGGTGCCGTTGTCGCCTGTCTGCTTTGCAGATTTATCTGACTTTTGCGTCTTTCGCTCTGCGCGCTCTCCCGATCGCGCGGACAAGCGCCACGACAAGCCACGCCGCCGCGGTGACAGCTATGAACGCGGCGAATATCACGGCCTGCATATCCGCCCCGATCGTCTTCCCGAAAAAGTTGAGCGTCATGGAGAAAGAATCCTTGAGTCCCTCTCCCGCCCCCTGCAGCGCCGCGTCTATCTTTTCGAGCGCGCCTCTCATGAACAGATTGCGGTAAAGCGCCGCGGAATATGTGCCGGGCACGAACAACGTGACGTACTGCACGCCTTTCGGAAATACGGAAAGCGGCATGAACGCGCCGACGAGAAAGCCTATGACCGCGCTCGTTATGCCGACAAACGCGCTGTGTTGAGACCCGGTTTTGAGAGCCGAACATATAAGGGTCGACAGTATGCTCGACGACGCCACCGACATAACCGTCAAAAGGATGAGCCACACGACGTCGACAAAAGAAAGCGTCCAGCCGCATATCGCGACGTAAACGAACGCGACTGCGAGCACTATCGCGCATATGCACAGCGTGACCACAAAATTGGATAACAGATACGCCGCGTCGAGAAGCCCTCTCGCCACCGGAGACGCCAGCATATCAGCAAGCACTCCCTTTTCCTTGTCCTGGATCATTATTCCCTGCGCGGAAAAAGAAACCGTGATGCAGGCAACGGAGACTACTCCCGCAAGCATCCACGAATCCACGAAGTTCTTTAGCAGTTTTTCGTCGATAGGCGCTCCCTGAAAAGCCGCCTTTACCGTGTCCATCTGAATATCCCCGAGAAAGAGAACGTAAAGGACAAGCACTATTAGCGGCGCAAGCAGCGAAAAGAATACGCTCGTCTTGTCCTTGAGAAATATCTTGAGACTGCGGCGGACAAGCATGGAAAGAGTGACCGCGCCGTCTATTATTCTGTTGTCTTTCATTGCTCCCCTCCCGTGAGTTTTTTGCCGGTGACGTTGAGGAACACGTCGTCCATATCTCCTTTTACAACCTCAAAATCATCTATGAGTCCGCCGTATTCGGCAAGCAGATTTTTTGCCTCCGACCCGTCCTTGACTGTTATGACGTAAGCGTTGTTTTCATATTCGTGTTCAAGGCGGGAAAACGCCTCGTCGAGAGGTCCGCTTTTTTGAGCATAGACGAAAAGCCTGTCTTTTGAAAACCTGTTTTTGAGTTCTACGGGCGTACCTTTCGCGGCTATCCTGCCCGAGTCGAGTATTACGACGTCGTCCGCGCCGCTCGCTTCTTCCATATAATGAGTCGTGAGAAACACGGTCATGCCCGTGTCGCGGCGCAGCTTTTCTATCACTTCCCACACCGTCTTTCTCGTCTGCGGATCGAGTCCCGTCGTCGGCTCATCGAGAATGAGCACGTCGGGCGAATTGATAAGTCCGCGCGCGACGTCCACCCTGCGCCTTTGACCTCCCGACAACTTGCCGTAAGGTCTTTTGAACAGTTCTCCCACGGAAAGGAGCGTATCAAGCTCTTTGAGCCTCTGCTCCCACTTTTTGCCGTAAAGTCCGTAAAAGCTCGCGCGCACAGACAGATTGTCGTATACCGAAAGCCTCGCGTCGAGTATCGATCCCTGAAACACCACGCCCGTGCGACGTCTTATCTCCGTCGGATCTTCGTCTATGTCTATCCCAGAAACGAACACTTTGCCCGCGTCCTTTTTTAGTAACGTGCATATCACGTTTATCGTCGTGCTCTTGCCCGCCCCGTTGAGTCCGAGAAATGCAAAGAGCGCTCCTTGTTCTACACTGAAAGAAATCCCGTCGACCGCCTTGACGTCTCCGAAATACTTTTTGAGCTGCGTTATTTCTATCGCCTTTTGCATATGGTCTCCTTATACGAATTTTTTGTATACTTCGTCTTTGGGCACTCCGTTTCTCTTGGCGACCCGCTTTATCGCTTCTTTTTTCTCAATCCCTTCCGCCATCAGCGCCTGCACCTGTTCTTCGAGGCTTCCTTCGGGTTTTTCTTCTGCTATCATATCGGGCGCGTGCACGATGACGACGTATTCTCCGCGCGCCTCGTCTGCGGAGATCTCTCCGAGAACGCCCTCCTCAACGCTTTCGTAAACCTTTGTCAGCTCTCTTATCACGCTCACCTTTCTCGCGCCGAAAACCTCTCCGAGAAGTTTCAGATCGTCGCCGAGATCGTGCGGCGAACAGTAAAACAACAGCGCCGCGTCAACCTTTTCATACTGCGACAAGAGAGAGAGTTTATCCTTCTTTTTTGCAGGCATGAAACCTATGAAAACAAACACGGGCTTGACAATTCCGCTCAACGCAAACGCCGTCGTCGCCGCCGTGGGTCCGGGTACGGAGACGACCTCGAAGCCTCTTTCTCTCGCCTCTCTGACGAGCAGGCTCCCCGGGTCCGATATGCACGGCATACCCGCGTCTGTCACGAGAGCCACGTCCTTGCCCTGCGAAAGAGCCGACAATATCCTTTCCGCCCCCTCGCGCTCCTTCGGTTTGTAATAACTGACGAGCGGTTTTTTTATGCCGTAATGCGTGAGCAATCCCAGAGTGTGCCGAGTGTCCTCGCACGCTATCGTATCCACCGCGCCGAGCGTCTCTATCGCCCTCAACGTGATGTCCTTGAGATTGCCTATCGGCGTGCCCACGATGTAAAGTTTGCCCTTTTCCATATTACTCCTTTGAGTACAGCTTTTTCGCGCGCTCGGTCATCGTGCCGTCGTCGTTGTAAACGACAAGCTCATCCAGCGTCATTCCGTCTCCGCCCATCTTTTTCGCTTCTGCGATAAACACGTCGGCGGGCTTATCCTTTTTGGGATATACGAGCGTGATCTTTTTGACGGCGAGAGAGCTTGCCTGCATATATCCGATCGCCTCCGCCATACGTTCCACTTTGTGGACCATATACAGCGCGCCTCCCCATTTGAGCACGGCAGAAGCGCTCTTTATAATTCCTTGCAGATCGCAGGTCGTCTCGTGCCTCGACGCGGCAATTTCCTCCCTTTCGCGCTGTGCCCCGCTTCCTTTTTTGTAATAAGGGGGATTGCACACAACCACCCCGACGCTCTCTTTGCCGAGAAGTTTGTCGGCGTCGGCGATGTCACATTCTATCACTTCTATCCTGCCCGACAAACCGTTGTGCACGACGTTTTTTCTCGCAAGATCGCACATTATCTCCTGCTTTTCAAGCGCGTATATCTTCTCTGCGTTCGTCTTGGCGGCGATCAGCACGGCTATCACGCCGCTACCCGTGCCGAAGTCGGCGACGACGTCTCCCTTTTTGACTTTCGCGAGATTGGCGAGCAATACCGCATCCGAAGTGAAGCAGTAAAGCGACGGGTATTGCCACAGGGACAACCCTTTGTATTGGAGATCGTCCAGCCTGAGTTCAGGCGCGTTTTCTTTGTCGTCCATACAGCTATTATATCATTGACTCTTCCTCTCGTCAAGGATAATTTGTTTGGCAAAATCATTGACAAAAACAAATAATCAAACTATAATAATTAAGCAATCGGATATTTCCGCACGCAAAGAATGCACCATTAGCTCAACTGGATAGAGCGTCGGTCTACGGAACCGAAGGTTAGGGATTCGAACTCCTTATGGTGCGCCATCTTACAGAGGACGCAAAGTTTTGCGTCCTCTTTTTTAGGGCACCATAAGGAGCATCGACATCATGACGCTCGCTATGCTCGCTATTCCGTCGCGCCTTTGGCGCTCCTTTCGAACTCCTTGATACGGATAAAAATGTGCGCCA
>CALWRI010000011.1 GCA_944383905.1 uncultured Christensenellaceae bacterium
TCAGCGGGCATCTCCGCTCGCCCTCGCTTTTCCGTTTTGCGACCTTCCGGAGCTTAGCAGGCGTGCGCTTGTCTGGCGGCGCGAAGCGACGACACTTGTATAAGACAAGCGCACGCCTAGTTGTCAAACAAATAAATTTTGTTTTTAGATTAATAAAACGAATAATTGGTTATGTCATTTTACAAAAATAAAAATATTCTATTGTTTAATATGACACAATTTGGCATATTATACGTAATATTATTTGTACAGAAAACAATCGGGTGTTATTATGAATATAGGAGAACTGATAATTTTAGATATTGTTAAGCTATTGGTTGTCTTTTTATATATTTTTATTTATAATAAGTTTTAGAAAATCAAATGGAGGGGTGTTTTTATGGATTTTATGACGCCGGAGCAGAGACATAGAAATATGTGTAACGTAAAACAAGAAAACACTACGCCAGAAAGAATTTTGATGAGAGAACTCAGGAATTTGCATATTTGGTTTTCTTGTCATTGCAAAGAGTTGCCCGGGAAGCCGGATATTGTATTTAAAAGAAAAAAAACGGTTGTTTTTATAGATTCTGAATTTTGGCACGGCCGTTCACGATTGCCTAAATCAAATATCGAATTTTGGAGCAAGAAATTTGAATATAACAGAAAACACGATGCGGAAGTGAGCAGTAAGTTAGAAGAAGCAGGATGGAAGGTTATACGGTTTTCGGATAAACAAATTAAACATGATTTGCAAAATTGTGTAAAATTAATTTTGCTTGCGATAGGAAGGAGTGAAGATGTCTGCAATTATACAAAAGAAAAATAGAAAATTACGAGTATTCGAAGCTTTCGCGGGGATCGGAGCACAGGCTTCCGCGCTTGAAAGACTTAACATTAATTACGAGATAGTTGGTATAAGCGAATGGTTTGTCGATGCGCTAGAGTGTTATGCCGCTATACATAAGAGTGACGAGAGAGTAGAAATTCCTTTGGAAAAGTCAGACGTGGTAAATTATCTGGAAGGATTTTCTTTTAGTACAGATTCGGTTCGTCCTTGTAATTTAACCAGGTTGCCAGAAGATAAGTTAAGGAATCTGTGTAGAGCAAATATGAAATGTAAAAATTACGGCAGTATTACCGATATTAAACCGGAAGATATGCCGCGAACCGATTTGCTTGTATACAGTTTTCCGTGTCAAGATTTGTCGACAGGAGGCAAAGGAGAGGGGATGAAAAAGGGGTCAGGAACCCGCTCCGGATTATTATGGGAAATTGAACGCATTTTGGCAGGATTGAAAAAACTCGACAGGTTGCCAGAATATTTGTTACTTGAAAACGTGAGAACAATTAAGGCTGAATCTAACAAGCCTGATCTTGATGAGTGGTTAGGTTTTCTAGAGTCAATCGGTTATGCGAACGACGAATGTATGTTGCTAAACGCATTGGACTTCGGAGTGCCTCAAGACAGAGAAAGAGCATTTATCGTCAGTCATTTGGGAGAAAAACTAGATGTTTGTAAATCAATAAAGAAAAAGGAGAGAAAATACGATTTTAACAGCTTTTTCAGAAACGATTACAACAATCCTGTACTGAAAGCAGAGGCGGATATTGCACAGCTTAATCCTACTCCGTCAAGACGCGCTATGTGGAAAATAAATGGTAGAGAGTTGAATGAAAATACGACGGTAAGAACTATAACGTGTAATATGGACAGGACTCACTGTGCAGCTTTATTTCCGTATTCGGGGGCTAAAGGAGAATCGTTCAGACGACCGACGATCCGCGAGGCGTTTTTATTAATGGGGTTTACTGAAGAAGAGTACGAGAAGACGATGTCGCTAGAGTACAGTTACAGAAAAATGAATAAGCTTATCGGTAATTCGATAGTTGTAAACGTTTTAGTGGAAATTTTCCGCGCCATGTTTAACGGCAAGTATGGCAAGGAGTCGGCTGAATGATTATCAGGTTGCCTATAGATGTAAAGTCGCTGTTTTACAATATAAAAAACGATAACGAAACAGGACATACAGCAACAGTTTCTACGCCCATAAGACAGTATGGTAGTGTTGACGAAGAGCTTGCAGAAGTTTTCTGGATTCCCGAGAATGTAAATTCTGAAACGAGAGAAGGGATAGTAGGCAGAATCATGGTAAAATCGAGATCAGAAGCCAGAATTGTGAAAGTTTGTGTGTTTAACAAAATTACTGTTAACGGGCAAGAGCTGGAAGGCTCTCCTTCTTTCTGTTTCTATGTAAGAGAAGAAACGGCAGAAGGATATATCCATTGCGGAAGACAAAAATTGCATTATCCGGTTACTTTGAGATTTTCCGGTGACGAAACAGAAATTGACAACAGATCAGTTATAAGTTTAATATCTGACAAGCTGCACGGTTACGCATTTATAATTGAGGCTTTCGAATACGATACGTGCAAAGGAAGTTTGAATTTTGACGCAACGGTTATAGGGTATAAAGACATTCCTTATTCAAAGGTATTTATTAACAAGAGGGGAGCGGGAGGAAAGTTTACGGCAGCATTTTCTGAAGAAGCCGAATCGTACGATTCAGAAATAATAGCGTTAAGGCAGAAATTAGGTTACGGAAACGTTAATCCCGAAAATTTTAATGCTGTAATGAAAAGCAATAAAGAAAAGGCAGACGACTTGGTAAAAAAATATTTATTCGGCAAAGGCGTCGAAAACGTAAGACATTTAGCAGACGAATACCCATACGCATTGTACGATTTTGAATATGTTTTGAACGGAATTAAAAGATATGCTATAGTAAGGTTTACCTCGACGAAAACGCAATATTTTAATTTGCCGGTAAATAAAATAAAGTTTTGTGCCGATTTTTCAGAGGAAACGTCAGTGATATTAGTGTGTGACATAAACGGCATTCCGGAGATTTACGAATACGGTATATACGAAATGAACAGAATGAGTAAGACTATCAATTCGGTTTGTTACGAAGTAACAGGGGGAGAAATATGAGTGAACTTGTAGAAAGACAATTTCCCGCAAAAGCTTTAATTACGGGATTGAGGGCGATAGGCTACAGCTTCTCTACTGCCGTAGCAGATATCATAGACAACAGTGTTTCTGCCGAGGCTACGGAAATAAACGTTTTTTCAGATCCGTTAGACGAGCATCCGTATTTTTGTATTTTGGATAACGGCTACGGAATGAGTAGTAAAGAATTGGATAACGCTATGTTACCGGGGTCTGACAGGGAGGGAAAGCCTGACAGTGAAACGGAGTTGGGGCGTTTCGGATTGGGGTTAAAATCCGCATCACTTTCGCAATGTAGAGAATTTACGGTAGCAAGTAAAAAATATGGTAAAATCCGTGCGATGTCTTTCGATTTGGACGTCATCGAAAACGAAAACAAGTTGCTTTTGAAGCAACTTTCCGAAAACGAAATTAAAAACCTGCCTAATATTAATTTTTTAGACGAATACGATACGGGTACTTTGGTAGTTTGGACTAAATTTGATAAAATTGAAGAAAACGCAAAGAAATTCGAGGACAGCTTCAGAGATGCAGTAGCTGAAGCTAAAAAACATGTAGAATTGGTTTTTCACAGGTTTTACGATACTGTAAAAATATTTTTTAATAAAAAAAGAATCGAAAAAAGAGATCCGTTTTTACTTAATTCTGAAGGTAGGACACAGAAAGGCAGAGAGACGGTTATTTCTGTTAACGGATCAGATATAGTTGTAAGACCGTATACGTTGCCTTTTGCAAATACTTTAACTTCTGAAGAAAAAGCTTTATTAGGTAATCCTAAAAGCATATTTGACGAACAAGGATTTTATCTTTACAGAAACAAAAGATTGATCTCTTGGGGAAGTTGGATGCGTATGGGGGTTAGAAGCGAATTAAATAAACTTGCTCGGATACAGGTAGACATTCCTTCGTCGCTTGATGCAGTGTGGGCGCTTGATGTTAAAAAATCTTCAGCAAGAATTCCGGATAAAATAAAAGAATGGATTAAAATAGCTGTACAAGATTCTGTTGTGAGGAGTAAAAGAACAAACAAATTCCCCGGGACAAAAGAACAGGCTGCAGATGTCAAAGTTTGGGACAGAATAGTTGAGCACGAAGGCAAAGTGAGATATCAAATCAACAGAGACAATCCGGTAATTACGGCTTTAACAGAGAGTTTGGGAGAACGTGAGCGTAATTTGTTGGACTTATTGTTGTCTCAATTAGAATGTTATTTGCCGAAATATTCTATTATTAACGACAGTAACGATTCTTTGAATATCGTGAATTCTGGAGACGATTCGGAGGAAACGAGACTTGAAGAAGAAATAGTGGAAATTATTGCCATGGTAGACGTCGACAAGCAAGAAACGGTTTTTGACAAAATGTTTACAATGGAATGCTATGAAAAAATAGCGTATAAAAAAGATAAATTGCGTAGGAGAATTTTCGGAGAATGAGTAACGCGAATTATGAAACTGCAAGAAGGCTTTCAACCATGTTGTATACAATGTTCGGCGGAGAAAAAAGGACTCACAGTGAGGTTCTTAAAACTGCTGAAAAGTTAATATGCGTATTGGGATTAAACACAGACTCTGAAAATTACGCTTCAATATTAAGCAGGGCGATAGATCTGTACGAAATCGAAGTGGGAGTTAAAAGCTACGATCCGTATGTAATAGCAAAAGATAAAAAATCTAATTTATGGCTTTATAAAAAGAAAGACGAAATCCCCCATGCGTTTTTTAACAGATACAGAAATTATTTAATGAATGACGGATTCAGATTGTCTGCAATAGATAAAATAGAACAGAGTTGCGAAAAGATTTTGGCTTACTGTGCTGATCCGTTATCGGGATGCGAAGAAAGTAAAAAAGGGTTGGTAGTGGGAGACGTCCAATCTGGTAAAACCGCTAATTATTTGGCACTTATAAACATGGCATACGATTACGGTTATAAGATAGTGGTGCTTCTTGCCGGAACAACCGATTCACTCAGATTGCAAACTCAAAAACGTACAGATGCCGGAGTTATCGGGGCTGTCAGTGACAGTATCGGTAACGAAATTGTGTATTGCGGTGTCGGATTGACAAATAAGGAACATTATGTGATTCCTTTTACAAACAGAGAAAACGATTTTGCAAAATTTATTCAGAAAAATTTAAATGCTGCAATAAACGATTTTAAAAAACCGGTTATTCTAGTTGTTAAGAAAAACAAAAAGATTTTGGAAAGTGTTATGGAAAGGCTTAGACCTGCATTAAAGCAATACGGATCGAACAGTCTTTTGATTATTGACGACGAAGCGGATAACGCTTCTGTAAATACGGCAAAACCGGAAAACGATCCTACGGCTATAAACAGATGTATAAGGGGGATTTTCAACAAATTTCCTATAGTTTCGTATGTCGGATTTACAGCTACACCTTTTGCGAACATTTTTATCAATCCGTACGACGATCCGGATTATAAAGATTTGTTTCCTGAAGATTTTATTGTGCAGCTTAACGCCCCTGACAATTATTTCGGGGGAAGGAAGGTTTTTTCGAAAGAAGGTATTGCGAGGCCTGTTCGGATTATAAACGAAAGTGAGCCACGTTTTTTGCCGGTTAAGCATAAAAAAGAAGATGCTTATCCAGGATTAAGTGAAAGTTTGAAAGAAGCGATCCACAGTTTTTTAATTAACAACGTAATACGGACATTGAGGGGACACGGTACAAAACACCGGTCAATGTTGATCAACATATCGGTGTATAATTTAATGCACAGCAAGATAAAATCGAGTGTTGAATCGTATATAAAAGAGTTATTGAAAGTAATAGAACAAGATTCGTCTTTCTCAAAAGAAAGATTTTTGAAAAATGCAAACGTAAAAAAAATTTACGATTTGTTCGAATACGGAGATTTTTACAAACAGATAAGAGAAGGAGATCCGGAAAAAAGCATCGAACCTGTAACATGGGAAAAAATACAGGCGGGTTTATACAGCGAAATTAAACAAATCAAAACAGTTGTTATTAATACGTCGAATAAAAAAGATTCGAGGTTTGATTACGATGATTACGATGGGGTCGGTGCGAGAGTAATTGCAATAGGCGGGTACGTTTTGTCCAGAGGTTTGACTTTGGAAGGGCTTTGCGTAAGCTATTACAGTAGAAACGCCAATACTTACGATACGGCGTTGCAAATGTGTAGGTGGTTCGGATACAGGCCTGGCTACGAAGACTTGTGCCGAGTATATATGTCTCAAAATAACGTAGAAAATTTTAATGCCGTTTTGGATGCTGTCGAGGATTTAAAAGAACAGTTTGCCGAGATGGACAGGCAAGATAAAAAACCTAAAGACTTCGGCTTAATGGTTCGGGAAAGTCCAGATTCTTTGGAAACAACGTTGCTTATTACGGCTAGGAACAAGTTGCAGTATTCTGAAGAAGTTGTATATCATTTGAATTACGGCGGAGTATATGCAGATACGTCAAAATTGTCAAAAGATCCTGCGGTTAACAGGCACAATACAAAAGTGTTTAGGAAATTTTACAATAAACTGCAATTTGAAAAAATAAAAAACAGATATATTGCGCAGGGTGTTCCGAAGGCGGATGTTTCCGAATTCATAAAGGAGTTAAAAATTCCTTACGTTAACAGGAAGTTTGATACAGAAGGTTTGTCTGAATATATAGGAAACAGTGACGTTTTTGATCATTGGGATGTAGTAATTGCTACAGGTGAATCTAAGGAAATACCGGATTTTATGGGTGCGGGACCGGCGGCAACACGTAGTTTTCACGTTAAAGGAAACGATAACTATATAAGAATTGGCGGCTATAATAACAGAGTCCTCGATCCAAACGTATTTGACAGTGGTGTGTGGATAAGTGACGAAAGAAAAGCCGAAATTCTTGCGAGGAAAAAAGACGTTAATAAAGGAAAATCCAGTGATTTGACAGCGTTAGACTATTTGAAAATACGAGATAATCCGATACTGGTGATTTATCCCCTGGATTTAAAAACGGATAAAGACGACAATACCACAGAAGCTGAGAAGAAAGAAATTAAAAACGTTTTCGCAGGTGAGGCTTTGTTGGCTTTTGCTGTCGGATTTCCTACCAAAGAATCAAAAATAAGATTGAATTACAGAGTCAACAAAGTCAAAATTAAGGAACTGGAAGAGAACTTAGAACCAGACGAAGAGGATGAGGAAGAAGATGATTGAATTCGAAATATTGTATGACGGATTAACGGAAGGATTGGCGGGATGCCAAAAGAAAATCGATTGGGATACGGCATTGGGTGTATATTACGGAATCAGTAGTGACGGGTTCCTCAGAATTTCGTTTTTGTCGTCCATACCTGCTCCTAAATTAGAGCCGACGAAACAATTGTCTGTATTTCAAGGAAGAGAAAGTGAAGGTGTGTATTGGACAAGCTTCGATTTGAGGGAAGTAAAAGCAAAAAAAGTATTTTTTTCTTTTTGTGCTAATTTATTGGAAGCATTGCGGACCGAAAAAAACGAACTCGAGGCATTAAAACTTTTGAAGAACCGTTACGCAATGTGGAAATCAATGTTTAAAAAAGAATTTTCCAATAAACTTTCACGAGAAGAAACACAGGGATTATTCGGAGAACTTTATTTTCTCAAGAACTGTTTGCCAGATGAATTGCCGATTGAAGAGCGTATTCGTGCATGGAGCGGCCCGGATAAAACGAGTAAAGATTTTGCGTTTGGAAACACATGGTACGAAATTAAAACGATAGGGGCGAACAGTATAAGCGTAAAAATTAATTCGGTAGCGCAATTGTCTTCCAGCATTGAGGGACATTTGGTTGTGATTAAAGTGGAAAAAATGTCTCCGGAATTCCAAAAAGAGGATTCTAGCATAGGTGAATTGTTTAATTACGTATTAAATAATATTGACGAAGAGGAAACGGAGGCTCTTTTTATTGCTAAAATCGCTTCTTACGGTATAGACGTTGCCGGAGACGAAAGTATGGATTGTAAGTTTGACGTTAAGAGCGTAGATCGATTTACAGTATCAGAAGGTTTTCCCAGGATTGAAGAAAGTTACGTTAACGAATTGGGGATTTTTGACGTCAGCTATTCTTTATTGGTTAGTACGTTATCTGAGTATAAGGAGGGGTAAATTATGGATTTAAACGAATTTAGAGAAAGTTATATTAACGAGGACATAAAAGCCGAAGCAGTGAATTCTGTGAGATATCCTGTTGACGTTTTTATAGAAAGTGCTGCGGATATATTGGAGAACGACTATTCTTTGCTTACAGAAATTTCTCCTTGTTTTTATGAATTTACAAAAGGAAACAGAGCATATAAAAACATGCGTATAGATGCTGCGTATTTAGACTTGACAACTAATACGTTAAATCTTATGTATGCAGATTTTAACGATAAAGAAATAAAGAATATAACAAACGAATTCATTGCCAGTAAATCGAATTTGTTAGTTAATTTTTTTGAAAATACTTTAAAAGGCTTTTTTGCAAACGGAGAGCCGGCAGAACCTACAGTGCAATTGGCAACGGATATTATTAGGAATGTAAAGAATATTTACAAGTTGCACCTTTTTATTATAAGTACCGATAAATTGAGCAAAGCGGTAAAAACTCTCGATTTGGACGATTATGTTTATCTCGGACAGACGTTTAAGATAAATTTGGATATTCTCGATATAGAAGGAATATACAGATCTAAACTTGCCGGATTTACTAAGGAAGATTTGGTAATTAAATGTCAGGACTTCGGAATCGACGGGATACCGTGTATAAAAGCAGATATTCAAACAGAACAATACGAATCGTATTTAGCTATTGTTCCCGGAAAGTTCCTTTCTGATATATACAAAAAACACAGTTCATCGTTACTAGAAGCAAATGTCCGTTCGTTTTTAAAATTTAACGGAAGCGTGAATAAGGGGATCAGAGCAACTATTTTAAACGAGAAATCACGGTTTTTTACTTATAATAACGGAATTTCGACTACAGCAAAATCCGTTGGAACTGTAAACGATCCAAAAAAAGGTTTGTTGATAACGTCTTTTACGGATTTGCAGATTATTAACGGAGGACAAACAACGGCAACATTAGCGGCGACAAATATACGGTATAATGCGGATTTGTCTGGAATTTTCGTCCAAATGAAGTTAACTGTTTTGAAAGATTCAGATCCGGAATTGATAAGAAATATTGCAACGTATGCTAACAGTCAAAACAAAGTAAAAACCGCTGACTTGAATTCAAGTCATCCGTTCTACGTGTTAATGGAAAATTATTCTAGGAAAATATATGCGCCATTAGAGAGTGGGCAAATCGTGCAGACACTTTGGTTCTTTGAGCGCGCCCGGGGACAGTACGAACAGCCTATGATGCAAATGACGAAAAAACAATGCGCGGATTATAAGCTAGTAAGACCTAAAAATAAAAAATTCACTTTAACGGATTTGTCAAAATATATAAACGCCTCGGAAATGATGCCTCATTACGTTTCCTGGGGAGGAGAAGTGTGTGCTGCTCATTTTCATAATGCGATGGTTAAGCAATGGGAGAAAAACAAAAGCGTATTTAACGAGTTGTACTATAAAGAATTAATCGCGAAAAAGATACTTTTCGCATACATTGAAAAGACTGTATCAGAGCAAGAATGGTATCAGGAGCGTAGGGCGTACCGTCCTCAATTGGTTGCGTATACTTTTTCAAAATTTGTTCAAGAAGCCAAGAAATGTGGAATGCAAATTAATTATAGACAAATTTGGGAGAAACAGGCAGTGCCAGATGAATATTATGACGATATCGCCGGAATTGCCAAGCTGGTATTCAACACAATATATGACGATTCAAGATCTACCGCGAATATAGAAACATATTGCAAAAAAGAAGAATGTTGGGTAATTGTTGGCAAAAAAGAATATGCGTTAAGTAACGATACACTGAATTGCCTTGTTACACCTGCAGAAAGAGAGATAGAAGTTGAGAGAGCGAGAAAAGATCAAAAATTCGACAACGGACTTATGGACGAAATAGGTATATTCAATAAGGGTAGCACTTATTGGGAATCGCTGATTCAAAGGGGCCTGCAGCAAGATGTAATAAGCGTTGGTGAGGCGGAAATTCTAAAGGCAGCAGTAAATTATTGCAATGGTGTTTATATGCAATTATCTAAAAAACAAATAAAAGATATAGTTGCAATACAGGCAAAATTGAATGAAAACAAGATTGACTGATATTATCGGCAAATTTATAACGGGAGGAATAATATGGCAAGAATTGATGTGAAAAAAATGGAGAGAGAAAATAAATATCGAAATACCGTTCAAGAAGAGGTTGAAGCAACATATACGGTTTTTGCTAAGGACGGGCATAAATATTTTCAAATTGATACTTACGGAAAAAGTGCTAGGAAACTAAAAGGTCGATCAAGTCAAATATTACAAATTGACGAAAATTCTGTTAAGGAACTTATTGAGTTATTGTCTAAAGAGTTTCTTTAAGATGCGAATACAGAAAAGAATTTTCTAGAGACTAATTCCGGTAGTAAAACGAACAACGGATATGGAGAAAAGCCGTTTGTTTCGTAAGTTAATATTAGCAATTAATGAGTAATTCTGCATTTATTGCTAAAAAGGTAACTTTAATTCCGAGTTCCTGTTCAACAGCTTTTTGGAAGTATCCGGCAATATCGTATTGGGATTTTTCCGCAAGTTCTTCCGGAGACAGTCCTGATGCGATTGAAATTGCGCAGTCTTCGTCAAAAGCACAGTCGCATATTATTTCTAATTCTTCGGCAATCTGCGGGGTAATGTCGGTGTCGCTCCGGAGAAGGAAAGGATCCCCGTTTATTGTAAGGATAATATTCTTTCTTATAGGAGCTTCGTAATCGCAGAGTTCAGCCAGAGACATATCGAAACCCTGTGCGATCTTGTATAAGTTTTCTAAAGAAATGTTGCGTTTTCCGGCTTCGACGCCTGCGATATAAGTTCTGTCTATTCCGCAGATCTGTGCAAATTTTTCCTGACTATATCCTTTACTGTTGCGAATATTGCGTATTCTTTTTCCGATTTCAGCTTTTATCATATTAATATTCTCCTACGAACAAATATTATTATAAACCATTGTAGACTATATGTCAACGGCTTATATGTAACACAGTAAAAACGTATATTGAGTTTTACATGAATAAAGCCGTGATGATATTGTTTTTTTCACGGCTTTATCATCTTGGAATGTCAAGCTATCCTTCTTATTCCGCCACCGAAGCTCTGTACGGTAACGCTGCCGAATTCGGAGCAATAGTCGTCGTCTTTGTTCCAGACGTAGGCAAATGCCGTATGTTGATTTCCTTCGCTGTAGACGAGATCGTCCCATTCTTCGGGATAGGCGGTAACAATAAGGAAGGAGTAAAGCTCTCCAAACTCCGTGTATTCGTGCGTAACGGCGTATACTTTACATTTATGCTTTTCTTCAAGAGTCTTCATCTTTGCGTATGCTTCCGGCTCCTGGTCTATCCAGAAACCGCCGAATTGTTCAAAGAAGCATACTTTATCTTCTTCCTCAAAACCTTTTATGTATGGTTTGTAAATATCCATCTTCTTCATGATTTCGATTGCTTTCTCTTTCTTGGTGATTGTTGTTTTCATAGTTTTTTCCTCCTTAGATATAATTTTCGGGTTTCTCGAAGTTGTAACCGATGTTTCTGAGCGTTTCTTCAAATCCGAACCACGCCAGAAGATTCTGATTGTATGCATCCTGCGCCAGGGGATCTTCCTTATCCCACTTATCGCCGAACAGGTCAAACGGAGCGTAAAGCCCCGTTCCGTACATTGCGTCATACAAAAGCGCATTGATTTCGTCTTTATACTGCTTGTAAAAGCGAACGGTATCGGAGTAATAGATAAGTTCTCCTACCACTCCTGACTGACAGCCGTAATTGAGCACGTCCGTGAAGATATGCTTTTTATCGTCGTAGTCGCTCCATTTGGAGATGACGTAATTGCAGACCCATTTTGTCAGCTTGTTATCGCTGCCTCTTTTAAGGTCTTTGACGTTAGCTAATGTAAGTTGCATAGTCATACCTCCGTGAAGTCGTCGAGATAGATCTTTTTGAACGTGCAACCGTACTCGAAGTACAGATTGCCGTCTTTATCCGCCATAAGCTCGAAGTCGATAATGCTGATCTTGCCTCTGTCAGATACTGCTATCGCAACAGTATTTCTTGTTACGTTGATACCCACAATGTTGAAAGTGATGAACTCATCACCGTCAAAGAATTCAAATTCCGAAAGGTAATACTGTCTGAACTCGGGAATTTTGGAAACTGCTTTTTCCATATACTTTACCTCCAATTTTTATTTTGCCTTTCGGCACGAGGCAAGTAGCACCGATTGATAAATAGAGGAGTATTGAATTGTCAGATGTTCAGAAGTCAAGGGAGGAAGACAAAAATTGTTTTGAAAAGCAAAAAATAAACCGAGAAGATTGCTCCCCGGTTGATGAACAGTCAGATATAAAAACAATTTTTTCGCCTTGACTTATGAGAAATCCGTGCTACGATAGCCTCTCCGAAACGGCAGATATTAATAAAAAACGATATGCAATTTAAATTTTATATTTTGCAAGATCGAAATTGCATATTAAAAATATCAAACTAAGAGTTTAAACCTTGAAGATATATTGAATAAGAGTATTCATTATGTTATTATTAAATAAAAGAGGTGGAATATATGAAAATACATTCAAATAAGAAAAAATTTCCTTCTAGAAAACCATTAATAAAAGAGACGACAGCCATTCAAAAAATAAAAGAAAACTTGTCGATTGAAGGTACTAGGTTTTGCGGTAACCATAAATTTTCATGCGGATCGGCTGTGCCAATATATGAAATCGATAGCATATACGCGTTAAATCAAACAATCGGATATGCAAAATTTATTAACAAGGCTTATGGGGATGTTTATTATCGTGGCGAATGTAAGCTACATGATAGCCTTATACCGTCCGTATTTAGAGGGCGTGCTAATACAGATTCGTTTAATCCAATAAAATCACTTATGGACAAAATTATTAGTGATGATAAATTTATTAAAACTCTGAATCTCGATAAGCAAGATAAAGTTAGTTCTCAATGTACAGTTGAGGGTATGCTACAACACTATGGTTTAAAGACTCGATATATTGACTTGGTCGATAATCATTGGGTAGCCTTATGGATGGGACAAAACAAGCTTGAAGAGTTAACTAAAATAGATAAGTATTACCACTATTGTAAACGAGTGCTTAAAATTGACGAGATGATTAAAAATGCAATGTCGCATAATAATTGTTATTCCGAGGATATGTATCAATATGTTCTTCTTATAGCTATACCAGGCAATTTAAATAGAAGCAATAATGGTATTTACAGTTCAAGCAACTTTACTTTAGTCAATTTGAGACAGGCTTTGCCATCAATTTTTTTACGCCCACATGCTCAGCATGGGTACGTTGTGCGAAAATGTGTATCTGGTGGAAATATCAAAAGTTATGATTTGGCGGAAAATGTAATTGGGATATTAAAAATTAGGATTGATTTAGTTTCTAATTGGCTCGGGAACGGAGAATTGCTTTCCCAAGCAAATCTTTTTCCGCCACCTGCATTTGATAACGGGTATGATATTTTGTTGAAAAGAACAGATTTTTTTAATGAAGGGTTTGTAATTTCAAAATTTATTTAACGACAAGGGACATTTATAAATTGCTATTAATAATTTAGATAATGTTAAAATTGTTGTAGTAAAAATTACATTCAACATTACAAGATAATGTTTTTTGAGAATCAGGAATTTACTTTTGGATTATCCCAAACCAATCTTTTGCAAAGAAAAATACGAACCTTGAATTTACAGGGTTCGTATTATTCATGCTTGGTGCCGAAGGCGGGACTTGAACCCGCACGATGTCGCCATCACCGGATTTTGAGTCCGGCGCGTCTGCCAGTTCCACCACTTCGGCGCGGTGTTTTTGTGCTTTTTTATATTACCATACTATTTTTTCTTTTGCAATAAATTGAAAATCGTTTATAAAAAAATTTGATTTTGTATGGATTTTGCAAGAGTTATATTGTATAATTAAAGAGTAAAGCGTATTGTCAGGCTTGTCGGTTAGGGAACGGCGGGCGGAAACGGGGCGCGGTACAAAATCAGAGAGGGCAGGGAAAATATGAATATCTGGCACGATATCAACCCGGAGAGGATAACGCCCGAAGATTTCATAAGCGTTATCGAAATACCGAAGGGGAGCAAAAACAAGTACGAAGTGGACAAACAGACCGGAATGCTGATCCTGGACAGGATCCTGTATACGTCCACCCACTATCCGGCGAATTACGGGTTTATCCCGCGCACTTATGCGGACGACGGAGACCCGCTTGACGTACTCGTATTGTGCAGCGAGGCGATAAGCAGCATGTCGCTGGTGCGTTGTTATCCGATCGGGCACATAACGATGATCGACGACGGGGCGGAGGACATCAAGGTCGTAGCCGTTCCGTTTAAGGAGCCGACGTGGAACTGTTATCGCGACATCACCGATCTTCCGCCGCACATAATAGCGGAGATCAAGCACTTCTTCGGCGTATACAAACAGCTTGAAGGCAAGACGATGAAGGTGCTGGAGATGTACAGCAGAGACAAGACTCTCGAGGTGATACAGAAGGCAGTCGACAGTTACAAGGAGATTTTTCTTAAGGACGAAAGATAGTTTTAACCGAAAGGAAAACAAATTTTTACAAATGAAGAAAATCGCGAATTTAAGGGTATTCCCTACAATCCTGGCAGGTATGATTGTAGGGATTTCTTTTATTATATTGACGGATCTGTGGTTGCCTGCCGCAGCCGTCGCAGTCGCCGCGGCTGTAGCCGTCGGCGCGGGGGTAGGGCTGAAGGCGAAAAAGAAGACGGCGTTGAAAGCGGCGGTCAGATTCTGCGTCTGCTTTTCGTTGGGGATAGCCGTCGGACTCGCGAGCGCGGGGTATTCCTGCGCAGATATCGAAAAGAGGGAAATATACGTTGACGGCGCGGAGATCACGGGCAGGATAGAGACGGGCAATTCGACGGATCTGACGGGTGCGACCGACTCGTATACCGTAGTGCTGACCGACCTCGTCATCGACGGAAAAGAGACGAAGGGGAAGGCGGAAGTCTATTGCGTTCTGTTCAAAAACGGAGGATTTTTCGAGGGCGACGTCATAACTTTTAGGGGCGACGTACGCACCTTTTCTTCCGACGTGACGACTCCGTACAAGGCGTCCGCGCTTGCCGACGGCGTATATTACTCCGTGTCCTGCGACGACGAAACGGAGATAACCGTGACAGGGAACGAGCTCGGATTCTTCGACAAGATAAAGAAGAGCGTGGCAAAACAGCTTTCCGAAAACGTACCCGACGGCGCCGCGCGGTTTATGTACGCGATGTTATTCGGCGACTCGTCGGTCGTGGAAAGCGCGATGAAAAGTGACTTTTCGCATACGGGAACGGCGCATCTTCTCGCGGTCTCGGGACTGCACGTCGGGATCCTCGCCGGCGCTTTGCTTTTTGTTTTGAAGGCGTTGAAAATAAACAAAAAGGTTGCGGACGTCGTCGTGCTTGCCGCTCTGATATTTTTCTGTGCCTTATGCGGGTTTTCACCGTCCACGGTGCGCGCAACGCTGATGCTTGCGATATATATGGTTGCGAGCGCGTCGGGGTTCAGATACGATCCCCTGTCGGGTATGAGTCTCGCGGCGGCGGCGATACTTGCGTTTTCTCCTTTCGAGCTGTATTCGCTCGGATTTCTGATGAGCTTTCTCGCGGTGTACGGACTGATAATGTTCGCTTCGCCGCTCACAAAGGCGATGTTAAGGGTGAAGATCCCGAAAAAGATTGCTTCCGCGCTTGCGGCGACCTTGTCGGCAAACGCGACGTTGCTCCCGATACTGATATACGTTTTCGGGGATGTGTCGCTGGTATTCGTGCTCGCCAATTGCGTTCTGGTCCCGTTGGCGGGCATCTTTTTTCCCGTATATCTCGTCGGACTGCTGCTGTCGTTTATCCCGCATTGCGGCTTTTTCCTGTCGGTAGCGGCGCTGCCGTTCAGGGCGGCGACGGCTTTCACGGGGGCGCTGGCGGGGCTGTCTTTCCCCGCGGTGTATTTTGACTTCACATGGGCGACGGTGATACTTTGGCTGGTTGCGGCGACGGCGGTTTCTCCGCTTTGCCGAATGCCTGCAAACACAAAGAAAATTATCGCGTCCGTGTTGATTATATGTTTCTTTGTTGCGGTTGTAGTACAGAACGCGGGTATGCTTTCGTCTGACAACAAAGTGACTTGTTTTGCCAGCGGAGACAGTGTTGGCGCGTTGGTCAGATCGCGGGATGAAGGAGACTTTATCGTATGGACGGGCAGGATGGACGAGGCGGCGCTCAACGAGGCGCTCGACGTCATGAACGCGAACAGACTGACGGCGGTGGATTTCATCGTCAAGTACGAGTTCGACGAGGAAGAAGAGAAGTTGTACGACGAATACGCAGACGACTTCGGCACGCCCGCAGTCTACACGTTTTATATGCCCGTCGGGAAGGAATACGCGCAAAGCCTCGCGATGCTCGCAGACAGAGCGTCGGTCGTCTGTTACGCCGATTATATCGCCGTGTATCTCGGCGGCGCGGATATGTTCGTGTCGTCGGGAGGCGACGCGTTGCGGCAAGCCGAAGGCTTCGACGTGGTCGTATCTTCTTATGCGGAAACAAAGCCCGAAGGAGCGCGTTATCTCGTGAGCGACGCGGCGTATTATGCAAACGGCGAGAATTGTTTGCCCTCCGACTTTACCTTTTGGACCGAAGATGGTAAAATAATAAATATAAACAAATGGAGGTTTGCATGAGGGCGGTCGATCTTCTGATAAACGGCGTGGAAAATCCTTCTCCCGTATATCTTCTCAAGGGCGCGGACGGATATTTGCGACGCGAAGTCGTCAGGACTTTGCAGGACACCGTTCCCGCAGACGCGAGAGACTTTTGCCTCGAAGAATACGGTGACGACGACGATATGACCGCAGTCGTTGCGGCGTTGAGCACGGTCAGTATGTTCGGCGGGCGCAAAGTCGTCTATCTGCGCAGGCAGAAAGACCTTGCGGAAAGAGAAAAGGCGCTGCTCGAAGAATACGTTTCCGACCCCGCCGACACGGCAATACTCCTTATCGACGACAAAGGGCAGAATTATGTCAGGATCGCCCGGAAATGCGAGATCGTCGATTGCGGCACGGTTTCGGAAGACGAGGCGAAGAGATATATCGGCGCGATGATACGGGACGGAGGAGCGTCCGCGAAGGACGACGCTCTCGAAACGCTGTATTCCTATTGCGGCGGAGATCTGGGCAGAATGGTCGCGGAAGCGCACAAGCTGTCTTCGTATGCGGACGTGGGGCACGTCATAACGCAGGCGGACGTCGAGGTGCTCGTCGCGGCGGACGTGGATTACAAGATGTACGAAATGGCCTCGGCGTTCACCGACGGAGACGCGGAAAAGGCTCTGGGTATTCTCGCGAGTTTCCGCGCGAAGGGAGAACCGCCCGTGAAGCTGTTGTACAACGTGACCGCGGCATACCGCAAGGTATTCCATCTCGCGATAAGCGATCTTCCAAACGCGCAGGAGGCACAGGCGCTCGATATGTCCGAAAGAGCGGTCGCGTTCAACAGGAAGATGATCGAAAAGAACAAGAAAAAGATAAGCGGCTACGTCGTAAAGCTCAAAGAGCTGGTCGAATATCTTTACGAACTCGAATACAAATTCAAAAGCGGCGCGATCACAGACGAAAGCGCGCTCAATATGGCGGTTGCGAAACTTCTGACCGTCTCAAAGAGGTGACGATGAATATTTTTTACGCCAACGTCGGCGTTTCGAGAAGGATGCCTTCCACATGGCAGTCGTGGCTGTTGAGGATCGCCACGTTCATAGCGATAGCCGCGGGGAGCTGGTACGGCATGTTGAAATACTATGCGGCGCTCGGGCTCAGCGACTACGCCTATATGTTGCAGACGGCGGGGAACACGCGCGGGCTTTTCGCGATCACGTTTTTCATAAGCGCGGGGGTTCTTTATCTGCTGTATACGCTCTATGCGAAATTCGCGTACAACTCGATGATAAGACAGCTTTTCTTTTTCGATGCGGCGATGTCGATTTACGATTTCAGGGTCAGACTCGACTTTGCGGTGATAGCGCTTTGCGTGTTCAAGGCGTTGATCTCGCTCGTATACACGGCTTATCCGCTTTACGAATCCGTGATAAGCTCTGTACTTCATCCCGTCGTTGCGGCGCTGGCTTTCGGCGGCGCGCTGTACGCTCTGATAATCAAGGTTGGGAAGAAGAACAAAGAAGCGGTGGTATGTTCGCTTTCTATACTGTTCTGCTTGCCGATGATATTTGCGTGAGGCGTTTATGAGAAAGAGAATTTTCACGCTATGTATTGCGATATTGACGTTGACGCTGTGTTTCGTCGCGGCGGGATGCACTTCCTCGAGAGAGACTTTCGAGGTGAAAAAGATCACTCTTTCGGACGGAGGCCAGAGCGCGGCGGAACTCGTGAAGGAGATCTGTGAGGCTCATCCCGACCGCACGATGGGGACGGGCGCGGACAAGGATTTTCTCGGGTTCGTCGCGGATAAGATGAGCGCTTACGGTTATCCGGCGGCAGACTTCGGAGACAAGATCGGAGGAGTTGCGGAGATGGTGCCCGCGGCTTCTCAAAATTCCGATTCCGTCGTTCTCGACGAATTCGAGTTTTCCAACTACTACACGGGAGAGAAGGAGAAGGGATACAATCTCGTCTATACCGTGTCGGCTGCCGAAAGTACGGAAGACACCGTGCTGCTCATTGCTTCTTACGATAACTGTGCGAATCTCGAGATAAAGACCACGGATATGTTTTCGGGGCAGACGAGCTCCGCAGTCGTGGGCGGCGAAGGCGCATATTCCAACGCGACGGGCGTTGCGGTGCTTCTCCGTTTGGCTTATGAGCTTGCGGGCAAGGAACTGCCGTACAATCTGACTATCGCTTTCGTCGATTGCGGGGAAAACGCCTGGGACGGAGCAAAGAGGGTGGCGGCTTCTTACGCCGGCAACGCGGAGCACTTTATCTGCCTCAACTTCAACAGGCTCGGCGGAGGGGATTACGTCTACGTCTATTCGGACGAGGTCTCACAGCCGTACAACGACTATTTTTACAGCGTAGTCGCGGCTACCGACGACAGCGGCGCGTTTGCGGACGTACCGTTCAACAAGCAGACCGCAGACATCAAATTCGTCGACGACCAGAAGACGGAATACAGCCATTTCGCGATGTATGGCGACAACCTGATGTTCAACGTATACGGGCTTGCGGTGGCGAGTTACACGTCCTTTAACTGGGGCGTTTCGGAGCAGCCGTTCTACACCGAGATCTCCGGCAAGGAAAACGTGACGGGGACGTCTGCGGACACATACGAAACGCTGATAGACAGGCTGGGCGGCGACGAAAAGGGAGAAAAAATCCTTGAGGAAAGACTTGACGCCGTCGTGCTCAACGCGCTCACCGCCGTCGACGCACAGAACGCGCAGACGCTTTTCTCCGCCGTCAGGAGCTCCGATCCCGCGGCGAGCGGCGATTATGCGGACATGGCTTCGAACGCTTCGCTCATAGTCAGGATCACGCTTGTGATAATCTGCGTCGGCGCGGCGCTCGGCTTCACCGCGAAGTACAGGAGCACGCTTGCGACAAAACAGAGGGAGAAGATCGAGAGAATGAGAAAGGAAGCCGCGCAGGGAGCGGGGCAGAGACCGATTTCCGCCGAAGACATTTTCGGTATGGGCGGCGATAAAAAAGACGAAAAGAGCGAAGAAAACGGAGAGGGAAAGAACGGCAAAAACGACGGCGGTTCAGGCGACGATGTGTTCGAAGGCTTCTGATCTTCGCTTTGTCGGAGAGTAAAAACGTCGCGGATTCCGTTTGCGGGGTCCGCTTTTTTATCGTAAGCGGTGACGGTCGGGCGCGTGCGGCTATGTAAAATTTTGTTCCAAAAACAAGCAATTAGCAAAATTCACGCTTAAAACGCTTTATTTTTAATAAAAATTGTTATAGAATAAGAAAAACAACGAGGTGACAGATGTTGACTACTGCGTTACTCGCAACGACGATGAAGGATTATGTCGAACATATCGGCTGGTGGAGCATTATCGATCTGGTGGTGCTCATCGGCGTGCTGACGGTCATCCTTCTGTTTTTCAAAAAGCGTAACAGTCTCAAACTCGCGATCTTCACCGTCGCGTATATCCTGCTGTACATTCTCGTGATATTCGCGGGCGTTTACGCCGAGAGCGTCAACGAAAAAATGATAGGGTTCATGTATCTGACAAAACGCATCATGGACTTTGTATCGGTGTTCCTGATTGCGGCGTTCGTAGTCGTATATCAGTCCGATCTCAAGGCGTTCTTCAACAAGATAGCGAGGACGCGCGACAAGTCGGGAGAGTATGAATTCAACTCCACGGACGACGAGCTCGTCGGCAGTGCGAGTCAGATAGTCAAGGCGTGTCAGAATATGGCGAAAAACGACGTCGGAGCGCTGATAATCATAGTCAGGACTTCGATCTCGTCTCACATTCTGGAGACGGGGACGGAGCTCAACGCGGAGATCTCCGCGGGACTTCTCGAAAGTATATTCAGCACCAAAGGACCGCTTCACGACGGTGCGGTCATCGTCAAGGGGAGCAGGGTGCTTTCCGCGGGTTGCTTTTTGCCTCTTTCGCAGGAAGTGGACATTGCCAAGGAGCTGGGCACACGTCACCGCGCGGCTATCGGCGTGACGGAGGAGAGCGACGTGTTCGCGATCGTGGTCAGCGAGGAAACGGGTATAATCAGCACCGTCGAAAAGGGCAAAATAAGAAGATATATGACGCCTGAAAAGCTGTTTGAGCAGATCAAAGTCGCTTACGGCATAACGCAGGATACGTCGGGAAGAGAAAAGAAGAGAGAGAACAGGTTTTTATGATTATAAACAAAGCGGAATTTCTCGTTCCGTCCGCGTCGGTCGACAAGACCCGCTGGGCGGTCATAGCGTGCGACCAGTTCACGTCGCAAAGAGAGTATTGGCAGCAGCTCGCCCGCGAGGTCGGCGACGCTCCCAGCACTCTTTCTTTGATATATCCCGAGGCATATCTCAAAGACGGAGACAAGGAAAAGCGAATTGCGGACATACGCAACGCGATGAAGAGGTATCAAGAAGACGGCTCGCTCGTGCCGGTAAACGGCGTTATCCTGACGGACAGGACGATCTCCGACGGCAGGCACAGACACGGACTCGTAGCCGCGCTCGATCTCGAGGAATACGAATTCACTCCCGTAAACGACGCGCACGTCAAGGCGACGGAACGCACCGTCGAGGAGAGGCTTCCCGCGAGGATAGAAGTCAGGGAAGGCGCTTCTCTCGAATGTTCGCACGTCATGCTTCTGACGCAGATCGGCGGCTTTGTCTGTGAAGAACTGAAAAAGGCGCAAAAAAGAGGCAAGCCCCTTTACGATTTTCAGCTCAACATGAACGGAGGAAGGTTAAAGGGCTACCTCGTCGATGATTGCGACGGTCTGCTCGCAAAGCTGGAGGAGCTTACCGCGGCAGCCAACGACAAAGTGCGTTACGCCGTGGGAGACGGCAATCACTCTCTCGCGACGGCAAAGCGCTGCTGGGAAAAGATCAGACCTTCTCTTTCGGAGGAAGAGAGAAAGACGCATCCCGCGCGTTTCGCGACGGTCGAGGTCGTGGATATATTTGAGGAATCGCTCGATTTCGAGCCGATACACAGGGTGCTTTTCAACGCGGGCGAAGACGCGGTGAAATACATAGCCGAAAGGTGCGGCGGAGACGCTCGGGTAAAGGCGGTGTTCAGAGGAAAGGAATACGTCGTGCCCGTGCGCGAAAACGGCTCGGACGCGATCGCCGATCTCCAGAACGCGATGGATTCCTATCTCGCGTCTCACAAAGAGGCGGGCATAGATTATGTGCACGGCGACAATTACGTCGCGAAGATAGCGGCGGACAACGACGCGATCGCCGTCTTTATGCCCACGGTGCAGAAAGAGTCTCTTTTCGATTACGTCGCAAGGAGAGGGGTGCTCCCGCGCAAGTCGTTCAGTATGGGAAATGCGGAAGACAAACGCTATTATTATGAAACAAAAAAGATAAAATAACCAAACAGAGGAAGGTATTATGGCAGTCAAAGTTGTAAAATTCGGCGGCACGTCCATGGCGGACGCCGGCGCAATAAATCAGGTCGCGGACATCGTTTTGAGCGACAGCGAAAGGAGATACGTCGTCGTATCCGCTCCGGGCAAGAGGTTTTCGGGCGATACGAAGGTGACGGACTTGCTCTATGCGTGCTATCACGATCTCGAGATAAACGGAGAGTGCTCCGCCACTTTCGCCAAGGTGCGCGAAAGGTTTGTCGGCATAGTCGCCGATCTCGGACTCGATCTGGATATGAAACCCGTGCTCGACGAAGTCGAAAGAAAGATGGTGACCAATTATTCGGTCGATTACTGCGCGTCCAGAGGCGAGTACCTCAGCGCGATCGTGCTTGCCAAAAAGCTGGGCTTCGAGTTTATCGACGCCGAAAAGATCATGCTCTTCGACGACAACGGCAATTTCCTGCCCGAGCAGACCAACGAGCTTGTCGCAAAGGCGCTCAAAGACGTCAAACACGCGGTTATCCCCGGATTTTACGGCGCGGACGCGACGGGCAGCATACATACTTTCAGCCGCGGAGGTTCCGACATTACTGGCGCTGTCGTGGCGCGTGCGGCGAACGCCTGCATTTACGAAAACTGGACGGACGTCGACGGCTTTATGTCCGCCGATCCGAGGATAGTCGAAAATCCGACGATAATCAAAAAGCTCTCCTACAAAGAGCTGCGCGAGCTTGCGTATATGGGTGCAAACGTACTGCACCCCGAGGCGGTCTTCCCCGTCAAGGCGAGCGGAATCCCGATCAATATCCGCAACACGTTCAATCCGCAGGCTCCCGGTACGCTCATCGTATCCGAGGTCGAAGAGGATGAATTTGCAAAACGTCAGATCACGGGCGTCGCGGGCAAAAAGGGTTACAGCATCATATTCATTGAAAAGGAACTGATGAACAGCGAGCTCGGCTTCGGTCGCAGAGTGCTGTCCGTGCTCGAATATTACAACATTCTATTTGAACATATGCCCAGCGGCATCGGCACGTTGAGCATCGTCGTTTCGGACAACGAGCTTGCGGGCAAAGAGGACGTAGTCATTGAGCGTATCAGGAACATCGTCAAACCCGACAGCATAGAGATCAAATCGGGCATTTCCCTCATTTCCACCGTCGGTCACGGTATGAGCTTCCGTCCCGGTACCGCGGCGAAACTGTGCGAAGCGCTCGCAAAAGCCAACATCAATATCCGCATGATAGACCAGGGCTCCAGCGAGCTCAACATAATCGTTGCCGTCGCAACGCAGGATTACGAAAAGGCGGTCAACGCGATATATCACGCTTTTGCCTGAAAAACGGAGAGAGGAAAGTAACAACGCTTAACAAAACGGCTGTCCGAAAGGGAGGCCGTTTTTCAAAACACCGAGAAGAGAAGTCATGGGTTGAAACAAACGTTTGAGATAAAAATCGTCGGCGTAAGGGGTTACGAATATCACCGTGATTCGATAATGATTTTTCAGATCTCTTAAAATTTTTTCGCAATACCTGTCAAAATTTCCGTAATTTCCGCAATAGAAAATATTAACGGAGTTTTCGTTTATAAGTTTAATTATAAGGTTTTTCAAGGATGAAAGAGCGGAAACGTCAAGATAAACGTCTTTGTTTCCTATGAAAGTACAAATTTTTTGCATAACTACCTTTACAGAATACCGTAATTATATTAACAGGCTGATTTATTTGTCAATAATTACGGAATACCGTAAGAAAAGAAATCTGATTTGATTTTATACTCGTTTTGACGGAATACCGTAAAGAGGGAGTTATGGATCTCAACAAGGCTGTTGTTGCAAGGATACACGAAATATGCGAAGAAACGGGTAGGAGCGTATGCGACATATGTCTTTCCGGCGGTCTTACGCCTTCTACGCTGTACGAATTGCTGTACGGCAGGACAAAGCAACCCACGATAGTCACCGTCAAGCTGTTCTGCGAAGGTGCCGGGATAACTTTGAGAGAGTTTTTTGACAGAGATTATTTCAACGAAAGAGAAAACTGATCCGCACGCCGCTTTTGCGGCGTTTTTTATTGCTATGTCAGCGGTACAATCTCGGTCTCGAATTTAATATTTTGGGTTTTGAGGAGAGGATCTCGCAGCGGAGCGCGCGGAAGTTTCCGCTTGCCGTTTCGCATACCGTACCGTCGGGAAAGATCGCGGTCGACTTGTCGTAAAAATGCGCAAAAACGGTGAGTCCCGCGCAGATCGAAAACGCGCAAAGCAGTTTTTCGTCAAGCGCGGTGTATTTGCGATCGTCGAACACGACGCACGCCGAGCAGTCGTTGAGCGCGAGTGCGCGCCACAGCTCGGGATATTCAAAGTCCCGCCCGACGAGTACGCCCGTGCGTCCGCATGGCAGGTCGTAACATCGCAGGTTGTTGCCCTCGGAAAAACCCGCGCGCGGAGAAATGCGGTCGCTTATGCCGAGGAGCTTGCCGTTTTCAAACGCTATCACGCTGTCGTAACGGTCGTCGTCCACAAGCGCGCGGACGGCGCAGAATACCGCGGAGCGCGTTATCGCGGAAAGGCGCATCAGGGCGGAGACGGTTTTTTGCTCGCCTTCGAGCTCCTTTCTCATATCCAGCCTGCCCGCGACGGAGCGGTGAAAACATATTTGGTCTCCGCGCTTTGCCCGCGCGAACGCCAGCCCGAACGCTTCTTCGGGAGGCAAACAAGAAATACAGATATGCACGTTGCATTATATGCCGGGAGAGAGTTTTGCGACACGCGCCGCAAAAAAAACAATATCCCGCCCCTTGCGGAGCGGGATTTAATTTACGGAGTCCCGGAGGAGAGTTTTATGGGGGTTGAACAAAGAAGAAGTTTGTTGTGCGTGAGAGAGAGACTCCGATTTTTGAGATAAGCTTTGTTTTTTGTAAGCTCATTATAGCGGCGGCTCATTAAAGAAACGTGAAAGAAAACGGCTTTTTTGGCGAAAAAAGTTGTTTTACGCACAATTTACAATTCGTCGTGCTTGTGAACGCGTACGCGGGAGAAATATGAAAGCCCGCCGTTTTTTACGGCGGGCGGTTGGTTTACTAGAGGGAGATAAGAGGAGTGTTTTTAATAGGTGTTTGGAAGAAGTCTTTTGTGTTTTGTGCTCCGGCTCTAGTATTGGGGGTAACTCTTTTTGTAGCTTCATTATATTCGGAGTAAATTAAAGGAGCATTAAAAATCCGTCAAAGGCAAAAAATTTTTTCTCCCGATTTTGCGTGCGTATGACGGGAAAATCTCTCGTTTTTTACCCTTATTCCGTACTTCGCGCGGTTAAAAAACGCGCGTTTTAATCGTACTTTAATATAAAGACAATATATTTTAAGAGTAATAAATGTCAATTTACCGTTTTTTACATTAAATTGTCACAATCTGTGATATAATCGACAGTGAGGTGCTTATGAAGATTTTGCTTGTAGAAGACGAAGTTCAGATGTCGGAAGCTATCGCGGGACTTTTGAGAAAAAACAAATATCTCGTCGAATGCGCTTTTGACGGAGAGGAAGGTCTGCAGATGGGGCTCGTCGGAGATTACGACGTCATCATCATGGACATAATGATGCCCGTCATAGACGGTTATGAGGTCGTCAGACTTCTGCGAAAGAGAGGAATTACGACCCCGATAATCATGCTCACCGCACTTTCTTCGGTAGAAGACAAGGTCAAGGGGCTCGACTTGGGAGCGGACGACTATATGACAAAGCCTTTTTCTGTCGACGAGCTCGAAGCCCGCTTGCGCGCGATAGCGAGAAGACGCGGGCAGGCGGTCGCGGACAACAATATAAAAGTGGGCAACGTGACCCTGAACATCAAACAATTCACTCTTTCAGCGGGAGGCAAGAGCATCGCTCTTTCGGGCAAGGAATACGAGCTTGCGTTCTGCTTTTTCTCCAATCCGAGCGCAGTCTTCACAAAGGACGAGCTCATCAACAAAGTTTGGGGCTTCGACTGTGATTTCGAGTCCAACAATCTTGAAGTCTACATCTCTTTTTTGCGCAAAAAACTCAACTATCTCGATCCCGACGTGACGATATCTTCGGTCAGAGGCGTCGGGTACAAACTCGTATGCAAGGGCGCGAATGGATAAGGTCTTAAATCAGCTGCGGCGAAGATTCATAATAGTCTTCATGATAGTGGGCGGAGCGTTTCTTTTGCTTGCCTACGGGTCTATTTTCGTCGTAAACGTCACGCAGACCGTGAGCTCCATAGACCGCGATCTCAACGCGGTGCTCGACAAAGCACCTTTCCCCGGGTTGATAGACAAGGACGAGTGGATGCAGAGATCCAACTGCATCATCATAGTCAGAGACGATGCGGGGGTCGCCGCGTACAACGCAGACTCTTACGATTCCGAAGAACTCGAAGAGATCGTAAAATTCGTCGTCGCCGAAGGGGAGGAGAGTTTTAGTTTCAACGGCAGATATTACAAATCCACATACCGCAATCTTCTGGGCAACGACATCACGTTATATGCCGTCTACGACTGGACCGCGGACAGATCCGATCTGGCGGAGGCGGGCGTTGTAACGGCTCTCGTATATTTCTTCTGTCTCGTGCTTTTGTTCATCTTCGGCAACATGGTGGCAAAACAGGTCGTGGAACCGGTAAAACATTCTTACGAACAGCAGAAAAAGCTCGTCGCGGACGCGTCTCACGAGCTCAAAACGCCGATAGCGATAATAGGCGCCAATCTGTCTCTTATTTCGAGCGACCCCGACTCTTCTGTCGCGCAGAACGAGCATTGGATAAAGAACATAGAGTCGCAGCTGGGCAGAATGAGCGCGCTCGTCTCCGATATGCTCGAACTTCACCGCGCGGACGAAGCGAAAAACAAGCCAGCGACAAGCGAGGACGTCTCGGAGATGCTCAACGGCGTGTTGTTGTCTTTCGAGGCGCGCTGTTTTGAAAAGAACGTGACTCTGACGCAGGAGCTCCAGCCTGACGTAAAACTTCTTTGCATAAAGCAGAATATGGAGCGCTTGTTTGCGATACTGATGGACAACGCGCTCAAATATACTCCCGAGGGAGGGAAGATCGACGTCTCTCTCAAAGGGGACAAGAAAAACGTGACCGTTGATTTCACCAATTACGGCGTCGGCATCGCAAAAGAACACCTCGGCAAGATATTCGACCGCTTCTACCGCGTGGACAACGCGCGTACGCAAAGTGCGAAACAGGGCAACAGTTTCGGACTGGGGCTCAGTCTCGCCAAGTCGATAGTCCTCGACCACGACGGCACGATAACGTGTAGCAGTGACGGCGAAAAATACGTCACGTTCAGAATAGAACTGCCTGTAAAGCAGGCGAAGAAAAAGGGAGAGAACGAGCCTCACAAACAGCAAAGCCGTCGCAATCCGAAGCAGGGGGAATGACCTGCCCGAAAAGAATGACCCGCAAAAGCGGAGTACTAAGATACATTAAGGGAGGAGAAAATCATGTTTAATTTTCGTATGCCTACGAGACTTATATTCGGAGTCGGCTCTCTCGGGCAACTTCACAAATATGCCGACCTCGGCAAGAAGGCGCTCGTAGTCGTCAGCAACGGCAAGTCGACGAAGGCGAACGGCTATCTCGACAGAGTGACCGAGCAGCTTGAAAAGGCGGGCGCGAAGTGGGCGCTTTTTGACGAAATAGAACCAAATCCGCTCAAAGCCACCGTCGAAAGAGGCGCGGCTGCGGCGAGGGAAAACGGCTGCGACTTTATCGTCGCGCTGGGCGGAGGCAGCGTTATGGACGCGAGCAAGGCGATCGCTTCGATGGCGACCAACGACGGCGATCTGTGGGATTACGTCTACGGCGGCACGGGCAAGTGCAAGCCGCTCAAAGAAGCTCCTCTTCCGATCATTGCGATAACGACCACCGCGGGCACGGGATCCGAAGTGGACGAATACGGCGTGATAACCAATCCCGAAACGCACGAGAAGATAGGCTTCGGCGGCGACCCGAGGCTTTTCCCCGTCGTCGCGATCGTCGATCCCGAACTGATGAAGACCGTGCCCCCGAAGTTTACCGCTTATCAGGGCTTCGACGCGCTTTTCCACAGCACAGAAAGCTATATCAACAAGGACGCCAACGAGATGAGCGATATGGTGTCTTCGACGGCGATAAAGAATATCGGCTCTTATCTCGCAAAAGCCGTGGCGGACGGCAACGACGTCGAGGCGCGCACCGCAGTGGCGTGGGCGAATACGATGAGCGGTTACGCGATGGTGATCGGCGGCTGTACGAGCGAGCATTCTCTCGAGCACGCGATGAGCGCATATCACCAGGAGCTTCCTCACGGCGCGGGACTTATAATGATAAGTCTTGCTTATTACAAGCATTTTATCGACGCACACGTCTGCGACGACAGGTTTGTGGATATGGCAAAGTGGCTGGGCAGAAGCGACGCAGACAAGCCCGAAGATTTCCTGACCGCGCTTGCAGATCTGCAAAAGGCGTGCGGAGTATACGGACTCAAGATGTCCGATTACGGCATAACCCCGCAGGAGTTCGGCGTACTTGCCGACAATGCGCGTTCTGCAATGGGCGGTCTGTTCGGCAGGGACAGGGTGGATCTTTCAAAGGATGATTGCGTAAAGATATACGAAAGATCTTTTGCCTGAAAAAAGAAACGCATTAAAAAAAAACGAAGGGCAACCTTCGTTTTTTTGTTTTTGCCGTATATTTTCCGTTCGAGCAAGAGAACAAAAGCGTTTCTCCGAGAAGCGGACGCGTCACAGGACTCCTTATTTTTTGAGATAATCTTTCAGCCGGTTGAGATTTCCTTTGCAGAGAGAGCCTTTTTTTATCTCCTCGGCGAGCTCGTTTGCCGTTACCCATTTGTAACCGCAGGTCTCCCCTTTTTGAAGAGTGACGTCGTTTTTGTCGCAGTCCGTTTCGCACAGATAGTTCACAAATATCGTGCGTTTTTCTTCGTCTACGGTCTGAAACAGCTCCGTCAGTTTTGTTGCCGTTATGCCCGTTTCTTCGCGCAGTTCGCGCAACGCGCAGGCTTCTTTGCTTTCTCCTTTCAAAGCAGCGCCTCCTGCCGTGGCTTCGTACAGCCCCGGGCTCGTCTCCTTGCTTTCGTCCCGTTTCATCAGCAGGATAGTCCCGTCGACGTGCCGTACGATCACGTCGCAGGCAAGATGATATATGCCTTTAGGCACGGGATTGCCGCGGATAAGGATAATGCCCGCAGGAGAACCGTCCTTAAAATAGCCGTCCCATAATTCCATAACAACCTCCGCTTGAAAGGAAAAAGTAAAACTTTATCTTATAATATCAACGTCAGAGCCAAAAAACAACGCTTTTTGCGGGTCGGAACGGTAAAAATTAAGTAAAGTCGTCGCTCGAGAAATAAATCGGCTTTTTCGTTCGAAATAGCAGTTAGAGGCAGACTCTGAAAGATCGACCAAAGAAAAAAAGGGAAAAACTGACGCTCGTCGTCAGGAGACAGGTACGAACGGACGCGCTTTCTCGCCCGAAAAGGTGATCGCAAAGTCGGCGGGATCGAGATTTCCTCCCTCTTTGCAAAGACGCAGAAATTTGCGTATGAGTACGGACGAAGTCGCGACCGCGTTGTCAAAGATCTCGCGGCAAGAGAAAGACGCCGTCTCGTCCGCGTCGATGTATACGGGATAGCTGCGGTGCTCCTCGTTGAGGAAATCGTAATCGGGATCCGTTCCGTCGGGCAGGAAAAATCCGACGATGTAAGAAGGATAGCCCATCTTCTTCGCGGCGAAGCGCAGTACGGCGCAGGGCAGGGAGCGCGGCTTGTAGAATACGCGCTGATAACGGTACATTCTGGACGGCAGTTTTTTGAGCAGAGAAAAGGGAACGTCCACGCCGTATATCTTGTCGACGACGTCGTGCCATACGGCAGCGAGACTCAAAGCCGCACGCTTTCGGGTGACGAGCACGGATTTCAGAGAGACGTCCTCTCCGCGTTCCGTCGCGGCTTTCGCGAAAGCGCAGTCGACTCGTGTCTCGAGCATCATGTGCAGGCATCCTTTCAGATGTTCGGGATAAAGAGCGGGCAGGCGGGTCTCCGCCTCGTATTCGACGTAAGGGTGAAGCGCGCTGTCGAGCGCGTAGTGGCAAAGATACCCGAGGCAGTACGCGAGCACGTCTTTCCGATCGTTGCTCTTGCAGTAGCCGAGCAGACGTGAGAAGGTCTCAAAGTTGCCTTCGTCGTGAGTGCGGGCGCCGTAACCCCTGAATTTGCCGAAAGCGTAAAAGAGCAGATCTCCTCCCTGCGCGCCGAGCAGAAAACAGTCGCCGTATTCGGTGAGGAGACCGTCGCAATCGTCGTTGTTAATGACCGCCTTTGCGGCGAGATAATGCAAACGGTATGAAGCCATAAATCAAAAAATATTATAGCAAAACACGCGGGATAAAGCAAGCGCGGATCGGACCTGAGGCAGTACTTGCGACGCCGCGGCGGGAAAGGGCGCATATTGACGACGTCCGGATAACGTAATATAATAAAGAAAAAAGGGAGAAAAGCCATGACGAGACAGGCAGTCGGAGTAAAGACGAAATTTGTTGCAATTCTCATATCCGTGTTGATTATATGCGTTATTTGCGTGTGCATTCCGTCGCTGAATCCGGCTTCGGCTTCGCAATTTTCGGCAGGCAGGACTGCGGGCGAGTCGGTCTTTCTCGGCGACCGCACGTTCGTTGCCGAGGACGCGCAGATCACGTTTGACGTGCAGAGGATTGTGGGTCCGGACGATAAGATCGACGAAGTGCCCGTGACCGCGAAAGCGACGTACACGCTTTTCAATCCGACAGATACGGATGCCGTCGCGACGGGATATATAAAACGCGTGAGCGCTCCGGGATATTACAAAGGCAGCGTTCCCGAAGTCGTCGTCAGGGCGGACGGAGAGGCGTTGAGCGGCAGGACGAGATACACCCGCGCGGCATACGATCGCGAAGGGTATGAGAAAAATCTGGCGGCATTGAGAGACGCCCTCGTTTACGAGCAGGAGTTCGCGCCCGATACGACCGTTTATGTCAGCCGTTTCGTCGTCACGGACGGAATGCCCGAAAACGCGCTGCCTTACGTCTCGATAAGATATACGGGAGACGCGCCGTTGATCTGCGACGGCTGGACGTCGATCGGCGACGACGTGTTTCTTGCGGAATACGGAGTCACGGACGGCTCGTTCACCGTTTACAGTATAGGCGCCCCGTTTTCTGCGGCATACGACGTATATGCGATCGAGAGCACAGGCTCGAATCAGGAAAGCAAAAAGGTGAAAGTGTCCGTGACCGCGTCCGTGACCGTGACGCTCGGACAATACGTCAAAGAGCAGACGGGCGCGGGAGCCGACGTTTTCGTCGACGTTTACAACGCTGTCGCCGCAGATCTCGCAAGCGGGGCAAAAGCGTTCGACCGCGAAAGTCTTGTCGGCGAGGAGTCGTTCGACTCGTGGTACGAGCACAGTCTCACGATTCCTGCGGGCGAGAGAGTGATATACGAGACGGAGACGGCGGTGTTTCCCACCGTCAGATACCTTTACCGCACATTGAACGAATACGTCGCGGAGATCGCGGATTTTGAAAAGGCGGAAGATTTCGTCGTCGACGTGACCGTGAATACCGACGCGTATTTCCACAACGGCAACGACTTCAAAAAGGCGGACGGCGGTTACGTCGCGCATTACGAGAGCAGCACAATACGTCGGGTGTCCTTCTCGCTGTCCGACGAGAGAGTCGACGAGTTCAGCGACTTCGTCGAAGGAATGACATTCTTTACGGCGTTTATCATGTACATATACGCGCTTATAGGTGCGGGCATCGCGTTGTCGACGGTTCCTTATCTGTTGGCGGCACACGGAGTTTTGCTCCTGATCGCGCTCATCGTCGGCATTACGGTATATTCGTGCGACAAGAAGCGCAGGAAGAAAAGGGAAGGGGACAAGAAACCCCAGGCGTCGGACGGCGACAAAGAAGGAGAGTCGGAGGGAGAAACCGAAATAGAGGCAAAACCCGATGACGTGCCGAAGGAAGACTTATCTTCCGAGGGCGAAGATGCAAAGAAAAAAGATACCGACTGCGCGGAGAAAGAGAACGGAGCGTCGCAGGACGTAAAACCTTAAAGAAGGGGCTCTCGCCCGAAAAGCGGAGGTGAAAGATTATGAAAAAGCAGAGAGTTGTCCGAAACAGTCTGACCGTCGCGATAATCGCGCTGATCGTCGCCGTGATTGCGTCGTTGGTCTTTATATCCGCGGCATATTGTGCGGACAACGGGGAGAAAACTGTCGGCGAAAAAGAGACGGCGCTTTGCGGAGCGGCGCCCGAAAGCGACAATGAACGCGTCGCGCTTGATCCGGGAGACGAAGCGGATGCGGAGTCTTCCGACGCGCAGGAAGAAGCCGGCCCCGCCGATCCTTCGGATGCCGAAATCTCCGAGGAGCCAGAGAGAATGGAGGCGATCGGTCCTTTCGAAATATTTTTTGCGACGATCGTCATACCGTCCGCATTTGCGGCGCAGGCGTTTTTGTCGATCCTGATGTTGATCGGTATCCCCGCGACAATACTGATTGTAGCGATCATCGTCGTCAAGATAATAAAAGTCGCGGTTGAAAGGAAGAGAAGAAAACGCGACGAACGTCTGCTGTGACGGAACGGAAAACGCAGATTAATACGAAAACGCGGCAACTCCGCGTTTTTTTATTCCGTTTTATCGGACGCGCGCCTGCATATCGCGCTTGCGGTTTCACGCGGGATAGTATATAATATATCTATGCGCGAAAAACTCATCTGCGAAAACGGCGTAAAACTGATTTCGCGTTTCGACAAATTGGCTTTGGCGGTAAGCGGCGGCAGGGACAGCATGGCTCTGCTGGACTGGTTCGTCTCGTCGGGAGAATACCGGGGAGAATTTTTCGTCGTGCATATCAATCACAATCTGCGGGGAGAAAACTCGGACGCCGACTGCGCGCTCGTAAAGAAATACTGCGACGACCGCGGCGTAAAGCTGAAAATATACAGCGAGGACGTAAAGGGCTTTTGCAAGAAAGGCGGTTACGGCACGGAGCAGGGCGCGAGACTCGTCAGACGCGCGATATTCTCCGGTCTCGTGAAAAGCGGAGAAGCGCAGAGGGTCGTCACCGCTCATCATCTTCAGGATTTTGCGGAAAGCGTGCTCATGCACGTCTTCAGGGGCAGCGGTATCGACGGGCTTTGCGGGATAAGCGAGGACGACGGCACGATGATAAGACCGCTTTTGTCGACGGACAGAAAAACGATAGAAGAATATGTTGCGGAGAAAAAAGTGCCATATCGCGACGACGAGAGCAACTTCGACGAATCATATACCCGCAATTATCTGCGCAACTCGGCGTTTCCCGTCCTGAAAAAGGCGTACCCGAATATAGAGAGATCGCTGGCTATGCTTGCAAAGCAGGCGTTTTACGCAAAGAGTTATTTTTCCGAAAACAGCGTTTCGCCTGTGGAGAAAGACGGGGAGGCGACGCTTGATCTGTCCGCGCTTGACCAGCCTTCCGCGCTTGCTTCTTCCAGCATTTTCAGAGCGTTGGAACTCATCGGCGCGAGAGTGGACTGCGAGAGCGTGCACATTGAATCGGTCAAATCGTTGAAAGACAAAAAAACTGGCACACGTGTTTGTCTTCCGCATTATTTCGAAGTTGAAAGAGGCAAGGGCAAATTGTACTTTTACCGCAAGGAAGAAAAGGACGGCACGGTTTTGCCGTTTGTCGGGAGCAGGTTTGAGATCGGAGGTTACGAGGTGACGCTGGGGAGCGCAGGCAAGTTGTTCCTGGACGTTTCCAAGATACCCGAAGGCGCCGTGATAAGGACGAGGAGAGAGGGCGACAGGTTCAAACGGTTCAAAGGCGGAGAAAAGTCGCTCGGCGACTATCTGACCGACGTCGGCTGTCCTTTGCATCTGAGGGACAACATTCCCGTCGTCGCCGTCGGCAGCCGGGTGCTCGTCGTCTGCGGTATGGAGATCTCGGACGAGGTGAAGACGGACGAGAACACGAAAGAGACAATATATATCGATACGAAACGCCTTTGAGGCAACAGATAAATACGGAGTGAATATGTACGACGAAAACGTGGAAAAAGTTTTGATCTCCAAAGAGGAGATAGACAGGAGAACGTCGGAGCTCGCCGAGCAGATAACGCGCGAGTACCGCGGCAAACGACTGATAATGATATGCGTGCTGACGGGCGCGATGGTGTTTTTCGCAGATCTTATCAGAAAGATAGATCTGCCGCTCGAAGTGGACACGATCGTCGCTTCGAGTTACGGCTCGGGCACGACGACGAGCGGAAGCGTGCGGATAACGAAAGACATCAAGTACGACATTTCGGGCAAATCCGTCATTCTCGTCGAGGACATCATTGATACGGGCGTCACTTTGCAGACTCTGACGAAGATGCTTGCGACCCGCGCGCCCGAGAGCCTCAGGGTGTGCTCTCTTCTCGACAAGCCGTCGAGGAGAAAGGTGGATTTCGAAGGCGATTACGTCGGCTTTAAGATACCCGACGAATTCGTCGTCGGATACGGGCTCGACTATGCGGAGCAATACCGCAATCTGCCCGAAGTGTGCACTCTGAAACCGCAGGGCGCCTGATATGGAGCTCCCGTCCGGACTTATTTGTCTCGCGGAGGCGTTTCCGTCAAAGCTGTATCTCGTGGGCGGCGCGGTGCGCGACGCGATCAGAGGGGTGGAGACGACGGATTTCGATCTTGCGAGCGCGCTCTCGCCCGACGAGGTCAGGAGGGCGCTCGACGGCACGCGGTTCAAGGTGCACGACAGCTCACCCAAGCTGGGGACGTTGATTTTGACCTGCGGAGACTCGCGCTTCGAGCACACGACTTTCCGCACCGACAGCTATCCCGAGGGGAGCGGAAAGCACAGACCCGACGGCGTCGTGTTTACGGACGACATAAACGCGGATTGCAGGCGGCGCGACTTCCGTTGCAACGCGATATATTACGATATAAACGAGAAAAAGATCGTCGATCCGCTCGGCGGGGAAGAGGACGTCAGACGCGGGATATTGAGGACGACGCGTTCCGCGCGCGAGGTCTTCTGCGAGGACGGACTTCGGATAATGCGGCTCGTTCGCTTTGTTTCCGTGCTGGGGTTTTCTTCCGACGGAGAGGCAAAAGAGGCGGCTACGGAGCTTTCGGGCAGACTTGCCGACGTGTCGGCGGAGAGGGTAAGGGACGAGCTTGACAAGACGCTTGCCGGGGACAACTCTTTCGACGCGCTGCAACTTGCTTCGGAGACGGGCGCGCTCGACGTGATATTGCCGGAGCTTGCGGCAAACCGCAACGTGGAGCAACCTGCGCGCTTTCACGCTTACGACGCTTTGAGACACGCGTTCCGCACCGTACAGGAAGCGAGGAACGACGTAAAACTCGCCGCGCTTCTTCACGACGTGGGAAAGGCGGAGGCGATCGCGCGGGACGGCAATATGCACAGGCATGCCGAATACGGCGCCGTTACCGCACGCGAGATAACCAAAAGACTGAAATATCCCAACGCGACGATAGCGGAGACGGAGATACTCGTCAGAGAACACATGTACGACATCAACGCCAACGCGCACGAGACCAAGTTGCGCAGGTTCGTCGCGAGAAATCACGCGGTGATAGACAAACTGATAGCGCTCGTCAGAGCGGACAGCGCGGGCACGGGTCTGTTTTCCGACAGCCCGAGGGCGGACAGGTTTCAGGCGGTGCTCGACAAGATGAAAAAAGAGGGCGTCCCGTTTACGCCCGCAGAGCTCGCGATCAACGGCAACGATCTGAAAAAGCTGGGGTTTTCGGGCAAGGATATAGGAGAAACGATGGGCGCTCTTATAGCGCTTTGCGTGGACGGAAGACTAAAAAACGACAAATGCGTTCTTCTCGCGCAGGCGGAGAGGATGCGCAGGTCGGGGAGGACGTTATGACTACACCTGAAATAATAATCACCGTATTATCGGCGGCGGCATGTTTGTTTGCGGTTGCCGCGTTCGTTACGACACTGATAAAGAAAAAGGGAGACGACAATTCGGATACGGAGCAGATCGTGGATAACATCGGAGACGCGGTCAATCTGATCAACGACAATACGAGAAAGGAGGCCGCGGCGGCGAAAGACGTGATCGTCACTTCTTTTTCCGCGGCAAACTCCGCGACGGTGACGTCGCTCGATACGCAGCTCAAGAATTTCGGCGACAAGATAAAGGAATTCCGCGAGGAGGTCGGGCGCAATCTCGACGAGACGAGAAGGCTGCTGCGCGAAAACGAGGACGCGACCCGCACCGCTTTCAACAATAATCTCGAACAGGTGCGCAAGGAGTTCAAGACGAGCGTGGACGATATGAGAAAGTCGGTCGCGGACGACCTGAAAAGCGTCAGAGAGGACAATGCGAAGCAACTTTCCGAGATGAGGAAGACGGTCGAAGAAAAACTTGCCGAGACTTTGGACACGCGCGTCAAAAACGCGTTCGAGCAGGTCAACAAGAGTCTCGAATCCGTGCAGCGCAGCTTTGGCGAAATGAAGGAGCTCACGGGCAGCGTGCACAATCTTACCCGCGTTTTCGCCAACGTCAAGGCGCGAGGAAACTGGGGCGAAGTGTCGCTCGAAAGTCTGCTCGACCAGATACTCACCCCCGAACAGTACGAAAAACAGTTCCTCGTTTCGCGTTCGGAAAACACGAGGGTGGACTTTGCGATAGTGATGCCCGGTCAGGGAGGGGAAAAGGTATATCTGCCGATAGACGCCAAGTTCCCGATAACCGATTACGAAAATCTGATCGAGGCGAGCGAAAGGGCGGATTCCGCAGGAGTTGCGGCGGCGAGAAAACAGCTCGTGGAAAGGGTGAGGCAGGAGGCGCAGAGCATAAACGCCAAGTACGTCAAACCGCCCAAGACCACGAATTTCGCCCTTCTTTACGTCCCCAACGAAGGGCTTTTCGCAGAAATAATAAGAGACGGCGCGCTCGTAGCCGATCTTCAGGCAAAATACCGCGTCAGCGTTTGCGGACCCACGACCGTCACGGCTCTGCTCAACAGTCTGCAGATGGGCTTCACCTCTCTCAAGATACAAAAGAAGAGCGCGGAGATAATAAAGCAGATGTCGGGTATCAGAGCGGATTTCGCCAAGTTCACGGAGCTTCTCGGCACGGTACGTCAGCGCGCGGAGAGGGTCATCGGCGCGATTGACGATCTCGACAAGCGCAACGCAATGATAGACAAGAGACTCAAAAAAGTCGGCGAGATAGACGGCGGCGAGGTCGCGCTTCTCGAAGTCGCCGCTTCGCGAGACGGGGAGGACGCGGAATGAAAGCCGATCTTCATATGCACAGTATATATTCCGACGGCACGGACGAGGTCGACGTAATCGTCGCAAAGGCGAAAGCGGCGGGGCTCGGGCTCATATCGATCACCGACCACGACACTCTTAAAGGGGTGGAAAAGGCTGTCCGCGAGGGCGAAAAACAGGGCGTAAAGGTGTTGCGCGGCATAGAGTTGAGCACATACGCCGTCTGCGAAGTGCACGTTCTCGGTTACAACGTCGACTGCAACGACGACAGATTGAACACGCGGTTGCAGGAGATAGAAAAGCAGCGCGACGACAGGATAAAAGCCATACTGCAAAATCTCAAAAAATTCAACGTATCTCTCGACGAACAAAAGATATTCGACAGAGTCGGCACGGTCGGACGTATGCATATCGCGGGTCAGCTCATCGCGAAAGGATATTGCAAGACGGTCACGGAAGCGTTCGACAGGTATCTCGGCGAACACGGCGCGGCATACGTTCCGTCAAAGAGGATAACCCCGCTCGAGGGCGTAAAACTGATAAAGGCGGCGGGCGGCAGGGCGGTCATTGCGCATCCGCTCGTATTCTGCCAGAAAGGAAGGCTCGAAGACCTGATAGCGGGACTCAAAACCTACGGTCTGGACGGTCTCGAGGTCTATTATCCGACGCATACGCTCGAGGATACGGCGCGGCTGTACGAGCTTGCAAAGAAAAACGGGCTGTTTGCGACGGGAGGCACGGACTACCACGGCGGCAACAAGAAAGGGGTCGAACCGGGAGACGTGGATTTCGTCCCCGACCGCTTCACGCTCTCAAAGCTCGGGCTCGCGCCGGAGAGAAGCGGGGATTTCCGCGGCAGAAGGAGAAGATGAAGCCGACGGGAAAAAGCGGCGCAAAATCGGGAAAGACGGCGGCAACGCCGTTTTTTTATTGGAAACAAATGTCAGCGCAAAAAACGTCGTGACGGGAAGAAAAACGCGCAGACTAACGGTGTATGAAAAAGCTGTTGATACCGTGTGTTGCGGCGCTCGCTTTGTGCGCGTCGGTCATGTTTTCGTCTGCCGGATCGGAGACGCCCTGCGTATGCGGGGCGCAAGAATATCTTTGCGCGCGCGGAGCAGACGGCGGAAAAGAGACCTTTTATCTGTCCGAAAGGGAGGAGGATAACGCCGACCTGCCTCAAAAGCAGGGCAAAAGAGGCGCGACGCGCATCTCGGGATATACCACGTCTTTCAACAGAAACGTCTATGCGAGAAGTTACAACATCGCGCTCGCGTGCAGCAATTTCTGTTACTACACCGTTCCCGCGGGCGGCACGCTGTCTTTCAACGAGGTGGTCGGAAAGAGAACGGCGGAGCGCGGCTACAAAGAGGCGAAAGTGATAGAGAACGGAGAGTACGTTCCCGGCGTGGGAGGAGGAGTCTGTCAGGTCTCAACGACGCTGTACAACGCGTGGATCGCGGCGGGGCTCGGGGTGATAAGCGTCCGCGCTCATTCGCTTCCGTCGTCTTACTGCGATATGTCGAGAGACGCGACTGTGTCCGACATGATCGATCTCGTGCTCGTCAACGACAGCGGGGCGGACGTGGTGATAAACGCTACCGTCAGAGGCAACGAGGTGACGTTCGAACTGTACGGCGCACCGTCCGCGTATACCTATTCTTTCGAGACGAGGATAGTGAGACGTACCGATCCGCCCGAGCCCGTGCTCGAATATGTGGACTACATCGAAGGCGGCGCGGACAGCAAGCAGATCTCGCCGGCGAAAAACGGGTATGTCACGGAGCTCGTCAGGCGCGTGTATCTTGACGGAAAGGAGATCTCAAAAGAGGTCGTCAGGCGCGATCAATACAGGGGTGTGGCGGCAAAAGTGCTTGTGAAAAGCGGCGACGACTGAAAAAATACAGGGTTTAATCTACACGGGCAGCATAATTTTTAAGACGGCGTAATAATGCCGCCTCTTTTTTACTAAAATGTAGTACAAATAAACGCCGCAAAAAACGCGGCAAAAGAGGTGGCTTGTGGATCTGTCTTTGGGTGCGGACAACGCGGTTGGCGTCGTCGTTGATCTGTTGTTGCTCGCGGTCGGACTCGCTCTCATAGTCAAGGGCGGGGATATGTTCGTGGACGGCAGCGTATGGGCGGCGAGAGCTTTCAACGTCCCCGAAACGGTCATCGGCGCGACGGTCGTGTCCGTGGGAACGACGTTGCCCGAAATAATAACGTCGCTCACGTCGGCGATAAAGGGTACCGCGGCGGGAGACTCTGCGCTCGCAGAGGGGTACAACGAGATTGCCGTCGGCAACGCGGTCGGCTCCATGCTGTGCAACGTCGGACTGATAGCCGCGCTCGTTCTGATCATAAAACCGCCGAAGACGGAAAGAGGTTTTGCGGGCAAAGGGATATTTTTGCTTTTTGCGTCCACCTTTCTTGCCGTGTTCGCTTTTACGGGCGGCGGAATAGACGTTTGGGAAGGCGCTGTTCTTCTCGCGCTGTTCGTGATATTTACAGGGCTCAATCTCTACGAAGCGGGCAGGGGGCGAAACATGTTATCCGCCGTTGCGGACAAGGTCGTCGTGACAAAAAAGAGCGTCGCGAAGAACCTTGCGCTGTTCGCGTTCGGCGCGGCGGCGACGGCGCTCGGCGCGATACTGCTCGTCGACAACGCGCAAAGTCTGTGCGTGGGCATGGGAGTTCCCCAACAGATCGTCGGGATAACGGTCGTCGCGATAGGGACGTCGCTTCCCGAGCTCGTGACTTCTCTGACGTCTCTGAAAAAGGGCAGGACGGGGATAGGGCTCGGCAACGTGATAGGGGCGAACGTGATAAACGCGACGCTTCTGCTCGGGCTTGTCGCCTGCGCGACGGGGAGAGGTCTTCCGATAGACGGTTTTACCGCAAGGTTTGCCGTTCCCGCCATGCTCGCGGTGAGCGCGCTGCTCGTACTGCCTTCCGCGATTGCGAAAAAGACGTACAGATGGCAGGGTGCGGCGATAATTGCGGTATATTTGGCATTTATTGTGTACAATATAATCTCTGTTGTGGTATAATATATGCAAAGAAAATTCTGGTGGGCGGTCTGCCCGTCTCGGAGGGAGAAAATGGATTACAGGAAGAATTATGCGGAGTGGCTCGAAAACTGCGACGAAGACGGCAAAAAAGAGCTTCTTGCGATACGGGACGACGAAAAGGAGATAAAAGAGAGGTTCACGCTTCCGCTTGCGTTCGGTACCGCGGGCATGAGAGGCACGATCGCCCTCGGCATATCCAATATGAACGTGTACACGGTCGCACGCGCGACGAAAGGACTTGCCAATTACGTCAACGGACTCGGCAAGGCGGAAGCGGAAAGAGGCGTCGTCGTGTCCTACGATACGAGGCGCAAGTCGTTCGACTTCGCTCTGATAACCGCGAGAGTGCTTGCGGCAAACAAGATAAAAGTCAGACTTTTCGAAGACGTCAGACCCGTGCCGATGTGCAGTTATGCGGTAAGGCATACAAACGCGATAGCGGGCGTCATGATCACCGCAAGCCACAATCCCAAGGAATACAACGGCTACAAGGTTTACGGCGAGGACGGCGCGCAGATGTCGCCCGAAGCTACCGCGGTGGTCGTCGATTTCATCGATAAGACGGGGTATTTCGGGATAGAGCTTGCCGACGTTAAGACCTCGGAAAGGAGCGATATAAAGGGCAAGGACAACTTTGCGCTCAACGAATATATCACCGTGATAGGAAAAAGTCTCGACGAAGATTATTACGCGGAGATCTCAAAGCTTTCGCTGTCTCCCGAGGCAGTCGCGGCGGAAGGCGCGAAGATGAAACTCGTTTACAGCCCGATCCACGGCAGCGGATACGTTCCCGTCACGACGATGCTTTCGCGCATGGGGATAAAGGTGGAAGTCGTCGAGGAGCAGAAAAATCCCGACACAGAATTTTCCACCGTGCAGATGCCCAATCCCGAGCAACCCGACGCGCTCGCGCTCGGCATAAAGCTCGCGGACAGGATAAGCGCCGACGTCGTCATAGGCACCGACCCCGACTGCGACCGCATGGGCGTCGCCGTCAGGGACGACAAGGGAAAGTTTACTCTGCTCACAGGCAATCAGATAGGCGCGCTCCTGCTCGACTATATCCTGCTCCGTCACAAGGAGAGAGGAGACCTGCCCGCAAACGGCGCCGTCGTAAAGACGATCGTCACGACCAGCCTTGCGGACAAGATAGCGAAAAGTTACGGCATGACCGTCTACGACGTACTGACGGGCTTCAAGTTCATCGGCGAAAAGATAAAGGAGTGGGAACAGAACGGCAAACACACCTTCATGTTCGGTTACGAGGAGAGCTACGGCTACCTCTCGGGCACGCACGCAAGGGATAAGGACGCCGTCGTCGCGAGTATGCTGTTCTCCGAGATGGTCTGCTATTATCAGTACAAGGGCAAGAAACTCTACGACAGATTGCAGGAGATATTCGCAAAATACGGCTATTTTGCGGAGACGAGCAAGTCGTTCGCGTTCAAGGGTCTCGACGGAATGCAGAAGATGGCGGACATCATGGAAAAGGCGAGAGCGGAGTATTTCACCGAGTTTGCGGGGATAAAAACGGTATCCAAGCTGGATTTCAAAAAGAGAGTGGAGACCTTTGCGTACGGCAGAACGGCGCCGATAACCCTGCCCGAGACCAACGTGATAAAATACACGCTCGGCAACGACGAGTGGGTCTGCATAAGACCGAGCGGCACGGAGCCCAAACTCAAAGTGTACGTCTCCGTCAACGCGGACAGCGCCGCAAAGGCGGACGAACGCAGGAAAGCCGTGCTCGAAGCGGCGGAAGCGAAACTTCTCTGAAAACAGCGCGGTGCGTCCGCGTGAGAAAAGAGAAAGGTCAGATAAAAAGTAAAATGAAAAAGAGAGACGGCGCCGCCGTCTCTCTTTTCAGTCTCTGTATCTTGCGGGATTGTCGGTCCTCTCGAGCAGATAGTCGAGAGAAACGTCGAAATAGTCGGCGATCTTTATCAGCGTCTGATAATCCGCCTGTCTTTTGCCCGATTCGTAACGGCTCACCGTGTTCTGGTTCATATCGAGTTCGAGAGCAAGCCTTTGCTGGGTCATATTCCTCTTTTCGCGTAAAAATCTGAGTCTCATACCTTGACAAGATTATACCACTTTGGTATACTTAAAATATCCCGATACGGGATAAAGCGGCTTTGCCGCAAATAGCATGGAAAGGTATCCAAAACGCGGAGTGTTTTAACCGCGGGTCGGGAGGAGGGAATATGAAAAAGGAAAATTCGGAAAGCGGCCTTTTGTACGTCGCCAAAAAGTCTGCCTGGGCGCACGGCTCGAGGCTCGTCGGGGGAGTCGTGTTTGCGGTATTGCTCGTCGCGCTCGCCGCGTTTTGTTTCAGCCGCGGCGCAAAGCTTGTCGGAGGCGTTTCGCTGGCGGCGGCGTTGATCCCCGTGATCGTCGTGCTCGAGACTATTCTTGAAGCGGTGAAAAACGAGATCAGGATATACGACAAATACATAATCACGAGAAAGGGGTTGATAAACGTCAAAGAGACGCGCTCGGTGATGACTCCGATAATCGGCATATCCGTCGAGCAGAGCGTTACGGGCAAGATATTCAATTACGGCAACGTGAAGATCGACAAGATCGGCAAGGGCTGGGACGTGGATTTCAAATACATCAAAAAGCCCGATCAGTTCAAGATGTTTTTGCAGGATATGATGGAAAAGAACGATCTGAGCAATACGACCATGATAATGGGAAACTGAAAAAAAAGAAGCCGCGCGGCTTCTTTTTTTTCTTTCCGTCGGTTGTTTTGTTTCGTATTTTCAGTCAAAAGCAACGGCATTCGGGACGGCTTTGTGCGCAGGAAAATTCTGAAAGAAGCTGTCTGAATATCGCGACGTGGATCTCCTCGTCTTCGATTATCCGTTCGATGAGAGCGACGATCGACTTGTTCGTGAGCGCGGAGATCGTCCGTCTGTAATTTGCAATCGCCCCGAGTTCTCCTTCGAGGTCGGCTTTGAGCATGGAGCATATGTCGAGGGTATAATTCACCGCGCTGCCTGACCAGAAGCAGTTGCGTCCGGCGATCACGGGGTCTCCGCCGCTCTGAACGATTGCTTCCGCGAGCAGTTCGTGATGCAACATCTCGACTTTGGAGACGTTTTCGAGTACGAGCGAGAGGTCGGGATATTTTTCCTTGACTATGTAACTCTGATATGCGTATTGCATGATAGCCGTCGTCTCGCTTTCTCTGCCGGCGTAATCGTTTGTCAGCGCAAGCACGTCGCGGCGGGAAAACGAGTAGATCTCGGGTTCGGGGTACGGTGCTTCGCTTGAAAAAATCTGAAATTTTGTCATTGTTTTCCTCCGATTGTCGATAATTCGGTCACAGCATAGTATGCAGAAAGCGCTTGTTCTGGTGCTCGATTTCGGAAAAACAGGGGGAAAAGAGATTCCCGAGAAGAAAGCAAAACGTCTGAAAGCGCTTTGTTTCGGCAAAAAGCGCGTTTTCGAGCCGTCGTGCATTTGCATACATAAAAAATACGCAAAAAACGCTTGATAAATATTTTATTGTGTGCTATTATGTTTTAGCAATCATAAAATCGGAGGAATATTCTCAATGAATATCGATTATATATATATGCTTGGCGCAATTGCCAAAGTCGACTATGAGATCTCGCGTTGGCTCGAGCCGCTTTTGATGATACTTATGGCGGTCATGGGCATCGGCGCGGTCATCTGCATCCTGATGCAAAAGGGTACAAACGACAATATCGGCAGTCTGGGCGGAAGCGAAACGGATACCTATGCCGGAAAGAACAAGTCGAGAAGCAAGGAGAGCATACTCAGAAAACTCACGGTGGTTTTCGGCGTTCTCGTAATGGTGCTTTCGGTGGTATTCTTCCTGATCAAGCAATAAGGCGAAAAAAGGATAAGCGCTCCGTTCCGCAAAGGGACGGAGCTTTTTTTTGGGTTGTGCCGCCGGGGTGAGGTAGGGACCTGATTTTAAGAGTGTTTGCCTTGCCCCTGCTTTGTTGAAACGCTTGACAATACAATGCAGGTATTGCCTGCGCGCTTCGCCTCGCAGCGACAGGGGCAAACGCACTTAAAATTGCTTGCGCACCCTGCGCGAGGGCAGGTGCAACCTCACCCCGGCGGTACGAAGAGGCTTGCGGGAAGCAGCGCAAGAGTGTTTGCCTTGCCCCTGCTTTGTTGAAACGCTTGACAATACAATGCAGGTATTGCCTGCGCGCTTCGCCTCGCAGCGACAGGGGCAAACGCACTTAAAATTGCTTGCGCACCCTGCGCGAGGGCAGGTACAATCTCACCCCGGCGGCACGGAGAGGGTTGCGGGAAAAGCGAATAAATTGCTTGCGCACCCTGCGAGAAAGGAGTTGATCCTTGTCGGAAAAGAGCGAGGAAAGAGAAGTAACGCGCATAACGGGCGAAAAAGATTGCAGACAAGGTGCGCGTGTGTTAAAATAATTAATAATCGGCAGAATATACACAGATGGAATCGGTAAAGATAATCACCGCCAACAAAAAGGCGTATCACGAATATTTCATCGACGAGACCTACGAGGCGGGCATAGTGCTTGCGGGCAGCGAGGTCAAGTCGGTCAGACAGGGACACATCAACCTCAAGGACGCGTTTTGTCTCGTCCGCGACGGAGAGATGTGGCTCGTCAACTGTCATATCACGCCTTACGAGAAAGGCAGTTATTTCAATACGGAGGCGACGAGGACGAGAAAACTCCTGCTCCGTCGTCACGAGATCGACAGGCTGCGCGGAAAGGTGGAACAAAAGGGATTTACGCTTGTCCCGACAAAGGCGTACTTCAAGCAGGGGCTCGTAAAGATAGAGGTTGGTCTCGCACGAGGAAAGGAGCTGCACGACAAGCGTGCCGACGAGGCAAAGAAAACTGCAAAAAGAGAGATAGAAAGGGCAATAAAAGAACACAATCACAGAGGTTGAGATAAAAATTTTCTGCCGCAAGGCGAAAGGAGACGTATATGAAAAAAATCGAGACGACGTGCGTACATGGCGGTTACGTTCCCAAAAACGGAGAACCGAGACAGACGCCGATAATACAGAGCACGACCTTCAAATACGACACGAGCGAGGATATGGCAAAGCTGTTTGACCTTGAGGCTTCGGGTTATTTTTACAGCAGACTGCAAAACCCTACCTGCGATTACGTCGCGGCGAAGATCGCGCAGCTTGAAGGCGGCAGCGCGGCAATGCTGACGTCGTCGGGTCAGGCGGCAAACTTTTATGCGGTATTCAACATCGCGACCTGCGGCGACCACGTCGTGGCAAGCTCCACGATATACGGAGGGACCTACAATCTGTTTGCCGTAACGATGAAGAAGATGGGTGTCGAATTCACGTTTGTCGCGCCCGACTGCTCCGAAGAAGAGCTCAACGCGGCGTTCAGAGAGAATACGAAGGCGGTGTTCGGCGAGACGATCGCAAACCCCGCGGTCAACGTGCTCGACATAGAAAAATTCGCAAAGGCGGCGCACTCGCACGGCGTACCGCTCATAGTCGACAATACTTTTGCGACTCCGATCAACTGCCGTCCGATAGAGTGGGGCGCTGACATAGTCACTCACTCCACGACCAAATATATGGACGGGCACGGCTCCGCGGTGGGCGGCGCGATTGTGGACAGCGGCAAGTTCGACTGGATGGCGCACGCAGACAAATTCCCCGGACTGTGCAAGCCCGACGACAGCTATCACGGCATCGTATACGCCGAGAAATTCGGCAAAGAGGGAGCGTTCATAACAAAGGCGACCGCGCAGCTTATGAGAGATTTCGGCTCCGTGCAGTCTCCGCAGAGCGCGTTCCTGCTCAATCTGGGGCTTGAAAGCCTTGCGGTAAGAATGCAGAGACATTGCGAAAACGCGCAGAAGATGGCGGAGTTTTTGCAGTCTCACAAAAACGTGACCTGGGTCACATATTGCGGACTCAAAGGCGACGCGTGCTACGAGCTTGGACAGAAATATCTGAAAAACGGCTCATGCGGCGTATTGAGCTTCGGGGTCAAGGGCGGCAGAAAGGCGGCGGAAAAGGTCATGGACAGCCTCAGGCTGATACCTATCGAAACGCACGTCGCGGACGCACGCAGCTGTTGTCTGCATCCCGCGAGCGCGACTCACAGACAGATGAACGACGAGGAATTGCTGCACGCAGGCGTCAAGCCCGAGCTTATCAGACTTTCCGTCGGCATCGAGAACGTCGACGACCTGATCGCGGACGTAAAACAAGCGCTCGATTCGCTCGACGAATAAAGGATAGTGCCCGAAAGGGCGGGAGTCAAAGATGCCGATAGTCATACCAAAGAGTTTACCCGCGTTCGATATACTGAAGAAAGAAAACGTCTTCGTCATGCCCAAACTGCGCGCTATGACGCAGGATATCCGTCCGATCGAGATCGCGATCGTCAATCTGATGCCGACCAAGATAGAGACGGAAACGCAACTCATGCGTCTTTTGGGCAACTCGTCTCTTCAGGTCAACGTAACGCTCGTCAATACGGATACCTACAAGAGCAAGAATACGCCTCTTGCCCATATGCAGAAGTTTTACAAGACGTTCGACGAGATAAAACAGCTGCGCTTCGACGGAATGATAATCACGGGCGCGCCCGTGGAGACCATGCCTTTCGAGAAGGTCGCGTATTGGGAAGAACTCGAAAAGATAATGGATTATGCCGAAAAGAACGTGACCTCGACGATTTATATCTGCTGGGGCGCGCAGGCGGGACTCAAATACCATTACGGGATCGACAAGCACGAGCTCCCCAAAAAGATGTTCGGAGTCTACGAGGCGAGACCCTGCGACGACACCGAGCCGCTGCTCAAAGGTATGGACGACACGATATACGTTCCGATGTCACGTCATACGGACATCGACTGCGACGCGGTGATGAGAGACGAGCGCCTCAAAGTGCTCGCATACGGCGACGACTGCAAGATAGCGATAATAAAGAGTCTGGACAACAAAAAATTCTTCTTCCTCGGTCACAGCGAATACGACCGCGACACGCTCAAAAACGAATATCTGCGCGATCTCGACAAGGGGCTCAACATAGATCCTCCGCGCAATTATTTCGTCAACGGCGACGTCAACAGGATCGAAGTCAAGTGGAGAAGCACGGCAAATCTCATTTATTATAATTGGCTCAACTATTACGTCTATCAGGTCACGCCTTACGACCCTTACGCGCAGGACGGCGGAAAAGAGGAATAAATCAGGCGAGGTAAACGTATTCCTTGCGTAAAACAGGAGAAATTTAATAAAACGCAATTAACCGCAAAAACAAAACGCACCTGACGGGTGCGTTTTTTGTTTAAGATTTTAAATAAAGCTGACGTGTCTGCTCGTTGCAAGATATAAAAACATTGCAAACACAGTCTGTATTTGTCGTATGATCATTATTCAAATATGCGAAAAATTCTGGAATTTCAGAATAAAATAAGTTTAATCTTCCAATCCCGCGAGATAGTCTATCGAAACGTCGAAGAACTTTGCCATCGCGACAAGTTTGGACAAAGTAGGCTCGCATTTTCCGAGCTCCCACAGACTGATGACGGATTTGCCGACGTCGAGTTTCTCGGCAAGAGCGACCTGACCGAGCCCCTTTTCTTTTCTCAATTCTTTTAATCTTTCGCAAAAAATCTGATTCACAATAATAATTTTCCCATAAAAGTGGAAAAAATACTTGCCTTCCCATTATATTGGGAGATATAATATATATAACAAACGATTAAGTTTGAAATAAATCAAAGGAGGAACTTATGGGATATTGTAAAGATTGCTGGTATTGCACTAAAAGAGAAGAGGACAGGGGAGACGGCTTTTTTGCTAACTTTTTGGGACCAAAATATGTTTATCATTGTATGAAGAGGGGCAAAGTGACAGAGTACGGAAGTTGCAGCGATTTCAGACCTGAATACACTCGCGGCGATTATAAACCCGGCAGATGATTTTAATGGAGTAAACTTTGTTTCAGATGCGGTAATAAATACCGCGGAATTTCATTTTTTAAGACGCGCAGACGGTTATTTGCGCGTCTTTTTTTATTACCTTTGAAACGATTAACCATTTTTGTACTGTGAGTTAAAAGCTGTATTTTTCAGAAAAATTCGCGTACGCGCGCCGTTTTTGAAAACATTTACAATTATATAGTTGTAAAAATACCGCGCACAATGATATAATATCTGCGTGAAAAAATTATCAAACGGGCGCATTCGAGCGCCTGAAGGAGATTGTTTATGAACAAGATGTCCATTAAAGACGTTGACGTAAAGGGCAAGCGTTGCCTTGTCAGAGTTGATTTCAACGTACCGATGAAAGACGGCGTCATCACCGACGATACCCGTATAATCGGCGCGCTTCCGACCATCAAATACCTGATGGATAACGGCGCAAAGGTTATCCTTTGCTCGCATATGGGCAAGCCCCACAGCATTTTCAGCGCGACCGTTTCTCTCAACAAAAAGGAGAAAAAGGCAGTCGAGGCGCTTCCCGAAGAGGAGAGAGCGGCTGCAAAGCAGGCTTATATAGACAAGGCGCTCGCAAGCGAGCCCAAAAAGCTCACCCTCAAGCCCGTCGCGGACAAACTCAACGAGCTGCTCGGCGGCAAAGTGACCTTCGCAAAGGACGTCGTCGGACCCGACGCGCAGGCTAAAGTTGCGGCTTGCAAAGAGGGCGAATGCGTACTCCTCGAAAACCTGCGTTTCCATGCGGAAGAAGAGGGCAAGGAGCTTGAGTTCTGCAAGAAGCTGGCTTCTTACTGCGACATTTACGTCAACGACGCTTTCGGCACCGCTCACCGTTCGCACGCTTCCACAGCGGCTATCGTCGAGTACGGTCTTGTCAAAGTCGCTGTCTGCGGCTTCCTGATCGAGAAAGAGCTCAACGTCATGGCAAAAGCGCTCGAAGCGCCTGTACGTCCGTTCGTCGCAGTGCTCGGCGGCGCAAAAGTCGCAGACAAGCTCAAGGTCATCGAAAACCTGCTCGAAAAGTGCGACAGCCTCATCATCGGCGGCGGCATGGCTTATACGTTCGCGGTAGCGCAGGGCAAAGAGGTCGGCACGTCGCTCGTTGACGGCGAGAAAGTCGACTACTGCAAGAGCATGCTCGAAAAGGCGGAAAAGCTGGGCAAAAAGATATACCTGCCCGTCGACGCGGTTGTCGCAAAGGCTTTCCCCGATCCCATCGACGCGAAGATAGACGTCAAGGAGGTTTCCATCGACGCGATTCCCGCGGACGAAATGGGCCTCGACATCGGCACGAAGACGAGAGAGCTTTTCGCAAGCGTCATCAAGGGCGCGAAGACCGTTATCTGGAACGGACCTATGGGCGTGTTTGAAAACCCGATCCTCGCAGAAGGCACTATCGCGGTGGCAAAGGCTATGGCGGAAGCGAAGGACGCGATCACCATTATCGGCGGCGGCGACAGCGCGGCGGCTGTGAAGACTCTCGGATTTGCGGACAAGATGACCCACATTTCCACCGGCGGCGGCGCGTCGCTCGAACTGTTCGAGGGCAAGATTCTCCCCGGCATCGCGTGCCTCAACGACAAGAAATAACATTTACGGAGATATAAAAATGAGAAGACCTATTATTGCAGGAAACTGGAAAATGAACAACACCAAGGCGCAGACCTACGCGCTTCTCAACGACCTCGTCCCGCTCGTCGCGGACGCGGAAGCGGAAGTCGTCATCTGCGTGCCCTACACCAGCATCTGGGCTGCGGGCGAAGCTATCAAAGGCACCAACATTCACCTCGGCGCGGAGAACGTGCATTGGGCGGAAAAAGGCGCTTTCACCGGCGAGATAAGCGCGGATATGCTGCTCGAACAGGGCGTTGAATACGTCATCATCGGACACAGCGAGCGTCGTCAGTATTTCGGCGAAACGGACGAGACCGTCAACAAGCGCGTGCTCACCGCTCTCGCAAAAGGACTCAAACCGATCGTCTGCGTGGGCGAGACCCTCGAGGAGAGAGAAGGCGGCAAGGTCGAAGAAGTACTCGTCAGACAGACTACCGAAGCGCTCAAGGGCGTTGACAAGGATCAGCTCGACAAGATCGTCATCGCATACGAACCTGTCTGGGCTATCGGTACCGGCAAGACCGCTACCGCGCAGGACGCAAACGACACCATAGCGATCATCCGCAACACGATTGCGAAACTGTACTGCCCCAAGTGTGCGGAGGAAAAACTGCGCATTCAGTACGGCGGCTCGATGAACCCGAAGAACGCAAAAGAACTGATGGCAATGCCGCAGATCGACGGCGGACTTATCGGCGGCGCGTCTCTCAAGGCGGTCGATTTCTCGCAGGTCGTCAAGTACAACGGTTGACGCAAGGAAAAGACATACGCGCCCCTTTGACGGGGGCGCGTTTTTTTATCTTTTTCGGGCTTACGGAAAGCTGGAAGATAACGGCGAAGGCTTTTTTCCGATATCCGTGCGAAAAACAGCTCTTTTTCCCGAAAAGTGCAAAAAAGAGCGCAAAAAGGTTATAGACTTCTGCGTGAAAAATTTTCTAAAATATATCCGTGAGGAAATATTTCAAAGGGGATATTATGAGAAAAAAGATTTTGACTGCAGTCGCGGCGGTGCTTACCGTCGCCGTCTACGTCGGCATATTCTTCGGCGTTTACGCGCTTTGCGTGTTTTTCGGTCAGACAACGATCAATCTTGACGCTTCGACGCGCTACCAGACGATAGAGGGCTTCGGCGCGTCGTCCGCCTGGATATATCAGGATATGGACAAACTATCCGACGAAGAGAAGGACGAAGTCACGGAGCTTCTGTACGGCGACAGCGGGCTCGCGCTCAATACTTTCAGATACAATATCGGCGGCGGCAGCAACGAGTACGGCGGTTACGGCGAGGGCTCTCTCAACGGTACGAACAGCTATTTTATAGCGGAGCGTTTTGACGGGGACTATTCCGTATTCGCGGACGAGAACAATTACGATTTCACCAAAAACGCCGTTGTCGACGAGATGTTCGAAAGAGCGCTTGCGAAAGGCAACGTGAAAAACGTAGTGTTTTTTGCTAATTCTCCGCACTATCTGATGACGAAAAACGGCAAGACGCACGGTGAAAACGAATACGACAACAACCTCAAAGAGGAGGCTTACGGCGCTTTTGCGGACTATCTTCTCGTATGCGTGGATCATCTTTACGAAGACGTGATCTGCAAATACGACGCTTCGGTCAAGGTGTATATCAGTCCCGTCAACGAGCCGCAATGGAAGTGGGGCGGCGCTTCGGGCACGCAGGAAGGCTGCCATTACGACCCGGAGCCGCTCGGCAGGTTTTACGACGCGTTTTACGGCAGACTTACCGCGTTCAACGCGGCGCACGGCACCGACTTCGAAATGGATATTTTCGAGAGCGGCAACTACAAGATACCCGATTCTTCAGACGTCAAGAAATATCTGAAGGAGCTGTCGGGATACGATTGGTTTGATGAGCTCGACAACGTCTCCGTTCACTCTTACGGAGTCGACGACTCCTCATATTACAAAAAGGTCTTTGCCGACTATTTTTACGGCAAATATCCCGAAAAGAAGATAAGCGTGACAGAATACTGCGTGCTCGAATTCGGCGTCGTCAAAGACATGTCGATGGGCATTTATAACGCGCGGACGATCCTGCGCGATCTCAAATATCTCAACGCTGTCAGCTGGAGCTGGTGGCTGGGCGTTTCGCAGGGCGATTACGAGGACGGTCTCGTATACTGGAACAAGACGGAGGACGGCAACGCGATCAACAGATACAAGCGCTATTACGTTCTGGGGCAGTTTTCAAAATTTCTGCCTGCGGGAAGCGTCAGGATAGAAGCGTCTTACAGCGACCTGATCGGTATGAACGGCGTCGAATGCGTCGCGTTTGAAAGACCGGACGGCAAGACGGCGCTTATCGTGATAAACGACGGCTCGGCGCGCAGGATAAAGATAGACGGGGATTTCTCGGCGGTCGAAGCCGTGTTTACCGACGAAACTTCCGATTGGGGCACGGCGCAATATGCGTTCGACGGCTACGTCGACGTGACGGCGTCGTCGGTCACGACCTTCCTGCTTTCCTGAACGGGGAAAAAAGCGGCAGCGGAGAGGGAGAGACATTTGCCCGCATAAGTTATTGGAATAAAAAAACGCCGAAGCGCGTTGACAAAACGGGTGAAACCTATTATTATATTATTACGACAATAATTTGCTGTGACGGGAGGAGTTTATGAAGAAGTTTGTTTTGGTTCTGACGCTGATAGCCGTGCTCGCGGCGTCGTTCGGTCTCGCGGCGTGCGATTCGAGGAATTATTCAATAGGCACGAAGATCGAGGATCGCGACGAGGCGATCGCGAAGGTCGACGAGCTTTTGGCAAAGAAGAATTTTGCCTATGAATACACCGAAAGCACGAATTACGGCACAATGGTCGCGGCAAGCGTTATGCTTATCGACAGGACGGATACCATTGCTTTGATCACTACGTCCACCGGCGGTCAGACGAACGGAAACACGAGTTCGGTCGAGATGCAGCATTATTATATAGAAAAGGACGGGAAGGTGCAGGATTGGCTGTACACGGGCGACGGTGAATTCGACAAGACAGACACCGGTTGTGCCAACGTCGACGCCTATCTCGCCACGGTTGACGAATTCGCTTCGATGAAGAACACAGCCTTTTATTATTCGGAAGAAGTCTATTGGGACGACCAGACCAAGACTTTCAAGTTTGAAAACGGCAACGACGGTATCGAAGGCGAGATAACCGTGTATACCGGCGGCATGATAATCAAAAAGCAGGAGCTGTTTACGAGTATCGAGGCAAAGTTTTACGGTTACGGAGAAGTCGAGCTCGAAGAGCCGAGCGTATCCTTTTTCGATCTGTTGATCGAGTCTATGAGGTAAAAAATGAAAAAAACCGTATTCAAAATATTGAGCGTGTGCGTACTTGCGTGCATTATCGCGCTATCTTTCGGTGCGTGTTCGGACAAAAACGATTATTCGGATATAGGGACGGAGGTAAACGACCTCTCGACCGCTGTGGAAATAGTCGGTTCGTTGAGAGACAAAGACAATTTCGTTTTCGAATATAGCAGCAGAGTGAGCGTTTCTTACACGCAGGAAAAGACGGTATACAATAAAGCGGAGTACGACGAGGGAAAGGCAGCCGTAATAGAGATCGACGAATCGACAAACAATCTGCAACAGAACGCCGGAAGCACCGACAGGTATTCGCTTTTGACCTATTACGTCAAGGACGGCGCGACGCAGGTATGGTCAAAGAAGTATGCTTCCGAAAACTACGTCAGACTCGACGATTCGGACAGATCGATGAGACAGGCGCTTGAAGAAGATACGAAATATCTCTACGCGCTCGCGACGATCGAAAATTTTGCGGTCGCGTCAAACTGGGACGAAGGTTCGGGCTTTTTTCTGTCGGGCGACGTTCTGGGCGATTTCACCGCCGTATATGTGAATACGGGCAAGGTGATGTACGTCGAAGACAGGGGAGGAGCTTTTCTTTCGATTTCTTTCTACGGATTCGATATGGTAGAGATAAAGCAACCCAAAGAGAGATGGTACGACACGTTGCCGCAATGGCTTCAGGAGTTGCTCTCGTTGATGTTCTGAAAAAGCGCTCCCGCGGGACGGGAGCTTTTTTGTTGCCGGCAGACGGTTTTTTGTAAAATTTTTATCGGAGCAGATGAGGAGTAGTCGTCAACTATATGCCAAAACGGCTATAAAACGTCCAAAAAGCGGAAAAACAGTAAAAATTTTACATTAAATTTCGTTAAATTTTTAACAGTCCTATTTACAAAAAAACTTTTTTGTTATATAATATCATTTGGTAGGAATCGGGTCGGAGCCCGAAAATTCAAACTTAAAGGAGATCAACAATGTCAAGATTTACGTTGCCCAGAGACCTTTATTTCGGCAAGGGCAGTCTGGAAGAACTCAAAAACCTCAAAGGTAAAAAAGCGATCCTCGTTATCGGCGGCGGCTCTATGAAAAAGTTCGGTTTTGTAGACAAAGCGCTCGACTATCTCAAACAGGCGGGCATGGAGACGATGCTTTTTGAGGGCGTTGAACCCGATCCGTCCGTCGAAACGGTAATGAAGGGCGCGGCTATGATGAGGGAATTCGAACCCGATTGGATAATTTCCATGGGCGGCGGTTCGCCGATAGACGCGGCAAAGGCAATGTGGGTATTCTACGAATATCCCAAGACTTCTTTCAAGAAGATACTCACGCCGTTCTCGTTCCCGACCCTGCGCACGAAGGCGAAATTCTGCGCGATCCCGTCCACTTCGGGCACGGCGACTGAAGTTACCGCTTTCTCCGTCATCACAGACTATGCGAAGGGCGTCAAATACCCGCTCGCAGACTTCAACATAACCCCCGACGTTGCGATCGTCGACCCCGATCTCGCGGAGACGATGCCCAAAAAGCTGACCGCTCATACGGGTATGGACGCGCTCACCCATGCGATAGAGGCTTACGTCTCGACCGTGGCGCAGCCGTTTACCGACCCGCTCGCGCTCGAAGCGATAAAGATAATAGACAAGGATCTCAAGGCGAGCTACGACGGCGATATGAAGGCTCGCGAGAATATGCACTATGCGCAGTGCATGGCAGGCATGGCGTTCTCCAACGCGCTGCTCGGCATCACGCACTCCATGGCTCACAAGACGGGCGCGGCGTTCGATACGGGACATATCCCGCACGGCTGCGCAAACGCGATATATCTGCCTTACGTCATTCAGTACAACGCCGTCAACAAGAGGGCGAAGGAGCGTTATTGCGAGATCGCCAAAATGCTCGGACTCAAGGGCAAGAGCGGTACGGCTCTCGTCAACGCTCTGTGCGACAGGATAAGAGAGATGAACGCATATTTCGGAATTCCGTCTTCTCTGAAAGAATACGGCGTCAACGAGGATGAATTTCTCGCAAAGATAGACGGCATTGCAAAACTTGCCGTCGGCGACGCGTGCACCGGCTCCAACCCGAGACCGATCACGCCCGCAAAGATGAAGGCGCTGTTCAACCATGTGTATTACGGAACGACCGTAAGGGTCTGACAGAAAAACCTCAAATAATAACCTCTTAATTTTGGCGATAAGGGACCTGCAAGGGTTCCTTATTGCTTTTTTTGCATTTGCACGCGAGCGGGCGCATACAATTTTGTATGGAATCCGAAAAAGAAATTTCAAGCGTCGTGCGCGGCAAGAGATGCGCGCTTTTGGTGGATACGGGAGCGATCCGCGCCAACGCGCGTTATATCAAAGAAAAGACGGGCAAAATGCTGATAGCGGTCGTCAAGGCAAACGCTTACGGGCACGGGTTGGAGCAGACCGTGAACGCGCTTTGCGGCACGGCGGACTTGTTTGCCGTCGCTACGGCGGACGAGGCGCTCCGCGCGGCGGCGCTCGGAGCGAAAGCATGGGTAATGTCTCCGTTGTCAAAAGGGGAGACGGCTGCTTTGAAAGGTACGGGGGTTGCCGTGACCGTCGAGGACGAGAACGGGGCGAAAACGGCGGCGGAATACGGCTTGCCTGTTCACGTTGCGGTAGACACGGGGATGCGCAGATACGGCGTCGACTGGCGCGACGTCGGCAAACTGCTTCGTATATGCGACGTCGAAGGGCTGCGCACGCAGGGGATATTCACGCATTTTTCGTGCGCCGACGGGCAGGATCTTTCGTCAGTGCGCGAACAGGAAAAAAGGTTCGAAAACGCTGTCGACGTGCTTGGCAAAAGGCGCTTTGAGTATATACATTGCGCCGCAAGCGCGGCGGCGCTCAGGACGTCGCCTTACGGCAACGCGGTACGCGCCGGGCTTGCGCTTTACGGGGTTTTGCCCGACTTCTGCACCGCGCCTCTCAAAGAGGTTTCCCGACTTTACGCGCGGGTGATAAGCACGAAAATCCTTGAAGACGGCGACGCCGTCGGCTACGGCGCGGCATATACCGCAAGAGGGAAAAAGAGGATAGCCGTCATCGGCGCGGGATACGGGGACGGATTTCCTTATGCGATGAAAAAATGCGGCTCCGTGTTTATAAACGGCTTTGTATGTCCCGTCGTCGGCAACGTCTGCATGGATTGCGCTTTCGTCGACGTGACAAATGCGAGGGTGAAAGAAGGAGATCTCGCGCTCGTCTTCGGGGGAGAGGGAGAGACCTCTTTCCGCGCTGCTGCGAGAAAGACGGGGGAGATACCTTATTCTTTGATGACGGGGATAGGCGGGAGAGTGCAAAGAGTGTATGTCTGAATTCTCTCTTGTAATGGCGGGCGCAAAGTAGTATAATGTAACCGTAGACTTTGAGGAGATGCGGTTATGGAGAAAAACGTCAGACTTGATTTTCAGAGCAGATTTTTACCCGACGCCGTGCTCGTGCTGGGCATAGCGAGCGCGCTTGCGGTTTGGACGACGGGACTCAATCTCGCCGCGGTAGTAAGCGCGGCGTTCTGCTGTATCGCTTCGGCGCTGATCTTTTTGGGGATCGTCGTCAAAAAGAGGGTTTACGGCTGGATGCTCGTCGGTTACGTCGCGAGCTCGTTCGGTACGGCGACCCATTATATTTTCAACGGAGCAGACGCAGGCTGGGGCGCGATCACTACCGCGCTGAAAGGTTTTTCTTCCTCGGAGCATGCGCTCTGGCAGGGAGACGGCAATTTCGGCACCCGTCTTGTCGGAAACACGATAATTTCCGCGCCCGCTTTTCTCGTGATAGTCGCGCTCGTTCTCGCGGCATGGTATCTCAAGGATAAGGGCAGATTGCAGAGGCTGGCAACCGCGGCGATAAGCGTCGTGCTGATCGCTGCTTCTGTCGTCTTCGTCCTGACGATGAACCTGCGGAGCAAACCCGTCGTCGAGCGTATGTGGGAAGGTCACGACGACTATCTCGCGGGGATAAAGGGCGGCAAGACCAAGGCGGACAGCCCCAACGTGCTCTTCATACTCATGGACGATCTCGGTTACGGAGACGTCTCTCTTAACGGCTGTTCTTTCGACACCCCCAATATAGATTCCATCGGGGAAAACGGACTCAATTTCGAAAATTTCTATTCGGCATACTCCGTATGTTCGCCGGCGCGTTTTGCGGCGATGACGGGCAGGTATCCTTACCGCGGCTATGCCGACAACGTCGTCTATCCGACCGTGGCGAGCGTATCACCGTTCGCTTTGACGAGGCTGTTCAACAGCTTTGAGATGGGCGCCAACTGCGACGGTATGCTCGGCGACGAGATCACGATCGCCGAAGCGCTCAAGGCGGCGGGTTACGACACGGGGCTTTTCGGCAAGTGGCACCTCGGGGATTACGGCGAATATCTGCCGACAAATCAGGGGTTCGATTATTTTTACGGCTCTCACCACGTCAACGACATGACGCCTTTTTATCACGTCCGCGAGAGCGGCGGGGAGTACGAGATCGCCGTCGGCGCGGACGAGCTCAAAGACCAGTCCGACGCGACGAAGCTCATACACAACGAGATAACGTCGTGGATAACCGAGAAGGCGCAGAGCGACGCGCCGTTTTTCGCGTGCTACACGACGCCGTGGCCGCACGCGCCCGTATTTGTCGGGGAGGAGTTCGACGGCGCGACGGGCATGGGAGTCTATGCGGATTGCGTGACGGAATTCGACTACTATCTCGGGCAGCTTTTCGACACGATGAAAGCGCTTGACGTGTTCGACAATACTATAATAATTTTCACGTCGGACAACGGACCCGCTTTGCAGGGGTCGACGGGAGAGCTCCGCGGCGGCAAATACCTCGCTTACGAGGGAGGGCAAAAGGTTCCGTTCATGATAGAGTGGAACGACGGCGGCGGCGCGTGGCAGGCGGACAAGACCGTGCAGACAAAAGACGGCAGATCTGTCTCTACCGTGACGAGCCAGGCGACTCTGACGGACTTGTTCCCGACCCTGATCGGACTGTGCGGGGTGGAGAGCAAGGACGGGCAAAAGAATTATCTGCCCGCAGACAGGATCGTCGACGGCGTTTCGATGGTGCCTCTCCTCGACGGATCGAAGGAGATAATACACGGCGCGGACAACCCGATACTTTATATGAAGCGCGAGACGATAAAGTCGGTTTCTTACAGCATGACGACCGACGAGGTCAGGGCGCTTTACCCCGATTACGACTACGACGTGCTCGAAGAGAACGGAGTCGTCTCTTTTAAGTATTTCCGCAGTATGCAAAACGATAATCCCGCATTCTTCAATATGTCGCGCAAGAATTGGCTGTTTTTACTGACCGACGACGTCGGCGAAAATTACAACCGCACTGCGGTCTATCCGGAGATTGCGGAGAGAATGAACGCGCTGATAACCTCAAAGACGCGTGAGTTTGAAAGCAACAGGAGAGGGATAATAAAATAGGAGCCTCAAAGAAATTTTCGTACCCGTGTGGATAAAACGCGGATAAAAAGACAACGAGATACAAAAAGGAGAAAGAAGTGCCCGATCTGTCCGTAATGGTAAAACCGGCATCCAGCTTGTGCAATCTGAGGTGCAGATATTGTTTTTATCACGACGTTGCCGCAAAGCGCGAGGCTTACGGCTTCGGCTTTATGGACGAGCGCACGGCGCGTATCCTCGTGAAAAAGACGCTCGCGTTTGCGGACGGACACAGCGTTTATTTTGCGTTTCAGGGCGGAGAGCCGACTCTCGCGGGACTCGGGTTTTTCAAAAGTTTCGTCGCCGCCGTCAACGAGTTCAACGACAAGAATTGCACGATATTTTATTCGCTTCAGACCAACGGCACGCTGCTGAACGAGGAGTGGTGCGCGTTTCTCAAAGAAAACGACTTTCTCGTCGGGTTAAGTCTTGACGGCAATCAGGACGGCAACCGTTATCGCGTTGACAGGGAGGGCAACTACTCATTTCCCAAAGCAGTCCGTGCCGCCGACCTGATGTCGGAATACGGCGTGCAATTCAATATTTTGTCGGTGGTCACGGGGTGGCTTGCCGATCATATCGAGGATCAATACGACTTTCTCGTGTCGAAAGGTTACAAATATATTCAGTATATCCCGTGCCTGCGCCCGTTCGGAGACAGGTCGGACAATCCGATGTATCTCACCCCGCAGCAGTACGCGCGTTTTCTCGTCGTCGCGTTCAACCGTTACGTCAGGGATTACATAAAGGGCGACTACACGAGCGTCCGCGGCTTCGACAATTGGGTGCAGATGGCAAAGGGCAACAGACCCGAGCAATGCGGATTTAGCGGACATTGTTCTCATCAGTTCGTGATAGAGGCAAACGGCAACGTCTATCCGTGCGACTTTTATTGTATGGACGAATACCGCCTCGGCAACGTCAATCTTATGAGCATGGAAGCGATGGCAAACGGACCGCGCGCGGAGGAATTTTTGAGAGATAGCTTGTATGTCCCCGAAAAATGCAAACATTGCAATTTTTACGGATTGTGCAGGGCAGGCGGATGCAGACGTCAGAGAGAGAGCGAAGACTACTGTTCTTCGTACAAAATTTTCTTTTCGACCTGTTTGCCGCTTTTCAGAGTGTTTACAAAATAGCCTGATTTTGTCATTTTTTTAACAAACCTGCTTTTTCGAGGACGATATTTTGC
>CALWRI010000012.1 GCA_944383905.1 uncultured Christensenellaceae bacterium
ACCGCGCCCGTGTGACGGAAGCATAATCAAGCTGTCGCCACGCGCAAGCTACTGCTTTTGCCGTCGCCACACGACCGCTGTCGCTTATGATGAGGGTTCTTAAGTATCGGAGTGACGGAATAGCGAGGGAGCGCAGAGAGAGGGATATTCGCTCAACTGTTCTCTGCGCATAACCGTACCACCTTCCAACCGCGAAAGCGACCGCCTACGGCGGATCGCCGAACCCGATCAACGCTGTAGCTTATGATGAGGGTTCGTGTATCCCTCTCGGCGCATAAAAAATACCGAGGCGACAACCTCGGTATTTTTTATGGCGCAGAGAGAGGGATTCGAACCCTCGGTACGTTTTACCGTACACACGATTTCCAATCGTGCGCCTTAGGCCAGCTCAGCCATCTCTGCACGCAAATATTTTATTGCAAAAGCAATATTAACATAAAAACTTTTATTTTGCAAGCAAAATGACGGATTTTTAATATTTAAGGCGCCTATGGTTTTCTCCTGTTTTGTCCTCAAACGCAATCCTTCTTCCCCGGCGCTCCGAGAAGCTCCTCAAGGTCGGACTGATTGAGGCTGTTGCGCTCCAGAAGCTCTTTTACGAGTTTTTCCAGTGCGTCTCTGTTATCCTCGAGAAGTTTTACCGCGCGGCGGAGCTGTTCTCCGAGCAGAGCGTTTGCCTCTTCGTACATATCCTTGTCGACCGCTTCGCCGAAATGATCCGCAACCGCGAGCGAGCCGTCCTTCATACCCCAGCTTCCTATTATGTTGCAGGCAAGCTGCGTAGCCGTCTCGAGATCGGACGACGGGCCGGTGGACAGTCCGTCCTCCGCACCGTAATACACAAGTTCCGCCGCTCTGCCTCCCAGCGACATACATATGCGGTTGAGAATCTGTTTTTTCGTCAGAGTGCCGCTTTCTTCTACATCGGGCATGACGTATCCGCCGTAATTGCCTCTCGCCACTATCGTGACGTAAGAAGGCACGTTGCCGCACGCCCACGAAACGATAGCGTGACCCGCCTCGTGACGGGCGCTTCTCAACATACTTTCTCTCGAATATCGTTTGCTTTCGCCGTGAGCATCCTGGTCGTGCGAGTCCACGAGGATCGCGTCGGTGAGCTCTCCTCCGTTTGCGTTTCTTATCGCAAGTTCCACTGTCATCTCGATATTTGCGGGACTCTGACCCACAGTCCTCTTTGCGAGCGTTTCTATACCTTTTGCGAGAGGCGCCGCGTCGACTCCGTGTTTGTGCAGGAAATATCTGATCAGAGCTTTTCTGTCGTCGGTATCGGGAAGTCCGATGAGTATCTTTCTGTCGAAACGTCTGACGAAAGCAGGATCGAGCACACGCTTGCTGTTGCCCTCCTGTTTTATTTCGTAATTGGTCGCGACGAGCACTATGACCGGTCTGTTTTCGTCGAATTTGAAGCCGTCCACCTCCGAAAGGAATGTGTTGAGGAGCTGTTCGGCGCTACTGCTGTTTTCTCCTCCCGTCCTCATCTTTGCGAAAGCGTCGACCTCGTCGATGAAAATTATCGAAGGTGCGTATCTTCTCGCGGTTCTGAAAAGCGCGCGCATCGCTTCGGGTCCTTCTCCGACGTATTTTTTGAAAAATTCCGTGCTGTTTTTCTGTACGAAAGTGACGTCTGTCTCGCCTGCAAGCGCCTTTGCGAGCATGGTCTTGCCCGTACCGGGAGGTCCGTACATGAGTATGCCTTTGGGTGCTTTTGCTCCTGTCGCGGTGTACTTTTTGGGATTCTTCAGATATTTGACGAATTCCTGCATCGTTTTTTTCGCTTCCGAAGCGCCGACGATATCGGCAAATCTCTCCTTTGGCCTGCTTATGTCGGCAAGCACGGTCGTCATATCCTCCGCCCTGACCGCACGTTTGAGAGTAAGCCTGCGCGCGAGTATAGTCATTTCCGTGCCGTCGCCGTTGAATATCTGCGCGCAGTTGTAAGTCAACACCTTGTTGGAACGCGCGAGCCTGTAAAAATTGCTGCCCGTCACGGTCGCGTCCTTGACGTATCTGAATGACTCTCCGTTTGCCGTCTGATCGTCTTTGTCGTATTTGAGAAGTCCTTTTGCACCGTTGGCAAGGAAAGTGTCGAACGCGTTGTCTTCATATTCGTTCTCACAATCGTTGAGGATATAAAGCGGTATTTCGGGATAAGTCTGCCTGACGTAATCGTAAAGCGCTATGCCGTCCGACTCTATATCTTCGAGATCGCCGGGACGGGCAGCAGCATTCTTTTCTCCGAGAAAGACGTCGAGCACGATCGCGCCTATCTCGTTGCGGAAACACTCTTTTGCCGACTTGAGATCGCTCTTCATGAGAACCTTCATCCCTCCTGCGGTCTCCCCAAGTTTTCTGAAAGATTTAGAATACTTCTTGCCTGCCGCAAAGAGCACGTTTATTTTCTCTTTCTGCTCAAACATATTTTCGACCGGAGTCTTCTTATAATCGACACCTATGCGGATATTTTTGAGATTGTCCACGGCAAGACCTCTGCGCGCGAGCTGGTTTATCGCGTCGAAAAGTTCGCTTTCGGCAAATCTTGCAGCCGCGCCTACCGCTGTGCGCGCGTCGGCGTTTCCTCCGACCGAATACATTATCAGAGAAGTTACCCTGTCGTAATCGCAATCTATCTTTATGCCGATGTTCTTCTGCGCCGTGTTTATCTTGTTTTCAAGTGCTTCGTATACTATCTCCTTTATGGCATAAGGCTCGAGCTTGTTGAACAGAATGACCGTGCCTTTTGCCCAGCGCGATACGAGCTCTTTGGGGAAATAAGGCCTTTCGGTAGCGGGATTGCGGTCGCTCTCGAGCGCCGCAACTATCTGGTTTTTCGCTATGCAGGACAGATTGGCGCCGTCGCTTTCCTCATAAAGATTTCTCGCGACGTTGGTCGTGAATATCAGTATGCAGTCTTTGAACGAAACGTCTTTCTGCAAGCCGTTGTCGGTCAGAAAACCCGCGTCGAGGATCTGCAAAAACAACTTTATATTGCTCGGAGAAGCCTTTTCTATCTCGTCGAACAGTATCACGCTCTTCGGATTTTTATACACAAACGACGTGACCGCGCCCTCTGTCTTGTAAAGATGGTTGCCGTTGATCGAGGACCCGAATTCACCGTACTCGCTCATATTAACGCGCAGGTATTTGCGTCCGAGGCAGTACGGCGCCGCGCATTCGGCAAGAAAGGTCTTTCCGCATCCGGGAGGTCCCGCGAAAAGGAAGGTCGCAAGAGGTCCTTTGTGCTCTTTTTCGGTGAGCACTTCTGCCCCGAAATACGTCCTTACGAACGCGTCTATCGCATGCTGCTGTCCTTTGACTTTTGCCGACAGCTCTTTTCTCATACCGACTATTCTCTTTTGCAACTGTGCGAAATTCTCTTCGGGCACACTTTCTTCCTCTTTTCTTTTCCTCAATTCCGCCAGCCTTGATTTTATTATCGCGCCGAACTCGCCGTCTGCAAAAAAATCCCCCTCTCCTTTGCCTTCTGCGGAAGCTTCGCCCTGTTCTCCTTCTGAATTCCCGCTATGATCTTTTTTCATGTCGGCTTCCGTACCGGGAGCAAACGGATTTTTACTTTGTTCCGCTGCCGGGCTTTCCTTTGCGGACGCGCCTTCGTCTGCCGCCGCCGCGACTTCTTCACCGTTATATCCCTTGGCGGACACGTCGACGCCCGGTTCGAAAGGATTTTTTCTCTTTGCCGTCTCATCGAAAGAAACGGGGGGCAGCTCTGTTTTGATGCCGTCGATCTCAACCTCTGCTTCGCCGTCCCGAATACCGAGCTCTTTGACGAGTCTGCCTATGCTTTTTTTGACTTCATCTATCTCTTCGGGCACTTTCTCTTCAAGCACGAGCGCGTTCTCGTCCACCTTGACGATAACCAAGCCCGCATGAATAAGCAGAAGCCTTGAACCTATCAGTTGCAGTTCCGCAAACGGTAAGCGGTCGGGATTCCTGTCCTTCCAGCCGCTTTTGAGAGTGATGCGAATCTTCATGATATACCTCTTTTGTCTTTATTGTCTTTACGCCTTTGCCCGGCTATTCTTTTGTCTTCCCTCTTCACGTTTTCCCGTCGTCAGACCTTGTCCTTGCCGACGTCTGCTGTATTGCCGCCCTCTCCCGCGTCCGCTGCCGCGCCTTTGACCTTATCTTCACTCAAAACGCCGAGCTTGGGCAACACGCATTTGCCGCCGCCTTTGTTGCGGTATTCGATGCAGAACGCGCTCAGAATGTTGATCATGTCGTAGTATTGGACGTCGTCTTTGAGATCTTTGTACGCGATCATATCTATATGCTCTTTCCTCGCGAGATCCTTCTCAGGAGAGAGGACGTATCCGTTGCACGCCATAAACCTCGTCCATCTGTCGTGTTCGAGCGCGCCGAGAGCGATTATGTCTTCAAGCGGCACGTCGGTTATCTCGACGTCTTTATTCTTGAGGAATTTTATCCTGTAATACTCCGTGACGAAGGGGCTGAATTCCGAAGAATACTGACTTGAATAGCGCTTGTAGAACTGCACCATGCCTATTTCGTTCCACTCCTTCTCGATCGCGCCGAAATTGTCCCTGTGTTCCTCTATGTCGAGAATGTAATCCTTGACAGAATAATTTCTGTCAGCCGACTTCTTGTTGCAACACACGCACACCACGTCTCTATTCAGGTTGCAGATCTTGCTCTCCGCGTTGGACAGACTGTTTGCGTCGATGCCCGCGTAGACGCTGTTATACAGCTTTGCGCCTCTCCTGTCGACAATGCTTTCGAAGCTGTACATCTCCTCAACGCTGCCGTATCTGACGACCTTGAGACGGTTGAATTTTCTCTTGTCGTTCTCGCTCCAGTTTATCCTGTCGTAATTGAGTTTGTCGCGCAGATTTATCGCGATTATCTGATAGGGCGACTGCGCGTCTTTTTTCCTGCCCAGCTCATGCCTTATATCGTCTATCAGCGCGTTGGCAACGTTGACATTGCTGTCGTCGTCGCCGAGCGCGATGATAATCAGATTGTATCCGCGCAGAGACTCTCTTGCGTTCGTACTCTCGCTCTCTTTTTCCGTGCCCGTGTCGCCTGTGATCTTATCCAGCTTGTTGAGCATCATATCGCTGAAAACGGAAACACGGTTGAGTTTCAACTTGATCCTGACCTGGTCGTTGGCATATTTTGCCGATTCCGATCCTGGAGCAACGACCGTCACGGACGGGTGCTTCATCCTGAACAAAGCGCCGAGTTCGAGCGCGTTTTTGTCGTATACGTCGGCAAAGAAATCCTGCGGAACATACTCGAGCAAAGGCGACTTCGTCCATTCCTTCCGCTCTGCCTTGTCCGCTTTGCCATGAGTGCCTGACGCGGCAAAGAGATATGCCGCCTTCATCGTCTGCTGCCCGTTCTGACCAAAGCCGATGACCATAGCTTTGTATTCGCGGGAAAGAAGCTCGCTTGCATACAATTCGGGACAGCTGCGCACAAGCGCCGCTTTCTTTCTGACAAACGTGCGTGCCGCCATTTCGGCTTCGTTGAGCGCGCATATCGAAAAATGCCTTCTGAAAGTCTGATAGTAAGTCTCGGCTTTCTTTGGCAAACTGCCCATCACGTTTAGCGCCGCCTCTCCCGCTCTCGCAAGAAGGTCGCATTCGCCGCCGTCTCTGCCCGTTTCGGACGGAGCGAATTTGGACAGTTCCTTGTCAAAACGCATATCCACGTTGGACACGTCAATGTCCTCGCTGACAAGATAGTGATAATTGACGACCCTGCCGTAATCCGCGACCTGCGCAGTCAGATAATCCGTCGTCCTCTCTCTCCTTTTTTGCTCCTTCAGGCGCCGTTTTTCGTCTTCTCCCGCGTCGGAATTTTCGATATCCCTGATCGCGGCGCGGTATTTCGCGTCTGCAACCGCACGTCTTGACCGGCTCATCTTCTTGCACATGACTTCTTTGGTTATCCTTGATATGTCCTCAAAGACTATCTTATCGTTTTCGCTCGTTTTTTCCTTTTCCCAATGAAGGGCGAAAATATGTATCTCCTCGACAGCGTCTCTGCGCATATCGTCGTAATATTCGTTTTTTCCCGAATCGGTTATAAATCCGTCGTTTTTGACTTTTATCCCGAGAAATTCTGGTATCGACTTGTCCTTGCTCCCCGGATTGTAACTGCGGAACAAAAACCCGGAATGCATTATGTCGAGATGAAGCGGATTTTTGCCGTCGAACGCCTCCTGCCCTTCCGTGCGCAAGAATATTATGACATATTTTCTTCTGCCGAAAAGATAGCGTTTCAACGCGCGCAGATAGACGGAAAGGACGCGTTTTTTCTTCCCCGTCGCGTTTCTGCCGTCAAAATCTTTTTGTATCCTGCGTTCGATAGAAAGGATATGGGAAAAAGACTTTTCTTTCTTTATTATCTTTTTGTTTTCCTCGTCGATGCTGTGCGCAAGCGCGAGACTGTCCTCTGTTATCGCGGTGAAAACGTAAATTTTCGACCCCTTTCTGACAGGAAAATTATTCCACGCGAAATAGCTGTATATCTCATAACTTAAGCTGAAAGTTATTATGCTCAACGCGACGAGACCTGCAACGAGCGAGGATCCTGCGTAAAACATCATCCGCCCCGTCTCGTAAATTCCGTAATCGGCAAGTCCTTCGAAAGACAGCCCTCCGATCGCCTGATATATCGAATAATAGAACACGGCGGTACCGTTCCATGAATCGGACCCTGCAGAGGGGTCTTCCGCCTTGACGGTGACGAACGTGACGAGCGCCTTGCCCGCAACGCTCAAAACGAGGACTATGGCAACGACGGCGATCTCTGCCGCAAACTTGATCTGCGTCCTCTTTCTCATCGCGAAATATACCCACATGAAAGCCGTATAGAGCACGACGACTATGAGAAATCCCCGTATTATACCGAATGCGAACGAAGCTTCCGTGCTTGAAAATAGCGTGCCCGGAACGAAAAGAAGTCCCACGGTCAATGCGACAAGCAGAAAATACCATCTTTTCATCGTCTCTGCTCCTCCCTCTTATCTTCTGATTATCTTCATGCCGTTGGCGGCGAGCATGGCGCCCGCCTCGTCGGCTATCTCAAAGTCGTATTTCTGTACGTCGGTATCGCTTTCGCCGAGTCCGGTGCGCGCCGCTTCGTCCTTTGCAAATTCTTCAAGCCCGTCCCAGGTCGTCAGGTTGACGTGATACCTGCCCGCGACAAACCTCTCCCCTTTTGCGAGATAAGTCTTCTTGCTCGCGGGCGAAATGCCGCAGGCGAACATATACTCGTTCCACCTCAAGTGCTCTCTTCTCGCAAGGATCTCCCGCATCCGGCAGTTTTCCTGCGCGCCGCGTAAGCCGTCGCGGTAAAGGCGGTAAAATTCCGCGCCCGCGTCCTCTCCGCTTTCCGCGCAATCGAAACCGCAACAGAGCAACAACTGCCTCAAAGACAGCGCGGCATAGAGATTGGACTCTCTCTTTATGCGGTCGGTCTTACTGCCCGTGCGTCCGACTGACGCAACGCCTTTTGAGTATACTCCCGCCCTGCTCGCGGCGATCCCTTCGAGCTTGAGAAACAGGCGCTCGTCCGCACGAAAGGATTTCAATCCGTCGCCGTCAGCTTCTTCTTCAGACTCGTAAAACACACAGTGCCCCGCGCCGTTTTTCTTCAGTCTGTCGGCGATCGTCTTTGCCCTTTCGCCGTTTCCGTCCGCAACAACCGCCCATACGAACGCGCCGAGCGAACACAGCTTGTCCGCCGCCGAGTCGTCGTCATCCAAACAGATCGTTATCTTCGCGAGAGGATCGGGCAAGGGATAATACCCGTCTTTTCTCTCCGCACGGCGCACGGCAGCCGCCGCTCTGACGTAAGGCAGTTTCTCCGCCTTGCTTTTTTCGTCTTCGTTAACGAAAAAGAAATACTCCTTTGCAATTCCGACGACTTTGCCGTCTGACGCGCGTACGGATACGTCGGTGGACGCAAGCGCCTTGAATATCTCGCCCGTCGTGTCGTCGAAGCCGAAAAACGCCGAGACGGCGCCGTTCTTCACCCCGTCTTTTGCGCAACAAGGAAATCTGTCCCCCGTAAAAAGCACGGGAGGACGGTTGAATACAAGCGAAAAAGCCGCCGCAACGCGGTCTTTTCCGCAACGGCGTCCCTTCGTATTTCCGTTTTCGCAGATTACCTTTTGCAAAAGTAGCATCGATCTCCTCTTAATGCACGCGCCTGCATACGTTGCACGTTTTTATTTTACATTAAGTCGTATAACTTGTCAATATACAACTTCCGCGCGGCGGCAAGGTTTGCAGGTAAAACTTCGACCGTCTCGCGCTCCGAAGCGTGCGAAAACAAAAATGACCGCGTATGAACGCGCCGCGGTCGTTTTCTTCTCTTTTTTACCTCTTTTTATGACGGCAAGCGATTTTTGCTTGTCTTTCGCAAACCGTTCCTAAACTCTCCTCTTTAGGCGGAGCAAACGCCTTTTCGCCCCGGTTTCAGACGACGAAATTGCAGGTCAGATATCCGAATCCCGCAAGTATGAGCAAAAATCCGAAATTGAGGAGAAGAAAAAGCAGTATGTATTTCTTCGTCTGCCCCGGCATCAGTTTGCGGTATGTGTTGAGCGTTATCAGACTCGCGAGCGAAGCGATCGGAGTGCCCAGACCGCCCAGATTGACCGCTATGAGAAGACGCGCGTAATCCGTGGTGAAGCGCGACAGGAGCACGGCGGAAGGCACGTTGCTTATCACCTGACAAGAGAGTATGCCGAAGGCGAGCGGATCTATCTCCATCAGCTTGCTCAGAAACTGCTGTACGGGTTCTATCCTCGACATATTGCCCGAGAATACGAAGAACGCGCAGAAAGTGAGAAGCAAGCCGTAATCCACTTTGAGTATAGATCTGAAATCGAGCGCGAGAAGCGCGACCGTCACCGCGAGAAGTCCCCAATAATACGGGAATATCCTGAACACGATGAGAACGGAGACTATGAAAAGCACGCCGTATGACACCGCTCTCCACGCCTTTGGCGCAGGTCTCTTTTTCGTCGTGACCTCCACTTTTTCGGGCTTCACGAACAGGCACGCGCCGAGTATTAGCATAAACGCCGCGGCGAAAGGCAGAGCCATGATCCTGAAAAATTCCGCGGCTCCGATGTTGAAGAAAGAATATAGATAAAGGTTTTGAGGATTGCCGAACGGCGTCAGCATACCGCCGAGGTTTGCGGCGATGTTCTGCATGATGAACGTAAACGCCATATATTTCTTGCCGTTGCAGGACTCGAGCACGAAATAGCCGAGAGGCAGAAAGGTGACGAGCGCCATGTCGTTCGCCATTATCATTGAACCGAAATAGGTCACGAAGACGAGCGCGACGACGACCGTCCTTATGCTCTTGAATCGCCTGACTATGACGTCTGCGAGCCAAACGAAAAATCTGATGTTCTTGAACGCCGCGACGACCGCGAGAGTGCAGAAAAGACAAGAGAGGGTGCGCCAGTCGAAATAGTCCGCGTACTGCTCGTCGAACGGAACAAAGAAGCAAGTGACCGCCGCCGCTATTATGGCGATGATCAGCACGGTATTGGCTTTGAGGAAATTTTTGACGTCCTGTTTGCGGAACAGCTTGCGTATGCGCAGTCTTTCGGCATGAGCCTCTTTCCCTTTGAGCGGCTCTGCCGCGTCCGCGCCCGTGACCACGCCCGTCGCTTCGCGTTCAGAGGCGGGCTTTTCCTGCTCTCCTTCAAGCGTATCGCATACGGAATTTTCCTGCCCGTGTGCGTTATCGGACGTTAAATCTTCTTTTCCCTTTTCTTCGTCCATACCCCTTGAACCTCTTTCTCCTATTTTTCCGTCAATGAGTATATACCTTTGCGCGCGCAAGGTCAACGCTTTGAACGCAGTTGACTCCGCCCCGTTTCCAAAAAAATTCGCGCCGCTCGCAAGCGGCGCGCATTCAGTCGTTGTTTCTCTTTTCCTCCACAGTAGCCTCTCTGACGAAACCGCAGTACGGACACATGACCTTGCCGTTTTCGTAGATCATCATCGCGTTGCAGGAAGGACATTTGCCTATGTATACCCTCTCTTTCGGGCGCTCCTTTTTCTCCGCGTACACGAGCGTATTGCCGTCAAAGACGTAACCGGCAAGATAGCGCTTTTGGATCAGCTTTCTTATTTCGTCGGCTATCTTTTTCTGCGGTTTTCCGAACTGCGCCGCAAGCGCGCCGACGGTGACCGCCCCCTCGCATTCTATCGCACCAACGAGCGAAGCGCGGAACCTGCTGTCTCCGTACATGACCCAGGCTATCGGGCAGCCGTAAAACCCGAGCACGGTGAATATTATGCCGAAGGTCATCAGTATCCACAGTTTGTTGGACGCGCCAAGGACTATCATGGGCACCCCCGCGACGAGCATTACTGACAACGAGAGCGCTATCCAGAACGCTTTTTTTACCGCGTTTTCAACGTTTCTTATATTTTTGTTTTCGTTCATATACGTTACGACAGATAAACCGCCGTCTCCTCCATGGATTTTCTTCTTCTCGGCGGCTGCTCGCAAGCGGGATAGCCCAGAGAGATCACGAGTTTTGTCTTTTCGCCGAGAGAGAGTGGCAACAGTTTGTCCACATTCTTGCAGTTGACCCAGCCTATTATGCAGGTCCCGAGTCCGAGATCTGCCGCTTTCAGACAAAAGCTCTGCACCGCGATCCCGAGGTCTATCGACGAAAAGTCCTGATGTTTTATCTTGTCTGCCATCTTGTCGGCGAGTTTGGGTTTTACGGTAACGACAACGAGCACGGGAGCCTGATCGGTAAAGCCGTTTGCGCCGAACATCTGCGTTTCCTTGGCGATCTTCGCTTTGAGGTCTCCCCTCGTGACGTAAAACTTCCACGGCTGTTTGTTGAGCGCGGAAGGAGCGAGTCTCGCGCATTCGAGACACTGCTCGATAAGTCCGTTTCCCACATCCTCACCCGTATATTTTCTGCAACTGAATCTGCTTTCGCAGGCTTTGCTAACGTCCATAACTCCTCCCGTTTTGCAAATACGCTTTTTCCTTTGTATTAATATTATAAACCGCGCGCGAAAAATTTGTCAATATCGGCATTTTCAACCTTTTTCCCTAAACCGACCTCAAATAATGACAGCCGCGCGTTTTTTATCACGGGATTTTGCGGATTTTTGAAAAAATCGTTTGACAAACTGTCCTTGCAATGATATATTTATAGACGTAACGGGTCAAAATATGTACAAAAAAGGAATTGCATTTCGACCCTTCTGAAAAACAGGGCTTTCTCTCTCTCGGCAATAGCCGAACTTCCACCCCGACCCCTCTTCCCGGAGGGGTCGGTTTTTTGCGCGGATTACCGCGAGACGTTCTTCGCCACGTCGGCGATATATCCCCGGATTTTCACGATAAAAAAAGCGGCGGCAAGTCTGTCCCGCCGCCGCAAAAGTTTTTGCGTTTTTTATTCGAGCTCGAACGCGCCCGTATACAGCTGATAATAAACGCCTTTCTGCGCGATGAGCTGATCGTGCGAGCCGCGCTCTATGATTCTGCCGTGATCGAGGACCATGATCGCGTCCGAGTTCTGGATCGTAGACAATCTGTGCGCGATGACGAAGACCGTCCTGCCTTCCATAAGGTGATCCATACCCTGCTGGACGAGCGCCTCGGTGCGGGTATCTATCGACGACGTAGCTTCGTCGAGTATGAGCACCGGAGCGTTGGCAACTGCCGCGCGCGCTATCGAAAGGAGTTGCTTTTGTCCCTGCGACAGGTTTGCGCCGTCGCCAGTGAGCATCGTGTTGTATCCCTCTGGAAGCCTCGTGATGAAATCGTGCGCGTTTGCGAGCTTTGCCGCCGCGACGCATTCGTCGTCCGAAGCGTCGAGCTTGCCGTAGCGAATGTTGTCCATTATCGTGCCCGTAAACAGGTTGGTATCCTGAAGGACCATACCCAGCGAGCGGCGCAGATCCGCCTTTTTGATCTTGTTGATGTTGATACCGTCGTATCTGATCTTTCCGTCCGCAATGTCGTAGAAGCGGTTGATCAGGTTGGTTATCGTCGTCTTGCCCGCGCCCGTCGCGCCGACGAAGGCTATCTTCTGCCCCGGCTTCGCGTACAGAGAGATGTCGTGCAGCACTATCTTTTCGGGGACGTAACCGAAGTCCACGTCAAAGAGCTGAATATCGCCTTTGAGCTCCTGATAGGTGACGGAACCGTCTGCCTTGTGAGGATGTCTCCACGCCCATTTTCCCGTACGGGTGGCGCTTTCGCGTATGTTTCCTTTTTCGTCGGTTTCCGCGTTGACGAGGGTGACGTATCCGTCATCCGTCTCCGCCTCCTGATCGATGACCTCGAAGATACGTTTCGCGCCCGCGGTGCCCATTACGACCGCGTTGACCTGCATCGAAAGCTGTCCGATATTTATCGTAAACTGACGACTCATATTGAGGAACGCGATTATCGCGCCCATCTTGATCGCTTCGGTTTCAATCCCTTCGAAAGAGAGGTTGTGTACGCCGCCCAGCACGAGCAGACCGCCGACGATCGCGACGAGAACGTACAGGACGTGTCCGATATTGTTGATCGTGGGCATCAGCACGTTGGCGTATTTGTTTGCGTTTTCGCTGTCTTTGAAAAGCTGCTCGTTTATCTTGTCGAAATCGCGTTTCGACTGTTCTTCGTGACAGAATACCTTGATGACTTTCTGCCCGTTCATCATCTCTTCGACAAAACCTTCGGTCTTGCCCATGGAGCGCTGCTGACGTATGAAGAATTTTGCGCTCTTGCCGCCGACCGCCTTTGTCACAATGAGCATCGCTCCGCAACCGAGAAGTACGACGAAGAAGAGCCATATGCTCGACTGCATCATGCTGACGACAAGCGTTATTAACGCGACTGCCGAATAGAACATCTGCGGCATACTCTGCGACACGAACTGTCTCAACGCGTCTATATCGTTAGTATATGTGCTCATTATGTCGCCGTGCGTATGGGTGTCGAAGTAGCGTATCGGCAGAGACTGCATCTTGTTGAACATCTCAAGTCTCATATGCTTGAGGAAGCCCTGCGTGACGTAAGCCATGATGCGGTTGTATGCGAAAGAACATACAACGCCCAGAGAGAACACGCATATCATCGTGATGCCGATATTGAGCATCGTTCCTTTGACGGCGTCCCAGCCCTGCGCGAGACCCGGCGTCACGACGTCGTCGATGATCTTCTCGAGGAATATCGACGAGCTTATCGCCGCTATCGCGTTTATCATAATGCAGACCGCGACAACGAGAAGTTCCCACTTGTAGAAGCTGAACATATATTTGAGAAGTCTGCCGAGGATCGCCATCGTTCCCTTTTCTTTATTGTTTTTTCTTTCCTTCTTACTCACGGTTCTCACCTCCGTTTACTGCATCTGCATTGCCGATCTTGTTCTGCGAATAATAGACCTCCTGATAGACGGGGTTGCGCGCGAGAAGCTCGTCGTGCGTGCCCACGTCGCTGACCATACCGTTTTTCATCAGTATTATCTGATCCGAATCCTGCACCGAAGAAACTCTCTGCGCGATAATGAATTTTGTCGTATCGGGGATCTCCTCCTTGAACGCCTTTCTGATAAGCGCGTCCGTCTTGGTGTCGACCGCGCTCGTCGAATCGTCGAGAATGAGTATCTTGGGCTTTTTGAGAAGGGCGCGGGCAATACACAGTCTCTGCTTTTGTCCGCCGGACACGTTGGTGCCGCCCTGCTCGATATAAGTATCGTACTTGTCGGGGAACGACTGTATGAAGTCGTCCGCCTGCGCGAGCTTGCACGCCCTGACGAGCTCCTCGTCCGTTGCGTCGGGATTGCCCCAGCGCAGATTTTCCTTTATCGTACCCGAGAAAAGAAGGTTTTTCTGAAGCACGACCGCGACCTGGTTTCTCAACGCTTCGAGATCGTAATCCTTGACGTTGACGCCTCCGACGTAGACAGCGCCTTCGCTGACGTCGTAAAGTCTCGGGATCAGGTTTACGAGCGACGTCTTGCTGCTGCCCGTTCCTCCGAGTATGCCGATCGTCTGACCGCTCTTTATGTCAAGATTTACCTCTTTGAGCGCGCGGCGCTCTGCGTTTTCGTTATATTTGAAAGATACGTTTTCAAACCTGACCGATCCGTCCTTTACCTCTTCGACGGGGTTTTCGGGATTATGCAGGGTGCTCTCCTCTTTTATGACCTCGACGATACGCTCTGCCGAAGTGCGCGCGATCGAAAACATGACGAGCACCATCGAAAGCATCATCAGACTTGACAGTATCTGCGCCGAATATACGATAAGACTTGACAGTTTGCTGTCGATGTTTGCGTCGCCGTGGGTAATGCCGACCATCGGACCCACAAAGCAGATGAACAGCGTCGCCGCCCAGAAGCAGAACTGCATAAGCGGATTGGAAAGCGCGATGAGTTTTTCGCCGCGTACGAAATCTTTCTTGACATTTTCGGCGGTATCTGCAAACTTCTTCTTTTCATAATCCTCTCTGACATAGGACTTGACGACCCTTATGCCCTTGATGTTTTCCTGTATCGACTCATTCATCGCGTCGTACTTTTTGAATACCTTGTCGAAGATAGGCCAACTCTTTCTGAAAATTATAAACAGTCCTATGCCGAGAACGGGTATGAGAACGAGAAACACGAGCGACACTGTGGGGTCGATAAAGAATGCCATTATGAGAGAGAACACGAGCATTATCGGGCTTCTCACCGCGACTCTTATCAACATCATATACGCGTTCTGCACGTTGGTGACGTCGGTGGTCATTCTCGTAACAAGGCTCGACGTTGAAAATTTGTCGATATTGGCGAACGAAAAATTCTGGATATTATAATACATGTCCTCTCGCAGATTGCGCGCAAATCCCGCGGACGCGGTTGCCGCAAACTTGCCGGCAAGCATACCGAACAGCAGAGAGAACGCCGCCATTACAAGCAGTATCGCTCCCCACAAAAAGATATTTCCGAGAGAGTTGTCCTGCTTGATCTTGTCAAGCATCTCCACCATGTAGAGAGGAAGTACGCATTCCATAGCGACTTCGAATGTTACGCATACGGGTGACAAAACAGAAGTCTTTTTGTACTGCCTGATGCTCTTTGCCAAAGTCTTTAACATAACTGCCTTTTCACTCCTTTTGAGCGGAACTTCCGCCCAGATTGTATTTGCACCTTTCTATATATGAATAAAAAGTTTCGAGTTCTTCTTCGGAAAACCCTCGGGTCAGCATCGCCTCCGCCTCGAATATGGCGTCGGAGCTCCTTCTCATATATTCGCGGGCAAGCGAGGTCGGCCTGATCTTTTTGAGCCTGCGGTCCTTGACGTATTCCTCCCTTTCTATAAGTCCGCCGTTTTCCATCGTGTTGAGAAGCTGCGTCATCGTCGAACGACGTACGCGGAATTCCGCTTCGAGATCTCTCTGAAAGATCTCTTCTCCCTCGTGGCGCGCAAAAAAACCGAGCACCCAACCCTGCATACCGGTCATTTGCTCGTTCGTACGCATAAACTCCGTGCTGTCGATGCACTGCTTCATCATACGCGCAAGAGTCTTTACTTCATACCCTAATGGTTTTCTCATCCGTCCCTCGTAATTGTTAGGTAAACTAACATTTTTGTTAGGATTACTAACATTATAAGTTGAATAAAAAATTATGTCAATGATTTTTCACGGGTTGCATACACGATTTTTTGTTTTTTTGTTTCTTATTTTTGTTCGTTATTTTACGGAAAATCGCGCAAAAAAAAGGAGCTCTTGTCACGCTCCTTTTTATCCCGACGGCGTCCTACTCTGTTTTGCCGTCTGTTTTATCGTTGTCTCCTTCCTGCGCTTTTTTCTTTTCGACGGCGGCACGCGCCTTGTTGCATATCGTATTTATCGCCCACGAAACGAATAGGATTATCGCTATCGTAATGAATATCGCGAGCACCCCTTTCCACATTATCTCGAGGGATTTGAGCACATTTTCCTTGTTCATCGGATCCAACTGTATCGCAGCAATTATAGAATACATATCCATATTTACACCTCCGTCAACCCATTATGAGACCGATTATCAGTCCGCCTACGATAGCCGAAGCTATCTGTCCCGACACGTTTGCGCCTATCGCGTGCATAAGCAAGTGGTTGTTCGGATCTTCTTTGAGACCCATCTTCTGGATAACGCGCGCCGACATCGGGAATGCCGAAATGCCCGCCGCGCCGATCATCGGATTTATCTTCTTCTTGGAGAAAATGTTCATGAATTTCGCAAACATAACGCCCGCAACGGTATCGAACACAAACGCGAGAAGTCCGAGTCCGAGAATGATCGCGGTCTCCCACGTCACGAAACTCTCCGCCTTCATCTGTGCCGCGATCGTAATGCCGAGGAGCAGGGTTATCAGATTTGCAAGCACGTTCTGCGCCGTCTCGCTCAACAGCCTCAAAACTCCGCACTCTCTCAAAAGGTTGCCGAACATCAAAAATCCCACCAGCGCGAGAGACTTGGGAGCGATGAGACCGGCTATCAGAGTGACAACGATCGGAAAGAGCACTTTTGTCGTGCGGGAAACGCTTACCGGATTGTACTCCATTCTTATCCTTCTTTCCTTCTTGGTCGTAATGCACTTGACGACCGCCGGCTGTATTATCGGCACGAGCGCCATATACGAATACGCGACGACTGTGATCGGTCCCAGGAACTGACTGCCCAGCTTCATCGCCACGAGTATCGAGGTCGGACCGTCCGCCGCGCCTATTATACCGATGGCGGCAGCGTCGTTTATGTTGAAGCCTATCATCGTCGCGAGAAGTATCGTCAGGAAGATGCCGAACTGCGCCGCGCCGCCCAGCAAAAACAGCTTGGGGTTTGAAAGCAGCGGTCCGAAGTCTATCATCGCGCCTATGCCGATAAACAGAAGTATCGGCATCGCCTCGCTTGCTTCCACTCCCACTTCGAACAGCCAGTCGATAATGCCTCTCGCGACCACCTCTGTTTCTCCCGCTTCGTTCACGATCACTTCGTTGATCACGTTGGAAAGCGGAATGTTGACGAGTATCGCGCCGAAACCTATCGGAAGCAGAAGCGCAGGCTCCATATCCTTCTTTATCGCGAGAAAGATAAGTATGCCGCCGATGACCCACATGACAACGTTCTGCCAGGTGATCTGCGATATAGATTCTATTAGGAAATCCATAGCAAAACTCTCCTTTGACTCTTTATTAAAAAAACCGCACCGTGCCGACAAAAGCGGCTTGGTGCGGTCTCGTCATTTCAAATTAAACCGGGAGCGCGTGCTCCGTGTTAGCGATTTAATTGCGCGCGTAACGCGCGCCGACTACTCCCCGCGTCAGGGATTTTACAATTACATTTTAATGTATTTGGCAAAATCTGTCAAGCGCGGAAACCTCAAAAAGCGAGCCGCCTTCATCGGAATGATTTTCATTGACGATTATTGCCGCAAACCGACGCTTTATAACTCGACGACCCGGCGCCTCTTGTCCGCTATCGAAGGAAAACGCCCCTTGTCCTCTGCGGTAATCGCCCTGATGACCCTGCACGGATTGCCCGCCGCTATGACGCCCGAAGGCACGTCCTTTGTAACTACGCTGCCCGCGCCTATCACGACGTTGCTGCCTATCGTCACTCCCGGCAGGATCGCGACGTTGCCGCCGACCCACACGTCGTCGCCTATCGTGACGGGAAGCGCGTATTCGATCCCCTCGTTGCGTTCGTCCTTGTCGATCGGATGTCCCGCGCAGTATATGCCGCAGTTGGGCGCGAAAAAGACGTTGTCGCCTATCGTCACGCGCGCGGTATCGAGCAATACGAGTCCGTGATTTGCATAAAAATTCTCGCCGACGAAAGTATTGTACCCGTAATCGCAGTTAAAAGGCGACTCGATCAGAAACTCCCCTTTCGTCCCTCCGAGTATTTTCTTTATCATCGCCTTTCTTTCCTCTCTGTGCGAAGGCGGAATATTGTTGTATTCGAAGCACCTGTCCTTGACCCATTCTCTTTCCTTGGTAAGCTCCGGGTCGTAATTGGGATTGTAAAAAAGTCCCGCTTTTCCCTTTTCCTTTTCTGTCATATTCTCTCCTTTATCGCGCCGCCGCATAGCGGAACGCATTATTATATTATTATCATAACATAAATTCCGCATGCGCGCACGACGACAATGAAAAAACATATTTGACTGCGAAAATATCCGCTTTGCCGACGGGATCCTCTCTTTGCTTGTCTCAAAATCTTTTTTGCACAAACGGAAAAGCCGCCCGAAAGGACGGCTTTAATCTTATTCGTTTCCCGCGACGACCGCGGCGAGCTCTTCGCGCACTCCTTGTTATTTCAGTCCGCTCTGACCCGTGACAACGGTCGAACCTTCGGGCAGGCTCCAGCCCGCAGGTTGCTCGGCGGCGTCCGTCTTTATCGTGACCGCAGAGTCGAACGCGTTTGCCTCTATCGTCGTGACTGTGGACGGAATGAATACCGTGCTCACCGAATAACCGCTGAACGTGCCGTTGAGTATCGTGCTTACCGGATATTCGACGTCGTTGAACGTGACCGTACCCGCTATGCTGAAGTTGTTGAGCTTCAGATAGCTGCCGTTCTGCGCCGCTTTGTACAGATGCGCCGTGCCGTCCTTCTTTGCAATATAAACGAGGTCGACCCTTGCGTACACTCCGGTATTGTAGCCGGGCTCCGTCACCGTGACCTTGCCGACCGCGCTCCAATAGGTCGGCAGCTTTGTGCCGTTGGCTATCAGAGAATCTATCGCCGACGAAATGTCGACAAGATCTCCTATCGACAGCTCCGTCGTGTAGTTCCAGCCCATCTTGTAGCCGATGAGTCCCGATCCCGTCGGAGCGGAGCTTCTGCCCATGAACAGCTCGACGTTATTGGCACCCGTAAACGCGAAGTAACCTATTTCGCTACATGAAGCGGGAACGTAGACGTATTTGAGATTGGTGTTCATCGCAAACGCGAGATCTCCGATCTTTTCAAGTCCTTCCGCAAGCGTGAGGCTCGAGAGGTTCGTACCGTAGAACGCCTGATCGCCAATCTTCTTTATCGAAGACGGGATCGTCACCGACGTGAGCAGTTTTTCGTCCTTGAAGAGCTGCGCGCCGAGCTCGGTAACCGTGTACTCTTTTTCGTTGACGGTAAACTTCTCGGGTATCGAGAGTTTCGTCGCGTCGAGGAAGAAGACGTATTCCTGCGAAAGCGCCGTCGCCTCTCCGTTGCTGCGGAGCAGATAGGTCACTTTGTCGGAATCGGTATACAGACCGTCGCAATTCCATTCGAGAGTAAGCGAGCCTTCGTCTCCGCTCTTGATATTCGCCCAAAGCAGAGACCAATCCGCCCACTTTAGCGCGACTTCATAGCCCGATGCGCCTCCCCACTCTATCGCGGGACGGTTGCCAAATTTGTCTTTGTCGTCTATCGCAAGATATATCGTCGCGGTAAGTCCGCTGAATATATACGAACCGAACTTTTTGTTTTTCCATTCGTTTGCAATGAATACCGTCGTCACGTTGCTCATGCCGTCGAAAGCAGAACCGGTAAGCTCCGTGATCGTATATACGCCGGCGTTTTCTCCGCTCTTTACCTCAACGGTATTTGCGGGGATTTCCACGGTCTGCTTGGTCGCGTTGACAAACTTCTGTATTATAGCCGTGTTATCCGCGAGAAGGACGTAGTTGTAATCTCCGACGGTCTCGATGCCCTTGACGTTGAAGTACTTGTTCTTTCCTTCTATGCCGGAATCCCAGTCCGTATCGAACTGATCCCGTCCTGCATCCCAGCCGCCGTCGTCTTCCGCCTCGCAGTAGATTATCACGGTCTTTGCAGTGTCGGCATCCTGAATCACTCCATAGCTCCTGTCCAGAGAACGGAACGCTTCGCCCGAAACCTGAACGCCGAGCGGCAGATATACCGAAGCTATCTCTTCCTGCGTTCTGCCCGCAAAAATACGCTTGTTGATCCTGTTCACTTTCTGCCTGTTGGCATAGGTCGGAATATGAACGAAACTGCTGTCTCCCTTGTATGCGTTGATGTTGTTGCTGCTGTCGAATTCAAATCCGTCCATGACGAGGTTGCCGTAAAGCGTCATATCTCCCTGAACGTGTCCGACAAGCTCTCCGTCCTCGTCGACGGCAGTCACTTCGCTCTTGAGCGGCAATGCGGTATAATCGTCGCCGTTCTTCGTGTACCAGCTGTCCCACAGATAGCCGCCCATACTCATCGTGCGCTCTATCCACGAGCCGTACTCCAACGTCGACTCGCCGTCGAGAACGCCCGTCGTCATGTTGTAGAACGTGACCTTGTATGTGCGTATCTTGTTGGAATAGTTTGCCGTCACGATCATGTCTCCGCTGACTTCGAGCAATCCGTCCCAGCCGACGAACGTATAATCGTATTTGGCCGTCGAAGGTCTCGTCGTGTCTATGTCCGCGGGCACTTCGGGTCTGAGTCCGTAACCCACCTGTATCGTCGTCGTGCGGTAGTCCGCGCTCGCCTCGTCGGATACGTTGCCGTATACGAACGTGACGTCGTACTTGCGGAGCTCCTGCGAATATGTCGCGTATACCACGGTGTCGCCGCCGATATTCGTCCATTTGTCGGAATCCCATCCCGCAAACGTATATATCCACTGCGCTGTCATCGCCTTGGTCGGAGCTTCCGGCTCGATCGCCGACGTGCCGTAATCCACGCTCTGGCTGTCGATCACCGTCGTGCGGTCGTCGTCGTAGAATACGACGGTGTACTTGCGGAGCGACTCCGTAAAGTGCGCAGTGAACGTGTAGCTGTCGTCTATCTGCGACGCTTTTAGCGCAAGATCCTGATGAGAGATATATCCGCTTTCGCCGCCGTCCGTGGTGTAATTCCATCCGTCGAAAGTATAGGTGTGAGAAACCGTCTGTTGTTTGACTATCTGACCCGAATCGGGCAGGACTGCGGAATCTTTGCCGTATCTGACGTACTGCGGCGCGCTCAGAAGCGTGGAGCCGTCCTCGGCATAGAACCTGACGCAATGATACACTTCTATCTCGAGATATTTCGCATAGACGGTAACATCCTCCGTGACGTTGAGCCAGTTTGCGTTGTCCCAGCCCTGGAAGACGTACTGCGTCGTTGCCGTGGTCTCCTTTTTGGCTTCCTCCGCGGTCGGCTCGGTTGCCGAAGCGCCGTATTCGACCTGCTCGACTTTGCTGTCTCCGTCGCCGAAAATAAACGTGACGGTATAAGTCCTGACGGTCGCCGTATAAACCGCCGTCAGAGTAATATCTGCCGTAACGATTGAGGAAAGCGAAATCTCGCCGCCTTCTCCGTCCGCCCAATGAGAGAACGAATATGCGTATTGCGCAGTCTGCTCTTTTGCGGGATCCTGCGGGGCGACCGTAGAAAGCGCGTCGCCGTAAGAAGCCGTGCCTTCCTTTATGATCACTCCGTCGTCATCAATAAACACAACGTCAAAAGTCCTGACCGTCTTGTCGTATACCGCCACTGCGGTGACGTCTCCCGTCACGTTCGTCCACGCGTCGGTGTCCCAGCCGACGAAAGTATAGTCGTATTGCTCGTCGCTCGCCTTTTGCGTCTGTTCAGCGGAAGGTTGAGTCGCGGAAGCGCCGTATTCGACGTACTGCGTGCCGCATATCCTGTCGCCCTCGTCGTTTACGAAGTTTACCGCATACACTCTGACGACCTTATCGTATACCGCAAAGACTGTGATATCCTGCGTCACGCTCGAGAAGTCGCTGTCCCAGCCTGCAAACATATAACGGTGCTGCGCGGTATCCCATGCGAGCAGCTCGGAAGCCACTCCCGCGGGAGCAACTGCGGCGTGTCCGTATTTCACGTCTTTGACGACGAGGTCGGTGTAGTTGTCTTCGGTGCCGTATCTGAACGTCACGTCGAAAGTACGCAGCTCGAGCACGGCGTTGAGCTTTCTGTCGCTCGTCACTTTTTCGAGAGAGCCGTCCCAGCCGACAAACTCGTATTTGTCTTCGAATTGAATGACGGAAGGCGCCGTCACGCTGCCGCCGTATTCCGCCTGTCTGTCCCCTACCCATACGCCTTCGACGTAGAAAGAGACCGTGTATTTCCTTGCAGACGACTCGAACTTCGCGTATATCTTCATGTCGGAAGTCACATTTACCGCGTCCTCGCTCCAGCCGTCGAAAGTATAGTCAAAGCTGGCGTCCGAAGCCTTGACGGGATCCGACTCGGGAAGAAGCGCGCTGCCGCCGTAAGGAACGTATCTTCGGCAGTAAAGCAGATCGCCGTCGTAAAAATCGACGGTATAATATCTGACGTTGTCGTTGTATATCGCGTTGATGACCCTGTCGCCGGTGACGAAGCAGTAATTGCCGTCCCAGCCGACGAAAGTATAATCGGTGTTGTCGGTCGGAGTCTTGTCGAGCTTGCCGTCCTCGTTTGTCGGAGGAACCGCGTTTTCGCCGTAAGTGACCGTCTGACTCTCGCTCTTTCCGTCGCCGTAATTGAAAGTGACGGTATATTTTGCGTATTCACTCGTCAGTACCGCGCTGACCTTGAGGTCTGTAGTTATCTCGGAAAATTTCTTGTTCCAGCCCGCGAAGCGGTAGACAACTCCCTTCTCTACGGGAAGCGCAGCCTGCACCGCCTGATCGGACGGCGCGGTCGCGGAGCCGCCGTATTCCACGCTCTGCGAACTGACCGTTATCCCGTTCACGACAAACGTGACGGAGAAAGTCCTTATCCTCTTGTCGTAAACCGGACGCACCTCGAGATCTTCGGTGACGTTGGAAAGAGGCTTATCCCAGCCCGCAAAATAATAGTCGTACGTCTCGTCCGACGGTTTGTCCGAAGCGCTCACATATCCGTTGAGATTGCTGCCCTTTAGGAAATACGCGCTGTAAATGACGAGAGAATCGCTCCAATCGTAAAAAGTGACTTTGACGACCTCGTCGTCGTCAAGCCATCTCGCGTAAAGCACCGTCCCTTCTTCCGCATTGACGACAGCGTCGTAATCCGCGGGATTTTCCCACGTCTCGTTGTCGAAATACCAGCCGCCGAAGAAGTAGCCGTCTCTCTCGGGCACGGATTCGAACAAAACGCCCACGTTCTCCGAAGGTACGTTGACGGTTTTTCCTTCCCAAAGCACCGCGTTTATGCCTTCGGCGGGCAAAACGGTGCCGCCGCCCTCAACCTCCTTCGTGTCGCAAGCCGCCATACTGAAAGCTCCGACCAGGATTGCCGAGATCACCAACAAAACGCAGATAAATTTTTTCATTACGATTCTCCTTGCGTCGCACTCCGGCAACGCCTTTCCTTTTCTCGTCATTAATTTTTCTATTATAAAAATTTTATTTCGCGTTTACATTATATTATAGCAAAAATTAAAAATCAACGGAATGAATGTAAAATCGATTTGTGCGCGCGCCTCCGTTTTGTCCATACTTTTCTTCTTTAATCTTATCTTTTTGCATAATTATTTGATTACGGCGCAATTTTTCCATTACTTTGCGAATCTGTCGTCTCCGTTCCGACAAAAAGAGGCTTCCGTGTTGTACACACAAAATAATTTTCCTGCCCGTGTTGATAAAATGCGATATTTATCAAATCGGCTCTCTTTTGTCCAAAGCCAGGCGCACCAAAGCAGCCCGCCATCCCGTCTGCGGCAGCGAGCGGTTTTTATTCATGCGGTATTAAATCGTTAAATTATTCGCGATCTGCGAAAAATTTGTCTTACAGACTGCCCGCAAAAAAACGCGCGGAAGTTTTCCGCGCGTCGCATTCATTATCGTCAGACGTTGAGACCCGTCATTGCGGGTACTCGAAACGCCCGTGTTTTTTGAGCTCGTCGACGTACTTCGCTGCGTAATATTTAGCCATTGCGAGGTTCTGTTCGAGATAATTGCCGCACTCTTCCGCTTTCGCTCCCGGGATCTCTCCTTCGTATCCCGCTATGAATTCGAAGGCGTCGACGACGTACTTTGAGATCTCTTTCGGCGAAGGCTCTCCGAACACGAGCAGATAACAACCCGTGCGGCACCCCATCGGTCCGAAGTAGACGACCTTATCCTTTATTTCGCCGTTTCGCAGACGGGTCGCGGCAAGGTGCTCTATCGTATGAAGCGCCGGATGATCTATCACCGGCTCTCTGTTGGGAGCCGTCATACGCAGATCGAACGTGGACACGACACAGTCTCCGCACCTGTCCTTTCTCGACAGATACAGCCCGGGCAGAAGTCTTGCATGATCGATCTGAAAACTTGCTATTTTTTCCATATCTCTCCTTTTCCGTGTCATTAGGTTGCGACGCACGCCTTTATTACGTTTTGGCGGACGTCTCTCTCGCCGGACATACGAAAGCCGCGGCGAGCCGCGGCCTGTCTTATATCATAAGCATCTTGTCGCTCTCGATCTTGAATTTTTCAAGAAGCTGTGCGACGGTAAGATTTTTCTTTTCCTCGCCTCGGACGTCGTATATGATATTGCCCTCGTTCATCATGATCAGACGGTTGCCGTAACGTATCGCGTCTTTCATGTTGTGGGTGATCATTATCGTCGTCAGGTTGTTTATCGACGTGAGCTCCTCGGTAACGGAAAGCACCTTTTCCGCCGTCTTCGGGTCAAGCGCCGCGGTGTGCTCGTCGAGCAAAAGCACCTTGGGCTTTTTCATCGTCGCCATGAGCAACGTGAGCGCCTGTCTCTGTCCGCCCGAAAGAAGTCCGACCTTTGCCGTCATTCTGTCCTCAAGCCCGAGACCGAGTATCTTGAGCTGACTCTTGTAATCCACTTTCTCTCTGTGAGTCACGCCCCAGGAAAGACCTCTCATCTTGCCTCTCCTCGCCGCGAGAGCAAGGTTTTCCTGTATCTCCATATTTGCCGCCGTACCCGTCATCGGGTCCTGGAACACTCTGCCGAGATACTTAGCGCGCTTGTACTCTTTGAGTTTGGTCACGTTCTTGCCGTCAAGCTCTATCGTGCCCTGTTCGGGGATATAAGCTCCCGCAATGAGGTTGAGCAGAGTGGACTTGCCCGCGCCGTTGCCGCCGATCACGGTGATGAAATCGCCTTCTTCGACGTCGAGAGAGAGATTGATTATCGCCTTCTTTTCGTTGACCGTGCCCATATTGAAGGTCTTGGACACGTTTTTGAGACTGAGCATCGTCATCTGTCCTCACCTCCCGTCGGAGCAACGGAGAGCGCTTCCTGCGTTTCATTCGCCTCATCAAGCGCCTTCGAGCCGTACTTTTCGACATACTTTTCCTTTGTCCTGACCAGTTTTGCGCTCAATTTCTTGACCGTATTCTTGTCGGTGCACGTCCCGAGCTGCTCGGTGAGAGAACTTATCGTGCCGAGAAGCCTGAGTCTTTCCGCCTCTTTCTTCGCGGCTTTCTTTTCGTCTCTCCGCCTTGCGTAATCCGCGTATTTCGGATATTTTTCTCTCAGATAGTTGTCGAGCTTTTTGACGAGCGCCGCGCCTTTCGTCCTTATCGCGGGCAGGCAAAGCGCAATTACGACGAGCACAGCCGTGCTCAACTTTATGTATTCGGTCGGCAGACCGATATAATAGACGAGCGCGTAAATTATACGGTAGATCACGCTGCCTACCACGACTCCGCCGAGAGTGACCGCAAAATTGCTGTTTGAAGGCAGGATGACTTCGCCTATTATGACCGAAGCGAGTCCCGCGACGATCGCGCCCTGACCCGTCGTCCAGCTTGCGGTGCCCTGTTCCTGCGCCACGAGCGCTCCCGAAAGAGCTATCAGAGCGTTGGAAAGCATGAGCCCGATTATCTTCGTATTGTCGGTGTTGATACCCTGCGCGCGGCACATCTTTTCGTTTGCGCCCGTCGCGCGGATCGCGCTGCCTATCTCCGTGCCGAAGAACCAATAGCACGCGGCTATCACTCCCGCGACGCAGATCAGCGCCATTATCAGTATGCTGTAACGCGACATCATACCGCCGAAAACGGAATAGAACAACGGCACGTTGATAAGACCTATCGACGCTTTGTTGTCCATCGTGATAAGTGTGACGGAATAGAGCGCGGTGAGCGTGATTATGCCCGAAAGTATCGGCGCTATCTTGAGCTTGGTATGCAGAAGCGCGGTCACGAGACCCGCCGCGGCACCCGCGAGAAGCGCGATAAAACAAACAGGAAGGCCGTGCCAGCCGCTGTTTTGTATCAGCGACGCCGCGACCGCCCCACCAAGTGCGAAACTTCCTTCACACGTCAAATCGGCAAAATCGAGAAGCCTGTATGTTATGTATACGCCGATAGCCATAACGCCCCAGAGCAATCCCTGATTCAAGCCGCCAAGAAGTACTGTATCCATTATTTTTTCTCCCCCTCCCCGCCTTTCGACGGAGAGGGTCGTAGTATTTTATTATTCTGCTTTATCTATAACGCTTTGCGGAATGGTGAATCCGATCGCGTTTGCGACTTCGGTGTTCACAATGTAGGTGAAGTTTTCGGTCTGGCTCGCGACGGGGATCTCCATAGCGCTCTTCTGACCCATGAGGATCTCAAAAGCCTGCTGTGCCGCAAGTTTGCCGAGATAAGAATAGTCGACGCTCAAAGTAGCAACGCCGCAAAGTTCGGTCATGCCGCCTTCACCGCATACGATGGGAAGATTGATGCCGTCGGAGACGTTCTTCGCGTGTACGGTCGCAGCGTTTGCCGCAAGCACGTTGTCGGTCGGCAGATAGACGATGTCCGCGCCCTTGTTCTTCAAGGAGTTGAGAGCGTTGCCGATATTGTCGACGCCGTCGATCGCTTCTTCAACGAAAGCTATGCCCTTTTCCTTGCACGCGCTCTTGACGGAATCCTTCTGAACGACGGAGTTGGTCTCCTTGCTCACGAAAAGTACGCCGATCGTAAGATCTTTGGTATCTCCGCCCATAAGCTCTACCATCAGGTCGACCTGCTGCGCGATCGGGTTGATGTCGGAAACGCCGGTGACGTTGCCGGACTGACCCTCGAGCTTGTCGACGAGCTTTGCGTCAACGGGATCGGTGACCGCGTTGAAGATGACGGGGATGTGATAATCCTTCGCCTTGCTGACCGCAGTCTGCGAAGACGCGGTCGCGATGGAATAGATCAGATCCACTTTCTTCGCGATGAAGTTGTCGATGATGGAGCTGTTGTTGGCATCCTCGCCCTGCGCGTTGCTCTTGGTGAAGGTAACGGTCTTGCCCGCTTCCTTGATCAGTTTTTCGAGTTCTTCGCAGAAGGCGTTGTTAGCCTTGTCCAGAGCGTCGTGGGGAGCAAGCTGAATGACGCCTACGCTGTAAGACGTCTTTGCCGCGTACTCCGCCTTTTGAGCTTCGTAGTCGAAATTGTCGACGCATGCCACAGCCATAAAACAGCAGGTGACCGCCGTGATCAGAGCTATCGTCATAATCAAAATCTTTTTCATAATTCTCTCCTTCCGTTTATACGGATTTTTGAATATTGAAATTATTATAACATATACCGCGTGCAAATTAAAAGGGTTTTTGCGTTTTTTTATCATAATGTATACGAATTTGATTTTTTCACTTCAAATGCCGTTAAATCGTCCGTTTTATTGCAAAAAACGCCGCCTTTTTTTTTTGCAAAGACGACGTTCTGATATTCTGCATAAAGTCTCAAATCGTGAATAATTATGCTTTCTTGCGCTTTTTTGCATTTTCGACCGCTTCGACGACGGGCGCGAGCTCGTCGCAGACGGCGTCCTCTATCCTGCCCTCGTCGCAAAGGTGCGCAAAAGCGGGGTTTATCGGCAGTCTTGCAAGAAGTTTCACCCCGTACTCCGCGCAGACCTCCTCCGCTTTCGACTCCCCGTATATATAATGTCTCTTGCCGCAGTTGTCGCACTCGAAATAGCTCATGTTCTCAACGACGCCGAGCACGGGCACGTCCATCATCTTTGCCATCTTGAGCGCCTTTGCGACTATCATAGAGACGAGCTCCTGCGGAGACGTAACTATGATTATGCCGTCCACGGGCAGACTCTGAAATACGGTGAGCGGCACGTCGCCCGTTCCCGGCGGCATATCCACGACCATACAGTCCACCTCTCCCCAATCGACGTCGGTCCAGAACTGCTCCACCATGCCCGCGATGAGCGGACCGCGCCATACGACGGGATCGTCCTCGTGTTCGAGCATCATGTTGACGGATATGAGTTTTGTGCCTTTACCCGTCATCGCGGGTACGATCATACTGCCGTTGCCGTATGCCTTGCTCTTTATCCCGAACACCTTGCCCATCGAAGGACCCGTGACGTCCGCGTCGAGCACGCCGACTTTTGCACCCTTCTGCGCGAGAGCGCTCGCCGTGAGCGCGCTGACGAGAGACTTGCCGACGCCGCCCTTGCCGCTGACGACGGCAATTACCTTTTTGACTGACTTTGCGCCTTCTTTCTTCTTTTCTTCTTTGCGCTCTCCGCAATTTGCGGACGCGCAGGAAGAACAGTCGTGATTGCACTCCATATATACCTCCCAAAAAAGAGCGCGAAGCGCCCTTTTCTTATTCTTTATTTCACGATTTTTCCTTGCCCGTGTCTGTTTTTATATTATTACGAAACTCCCCGGCGTGATGAACAAAAAGCTGATCGCCGCAAGGATCACAGCTATCACGACCTGGTGAAAGACGTATACCCAGATCGCGATCCTACCCCAGAAATCGAACGGAGCGTGCCAGTCGTATTTGCCGAGCCACGGCAAAAGCGACCGCCTTGAAGGATACAGCATGGGCGCGATTCCCGCGCCGAGGAGCATATACCCCACCGACGGGAATATCGGATAATAGTCCGCCGAATAGAACGTCGACCTGTTGCCGATCATCCAGTCGCCGATGAAAAACCAATCGCTGTTGTCGCTGAACGCCTGCGGGTCCACCTGATAGCGCGCCGTGCAGAATTCGTTTATTATTATTATCATTATACCGACGGCAAGGCATATCACCGCCGTCCTGCGCGCGTTGTTGCGCGCGATAAAGTTGATGACGACCCAAAGCAGGATCGCGACCGCGAACATATGCAATATGCCGAATTTTATCGGCATATCGAGCAGAGTCGTGACCGCGGTGATGATAACCGCGAAGACCGCCACTTCTATGCCGCGTTTCAGGTTGCTCCGCGAAAAGGTACATGATATGCCACAAAGCAACGCGAATATCCAGACGACTATATCCCTCGTGACGATTCTCAACGGACTTTCCGAATACACGAGCGCGCGCTCGTACAATCCGATAAAGAAGTCCGTTCCCTGCACCGCCGCCCATTCCGAGCCGAAGATGTCGCCGACGTCAAACATAAAATGGTCGAATATCATGAGAAGCACGCATACGCCCCTCAGAAAATCGAGCTCCCATATTCTGTTTCTTCTCGGCTTGAGCGCCTCCGCAGACCTTGATTTCATAGCAAAATTATATCATTGACAAAGCGCATAGTCAATCGTTAGCCGACCACGGATTTTGCCCGTGCGCCTCTCCCGTCCTCTCCGAACGCTTGTCCTGCCCCGAAAACTATCTTATTCCCTATTCAGACAAAAACAGCCTGACGATCTCTGCTAACGCGTTGCGCTTTTCTGCCGTAAGCTGCGAAAACGCCTGCATAAACGTCTGTTCGTCCTGCGACAGCTCCTTGAAATAAGGCACGAGCCGGAGCCTTTCGTCCACAAGCCCGAGCAGGAAATCGGACGACGTATCGAAATACCGCGCGAGCGCGACCACCGCCTGCGCCGCGGGCACACGCGTACCCGCTTCCCATTGCGCGACGGCGGATTGAGATACTCCCAGCTTTTTTGCGAGTTCGGACTGCGTAACGCCCTCTTCTTCTCTCAACAATTTCAATTTTTGACAAAATTCCATACGCTTATTTTACCACGACCGCAAAAATATTACAATAATAATTGTGTTGTTGATAAAAAAATCACTTTTGTGATAATTTTGCGAATAATGCGGCTAAAAAGCGCTTTTTGCGGTTGATTTTTCTTTGATGTAAAAAGTTTTTGCAATAAAATGAATTTTGTCAGAAAACGGAGGTAAACATGCAAAAAATCAGATTGTTAATTGCAGATGACGAAACGAGCTGCGCCCGCTCTCTCGCGGACAGCTTCGAAGGGGACGCCGACGTCGAGGTCATAGGTATCGCAAAGGACGGACTCGACGCAATAGCAAAGATAGAAACTCTCCAGCCCGACGCAGTCGCCCTGGACATAGTCATGCCCAATCTCGACGGATACGGCGTACTTTCAAACGTGGATTACTCGAAGCTCCGCAAGAGACCCGTATTCATCGTCGCGTCCGGTCTTTCGGGCGACGCGTTCATCCGCAAGGCGATCGGCGCGGGAGCGGACTATTATATGCTCAAACCCATATCTCCGCAGGCGCTCAAGGAGAGGCTTGTCGAATGTTCGAGGGTCAAATACTCCCCCGTCGCCGTAAAGGACGACTCGCAGGTCAGACAGGCTATCCGCCGCAGCAGGCATACTCTCGACGAAAAACTCGCCAACATATTCATTTCGGTCGGGATCCCCGCCCATATCAAAGGCTATCAGTTTCTGCGCGAGGCGATAAAGATGACGATCGACTCTCCCGAAGTGATAAACAGCATCACCAAAAAGCTGTACCCCGGCATTGCCAAAAACTTTGACACGTCTCCGTCCAAAGTAGAACGCGCGATACGCCACGCTATCGAAGTCGCATGGAACAGAGGCAAGATCGAAAACATCAACCAGATCTTCGGTATAAAGATATATTCCGCCAACGACAAGCCGACAAACGGAGAATTCATAGCTCTGCTTGCCGACAAGATGATAATGGAAGGAGCGGTCTGACGAGCCGCCGCTTTGTCGAAAGCAACAAAATAGACAACCCCCAAAGTACCGCGATCTGCGGTACTCCCCCTCTTTCCGCGCCGCTTTTCCCCTTTTTTTGCGGCGCGGATTTTTTATTATTTTTCGGCACCTCTTTTTGCTCTGTTTTATATCGCGCGCACGCGATAATTAAAAAGATATGTAAAATATATCAAAAAAATATTAAAAAGTGTTTACAAACCGCGCAAGAGTGAATATAATACTACACGCAAAGGCAAGGAAATATTTGCCTCTGTCTACGGAAAATTTGCGAGGTAACGACTATGGCAAAATACAAGAAATGTCCCAGATGCGAACTCAATTGGATCCCCGTTGAAGAAGAATATTGCGACGTCTGCAAAGCCGAGCTCAAGATCGGCGGAGCGACCCTTCTCGAAGACGAGGACGAAGACGAACTCCTCTGCCCCGTATGTCACACCAACTATCTCGAGCCGGGCGAAAAGATCTGCGCCGAATGCGCGCGCAAAGCGGGCAAGAACGTCGACGACGAGGAATACGAAAAGGACGATCAGCCCGAAGAAAAGGACGAAAGCGAAGTCTCGTTTGACGAACTTGCCGAAGAAGAAGCGTGGAACGATTATGACGAACCCTTCGACGACAACGAAGATTTCGACAGCGACGATTACGGCGAAGCCTTCGACGACGAAGAGAGTGAAGAAGAGGAAGAAGACGAAGAAGAATACAAAGACGAGCTCGACGACGACTTCAATTACGACATCAACGACGTCGATGACGACGAAGAAGAGGAAGAAGAAAACAACGGCGACGATGACGACGAGATCTAATCTCTCACAAACGAACGTATCGTATGAAAAAAAGGACCGCTGCCCTGTGGGGCGGCGGTTTTTTCATGCGGTTTTTCCCGTCTTTTGCTTTCGCGGGCGTTTTTACCGCTCCGCAAAACCCGTTCTCTTTCCAAACGGTCGAAAAGTCGTAGCGCGTTAAGCAAGCGAAGCGCTCCGCCTGATTTTGTCCGCAGCGTTCTTCACGTCGCGGAGGCGGCGTTTCAGTTTATCGAAACAATGCCGTGATAACCTGTCTGCGAAGCCGAGGTCACAGCGTCCGCTCCGACCCAGCCGAACAGCTTTATCACCGCGTTCAGTTTTATGAAATCGTCAGTCACGAACAGACCGTTGCCGTCGACCTTGATATATCTTTCATCGAAGACGTATGCGCTTATCACGGGAGTGAAAATTGCGTCTTCCCAGCTTGCCGCCGTTTTGTCTGCTTTTTCAATCACGGTCTCCCTGACCGCGTCTTCACCGCTGCCTACAACGCTTTCCGTAATGCTCACGCCCTCCGAAACGCCCGTTTCTCCGTCAACTTCTCCGTCAACACCGATTCCTTCGGCAACCCCGCCTACGTCGACGTAAGCCCTGTTCACGCTCACGCAACCGTCAACGACCCCGTAATTTGCGGTCGTGATGCCGCCGGTCAGAGCGCTTGCCGACAACACGCCCTCAAACGCGCAATTCTCTATCGTGCCGTAGTTGTCGACGGCTATGCCCGCGGCGGTCGAAGCCGCTCCAGTCGATATGACGACGAAGTCCGCAACCGTGAGATTTCTGACCGTCGCGCCCTCGTCTATCCTTTCGAACAGCGCCGCGCTTCCTTCTCTGTCGACGATCGCGTTCGTGAACGCGTGACCGTTGCCGTCGAATGTGCCCTTGTAACCGACGACGTTGCCGTCGGCGTCTCTCCATGCGAGCATTGCGGTCGGCTTGCCGCCGAAATCGACGTCCGCGGCAAGCATCATGTCTATCGCATAGTAGTCTGCCGCGCCGCCCTCGTTGTCCGTCCATGCGAGATAATCTTCTTCATCCGCGATCAGGTAGTAAGCCGCACCCTCCTTGACAGCGGTATCGAAGTAACGGAACGTCACCGTATTGTCCGTCATCGTGACGACAAAGTTGCCGCCGTCCGCCTTGTCGGGCAGCAATGCCGACGCATACTGCGCGTTCACCGCATAATATTTACCGTCGTCGCGTTTTTCGAGCACGCCCTCCTGTACGAGCGCATCGAAGAAATCTTCACCGAACGTGACGGTTATATTCTTTGCCTCCTGCACGAGTTTTGCATAATTCTCCGCCGAAATGCCCATTGCCGCCGCCTGTTCCTGCGTTACGGTCACGACGCCGTCCGAAGTCGCCTGCGGATCGAGCATCGCCGAATTGTAGGACTGATCCCTGCCGACGACATACTGCGCGCCGACGCCGAGATCTATCGGCTTTATCTCGCCCTGTACGCTCAACGAATATCCCGACAGCGCGAAGCCGTCTTCGTCAACGCCGACAGCAAGTCCGTCAGGCGCCGTCCATTGAGCGGAATACAGCGTGTAGTTGCCCGCGTTTTCTCCGACGAGCACGGGTCTGTAAACGACGTCTCCGACCACAGTCGCCGTGCCGTCCGTACCAACCGTCACGTTTGCTCCGAGGCTGTATACCCTGACGAATCCATATCCCGAAAGCTGTTCCGCGGTGAGTACCTGCGTCGCGTATTCGCGGCTCGCAAGCCTGCTGTAAGCTATCATCAGCTCTCTCGTCGTATAAGTACCGACCGCGGTGTCCGTCGTGAAGTCGGCAGCGTTGTCGCCGCTTCCTATCTTTATCGGAGAGATCTCGTAAGTGAAGGTCTGATCTTCTCCCTCTCCGATCACCCTTTCGACGATCTCGTAAAGCACGCCGTTCTTTGCGAGGACCTCTCTCGTCACCGCCCCGAACGTCGAGAAGCCGAATTTTTCCGCTTGCTTCGCCTGCGACGTCGCGACGTTCTCCGCATCGTAATAATTGCCGCCGAGAGTCGCGATCTCCTCACCGTCGTAAGTCACGCCGAGCGTTCCTTCGTCGGTCGTGTCGTAATATTTTTCCGCCTTTGCTCCGTCCGCGCTTGTGATAGCGGGATAGATCACGAGCGCAATACCGTTGGCCACCTTTGTGCCCTCTCCCGAGAAGGTGTACTCCGTCCTCGAACCGCTGTCGTAAGTGACGTCTCCTATCGTCTCGCCGCCCGCGCCGCCGCCGATAATACCTTCAAGGCTCGCCTTGCTGTAATAGCCCGCCTCGGTGCCGCCGACGGTCAGGGTCTTGGTCTCCGAAACCCCGCCGCTCGTAACCGTAATATTAACCGAATATATCTGCGCCACGCCCGTGTAGACGACTTCTTTTATGCTCGTTTCAACGTCGCCTTCGACGTCCACGTTGCCTCCGCGCACGCCGATAGCGACGGTAAACGCGTTGACTCCCGACGTGATCACGGTCGTGCCGTCAAACTGCGCCGCGACGTCGCCCGCCGCAAACAACGCGACGATACGGTTGAGCGAAGATCCGACGTTGGAATCTCCGAAGGCGGTGCGGTAACTCGTGCCGTAACCGTCCCATACAAACCTGTTGTAAGGCGCGATCGCCTCGATCGCGACAAAGCCCGCGCCGTCCGAATAGTCGACGTAATAGGACTTGTTATACTCGCTCGCGTCGGTCAGGACGTTGTGCTGCGTGCCCGCCGTCGTGTAATCGTCCGCCGTTGCGAAATAATATCCGATATATCCTTCGGGATACGGATCGAGCAGTTTGAGCGCCGATCCCGCCGCACCCTCGGTAACGACGTAAGAATATACGTTCTGCGCCGCGGCGTCGCCGCTGTTCCACAGCCCCGACACTCCGCTCAACGCGCCGTTTGCGACTGCGACTATCACGCCGTTTGCGGAGCCGCCCGCATTGCCCGCGACGAATCCCGCGCCCGCGCTTGAAACCGCGTAAGCCGAAGCTCCCGCGCTCTCGTTTACTCTGACCGCTACTCTGTCAAGCGCGCCCGCATTGTTGCCCGCTATCGCGCCCCACTTTGCTCCGGCAGCCGCAACGTCCGCGGAATATACGAAGGTCGCCGACGTTATCGTCGCGCCCGCCTGATTTACGCCGACTATGCCGCCTGCATATGTCGCGCCCGTCACGGCAAGGTCTCCGACAAGCTCTGCCGACACATTGGATATCGTGCCGTTGTTGATACCGACGAGACCGCCCGCCGTTGCCGCGTTGAGAGCTGCGCCAGGCATGAGTTTGACGACGAGATTGCTTATCGTGCCGTCGTTTACCGCGACGAGCATACCAGCCGCGCCGTGAGTAGCGCCGTCCGCCGCGCCCGTAAGCGACAGCGTGTGTCCTCTGCCGTCGAAACTACCGGTGAATACCGTGTCGGAAACGTCGGAGAGATCTGCGCCGTATATGCTGTTGGCAAGATAGAAGGTCTTGTTCTGAATTATCGCTTCGCGCAGTTCTTCGACCGTGGAGACCGCGACTCCCTCGCCCGCCTGCGCCGCGTTGAGCTGTCCGCTCTCGAGCTCGGACGACGTGGTCGAATAGTTGGTCGATCTGACGCTGTCCGAAACGCCCTTTATCACAAAAGTGTATCTGTCGGTCGCGGTCGCTCCGTCGTAACCGTCGATCCCTTTGAATACGAAGGTCAGGACGTAAGCGCCGTCCTGCGCCGTGAACGCGAAGTCGTCAAAGACGTATCTTTCCGTCACGGAAGGCGTAACCGCGTTTTCTCCGTTGTTGACATAGAGAGCGAACACGTCCGCAACCGCCGCGTTGAGTTTTGCAAACGCGGACGAAGTGTCGAAACTGCCTCCCGACCAGACCTCTCCGCCGTAAAGCGTATCCGCGATCTCGCTCTGCACCGCCTCGGTTATGTCGGACGACGTCGCGAACAGGAAGTCGAGTCCCTGCAAACCGGAAACGCCGATAACGTAACTTCCGTTGTCGCGCTCCGCAACGAGCACGTCAGCCTGCGAAACGGTGTAATCCGTAACGGTGACGACCGTATCGGAGCCGACGGGCGCGCCCTGATAATAAAGCGCGTAATTCTCCGCTATGCTCTCGCCGTTGAACGCCGTGTCGTCCGTCGCGACGTCCTTGACATAAGGCGTCACGTTGAGAGTACCGTAAGTGCCCGCCAGCGAAGCGTTGAGTCCGCTCAAGTCGCCGACGACTACCGTTTCGCCCGGCACGCCGCCGTCTATGCGCAGCGAGTACGCGCCGTCGAACGTCTTGCTTTCAAACGCGTCGCCCGTTATCTCCACGACGCGCGGAGTGATCTTGTAATATGCCTTCTCTTCGAGCACGGAAACCTCGTCGAACGCCGCGCAGCCGAGCGCGTCTTCGGTCGAAGTGAACACATAGTTTGCCGCGTCGATCTCAAATCCCGTAACGTATATCTGATAACCGGGATCCGCGGTCACGTTGACGGGCACGAAATATTCGTCCTTTCCTTCTTCTTCGTTGAATTTTTTGAACACTATGTTCGCCGCGGACAGATCGGCGTATCCCGATCCCGTGACGTTGACGAGCGCGCCCTGCTTGTCAACCGCGTAAACGACCCAGCCGTCGGTCGAGTAAGCGGGAAGCGCGCCGGTGCCGTCGTATTCTTTCGAGAGTCCGCCCGTGACGACGTACACTTTCGTAAGCGACTGCCTCGTGATCACGAAATCGAACGTATAAGGCGTCGCCATCGAATAGTTGACCGCGTTGACGAGAGAGAGCACCACCGTATAAGTCGCGGCGTCGTGCGCCGTGCTCTGTCCCGCGCCGAATGACGCGCTGAACGTGAGCTCGTCGCCGTTTTCGAAGACGACGGACAGCGTGCCGTCCGTATTGACCGCCGCCTGCGTAAATCCGAGCGCGGTCAGGGTCGCTCTCACTTCGGAAAGCGAATAGTATCTCGTCGAGCTGTATTCGACGCTCTTCATGCCGGCGACGCCGACGTTTGAGAAATTCTCCGCCGTCAGAGCGTAAGGCAGGATTGTTCCTGCGCCTTCGAGCACGGCATAGCGATATGTAACGGTGGTCTCGCTACCGTCCTCGCCGATCTCCGTCTCCTCGACGTCTGTGACGTCGACCGCCGCGACGCCGTAATCGGACAGCACCTTTTCCGTACCGACCATAACGTAGATCGCATAATATTCGACGCCTCCGAACTCGTATACTTCTCCGTCCGTCTCTATCCCGACGATCTTGCCCGTCGCGGCGTCTTTGGTATCGTATCTCCACCTTGCGACGACGGGCTGTTCGTCACCTGCGAGCATACCCGTCAGACTGCCTTGGGTCACATCGTAAGTGCCGTCGTACACCTTTTCTATTCCCTCGACGGTGAGCGGCGCGGGTATGACCGTACCTATGCCTACAAAGGTCATCTGATAGACAAGCCCGTTGTTGACGACGGGGGTGTCGTCATATCCGAGATCGGGATCGGGCTCGTAATTTTCTTCAAACTGTTCGGGAAGCAGCACCGAATCGGAAGTTGCGACGCAATAGTTGCTCGCGACGTTCTCCGTGCCGTCCTCTCCCTTTACGAGAAGTCTGTAATATACCGCCGTGTTCGACTCGTCGAAATTGACGTTGTAACCGAACATCGTGAAGTCGGCGTATACGTCCTTGAGTTTTCCGGCGTTTACTCCGCTCATCTTCGCCTGAATTCGCAGTATTACGGGATTGCCTTCCGCGTCAAGAACTTCGTTGCCGTCGGTATCCGCGACAGTGACTTCTGCCGAAATGCCGTCTTCTCCTTCTGCATAATATACGACCTCGTCCGTCTTGTCATAGAACTTGACCACGCCCGAGATCACGACCTCTTTGGGCACTATGTAATATGTATAGGTTTCGGGTTTTTCTTGCGGTTCTTCCTCTCCTTCTTCGCCCGCACCGCTCTGGTCGCCGCCCGTACCGCTCTCGTCGCCTGCGCCTTCTCCGGAGCCTTCTTCTCCCTCTTCGACGCTTGCGCCTCTGCCTTCGTTGACGAGCACTTCTCCGAGCCCGCTGACCTCGTAGTTGTCAAACGCGATGCCCGTCAGATACATCTCGTAACCGCCGACCGCCTGCGGAACCACAACCTCGCCGCCCTGCTTGTAGACGACGTTGTTCTCGTCGTAATTTACCGTCTCCGACGAACCCGCGAGATCTGCCGTGACAATCGGGAGCTCGGGAGCCGCTTCGTCTCCGTACTTCTTCTCAAACGTATCGGAAGTCAGTTTCACGCTTGCGGGATCGACGGATTTTCTCATTATCTTCGCGCAGGCAACCGAAACGACGTTTGAAGTCGCGTCGCCGGCTATGCAGTAATTGCCCGCAAGTCCCTGAACGGAGATCATATTGTAGAGAGTGCCGTTCACCTCAACGGGCGTTATCACGATGCCGACGTAATCGCTGCCGGCATTGCCTTCTATATACACGGAGCCGGTGCTGTCGTAATTTGCGTTGGGAGACTCGTATTCGCCGTCGAGAACCGCCACGGTGATGCCGTCTCCCGCAAGCGCGTCGCTCGTGAGCACGGCGCCGTCGAACGAGACCGTGCCGTCATAAGTCTTCGCGATAGCGGAGATATTGAGAGTGCGCGGCAATACGAAATACGCGGGAGCCGCGGGCAACGACGGGATCGTGACGGTATCTCCCGTCTCTCCTACCTGTTCTCCCTGTCCTCCCTCTTCGCCCTCTTCGGGGTCGGGAACTTCGGGAACCGGAGTACCTGCGACGTAAACGGCTATCTTCGCACCCTCGGGTACGGAATAGTTGCCGAGCGAATCCGCGACGGTCGTCGCCCAGACGTAATAGCCGCCGATATACAGCGGTCCCGCGATCTCGTTAAAGAATTCGGTCGCGTCGGCGGTCAGGGAGTATTCTATACTCTCTATCACTTTGTCATCCTGCGTGAACGTCGCGCCGATCTTGCCGGTGTATTTGTCTATGACGTTGAGCGTATAAACGAACTTGACGTCCTCGACCGTCGGCATATTGAAACCTTCTTCTCCGTATGCGTAAGAGAACTCTTCGTTGAGGACGATAAACACGTTCGCGCTGCCGGAAGCGCTTCCTCCGCTGATCTCCTGTTTGTTGACGGTGAACGTACCGTTTCCTGCCCCCTGCTCAAGCTCGAAATTCAAGTTGGAAAGGGTGAGCGTAACCGTGTAATCGCCCGTCGGCAACACATATTTGTCTCCTCCGCCGGGAGCAAACGCAAACGTGTGAGCCCCGCTCGTCGCGTTGACGGCGAAATACATCGACGCAACCGTCTGGCTGTTCTGCGAGATGGTGAGCACGTTTGACGCGACAGAACCCGTAAAGCCGTAACTCATGCCCGAAACGGAGAACAGGAAATGTTCGGAACCGTATGCCGATGCCTCGTCGGAACGGTATTCGAGCTGCGCGCCCGTCTTGAGCGAAAGCTGCTGACGTTCCGCGACGTCCTTGACCCAGCCGAGAATATAAGTGTTGAGCTCTGTCGCGGAGATCGTATATTTGTTTATCGTGCCGAGAGCGTTGGACTCGTTGTAAGTGTTGTTGGTCACGCGCCCGCTCTCGTCGACAAGCAGCGAATAATTCGTACCGTTGACCGTCGTCGTGACGTGATCGAGATCGAGCCTTATGCCCGACCCGGAATTTTTGGAGACGTAAGAGCCGGAAGGCGTGAACGGATCTGCCGCGTTCTGTATGCCCGTGAACACGGCGACGTTGCCTTCGGTGTTAAGAGACGTCGTGTTGTCGAACTCCTTCGTCGCGCGTATCACGCCGAGCGATGACGGGATTATCGAAAATTCGAGCATATACGCCGAACCGCCCGGCGTGTATGTATAATTGAGCCTGTCGTCTCCGACGAACACGGGCGTAACGCTGAAAGAATAATCTCCGACGGGCAGCCTCGTACCGTTGTTGTACTGACCCGCGAAGTAAGGATTGGTGTTTGAGAAGCTGCTTGCGAGCCAGCTTATCTCTCCGTCCTCAAGCGACATCTGTCTGCCGTCCTCGTCGGTGACGACGACAGACGGAGTGATCGTCCTGTATACCGAAGTGTAGGTGTAGACCGTTGCAGGGAGCGCCGCGGTGATGTCGGACGCGTTGAGGATCTGCTTATCTATCCTGAAATTCGTGACCTTTCTGCTCGAATCCTGCACGTTCTCGTCCCAATCGTAGTCCGTGCCGACTATCTCGAGAACGAGAGTGTAATTTCCCGCATAGCCGTTGATCTCGTTCGTCTCGTTGGTTATCGTCACGGTAAGGTGATCTTTGAGCGGGTCGTCCTCTATTATCGTCGCCGACGGGTCGATCTCGAAGCCGACGTAATAACCGTAATGATAGGTATAGCTTTTGCCGCCGAGATTTTCAAACAGATATTCGCTGCCTCCGACAGTCGACTTTCCGTTTGTCTGACTGATGACGATGTTGCCGAGGATATCTTCCAGCGCGAGCGTATTCTTGACGATCTCGCCGACCGTCCAGCTCGTCTTGGAAACGTAATAGTTGCCCGCGTAACCGACGCCCGTGGTCGGTAGCGACTGACTGACGAGAGTGGAGTTGGTGAGAAGCGCATAGCTCTTGCCCGCTATCGTCTGACTTGTAGTAACGAACGTGACCGTCTTGTTCGTGCCCGCATTCTTATTGTCGAAGCGTACAAGCGGATAGATGTTCACGACGTTGCCCTTGGAGTCTTTCATGACGACCGACGTGCCTTCCTTGCGATAATCGACGTTGGTGCTGTTGCTGTAAATTATCGACACGCTTTCTGCCGTAACAGACACGGGCGTGATATTTCCGCAATTATCGCGAGCTTTTGCGACATAGTAATTCTGCTTTCCCTGATTGGATCCGGAGACAACCTTGACCGTCTCGTAATTGTTGCCGTTGAGTTCTACGACGACGGTATCGACAAATTCGATCGTAAGTCCCGCGCCTACGTCGACAGAGTCGTATTCTACCGCAAACATATCGTTTGTTCCTGATACGGGAGCGTACGCGCCGGAATAGGTAAAGTCGGTATAAGCCGCTTCGGCAAGCACGGTATTGTCAAATTCCTTTGTCACCGCGTCGAGTCTGATCTCCTTGGGCAACACGAAGTAGCTGATCTGCCTGCCGCTTTCATCGACAAAGCGTACGGTCATGTCTTCGAGCGTGTAGTTGCCGAGCGGACAGTTGAAGTTGGATATCCTGAAATAGATATCGTATTCGCCCGCGTCTTTTGCACTTGACGAAGAGGATCCTCCCTTCGAGGTCGTGTACATCGCTCCGACGGTGATCGTATATTCGCTCGGTTGCACCTCGTAACCGTTCTGCGCAGTGATCTTGAGATTTGCGGAATTGAACGTGAACGGGATCGCCGACGTATTGTCAAACGTCTTCGACAGATAACCCGCCGTGACCAGATAGGTCACGTTTGCCGTTTCTATCGCGTATTCGGTAATCGACAGCATACCTATATTAAGGCTTTCGTATTTCTGCGTTCCTTCGGCGAACACGAAATTGGTAGCGTCGTCGATGTTGATATAGACGTCGTATTGTCCGTAGTTCTTGACCGATTCGTAACTGCTTGTACCCGACTTGAACGTGAAGTAAAACCTGATCTTTTCTCCCGTAGCGTAACCGGAGATCTCAAGATATTTTCCCCCTCCCGCGGTCGTATAGACCGGCGACTGACCGAAGATCACGGAGTCTTCTTCAAACGCCTGCGTATCGTATTCAGAATAATAGTCGTAAACTCTGTTGTTCAGATTTCCTATAAGATATTTCTGCCCCGACATATAGAGATCGAGGTCGTCCGCGGTGATCTCCTCGCGGAATATCTCGCCCTTATAAGCGTAAGTGCCCGCGGGTTTTTTGTACGACGAGAACGAGCCGTCCGCAAGGACCAGATCTCCCGAAAGCATCGCAGACGCAGGAGCGTAATTCGACGTCTGTCCCGTTCCTTCGAATACCGGTATGGTCGCCTGATTTATTATGCCGTTCTGGACATATCTGAAAGTGAAATTGATATATGTCGCGCCGAATATCGTGGTGCCCGATCCCGCATTTGCCGTACTGTAAGAGCCTCCCGTCAGGGCAACGGAGTCGCCCGCCACGAGATTTGCAAACACGGTCGAGCTTGCGCCGTAATTTGCCGTGCCGTCATAAGTCTTGGAGACGGATACTCCGCTTTGCAATACCGTCTTGGGCAATACGACGGTGTAAATATCTATGTGGTCGAATTGAGAGAACATCATCGTGCGGTTGGTCGTGTTGACCTTGGAGTTCTCTCCTCCTTCCGACGTGAACGAGATGCGGATGCGGTAAGCGCCGGCATTGTCGGTACTGCTCTTGCTGACCGAAACCGTACCGCCCATATTATTGTCTTTGTAATATAACGGAGACAGCAGCGACGCCGACACGTCTCCGAGACTTTCGATCCTGTTGCCTTCTTCGTCCGCGTAATACAGCATCGGATCGTCGATCGCGGTGCCGTCGTATATCTTGGCGACGTTGTCGTAGAATACGCCTTCGTTTTCGTCGTAATAATATCTGTTCTCGTCCATGGCTATCTTTATCGCCATGCCCATGACGTATGTGAACGTGAAGTCGGCGCCGTCGTTGTCGCGGTCGAATATCTTGACGAAACTGTTGTTCTGTTTCGCCTGTTCGAGAGAGGTCACGTTGTTGTAATACAGCAGCTCGCTCCTCGACTGCGATCCGTCCGCATAAGACCATTGCTCGATCGTCTTCCAGACAAACTGCGCGCCCAAATTGTCCGTCTTGAGCGTGACGTTGACGACGACGTCCGAATTTATGTCTTTCGTCTGGAATGACAAATACGCCGAGGTGTCGGGATCGTTCATATCGAGCTCGGTGCCGTTGTCTTCATCCACTCCGAATCCGACTTCGTAGAGGTAGACGTTGTTGGGTTTGAACGTCCAATTCCAGTCTGTGGTATTGTTGATCGTTATCATAGCCGCCGCGCGCGCGCCGACATAGTCATAGTTCTTGTCTCCGCCGCTGTCCATGGTCGACGTTATCCTCGGGAAATACTGGTTGGCGACGTAGAACGTCGAGCCGGAAGCCACGTAAAGCGAGAAGTTGGTCGCGCCTGAAACGCCTGAAACATCAGAATCGTCGTCTACGGCTGTCTGATAATTCACGTAATTTTCAAACGTGAATGCCGGGACCGTCTTTCCGTCTATCACTTTGTCTTCAAGGTTGACGGTCACGCTTCCGTCCGCGTTCCTGTAAGCCACCTCTGTACGGCTTGCAGATCCGCCCGGCTTCTGAGCTATCGCGTATATCGCGCTGTATCCGAAAGAATTGTTTTCGAGCAGCTGAACCGCCCTGGAAACGACATAATTGTATTTATCGAGGAAATCCTCGCTTGCTTGTCTCGCGGCAACATTGTCGCCGTAATACCAGTTATCCTGATGGAAGGTCTTGTACTGATCGATACCGTACATGAAGTAAATGTTGTTGAGCGTATTCTGCTCCGCAACGCCCGCAAGCTGAGCGCCCACGTAATAGTTGACCCTTCCGCTGGACGAATAGAATATGTTGTTGTTGCCCGTAGTGAGGAAGTAAGCCGCGCCGTTCCAGTTGCATATAACGCCGTCTATAATGCCGTACTCGTCGGCATTGTTGCTTATCGTATATGTGGAGTGATCCGAATTGAGACCTACTATCGCGCCCGCGCTCGTCACCTTGTCACCCGAACTGAACGAACCTGCGTCGAGGTCGCCCCACGCGGTCATCGTACCCGTTCCGTTAACCGTCACGTTGTAAATAGTGCTGTCGCTGGTAAGCCAGCCGACGACGCCGCCAGCGTATGCGAACACGCTGTCGTTTCTGCCCGCCCAGCTGAAGGACGAAGAACGCGAAGTCGCTCTTATCTCGCTTCCTTCACCGAGAGTGACCGTGCAGTTGGAAATATACGAAGGTGCGGTGGAAGTACCGTACATAAGACCGGCAAATCCGCCGTTCGTCGACATCGTGTTGACCTTGTAAGAGAGGTCGTTGACATAACCTTTCTGCAACTGCGGACCGTCAGCCGAACCGCGCAGACTGTTCACCTTCGCGTTGTTGCCGATCGTAAGCGTGCAGTTGTCGATCGTTCCCGCGTTTACCGCAGTCACTATGCCTACGAACAGCGAAGTGCCGTAATTTCTCCAGCTGTCCTGCGTGATCACGTCGTGCCACTTCGCATAATCGACGTTGTCTATCGTGACGGAATTGGGCAATTCGAACGCAATATTCTGAATAGTGCCGAGGTTCCTGCCCACAAAGAGCGCGCCCGCCCTGATACCTATCGAATAAGTGGTGTTGATCTGATTCAGATCGGACGACGACAGCGTGTTGAGTCCTCCGATATAATCCCAGAAATATTCTCCGTCGAGCAATGCTCCCGCAGGAGTGTTGCCCTTGTCGTCGATGACAGCGCTGTGAATAGTACCGCTTGTAGTGATCGTGACTTTGTATCCGTTGCCTTCGAGTATCTTATCCGCTCTCATGGTAACCGCTGTCGTGTAATAATGTCCCGCTTTATCACCCGTGCCCTGCGTCGCATAGTTTACTTCCAGGTCGTTCGCTATAATGCCTACGTTCGCGTTTGCGTAACTGTTGTAATCGGCATCGGAAGAAAGAAGCCCCTGCGTAGTGTCAGCACCCGAGGACATGAAGGTCATGAGCTGCGTCTGATTGTAAATGTAGACCTCGTTGTATGTAACGCGCAACATATAAATTCCGTTGGGGAATGTCTCTGCCGATCCTTTCATCAACGCAAGCGCGCTTGTAACGTCAACGTCTATCGTCGCGGCAGAAGCCGACGAAACCGACCCGAGCGCCGATATCTGCTTGTATTTGAGAGCGCTGTCCGTCTCCGTGCCGTCATAATAAGCTGCGGATACGGAAAGTTCATTCCATACGAGATCTCCGGTGACCACGACTTCGAGCTGTCCGAGGCCTTTCCAGCTCGTCACCATATCCGATGTCGTCAGACGAGTCGAATACAGATTGTTGGTAAGCCAAAGCCTCATGCCGAGTCCGCGCAGATCGGGATTGTTGGAATCTATCGTGACAGGCGCGTATCCGAGCACGGCGATCGCGGAATTGGTGTTGAACGCCGCCGTGTAATCCGCATAGTTCGCGTTGGTCGTCCACATACTGTCGCCTTCGCACGCCGTCTGCCATACCAGGTTTTTGAGATTGTCCCAGTTTATGTTCACCGCGTTCGCCGTCACGCCGTCCTCGCTCGTAATACCGTCGAGCAATCTCGCCGCAATCAGTCCGACGCGTGTGTTCGCCTTGGCTCTGACGTACCCCTCAAAGTCAACGTATACGCTGTCGAGTTTGGACGGTCTGATCTCTCCGTATGCCGCGACAATATCTCGCACGAACTCGTCTTCGCTGTCCGCCGTAAGCGTTTGATAGTTTGAGCCGAGCGCCACGACGCCCGCCGTATACAGCTTTGTCGACGACGTCGTCACTATACCGCTTTCGTCCAGACCGTTGTAGAGATAACCTATACCGATTACTTTTGCCTTTTCTATCGTCGCGGTATCGCTCTCGTCCGAGAAAGTGTTTATTACGCCGACGAGATTGGCAAGCGCAGCCGTACCTGTGGATTTCGTGCCCGAGATCAACATCTTGGACTGATATTCGGACTCGAATATTACGTCCGAGAGCACGCCGCGCAAATCGCCGACCACACCGCCCACGGTCGCCGAATTGTGCGTCGCGTTTACCGTAATGGAGCTGTTTGCGGTCAAAGTGACTCCTACGCGCTCTATCCTGCCCTGAATGGCAATGCCCACCACGCCGCCTGCCGCAATAAGGTTTGCCTCGCCCGTCATGGTTATGCCGCCCGCGCGCACGTCCGTACCGAACGTGATGTGTCCTATATTGCTTATCAGGGCATTCTCTCCCGACATCGCGCCGACCATGCCTCCGAATATCGAGTTGTATTTAGCGTCCGCGTTGCTGTCGAGAGTTATCGTCCTGTCGAAGCTGTAATCGTCGAAATCTGATAACGTGCCCTCGTTGACGCCGACGAGCATGCCGTAAATAAAGCCCGTCAGTCCCGTCGTGTCTATGCCTATGTTGCTCGCGTTGGCAAGGACGTCGAGAGCGTTTCTGCTTATATTCTTGTCGTCCTCGCCCGTGCCCGAAAGCTGGATGTCCGTATTCTTGAAAATACCGTAATTAACCGCTATGAATTCGCTGACGACGAGATATTTCTGTTCAACGCCGTCAAGATCGCCGCCGAAAGCGTAAAGCTCTATGTTGTTGGCAAACGCCGACGTGACGATTATATCGTATCCCGCGTCCTGTCCTCCGTCAAACGTCTTGTCTTTTCCGAGAACGAGCGCCTGCCCGGGTGTAGCGTTTATCTGCACGGTCTTGTTGGTTCCGTACATTCTCATTTCGGTCGCACCGGACCACAGCTGATATACGCGGTAAAACGCGTCTCCGACCGTCCTCGAATATTCTCCGTCGACCGTGGTGTAAGAATAATATCCTACCACCTGTCCGTTGCCCGTCGCTCCGCAAGGCTTCGAGCTCAGGAAGCTCAGAATCATATATTGAACATAAGCGCTGTCCGTGAGCGCATATACGCCCGACTCAAAGGAGAAGGTCAGATAACCCGCTCCGCTTGCTCCGACGTTGGAGACGGTGAGAATCTGATCCGCGCTGCTGCCCGCGCCCACGCTGCCTGTACCGTTGCCGCCGACGCTTGAAATCTGCTGACTGAATTCCGACATAGTGTAGTATGCCGAAATGCCCGTCGGCTTGTGTACGGTGACGGTCAGGACTCCGCCGCCGATCGAGACGTCCATCGTCAGATAGTTGATCGGATTGTCGTCCGAATCCACCATCGTGAAGCCGTAACATCCCGTCGCAAACTGCGCGTTGTTGTCGACTTCGTCGTTGCTGTTCAGCCAATCGGACGGCGCCATGCCGAACGCGCTTATGTACGTCGGATGCAACGCGTTGCCGCCGTGGAATACGGGGAATATCTCCGCACCGTCTCCCTCGACTTCGCGCAGTTTATCCGCAATGTACCAGAAAGTGTTTGAAACGGCGCCCGAAGGAATTGCAGCGTAACTTGCCGCGAGAACGCCCGAAACGTAACCGTAACGGGCAATGCCCACGCCGTATGAATCCATGGTTACCATGCCTCCGCTCAACGCGAACACGCTGTTGCTCAACGTCGCTTTCTTACCCGCGGAAGCAAATTTCACAAAACCTATTTCGGACGCTCCGTCCGCGTTTGCCGCGCCGACGAGACCTCCGACGTATACGTTGAACACCGTCGTGAGTCTTATCGTGGAAGCGTAAACGAAGAAGCCTCCCCATCCCGTTGCTTTGAGTCCGGAAGCGGATCCTCCGTCCAGCATACCGACGACGCCGCCTGCGGCAAGACTGCTCGCGCCGCCGGAATTGACGCCGTAATTTACGTTGGATTTGACTGCCGCGCCCGAAAGTTCACCTGCATTGTATCCGACGGACGCACCCCATATACTTATCCCCGAAACCGTGACGTAATCCGTGACCGACGCGGGATCCGTGCCAAGTCTCGTCATATAATCGTTTTGCGCTATCTCCGTGCCTATCTGCGCGTTCATATCGTACGCTTCGCCGTAGTTTGCGCCGAGAACGCCGCCGTAGATCGCTTCTTCCGCTCCGTCGACGGAAACTCCGCTGTATTCCGACAGCGTAAAGTTCCTGACCGTGCCCGACGCGGCGTTGGTGCCGACTATGCCGCCGAATATTATGTCGTCGCCGTTCTGACTTCTGATCTTCACGGAATTCGTCGTCGTTGAATTGTCGTACGTTATGTTTTCGACCGTGCCGAAGTTGGCGCCGACGAGCATACCCGTCGTGACCTTTTGAGCCATATAGAATGCGTATCCGCTTGTCGTGCCGGAGACGTTTGCGTGCGCGATGGCAAAATTCCTGACCGTGCCGTAGTTGACCGCGATAAGACCGCCGACCGCACCCGTTTGCCCTCTTCCGGCGTCGGTCTGAACGTATCCGCCGCTGCCGGAGCTCGCGTTGTCGTTGCCTCTGTCTCCGAGTTGCAACGTATAGTTGCCGTTGAGATCTCCGACCCAGCTGAACATCAACTTGTTGCCGTTGCCCTCGAGAACTTTTTCCTCTCTCATCGTGACGTAACCGTTCATCGGTTTGTCGATGACGATATTGCCCGTAACGTTGCCCTTCTTCGCGCCCGCGTAAAGCTGATTTGCGCCCACGCCGTCAACAAAGCAGAACAGCAGGCTGTTTTCTATGCCCGTGCCACTCTCCCAATCGTTTTCCGTGCCTTGCGATATATCTACGGTATATTCCGCAAAGAATTCGATGACAGGAACGTAAGTTCCCGTACCGTTGACGCGCGTACCGTCTACAGAATACAAACACGAACCCGACGAGGAATAACTGCCCGACGTCAGAAGCTCCGAAGAAAGCGTCTGTCCTTCGTATTTATGATAATATATTCCTATCGTAAGACCGTATGCCCCTGCGAACGCGCCGAGATCAATGCCCACCTCCGCTCCGCCCGCCGAGGACGAAAGCTGCCTCGAAACGATGAAATCCGCATTGCCGTCGTCACTGTAATCGCTGACCTTGAACAAAACTCCGGTCGTAGCCGAAACGTCGGCGCTTGCGCTGTATCCGTACATCGAGACGGTGCCCGTGTCCTGCGTAAACCACGGAATCTGCGGATCTCCGTCTTCGCCGTTTTCGTAATAATGCGCCGCCGCGCCCTCTATCGCGCCGCTCGCTATGCCCGAAGTCGCGCCCGAAACGAGACCTCTGTATCCGCCGTACATCGCAGACGGATATACGCCCGCGTAAACGCCGGAAATTACGGTGGGCGCAAGGCTCTCTCCCGCGACCTGCGCATTGCCTCCGCTTTGCGCGCCCGTGTTTATAATGCCTACTATTCCGCCCGAATAACCGGTGCCGCTCGCGACGGTCGTTCTCATATCCGACCCCGCCGTACCGACGTCGGTCAGAGAGCCGCCGTCCTGACTGCCGACAACGCCGCCTATCGCCGCGATCGAAGTCGCGTTCGCGGTAAGAGTCGCGGAGTTGAAATTCACGGTAACGTCGGTCACGTTGCCGCTGTTCTTTCCTATCGCGCCGCCCGCGAAAACCTTGTTTGACGTTACCGTATAAACGCCCTCGACGTTTACCGCGCTGCCGTTGACGTCCGCATAGTTCACGCCGATAAGCACGCCGAACGCTTCAACGGACGCGCTTGCGCCGTACATCGCCGCTCCGACGTTTGTCAGTTCTCCTTCGTTTACGCCGGCGAAAAGTCCGAAGGCGTCTCCGCTCGGGCTAAGATTCGCATTCGCGACGACGTTTACGTTGATTACCTGCGCGCGGTTGACGGCAAAGAAGCCGCCCGTCACCGTCGATCCGTTGTATTCCGCACTCGGGAGAGTGCCCGACACGGTCAACGTGTTGCCCGTGCCGATAAGTATCTTCTTTGCGGAGCTCTCCGCGCGTAAAGTCGCGGTTGCGGAGTCGAGCGAGAACGCTGCGCCCGAAGCCAGCGTCGCTTTGTGCGCGCCCGCATAAGAAGCGTAAGCGCCGTCGCTATCTCCTCTCATGAAGTCGACAAGCTGATCTACCTGTCCGTCCGAAATGCTGACGGTATAATCAATGAGCAGATCGAGCACGGGCACGCAGAGAGAGCTGTTTGCGTAACCGCCGCCTATCGCGAGGGTATATACGTCCGCCGCCAGAGTCGGCGTGCCGGCGTATCCTTTGTCGACCGCGAGATCTCCCTGCTCGTCGTAATAATTGTACGTCGCGACGAAAGTCACCTCGCTCATATTCACTATCTGCGAACGCATGAACGCGATGGATTTTTCCGCGCCGTTCACCGTAATCGTGCGCTCGGTAAGGAATTCCGCCGCGCCGTCGTTGCTGAAATCGGAGATCTTGAAAAGCAGACCTTCCGCCGCCGCTGCCGTGCCGCGACCGTACATCGAAAGCGCATTCGCCTGCGCCGTCGTCCACGGTATCGCATAATCGGCAACTTCGTCGGGATAGATAGCTGCAATGCCTTCAAGCGCGCCGCTCGCGAATTCTCCGTCTGCCGCCGCGCCGGAAATAAGTCCCGTATAACCGCTTTCCGCGTTTACGTTCATCGCGTATACCGAGTTGGCTATGTTCGTCAAAGACGTCTTCGTCGCCGTTATTCCCGCGACGCTGTCCGTATTTCCCACATTGGCAAGACCGATAACGCCGCCCGCGTAACCCGCGCCGACAAGCACGACGGAGCTGTTGTAACCCGTCGTCTGGACGTCGGAAAGGCTTGCCGAATCCTGAAGACCTATCGCGCCGCCCAGTACCGCAAGCGTGCCGCCCGAATTGGTAAGAGCGATCGCGCCGCCGTCGAAATTAACGACCGTGCCGTCCGCTACTCCCCTGTTGATACCGACCGCGCCGCCCGCATAGCTTATTCCGCCGCCCGATACGCTGACGCTGCCGTTCAAAGTCGCGGACGACGTAGATACCGTGCCGTTGTTTATGCCGACCAGCGAGCCGTAGACCGCCGCCCCGGTAGCGGAAAGCGAAACGTTGCCGTTTACCGTAACCGTACACGCCGAGATCGTGCCGTTGTTTACGCCGACGAGGTGCGAATATGCGAGGTTGTCGCCTGTCGAATAAGTCTTGTTTCCGTCGACGGTGACTTTGAGAGCGTATATCGACGAGTTGTTGACCGCGATAAATTCCGCGGTCGCGTAACTCTGACTTGCTTCGTCCCACACCTGCGCGTAAGAGGTCGCGTCGCCGGTAACGCTTATCGACATTCCGCCGTTGTGACTGCCGTCGAGTCCGTAAGGCTTGTCGAACACGATGTTCCTGCCGCCGCTCACCGTCCACGGGTCGCCGCTGTTGTCGCCGTAGCCGCCGCTCGCGCCCGCGCACAAAGCCTTATATCCGTTGTTCGGGTTCATATGCTCAAAGCCCGCCGACTCGCCGCTCAGGAAGAGGGTCAGCGCGTCGTCTGCGTTGGTCGCATCGCCTGCGGACACGCCGCTTTGCAGGTTCATTCTGTATATCAGTTCAACGCCCACTACGGGCGCGAGATAGTCGGGGTTGGACGACGCGTCGTTGTTCTGCATGTAAAGCCCCGCGTCGAAAGTATAAGCGTAACTGCCGTTGTTGTTGTTTTCGTAAGTCCACGCCGTGGCAAACGTTTCGCCCGAATTCAGCGGCGAGCCGTAATTCACGAAATTCCGATAACCGGAGTCGTAAGGCATAAGCGCCCAGTTGCCGCTGTAAGCAAAGCTGGTGACGGTAAATCTGTAAATGTTTGTTGTCGGCGCCCAGTAGACGTCGGTGAGTATTTTTGAAACGAAAGCGTCGGACGCGTCCTGCACCGTGTAGACCTGACCTCTGATAAGATCTGTCGACACGTACTTTCCGCTCGCGCCCGTCGTGCCCGCCGCGTAACCGGCAAGGGTCATCACCCCTTTCGTCGGGCTGAACCAGCCGACCGCCTCGTCAAGGTTGGGAGCCGCCGCGACGAGACCGTTTATGTAAGGATTGGTCGCCGCGTTGTAAATCGGGCTTGCCGTGATGAGTCCGGCGAAAAGACCTGTATAAGAATTCGCGTTGGTCTGCACCCTCATTTTCGAGGAGTACAGCCAGTTGCCGAAAGGATCCGCTTGTGTCTGCGTAAGGGTCAGAACGTTGCCCTGAGTGGAGACCGACCCGCTGTTGACGCCCGCGCCGATAAAGCCGCCGACGTAGTTGCCGTAAGTCGACCCCGCCGTCGCCTGCACCGTCGCGTCGTAACTGCCGTTCAGCACCGCCGTCTGCAAGGTGCCCGCGCCGGTATTCACGCCGATAACGCCGCCGAGGAACGCCTGTTTCGCGCTGCCGGATACCGTCATGTTTCCCGCGACGTTCTGCGTGATGCCCGACATGTTTCCGCAGTTGTAACCGACCGCGCCGCCCAGATATAAAAGCGAAGTCGGGCTGCTGCCGGAAAGCTCGACCGCGCTTGTCGATATCACCGCGGGAGCTATCGTTCCGTAGTTCACGCCGGCAACGAAACCGTACGCGGTATTCCCGCTCGCGGAGATCGTGCCGCGCGCGACTGAATAAGCTATGCTGAGATTTACTATCGTACCTCTGTTTACCGCGATAAAATCGCTTAAAGCGTTTATTCCGTCAACGCTTACAGCGGTATTGTTGAGACCCGTGACGGTGATCTGCTTGAGTCCGCCGTCTATCGTTTTCCAGCTGCGCAGTTCACGCTGAGATGCAGAAGAATTGTCAAGAGTATGCGCTTTATTCAGAACAAGCGCGTTCGCGTACGCGTATGCAAAATTTGCTCCCGCGTTGACTCCTGCAAATGCGTCGAATGCTGCGGAATCCGTAAAGTTCTGCATAAGCAGGCTGTAATCGTATTCCACCGCCGTTCTTGCCGCGGAAGGTATGACTGCCAGTCCGCCGTAAGTGACGTTTGCACTCTCATAAGTTGCGCTTCCCGTAGCGTAAGACGGCGCGCCGTTTACATAGCTCTGCGTGCCGTATATGAAATAGTTGCCTGCGTTTATGCCGCTGACATTGTCAAAGTTGATATTCTGTCTGAGACCGCTTACCCAGCCGCCGTCCGACCGCTGCTCAGCATCCCATATATAGCTTACCGTTGCGCCTACAGAAGTAAGGTCTGTCGAATTGTTTTCCGTCATCTGCCCTTCAAAGCGCGTGTTTATAGACGTTATCTCGTTTATGTAATCGTTTGAATTGTTCGTGCCGTAACCGAACTTCGGAATATCCGCAGACGTTATAGGCTGAGACGAATTCAGTTCGCTTGCATTCCAGGTCCTGAAATTTACGTTTTGAGCGCTTGCGAGATCTCCGCCGTAAGAAGCAACGAAGTTTACGTTTGAGTTTGTCGTTCCTTGACCGCAAACTATACCTGCATAATTGCCTGTTTCAGGGTATTGCGCGCTGTTCATAACACCATAGCTGCCCCTGCTGAGGTCAGTCATGTCGTGAGCTTCGGCTTTTATGTAAAGATAATCCGTTTCGAGAGTTATATTTGTTACCGTAGAAGGCGCAAACGTCCAGTTCTGCCCGTTAAGCTCCAGCACAATCGGAGAAGAAGTGATATTCGTTATGCCTGTGATAACCCCGGTATAGCTCTTGGAAGAGTGTCTCGGCGTATTATACAATACGGTGTAATTCTCGTAAGTTTCACGATATTCGGCATAAAGATTTATGCCGCTTACTATACCGCCGTTATTGATCGCGGCAACTCCTCCTACCACACCGCTGGTAATACTGTTGCTGGGTACTTCTATATAATTGTCCCACGCCAAGCGTCCTCTTATTGCGATTTCGCTTCTGAACAATCCCAGCACGTCGTTGACAACTACTTTACATCCGTATATGCTGCCTGTCTGAGAAGAATCAGAAGGATTTACTCCGTTGTATCCCGCAATACCTCCGACCGCAGAAAATTCCTGATAACTTATATCTCCTCTGTGTGAAGCATCGCTTCCGTGGACATAGTATTGGCTGGGGATAAAACCGTACTTAATCTCGTTCTCCATCGTACAGTTGTAGATAACGCCGAAGTTTATTCCTGCTATACCGCCCATCATTACGTTTCCGTTCCAGGGCGATATATAAATTGCCTGAATGTCGTCGCTTCCGCCGTCAACTCTGGTTACAACGGTATTCAGATTTTTTATCGTGCCGTAGTTGACAGAAATTACATTGCTGAGACCGTAAGCATCCACACCGCTGTATATCTGAACGTCGTAATTACCTTCTCCACCTGCAGTATCTATTCCCCACCAGGACAGATAACTGTCTCTGCTTCCGATAGCACTGTTAATTTTCCGCAGGTTGTATGCGTTTAAGTTGCTGTGTTCAGATGTTATCGTGTATCCGTTTCCGTCTAAAGTCGCATTTGCAGGCAAAACCCTGTTAGTTACGGGTTTTTCGCCGACC
>CALWRI010000013.1 GCA_944383905.1 uncultured Christensenellaceae bacterium
TTGGTCGGATGCTCGTAACTACCCGGCACTTCCCTTGTACCGTTTGTCGATATGATAGCGAACTCCGCGTCTATCTTATCCAAAAACGCCTGCGTTGTGGAACTTTTCGAACCGTGATGTCCGACCTTGAGTATATCCGTGTCGATATTGTCGAGATAGCCTTTCCCGAGGACGTATTCTTCTGTCATCTCGTTGGCGTCGCCGGTCAGCACGATCGTCCTTTCCGCGTATTCGAGAAGGCATATCGGAGAAACGGCGTTTATCTTTTCGGCATTGGTGCCCGTGGGATAATCGGCTTCGTCAAAGGAATAGCATTTCATCTCCCACTTTTCGCCGCTTATCGTATATGCGCCGACGTTGTTGTTGTACGTTGCTTTGACGGTGCTTCCTTTTTCGTCGGTATAAGTCTCCTCTTTTGCCGCTTCGAGCAGTTTGAGCCATGTACTGCTGTCCTGCGCCTTTTCAAGCGGCATATAAAGCGACTTTATTTCATAATTGTCGAGCAGTTTTTTCGCTTCGCGGATATGATCATAATCGCCGTGAGTGATGAACAGATAATCTATCTGCGTGACCTTTCTCTCCTGCAAAAACTCGTTGGCGTGATTCCACGGAGACGTGGAGCCGAACTCGCTGCCGATATCCATCATCATATTCTTGCCGTCGGGAAAAGCAATGTATATGCAGTCGCCCTGTCCTATGTCGAGGACGGTCATCTCGAGCGTATCGCCCGTGACGTAGGGATTGTCTTCCTTACCGCCGCCGCTGCCTATATCCGAAGTCGGATCGTCCTTTTGAATGAACGAAGCCAGAATCTCGTTGAACACGTCGGGTTTGAAATACCACAGCGCGACGAGCGCAGCAATGACAACGAGCACGACCACGGCAAAGAAAATTATTTTGCCTTTGCTTGCCTTCTTTTTGCGTTTTGCCGTTTTTGCCTTTGCCATGTCAGTCCTCCTCGGCAAAATACTCTATCACCTTTTTCTTCTTCTCGGGCTTGTTGTCGCCGTGCTTTGTAAAGAACATCGTGAAGAACGCGACCGCAATACAGCACACCCCGTAAACGAAGATCATGCTTTCGCCGCCCTCCGGCACCGCGTCGAGGATAAGACCCGCGAAGAACGGAGTCACTGCCTGCGCAGTCATCGAAGCGACGTAATAATAACCGGTATATTGTCCGACGTTGCTGCCCTTCGCCAGCTCCACCACCATCGGCAGCGTGTTGACGTTGATGATAACGAGACCGAATCCCGCGATCAGGAAACACGCGGTAAACGCCACCTTGAGCAGCACCGCGTTGCTGTTGAAGCTGCCGTCGTTGAGGAATATGCACGGCAGGAACGCGGCAACGGCAATCACGACGCCGATAAGGATCGTCTTTTTTCTGCCCAGCTTGCCCGCCATAAGCGCAACGGGGAGAAGCGCTATCGCGCCGCCTGCGCCGTTGAGGATATTTATTATTCCGACAAAGCTGTCTTCCATTTTGAGCACGTTTGTCGCATAGGTCGAAAGATGGGTTTTTATCGCGTTCCAACCCATAAACCACATAAACACCGTGGCAAGAATGAGCACGAAAGAGACGACCTTTTCTTTGGGAAGTCTGCTGTAAGTCGCTACTTCTTCTTCGTCAACGACGTTCCATTTCTTCTCTTCCTCAAGCCTCTCCGCGACAAACTTTTTCTCTCTGACGGTGCATAGGAACGCGACGAGCATTACTATCATCACTCCCGCCAGCGTGAAGAACAACGCGAGGTGGGATTGGTATCTCTCCTTTGCGAGAAGCGTGTACAGGATTATCGAAGCGAGACCGCCGGCGCCGCCCATAAAGGTGATTATCGCGTTAGCCTGCGAGCGCAAAGGCTTGGGCGTAACGTCGGGCATCAGCGCGATCGCGGGAGATCTGTACGAGGACATCGACACGAGCACGCCGAAAAGCGCAATGATGAAAAACACGAAGATCGTGGGTTGAGCTTTGGTAACGCTTGCCGCAAGCGCCGTCTGCGCGTCGTAATACGAGGTCAGGAATTTGTTGAAAGACACAAGCTGTTCTCCGGCAAGCACGTTTTTCGCCTCGTCGATACCGCCCGCCTCCGTGACCTTTTGCCAAAGCTCCTGTATCTGCGCGGTCCACGCGTCGGCATTGAGTAATCCTTTGTCGACAAGCACCTGCGGATTTGTGATGCTCGCGTCCATGACCTTGCCGTATTGGACGTTCTCGATGATTATCATCACAACCATAAAGACGACCGCCGCAAGCGTTCCTATGACGATGAACGTCGTGCGCCTGCCGTACTTTGCCTTTGTGTATTTGTCCGAAAGATGCCCGAAAAACGGGAGAAGGAAAATCGCGAGAAGGTTGTCAAGACCCATGACCAGACCGTACTGCGTCGCGTTGAGTCCGAAAACACGGTTGAGAATGAGCGGCATGATGTAGTCGTATACTTCCCAAAAACACATTATGCCCATAAACGCAAAGCCGACGACAAGCGTGCGCTTTACGTTGAGTGACATAACGGAATCGTCTTTCTGTTTCATAATCTCTCCTTAATATCAATTTGTTACTTCAGCGCGCATGCGCGCCGTTATAATAATAACACCCTACTTGACAGTATAACAGTATTGACGTCATTTTTCAATAATATTGGATAATTTTCCGATCTCCGAAACAACCTGATCGAAAATCGGAAAACCGCGCGTTTCTCCGTTTTGAGCAACGCCGGGCGGGCAGAATTTTTCTGCCCCCGAATATATGAAAAAAACCTTAAAAATTATATGCAAACGCTTGACATAAAGCGACATTATTTTTATAATCATCTTGTTTAATAAAAATAAACTCGCTGTTTATTATGTCAAATTATAAAAAACGTCGGGTTTAACAATACTAAACACTCAAGAGGAGGCTTTCAGATGGATATAGGCGGAAAACTCAAAGCCATGCGACTTCAATGCGGTCTGACCCAGGAAGAGCTCGCCGACCGTTGCGAACTGACGAAAGGCTATATTTCGCAGCTCGAAAACAATCTGACCAGCCCTTCGATCGCTACCCTGATCGACATCCTCACCGCTCTCGGAAGCAATCTGAAAAGTTTTTTCAGCGAGGATACCGAAGAACAGATAGTATTTGGCGAGGGTGACTTTTTCGTCAAGGAAAGCGACGGTCAGACCATCACCTGGCTTGTCCCCAACAGTCAGAAAAACGAGATGGAGCCGATACTCGTCAAGCTGGATCCTCACACGCAATCGACCGAGGATATGCCGCACGAGGGAGAGGAGTTCGGATATCTTCTTAAAGGAAGCGCCGTGCTTCACATCGGCAAGCATACCCACTCTCTTAAGCAAGGCGACTCCTTTTATTTCACCGCGCATAAAAGACATTACGTCGAAAACCGTTTTGACGAAATTTGCGAGCTCTTATGGGTGAGCAGCCCACCGACATTCTGATATACGGGAGATAAGACAATGGCAGAAAAAATTACGACCGACAACCAGGAATATATCATCGAACTCAACGGTCTCACCAAAATTTATGACGGTAAGACCGTGGTCGACCATATCGATCTCAAGATAAAACGCGGAGAATTCGTGACCCTGCTCGGCCCCAGCGGTTGCGGCAAGACGACCACTCTGCGCATGATCGCGGGTTTTGAAAAGCCGGACGACGGCACGATCAGGCTCGAGGGCAAGGACATTGCGGATCTTCCCCCGTACAAGCGCCCCGTAAACACCGTGTTTCAGAAATACGCGCTCTTCCCTCATCTGAACGTATACAAAAACATCGCTTTCGGTCTCAAACTCAAAAAGGTGGAAGTGACCAAAAAAACCTTAACCGGAAAGACGGTGACGAAACTCGTCAACATGGCTTATATGCCCGTCGAACAGAAAGTCATAAAAAAAGACGGCAGCGAGATCGTAAAGACCGTCCCTTTCTGCCGCTCCTATCAGATGATGACCGTGACGACCAAAAAAGGCGTGAGAAAAGTCAAAAAGGTGAATATGTACAAGAAATTCATCGACGACAAGGTCAGACACGCTCTGAAAATCGTCGGACTTTCGGACTACGAGGACCGCGACGTCAACAGCCTTTCGGGCGGTCAGCAACAGAGAGTCGCCATTGCCCGCGCTATCGTCAACGAGCCGCAGATACTTCTCCTCGACGAGCCGCTCGGCGCGCTCGACCTCAAAATGAGACAGGAAATGCAGCTCGAGCTCAAAGATATGCACAAAAAGCTGGGCATCACATTCATATACGTCACCCACGATCAGGAAGAAGCGCTCACGATGAGCGATACGATCGTCGTAATGAAGGACGGCGTCATCATGCAGGAAGGCACCCCGATCGAGATCTACAACGAGCCTCAAAGCGCATACGTCGCAGACTTTATCGGCGAATCCAACATCCTCGACGGCGTTATGCCCGAGGATAAGAAGGTTGTGTTTGCGGGCGCGGAATTCGAATGCGTCGACACAGGCTTTGCCCCGAACGAAGAAGTCGACGTCGTTGTCCGTCCCGAAGATTGGGTCATCAAACGCGAAGGCAACGGCATCTTAAACGGCGAAATAACCGGCTGTATGTTCCGCGGCGTTCATTACGAGATGACCTGCCTCGCAGGCGGATACGAGCTCATTCTCCACAACACGGTCGAATACAAACCCGGTAGAAAGATCGGACTTTACGTCGATCCCGAAAACATACAGATCATGAAAAAGCAGCATGTGACAAACCGCTTCAATTGCGATATCCTGTCCAACACATCGCTGTCCATACTCGGCGCCGCTTATGAATTCAATCCCGAATCCCTGTTCGATAACTGCGTTTACGACGCTGAAAACGACGTTGTAACGATAGACGGGGTGCAGGCGGACCTCAAGGGCAAATCCTACGTCGTTTCCGTCGACTTTGACAAAATCGATCTCACGGACAGCGAAGAAGAAGCCCCCCTTGCAGGCAATGTTGAGAGCATGATATACAAAGGCAAAAACTATATCGTCGACATCAAGACCGACGACAACAGCCACATCTACGCGGATACCGAATACCTGTGGGACAAAGGCGACAGAGTCGGCATAGCGATCGACAAAAACGACTTCAGACTCGTTAAGGAGTGAGACAATGAAGAAACCCGCTTCAAAGTTTGCAGGCTTCACGAGAAAATACGCCGCTCTCCCGTACGGAGTTTTCATGGCGGTTTTCGTTGTGTTTCCGCTGATAGTCCTGCTTTTGTATTCCTTCTGCGAGACAGCTGACGGATCGCTGTCCTTCCAATTCACTTTCGACAATTTCAAAAAGGTGTTTTCGGAAGACAACTTCTCGATGCTGATAAATTCTCTGCTCGTCGGACTTTATACCACGGTAATATGCCTTTTGATAGGATACCCCGTCGCGTACCTGCTTGCCAACAAAAACTACAACCGATCATCCGTGGTCGTCATGTTGTTTATGCTGCCGATGTGGGTCAACTTTCTGCTCCGTACGCTCGCAACCAAAGCGATGCTCGAGTTCTTCGGCATTTCGATGGGTATGGGCACGGTCGTATTCGGCATGGTATACAACTTCTTGCCTTTTATGATATTGCCGATATATACGACGATACAAAAGATAGATTATTCTCTTATAGAAGGCGCGGCAGACCTGGGCGCTTCAGCGAGAGTTACTTTCTGGAAAGTCACTGTACCTCTCTCTCTGCCCGGCGTGTTCAGCGGCATAACGATGGTATTTACCCCGACGATAACCACGTTTGCGATCTCCAAAATGCTGTCTAACAGCAAGATCTCTCTGATCGGTGACTATATCGATCAACAAGTGAAGCACCTCAATTACAACGTCGCCAGCGCGATCTCCTTCGTTATAATAATCATCGTCGGAATATCCATGATAATTCTCAACAAATACGATAAAGAAAGCACGAATCAAGGAGGCGGATTATGGTAAAAAAGATAATGGCAAAGACCTTTCTCGGCACCGTTCTCGCAGCAATGTATCTGCCGATACTGTGGCTCATCGTGTTTTCGTTCACCAATACTACGAGCATTTCTTCATGGAGAGGATTTTCGTTTGACGCGTATATAGAGCTCTTCACAGGCTCCAACAGCGACGACATCCTGAAGGCGATAATAAACACGCTGATAATTGCCGTATGCGCCAGCGCCATATCGACCGTACTCGGCACCGCCGCGGCAATAGGCATCAACAGCGTAAAAAGCAAAAAAATCAAATTCGCGTACAAACAAACCAACCAGATCCCGATGGTAAACAGTGAGATCGTCACCGCAATTTCGCTCATGCTGCTATTCGGAATGTTCCGATCCTTCATCGTGCTCGAAGGCGAGGTACAGCTGATAAACGTGATACTCGCGCACACGACGTTCTGCACTCCCTATGTGCTTCTCAACGTCCTGCCGAGACTTCAACAGTCGGACAACAAGATGTACGAAGCTGCCATGGACCTCGGCTGTACGCCCACGCAAGCGCTGTGGAAAGTCGTTATCCCCGACATTCTTCCCGGCATAATAATGGGATTCATAATGTCGGTCACGCTTTCTATCGACGACTTCGTGATCACTCAATTCACTCTGGACGGAGGCATATACACGCTCAGCACGCTGATATACTCCAAAGCCAGCGGCAAAAAGCCTCTGCCGATAGAAATGCGTGCGCTCAGCACGATAATCTTTATCGTCATTGCCGCACTGTTGCTCTATGCCAACCATAAATCCACTTCCGAACAAAAAAAGAAAAAAACAAACACGGGTGCAAAAAAAAGCCCAAAGAGGAGTAAAATATGAAAAAAAGAATTTTGATTTTGTTTCTCATTGTTGCATTTGCAGGTCTCAGCCTGCTTCCCCTCTTGACCGGATGTACTCCGAGAGAAGAGATTCTCAAAGTCTACAACTGGGACGAATACATCGACGAAAGCATCTTTGAAGAGTTCGAGGAGTATTACACCGCTCTGACCGGCAAGAAAATCAAAATCCAGTACGACACCTTTGTCGACAACGAGACTATGTACCAGAAAGTCGTTGGCAAACACGTCGACTATGACGTCGTGTGCCCTTCCGATTACATGATCGAGAAGATGAAGACAAATGGCTATCTCGTTGAGCTCAACAAAGATCTCGGCAACGACGTAAACGGTCAACCCATAGAGGATTACCGCACAGGAGCTGCGTCTTTCCTTTCCGACGGCACGACTTTCAAGTACGACATCGGCAACGTATATTCCTATCCTTATATGTGGGGTACGATGGGCATCCTGTACAACACCGAAAAGGTGGACTACTCTGACCTCGAAAGCAAAGGTTGGGGTATCCTGTGGGACAAAAAGTACAGCGGCAAGATCGATATGAAAGACAGCGTCAGAGACAGCTATGCGATCGCTTCTCTTTACACCTTCAAGAATCCCGCTTCCAAGTATTACGACGCCGAAATGACGCTCGACAGAGCCGTCAACGCTACCGAGGCGGCAGACCGCGAAAAGGTCAAAGAAATGCTTATTGCTCAAAAGCCGCTCCTTTACAGCTATGAGTCCGATCAGGGCAAGCAGACCGTTGCGGACGGTATCTATACCTACATGACCCTGCAGTGGTCCGGCGACGCTGTATACGCACGCGACGAGCTTGTCTTTGACAAAAACGGAGAACGTATGACTACTCTCGACTATTACATTCCCGCAGAAGGTACCAACCTCTGGTGCGACGGCTGGTGCATACCCAAGTACGCGGTAAATACCGAGGCGGCAAACCTGTTCATCAACTTTATGTGCCGTCCGGACATCTCCATCAGAAATATGGAGTACATCGGCTACACCTCCGCAATAGCGACTCCCGAGATCCTCGAATGGATAGAGGAGAACTACTCTGCCGAAGACTATGATACCGTAGATCTTTCCTACTTCTTCGGTCCCGACTACACCGCGGTGCCCGTAGACATCGTTCAGTACCCCAGCGCGGCTATAATCGCCAACAGCGCGGTCATGAGAGACTACGGAGACAATCAGGAGCTCATGCTCGATCTCTGGACGTCCGTAAAGAACAGCTGACAGGAATGATAAAAAAAAGACCTACCCTGCAAAGGGTAGGTCTTTTTATGCGCTGCTTAAGCCCCTTGTCGAGATGCTTACCGACAGGCGGTTTCGTTTTCCCATGATTTCGCGGAACGCGGCGCATTCTCTTGCGTGCCTATCGGCATACGATCGTTGTGCAGTACGTTGCGCAAAGCAACTAATCAGACATAATTTCCGATCTGAATCAGCCATAATAAGACGTCAGAAAAGTTTAAGTCTCGTTCCTTATCAAACGCAAATGCGCGCCCCCGAACACCACTCGGCGGCATCGTCGTAGGTATAGCGACGTTGAATTTGTTGTCTCGCCTTCCGTTTTTCAATTTACAACGCGCTCTTGCGCCTTAAGTCGAATTTCGCAAATCTGCGACCTCACGCGACAACGATTAGATGACTGCCTCGGCATAACCGCACCGCCCGCCACATACTCGTAATCTTATCACTAGCCACTGACCTCATTGCCTGCCATACTCTGCAGTGCTTTTTTCTTTCCCGACTTACTATAAATGCGGCGATCTGTCCTCTTTTTTCCAAAACGCGACGCCTACGTTGCCTCCGCAGAGAACGTGACAACTTAAATGATTGCAATTTTGAAATCGTCGTTTGCAGAGCCGTCTTCCGTTCCGGCTCGTTCATCTTTGCGCACAAAAAAACGACCGCGCTTTCGCGCGGCCGCAATGCTTTTTTCAGATCGAAACATAAGGTTTATTCGACCGTTACGATAACGAGTCCTCTGTAAGAACCGTTGCTGAATACGATGATCACGGTGCCTTCGCTCTGCTGATCGCCGCATACCGTAATGCCGGTCTCGCTCTCGTTGCCTGCGGTGACCGTATTGAGCGTTCCGTCGTTGTCGACGTACTGAACGATCGCGGTTATCTTCGCGCCCGGACCGATCTCGAGAGAGGTCGTCACGTTGTAGATCGTGTTTTTGAGCACGGCGTTCCTTATCGGATGATCGCCGCCTATGACCGCAAACGCATCGCCGAGTTTTGTTGCGAGAGTCTGACCTATATTTTCGATCGCGACGTATTCCGAAACCGTCTTATCCTTTCTCGTCTCGCTGTCTCCCAGCGTCTCGTCGTAATAATAGACGTTGTCGATCGTGCCGTTCGTATTGCCCGAGAAGCCGCCGACGTTGTTGGTGTTTACGGTAACGCCGCCGATGCTGTAAGAATCCGTTATGCTCGCGCCGTCCGCATTAAAGCCGACGAAGCCGCCGACGTAGTTGGAAGAAGAAGCCTTGACGTTTGCGTAGCAGGCGTTTATCGTGCCGTTGTTGAAACCTACAAAGCCGCCGACCGCGAGATTAGCGGTACCCTGCGCTCTGACGGTATTGCGCTTCGAGTAGTCGTTGCTGTAATTGGAACCCGCATAGCTGCCGGAAACCGTACCCCCGTTGTACCCGACGAAACCGCCCGCATAATTTGGTTTGGAAAGGGTTATCGTGCTTTCACTGACGACGTTGCCGCTGTAACTGCCGGATATTATCGTGCCGTAGTTTGCACCGACAAAACCGCCCGCATAGGACTCCGTAACCGCAACGACGCTGTCGTCTTCCGCCGCTTCCGCCTTCGCGGTGACGTCTCCTCTCGCATTGGAGAAAGAGATGGCAGCGTTTTGCGCGTTGACGCCTGCAATGCCGCCCGCAAGCGCCGCCGTGACGTCCGCATAGGTCTGGGACGTAGCAACCGAGCCGTTGTTGATGCCTGCAATGCCGCCCGCCGTCGCGTATTTCGCGTTGACGCTGCCGATTGCAACGCAATCGTATATCGTGCCGTTGTTGACGCCCGCGATAATACCCGCGGTCTTTGCGGAATCGCTCTCCACGTTGACGTTTACGAGCTTGAGTCCCGACACCGTCGCTCCGCTCTTCACCTCGCCGAAAAAGCCGACGTTGTCGCCGTCCCCGATGACGGTCATGCCCGAAATGATATAAATGCCGCCATCGTAAGTGCCGCCGAACGAATCGACGCAAAGCCACTCGTAACCTTCAAAATCTATATTCGCAAGCTGTTTGTATTGCGCGTCGGGTTGCTTTGCGATATAAGCAAGCTCCGCCGCAGTGTATATCACATATTTGCCGTCGAGAGTGTCCTTGCCGGGAACGACGTAGCTCAAATATTTTTCTTCCGCCTCCACGGAGCTTCCCGCGATCACGCCGTTGCCGCTTCTCGAAGAGGATATCTCCGCCGTATAGCGCTTGCCGTAATAGGCGAGATTGAGAGGAGGTTCGGTCTCCCCGTCCGCAGGCATAAACAGACTGTCGACGGAGAAAGTATAGACGTTGTATTCGCCGTCCTTCGTCACGGTGAGTTTTTCCATATCGCTCTCGTTTTCGAGATTGAAAGACACTCTCTGCGCGGAAAGGAGCGCTTCTCCGTCCGAATTGTACGGGGTAAGAACAAGAGTGAATGCGGTCACACCGATCATTTGACCGTCGGAAACGCGCCATACCGCGTTCACGCTGCCGTCATCCCGTTCGTCGAGTACGAGACAGCCCTCGTCGAGCTGCGCGAGCTTGTATATGACGAAATCGTCGTTTGCGTCCGTCATCTCGCTGTCCTTGTAGACCTCGCCGTCTCCGACCGTCTTGATATGAACGGTATACTCACCGGGAGTCTGAATATTGAAGTTGGACAAAAGTACGCTGACGCTCGTGCTCGAGGTCGCGTTTACCGTGGTGCTGTAAACCTCGTCGGCATTGTCTTTGTTTCTCGCTTCGAGATAATATGAAGACGCGTTGGAAACCGAATTCCAATAAACTCTCGTGCTCGTTATGCTGCTCAATACGGGAGCGGCAAGCGTCGCGGTGTTTACAAAAACTTTCGCTTCGCTGTACGCGCTGTCGCTGCTTTCAGAATTTTCGGGAGCGACAGCTTTGACCTCGATCGTAAAGCTGCCGGGCTTCGTATACTCCTCTTTGTCGAGAGTGTAGCTTGTGCCGTTGACGTCGGACATCTCTATGATCGCACCATCCGCGCTGATGTCCTTGTCGGTATATCTGACTCTGACGAGGTAGCTTTCCGCACCCTCGACCTCGTCCCAACTTACGACTTTTGTGATCTCGTCGTAAGAGACGACGGGCTTTTCAAGCATCTGCGTCACGATATATTTGTAATTTTCGCTGTAAGCGCTGTATTCTTCGCCCTTTTTCGCTCTGACGCGTATATCGTAAGTGCCGATATTCTCGACCTCGACGAAATACATCGGATTCTTCGTTTCGAATTTGCCGAGCCCGGAAATTTCGACTTCGTAACCTTCCGCCCCGTCAACCGACTGCCAGGTCAGCACGTTGCCGCTCATTTCGAGACCCGTCGGAGCCGCAAGCGTTTCTTTGCACGCGGCAAACGACAAGACGAGGCAAACAACCAGCAGTAAAATCGTTGTGATAGCAATTCTTCTTTTCATAGATACATCCTTATAGTCCGAATTTTTGTCAAACTATGCATAATTATCATAGCAAAGTTCGGCATAAATTACAAGTATTATAATATTATTATTTTATTGCGGAGCAAGAATATCCGCACCCGCTCCCGCACATGCTAAAACCTGAAGTCTCTCGCTCCGGATTCTCGCGGCGGCGCCGAAAAGTCACGTTTTTGCAATACTTGTTGATTAATTTCGATGCCCGGAACAAAAAAAGGCTTAACGGCACTGCAAAACGGCAATGCAAGGCTTTGGGCGTTGACTTATGATTTTTTGTGTGGTATATTGTGTTTATGGCTGTAAGAAGAAATATTTCTCAAAAGGATCTGCTCGCGGAAGATAAGAAAACCCCCGCAGAAAAAGCTGCGGACGAAGAAAACAGATCTATCCCCGACGACGTTCCAGCGAAAGAAAAAAAGAAAAAAGAAAAATCGCATATAATCCCCGTCAGCGATACCAACGAGTATCCCGAAAACGAGGACGAGCATATGATGGAGAGCAATACGTTCCTCGACGTAGTGTTCGACGAGAATTTCGAATACATCATCAGAAATCCGATCAAAAAGTTCTTTGGCTGTCTGCTCTGGATGTTCGGAATGACCCTGCTCCCGATCGTGACTTTCTTTATGTACGGGTTCAAGGTCAAAAACAAAAAGTATATAAGAAGGATAATAAAGTCGGGTTCGGGCGCGATCACCGTCAGCAACCACGTCCATATGATGGACTGCGTCATGGCGTGCCAGACCAACTGGCCGAAAATGAGCTATCTGCCCACGTTGCACACCACCTTCCAGTTGCCTTACGTCAGACACATCGTCCACCTTCTCAACGCGTTCCCTATACCCAATACGACGTCGGGAACGAAAAAGTTTATCGAGGAAATGAACGGCCTGCTCCAACGCGGAAAATTCGTGCACTTCTTCCCCGAAGGCGCTCTGTGGCCGTGGTACGACAAGATCAGGACTTTCAAGCCGGGAGCATTCCACTTTGCGGTCAAAAACAACGTGCCCGTAATACCTCTCGCGATCAAATACCGCCCGCGCAAACTGACGAGAATTTTCAGCAAACATCCGCTCGTGAGCATAGAGGTGCTTCCTCCCGTCTATCCCAACGCGGAGTTGCCCACGAAGATGAGCGTGTACGACCTCACGCAGCGCGTGCACGACGCGATTGCTCAATGCGTGGAATTCAACAATGAAAAGTATTTTTCTCCCAAAATAAAGAAAAAGCGTTTCTGGCAACGCTCTCCCAAAGAAGAAGCTCAAAACGACTGATATTTCCGCCGCAATCCGCGGCGGTTTTTTTATCACCTGCTAAAAATACAGTTGACGTCTGCTCCAATAATACAACGTATAAATATTATCCTGTCTGATCTGACAAATATTATCCTGTCTGAAATATTACCCTTTTGACTCAACGAAGTATCGACTCAACTCTCATTGTATATTACACAAAATGCCAAAGAAAAGTGAGGCAGGCGCGACTGTGGACGAGACGGTTTTGTTGCAAGCAAGGAAAACGCATCACCCTGTTAAGAAAATATAAATCGCCGAAGGGAAGAATAAAAAACACAAACGCAGTGTTTTTGACCTGACAAATTTAAGTTCAGACAAGGCGAGGCGAAAGGGTAATACTCTTGCGGTATTACCCTTTTGACTCAACGAAGTATCAACTTAAATTTGACGGTCAAAATGTGTTTTTTTATTTTTACCTTCGGCAAAAATAAAAAAACAGGTCGGGGGTTTCCCGACCTGCCTTTTAGAAGGGGGTAGGCTATTTATTTTTTAATAGCCTTGAGTAAAGCAAACAAACCTTTGAAGAACTTGCCGTTCATCATGATGACGATGCCGTCGACCATCTTCATGTTGAACATGCCCTGCGAACTGAACGCCAGCGACCTGAGAGGAGACGTCTTCATGACCTCGTAGATCATCAGGAAATTGGGATCGTACTTGTCCGCTTTCATGGACATACGGATGAGCGGCTTCATTATCTTGAGCATAAACCTTGCAAGACCGCTCGTATGCGACATGTCTTCAAAACTGTCGTCCGACGTAAACGAACCTTTGACGCATTCGTGCTTGACGCAGGTGACGTTTCCGTCCTTGAAAAGAGATTTGAAATCATCGTCTCCGACAGGCTTATTGACGTCGGGAGAGAAATACCAGCCTTTTGCCGCAGGAGCGTCTTTGTCGCAATCCCTGCCCGTTACCGTAACGGTGGTCCTGCATTTGAGCTCTCTGACGTTGCCGCCGACCGCGATCTCGTATTCTCCGCTTTCGACGATCCAATCCTTTTCATTAACATCATAAAACGCAAAAGCCCTTTTGTCAAGCGTAAACGTGATCGTTGCGGAACTTTTAGCCGCGACGTCCACTTTGTCGAACGCGCGAAGCTGTATTTTGGGCATATAAACGGTCTTGCCGTCGTGCAGGACGTAAAGCTGCACAATCTCCTTGCCGTCCCTGTCTCCCGTATTTTCCACGGTGACGGTAACGGTCAGTTTTTCGTCCGCGTCCATCTCTTTTTTGTCGGTCTTTATATCGCGGTAATCATAATTTGTATATGACAGACCGAATCCGAAGGGGAACAGCACGGGAGCGTCCACGCTCTCGAAATATCTGTAACCGACATAAAGTCCTTCGCGGTATTCGACGTTGTATCTGTCTCCCGGGAAGTTTGCGGACGAAGGAACGTGAGACAGCTTGAGCGGATAAGTCTCGGCAAGTTTACCGCACGGATTGACCTTGCCGTAAAGCACGTCCACGGTAGCGCCGCCGCTGTTCTGCCCTGCAAGGCCCGCAAGAAGCACGCCCTTGACGTCGTTTATCCACGGCATCGTTACAACCGCGCCCGTACTCAGAACGACGACGACGTTCTTGTTGACCTTTGCGATCTCGGAGATCAGCGTGTTGTGCGAAGCGGGCATATCCATATCCTTGCGGTCGAAGCCCTCTGCCTCGTACTCTCCGGGAAGTCCCGCGAAAATAACTACCTTGTCGAAATCCTTTGCCCTCTCAACAGCTTTTTCTATCAGTTTGGAGCAGTCCTTGCGCGTCTTTTTGTAATAACCTTCTTCAAATTCGAACTGAACGCCTTCTTCGGTCAGCGCGTCGAGTGCCGATGTGATCTTGTGGCAGTTGATGAATGAGCTGCCCGCACCCTGGAACCTCGGATTGCGAGCCATATCTCCGACCACGAGTATCTTGTCCTTTTTGGACAAAGGCAGAATCTTGTTTTTGTTTTTGAGAAGCACGCAACACTCGGACGCGGCTTTGCGCGCAAACGCGTCGTGCTCCCCGATATCGTATGTAGCGCCCTCTTTGCGTTGTCCGTAAAGAGTGAATACAGAGTCGAGAATGCGATCGACGTTTTCGTCGAGCACTTTTTCGTCAAGCGTGCCTGCCTTTACCGCTTCGACGATCAGCTCGTCGTTCATGCCGCCGCTGGAAGGCATTTCGACATGCATACCCGCTTTCACGCCGTCCACTCTGTGGTTTACGGCGCCCCAATCGCTTATAACGATGCCCTTGTATCCCCACTCTTTTTCGAGGATCTCGTCGAGAACGTGCACGTTTTCGCTTGCCGACTGACCGTTGATAAGGTTGTATGAAGCCATGACGGTGGCGGGAGCGCTCTTTTTGACGACCGTTTCAAAAGCGGACAGATAAAGCTCCCTCATCGTGCGCTCGTCGACGACGGCGTTGACCGACATACGGTAAGTTTCCTGGTTGTTGACGGCAAAATGTTTGACCGACGTGCCTACGCCCTGCGACTGCACGCCTTCCACAAACGCCGCGCCGAGCTCGCCGCTCACGCACGGGTCTTCGGAAAAATATTCAAAATTTCTACCGCAAAGGGGCGAACGCTTGATGTTGATGCCGGGACCCAGAACGACCTGTACGCCTTCTTTTTGAGCTTCTTCGCCCAGACGTTTGCCCAATTCGCGAACGAGATCCTTGTCCCAGGAACACGCTGTCGAACAAGCCAGCGGGAAGCAGGTCGCGTCCACCGACACGTTCATATTCGTGCTCACGCCCGAATTTTTCTGCGTCCTCAGACCGTGAGGTCCGTCCGAAACCATGATTTCGGGTATACCGAGTCTCTCGATACCCTTGAAGTGCCACATGTCTTTGCCGGAACACAGCGACGCTTTTTCTTCAAGCGTCATCTTTGCAATCAAGTCAGCGTATTTCATCTCTATTTCTCCCAATCGGTTTAACCGTACACGCCTTTCGGCGAAATTTCCACCCGTATTTTTGCAAAATCCTAATATTTTGCATTTCAACTGACACACGTTGTCATGTTTGACCCTCTATCATTTAATTACAAAACGAAATCCCGGGAGGATCACCATTATGACGTTTCAAGCGTTCGACCTTATAAAAGACAACTGCGGCAACGATCAACACCGCAATTTCAGCCCTACAATGAGCAACGCAGACAAAATCTTTGCCCGCGCGATAGTAAAAAGACAGCTTCTTGTCGTCAAGGACCTAATGGCGCTTGACAAAACATATCCTTCCCTTATCGACAAAGACGTGATCGGCGGTCTTTACGCGCTTTACACCTTGCTTGAAGACAACGTGGACTCAATTACCGTTTCCCGCTAAAACGTGACCGAGAAGTTCGTCCGTAGTTACCCCCAAGAAAGCGGCGATCTTGCAAAGGCAGAGAAGCGACGGCTCGCTCTCTCCTTTCTCATAATGAGAAACGGTGCGTTGAGACACGCCTATCTCTTTTGCGATCCTTTGTTGCGAGATGTTTTTCACCTTGCGCAATCTCTTCAGATTTTTTCCAAATTCCATGTGTTTTTAATCCGCACAGTTGATGCGCCCTTCTCAAATATAATGCGAATTTTTATAAAATAATTCACACCTTTTTCATTATAGCACAGGTTTTTTGACTATATCAATTGTATTTGTTAATTTTTTTGCAAAAAAAATAACCATTTTATACATATCGCCTACCGTATTCTCAAAAAAACGACCCCGATGAAAAGCGGGTCAACGCGCCTTGCCGAAAAAACTATTTGACGTCAGAATGGCGAAAAAACGCTTCGTATTGCGCAAAATACGGCGACGGATGGCAAATGTCGGCATATCCTCTGCCCGATTTTTTCCATACGCCCGGCAGCCTTACCGAGCGTTTTTGCCGCGAAACGACGTCCCCTTATCAATAAAACAGAGTTTTGAAAAAAACTGAAGAAACGGCTATTCGAAAACCGCTTAAACCACAAAAAATGCGGTTTGCCGGCAAAAATCGCCGACATTGAAAACAGATTTCGAAAAAGCGAAATAAAATGCAAAAACTCTTCGTATTTCCGATAATTATGTATAAATATTCCGAATATATCAAATCAATATGCAATCAGGCATAAAAAACGATCCCGCGAAAAACGCGGGATCAAAAGTGCGATTTGTTTCACTTTGTCATTTTCTGAAGCTGAATCCTTCCTTTTCCCATCTGTTGACCTGCGAGCAGATGATGCCGATGAATTCGTCGTTGTTCTTCGTCTTTACGATATAGTCGAGCAGCTTTTCCGTCGCCTCCTGACTGTCCATAGAGCTTATCATCTTTCTCATCGCGAACACGCCTTCAAGCTCTTTTTGCGTGAGCAACAAATCTTCTCTTCTCGTACTCGACCTGTTGAGATCTATTGCCGGGAAGACCCTGCGCTCGCTCATCTTGCGGTCGAGATGTATTTCCATATTGCCCGTGCCCTTGAATTCCTCGTAAATGACGTCGTCCATACGACTGCCCGTATCGATAAGCGCGGTGGCTATTATCGTCAGGCTTCCGCCGTTTTCGATATTTCTCGCGCTGCCGAAGAACCTCTTGGGGCTGTGGAGCGCGCCGGGGTCTATACCGCCTGAAAGCGTCCTGCCCGTGGGCGGGATCGTCAGGTTGTACGCTCTCGCGAGCCTCGTAAGAGAGTCCATGATTATCACGACGTCCTTGCCGAGCTCCACGTTGCGCTTTGCCCTTTCGATAAGCAGCTCCGCGCTCTTGCAGTGATGTTCGGGCGTTTCGTCGAACGTGGAATATATCACTTCTCCGTTTATGCTCCTCTGCATATCGGTGACTTCTTCCGGTCTCTCGTCGACGAGAAGCACGAACAGGAGCACGTTTGGATAGTTGAGCGAAATGCTGTTGGCTATCTTTTTGAGAAGCGTCGTCTTGCCCGCCTTGGGGGGAGAGACGATCATTGCTCTCTGTCCTTTGCCTATCGGAGCGATAAGATCAATGCACCTGATCGCAAAATCGCTCTTGCCCGTCTTGAGCTCCAGCCTCAACCTTTCGTCGGGATATATCGGAACGAGGTTGTCAAAGTTGGGGCGGCTGCGCAGATTGTCGGGAGGATTGCCGTTGACCTCGTCGACGGCGACGAGCGCGGGAGGCTTGTTTTCGGCATTGCGTCTCGCCCTGCCGACGACCTTATCGCCCGCTCGAAGCCCTACCGACTTGATCAGTTTTGCCGAAACGTAAGTGTCCTTGTTGCCGTACTCGCAATTCTCCGCTCTCAAAAATCCGTATCCGTCGGGATGGATGTCGAGAACGCCGTGTTTTTCTTCAAGCTCGGTCTCCTGATTCTCTTCCTGCGAAGCGACTGTCTGCGCATTTTCGCGTTCGACAAATCTCTTCTGCGGCTTCTCGTCGACAGGTTTTTCCGCCTTGGCAGCGTTTTCAAGCTCTCTGGGCTTGTTTACCGGACGACGTCCGCGCGTGCTTCTCGTCGGCTGGATCTCCCCGTCGACGATACCGCGGTACTGCGCGATTATCTCCTCTTTCTTTTTGGATGTGGGTGAACTCACGCCGATGTCGCGCGCCACCTCTCTCAACTGAAAAACGGTCATTTTGTTCAACTCGTCCTCTGTGTAAAACTTTTTGTCGCTCATTTTGTTCTCCTGATAATATGTACTCGTTCATGCACGCAATTATCAGCGTTTTGATAAAAACCGTCAAAAAACGTGCCGATTAATCATTTGTAAATATATTTGATGCAGTGAAATCTTGAAATATACGGTAAGAGAATTTCTCTATTATTTTTGCCCGATACGCGCCGTATATGCGCGTATCGGAAATTAAAATCAGAATTTTTCGTCCGAAAAAACGATGACCTTTGTGCAATCTCCGTCAAAATCGCGGTGTATCTCTATCGAATCGCCGTCTATGCGGACGATCTGCTCCTCGTCGAAAAGCTCGAGGAATCTGTCCACTTTGTCGATATCGATCTTGCATGAGGGGGTCTCGTAATGCATCGGGATTACGATGTCGGGCATAAGAAAATCGACGTACTCTTTCGCCTGTCTCGCGTCTATCGTGTAATTGCCGCCAACGGGCACCATAAGCACGTTGACGGTACCGATCGAATCGCCGAGTTTAACCGTGCATTCTTCTCCGACGTCGCCGAGATGGCAGACGTCCACGCCGTCGATCCTGAATTTGAAGATCAGGTTTTCGCCTCTCTTTTTTCCGCTTTCGGCGTCGTGGTAACTCAACATCGAGGACACGTCAATGCCCTTGACTTCCCAGAAACCGAGCGAGTCTATCACCTGCACGTCGGGATTGAGTTTCTTCAGGTCGTCGTGGTCGTTGTGATGGTGGCTTATAGTCACTGCGTCGGCGTTGACGTCCTGCATCTCGTAACCGACCAGTTTCGCGCTGTACGGATCCGTAACTACGGAAGTGCCCGTGGATTCTTCCAGTTTGAAAGCCGAGTGACCCAGCCAAATAATTTTCATAATTTATTCCTCTATATCCAAAGCTATCTGCTCCGGTTTATTTGCATTGAATTTTGCGATAAGCTCGTGTATCTTGTCGTGAGGATCGAGCAGCTCGCTGAGCGACTTGTTCTGGTCGCAAGCGGAGATGATGTACGCAAGGAACTTGGACATATCCGCCTGAATAAACCACTTTCTCTCAAGCAGCTCTTTGGGCGCGTAAGTAAGGTTCGTGCTCACGACCGCGGTGAAAAGCCCCTGATCGTATGCGTCGTCAAACTTCTTGAGACCCTCGGTGAACAGCGCGTAAGTCGCGGAAAGGAATATCTTGCCGCAACCTCTCTCCTTGAGCTCGTTGCACAGTTTGAGCATCGAGTCGCCCGTCGCTATGATGTCGTCCGCGACGAAGATGTCCTTGTTGCGCACGTCGTTGCCGATATATTCGTGTGCGACGATCGGGTTTCTGCCGTTGACCACGTTCGCATAGTCTCTCCTCTTGTAGAACATACCGAGATCGGTGCCGAGGACGGAAGCGTAATAGATATTGCGGCTCATCGCGCCTTCGTCGGGGCTGACGATCATAAATCTGTCTCTCGTCATGTCGAGATCGGTATAGGAACGCAGCATCGCCTTGAGTATCTGATAGGTCGGCAGGAAGTTGTCGAAGCCCATGAGAGGCACCGCGTTCTGAACGCGGGGATCGTGAGCGTCGAAAGTTATGATCTCGCTAACCCCCATATCGGTGAGTTCCTGCAACATCTGCGCGCAGTCGAGAGACTCTCTCGCATTGCGACGGTGCTGTCTGCCGCCGTAAAGGCTGGGCATGACGACCGTGATCGACTTCGCCTTGCCTCCGCAAGCCGCAATGACTCTCTTGAGATCGCAGTAATGATCGTCGGGCGACATATTGTTCTGGAAACCGAACATATTGTAGGTTATCGAATAATTGCCGACGTCGCAAAGTATATAGAGGTCCTTGCCTCTTATCGTCTCCATGACGAGGCCCTTGCCGTCACCCGTCGTGAATCTGGGGCAGACGTTTTTGATAAGGAAGGTGTCGCGGTGGAATTTCTTGCCCTGCGCTTTTGCCTCCTGGTTGTACCAGTTGACCAGGTAATAATCCACCTTGTCGCCAAGCTCTTTCGCGCCCGCGAGCGCTATAAGGGCCATATTGGAAGTGTCTTTGTCGAAATTGAATATAGACTCAAAAAACGGTCTCATTCTTGCCTCCGTATATAAAAATATTATCTTTTTCTTTGGATTTCACGGTATAAGCGTCGCCTGCGTCCGCCTTGCGGCAAGGAAGCGACGAAAAAATATTATTTTGAAGTCGGCCAGGTAAGTGATCCATAACTCCTCTCAAAAAAATCCGAAGCGCGAGATTCGCCCGGGTTACATAACTATATTATCATTTAATAAGTTTTATTTCAACTAAAAAACAGACTGAATTTTCAATATTTTTCGTCGACTTTAACTTCCGGCAAAATTGCCGTCAGACGAAAACCCGTGAAAATACCTCTCCGACAGGCTCGTCGAAAACGAGCGTCGCTCCCTTCGCGTTGAGACGCGTTTTGTTTACAAGCACGAGATTTTCACCGCGGAAAAAGTCGACGAGTCCCGCTGCAGGATAGACGTTGAGAGACGTTCCCGCCACGATGAGCGTCGTTGCGGAAGCAACGAGGCTCTCCGCCTCGTCGAAAACCGCCGCCGGCAACGGCTCCCCGTAAAGCACGACGTCGGGTTTTATAAGTCCGCCGCAGTCGCAGGTCGGGATCCCGTCGCACTCCGCTACATAACGCGCGTCGTACTTCTTGCCGCACACGGTGCAGGTATTGCGATGTATGCTCCCGTGCAGTTCGAGCACCTTTCTGCTTCCCGCCGCCTGATGCAACCCGTCTATATTCTGTGTTATCACCGCGTTGAGAATCCCGCACCGTTCAAGCGTTGCGAGCGCTTTGTGCGCAGCGTTGGGGCTCGCGTCGAGAGGCATCATGTATTTTTTGTAAAAATCGAAAAACACCCCCGTCTTCGCATAAAAGAATTCGTGAGACAGTATCACCTCGGGAGGATAATCGTACTTTTGAGAAAATATGCCTCCCGAAGATCTGAAGTCGGGCACTCCGCTTTCCGTCGACACGCCCGCGCCGCCGAAAAACACGACGTTGCCTTTCCCGAGGATCTCTTTGAAGTTTGCTATCCTTTCACAAAAATCTTCCATTATTTACTCAAAACGAACGTGCTCACGCTCTGCGCGGGAAGCGATATTTTGCCCGTCCACTCTCCCGGCTTTTCGTCCCATCCGGTCTGCGCGGCAGCCGTGGTGCATACAGAAGTGACGTTTTTATAATCCGACAATCCTCCGACCGTAACCGATTTGTCGCTTTTGGAATTGTTTATCACGATCAGAACGACGCTGCCGTCCTCTTTGCGAAACGCGCTGTAATCGAGATTCGCCCAGCCGGTAAGGTCGGAGCAGGTCGCGCCGAGTCTGACGTCTCCCTTGTCGAGATACCTCGAAAACTGTCCCATGACGTAATACCTCTTGAGCACGGAGATCTCCGTCTCTTCGCCTTCGTCCCAATACACGAGCCCGTCGTTGTAGTCGCACGGCGAGACGGCGAGCCACCAGTTCCAGTCGATAGCGTTGAGCATTGTAAGATCGCGGCTTATCACTTTGGCGAGCAAAAGTCCGCTCTCGATTGTGTCGCTCCTGCCTGCTTCCATTTCGCAGTATTCCGTGATGGAAATGCCGAGACCGGGATATTTTTTGTCTATAAAATTCTGATATTTGCTTCTGTGCCTTTCACTGTCGTCCGCACCGTAGGAATGAGACGCGATATAGTCGATCTCGTCGAAATAATCGTATTTACTCATCGCCTCGAGGTATTCCTTGATGTCCTTGCGGTCGATGTAAAATTTGTAATTGCCGCTCTCGAGAAGATCGCATTTCACGTCCGCGCCGTTCGCTTCGTTGTATGCCTCGAGCTTGTCGAGGAACACGTCGTAGAACTTTGCGAGCGGTTCGGGATCGAAATGGCAGCCTTCCTGCGAAGAGCCCTCGCCGCCCCAATCCCACTGCGGCTCATTGACGGGACTTATCACGACTTCTGGCATTTTTTCAAGTCCCGAAATGTGCCTTTCGACGAGATTGTCGACGATTACGAGAAGATAATCGCAATACGCCTCATAAAATTCTTCTTTCAGATTGTTCTGCTGCACTTCCGCGCCCGTACACGTTCCCGAAACGGTCATGAGATAATGCGGAGAGTTTGCAAAGAACACGATCTTGTCGATCCCTCCCGTGGCAAGCGCCATATCCAGCATTTCGAGCGCGCCGACGTCGCGGGTGTCGAAATCGTAATTGCTTTCGTCCGCAAACGCCGCCTTGAGCGTCGCTTCGTCGGCGTCAAGGAAATTCTCCGCGACGAAAAAGCTCTCCGCTCTCCTGTCGGGGTCGAAAGACGGATTGTTATAAGGCGCGACGTCGTCAAGATTGGAGTCGAGCGATCCTCCGCCGATGTTGAACCTGACGATGTTGAGCCTGAGACCGCTTTCGCCGTACAGCATCTCCGTGACCTGACTTTTCACCTCGTCGGAAGCGTTTGTCCCAAGCCTCTGAAAGGTCCACGCCATAGAAGCGCCAAAGCCCTGAAAGGTCTGCTGTTCGTCCGAAAGGTCGACCGTTATGCGAAGATCCGCGTATGCTGCAACGCAATATATGCTCATACAGATTACGGTAACTATGAACAAGACGAGCAGCACGAGCCCCGTTTTTTTGGCTATCGCGCCGCCGTTGTTTCTGAAAAAGGTTTTGATTCCCTCTTTATCGACAATGATTTTTTTCAAAATGTTTCTCCCTTATCTTTGTTTGCATTATTATAACAAAAACTTTGCGGCGCACGCAACAATAATATAAAAAATGCGGCTCAAAACGACGTTTTTCATCGTTTTATGCCGCAAAATAACCGGATCGTCCATGTACCCGAAGATCATTTTCTTGCCGCGACGGGCGCGAATTTCGCGTCTGCGGCTTTGGCGAGATCACTTGGCGAAGTCTCCACCTGCCTGCCCACCTTGCCTGCGCTGTAAATTATCTTCTCTTTTTCCTTCGCGCTTTCGTCGATCACCGTCACAAATTTCTTTTTCATCCCTATCGGACTGCAACCGCCGTGAACGTATCCCGTCAGAGGGAAAAGTTGTTTCTGCGGTATCATCTCGACGTTTTTGACCCCGACGCTCGCAGCAGCGGCTTTGAGATCGAGCGACCCCGTCACCGGCACGACGAAGACGTAATTTTTGCGATCGTGCCCCACCGTCACGAGAGTCTTGAACACGCACGACGGATCCTTGCCGAGCGCCGCAGCGACGAGCGCGCCGTCCGTGGTCGTGTTGTCGTATTCGTACGCTCCGTATTCTATGCCGAGAGTGTCCAGCACTCTCATCACGTTGGTCTTTTCAGTCTTCTTGCTCATCTGTGTTTTATCACCTCGTAATCTCTGCTTCTGAGTATCGCGACCAGATCTTTCTCGTCGGCGGGAGCGCGCTTCAAAATAATTCCTCCTCCCTCACCGCCTTTTTCGTGATAGTCGCTGCCTCCCGTAGGGATGAGTCCCAGCTCGTCACAAAGCCTTTCCGCCCTTTCGTTGTAAGAATTCTGATGAGGATGCAGGTTGGCTATTTCTATACCGTGCAGATATCTGTAATCGAGCTGCGTGCATATCTTTCTGAACGGATGGGCGACGACGAGCAGACACCCCTGTTCTTCCGCCCACTCGTAATACTCCTCCTGATCGGCGAAATTGAGTATGTCATAGCCGTAACGCAAAAGTGTCTGCGGCGTTATCCCGTAAACGAGGATCTCGCCGTAAGGAGGCGCGTATTTGTAGTAAGTACAGAAATCGGGCGCGGATTCGAGACCTAAAAACACGTCGATCCCGAACTTCGAGCATTCCACTTTGAGCTCGTAGTAATCGCGCATATAGTCGCTCATCACGTTGTGTCTGTCTCCGAACTGCTGGGCGACGTATCCGAAAAGGTCGGTGCGGTTGAAATGATTGGTGACGACTATCCCGTCATAACCCGCCTTCGCATAGTCGCGGGCAATGTCCGCAGGCTCGCGTTTTCCGCAGTGACTGTTGTGTATCGTATGCAAATGCGTTTCAAGTTTGTACATCTTTATCCGGTGTATTTTATTGATCTTCGAATTTTCCGTTGAGCGCCGCGTATGCCGCGCCGAGAAGTCCCGCCTTGTTGCCCATCCGCGCTATGCTCACGACGTCGCCGTAACGCGCGCGAAACTCGTCGTACCAGAGGTTTTTCATCTCCGCGAGTCCGCCGCCGACAAGTATCCTTTCGGGCGCAAACTCTGCCGCGGCGTCTGTTGCGACCTTGTTGAGAACGGAAAGGAACCTGTTTTTTGCGGCGATGCAATTTTTTTCACCCGTGTAGGTAAAAGCCTCTTTTACCGTTGACTTTCCCGCGTCTCTCTTTATCGCCGTGGCGGACAGATACTGTTCAAGACACCCTCTGTTGCCGCACCTGCAAACATAGCCGTCTCTGACAAATTCGCGGTGACCGAGCTCGAGATCATAAACGTGCTTCCCGTCTATCTCTCCGTCCGTAACGAGCGCGGATCCGAGTCCCGTGCCTATCGTCAGCACCAGGGTGCTTCTTGCCCTCTTGTTTGCAAAATAATGCTCGCAGACTGCCGCGGCGCAAGCGTCATTGATTACAACGACGCGCGCCCCCAGCCTGTCCGACATATCCTTGGAAAAAGCGTATCCGCAAAAACCCGGCAGTGCGATCGTCGCGCGGAGCACGCACCCGTCGTCCCAGTCTACCTCGCCAGCTGTGGCTATCGCAACGATATCGGCAACGTCGTCCTCTTTCACCTGCGAAATTGCTTTGAGTACGCTCTCGCGCACTCCTTCAAAACCGAGATCGGAGCGCGTAGGAACGCTGCAGAATTTCTTTATCTTGTAAGTTTGAGAAAGGTGCCGACGGCCGACGGAGATCAACGCCGCTTTGACCGACGTACCGCCGACGTCGGCGCAGATCATCTTCATCCGCGCCTCCCGGGTGTATCAGTCGTCGAACGACACTTTGTAGATGTAAGTAAAAGTCTGCCCCGGCTCGAGGGTGTGAACGAACGCCTTGTCCTTGAGCTCTCTGTCCGGTTCGAGCTTGTCGGGAGCGCCGTGCCACGGCTCGATGCAGACGTACGCGCCGCTCTCCTCCATGCTCCAGAACGCGAGCACATCCACTTCTCCGAAATCGAAGTAGACGCTCTCCCCGTCGGCGAGACGAAGCGCGAGCTTGTCGGTACCGACCTCGGTGAGCATGACCGTCTTGTATTTTATCATCACGTCTTTTCCAGTGCTCAATCTGTCGATCGTGCCGAAAGGAGCATTGCCCGTGATATAATGCCCCTTCTCCTCGAGCGTGAGATAGTTGGGAGAGATGGGTTTGAGAAAATCGATATAATTGGCGCCCGTGTCGATCTTTCCGTCTTTGTATGTTGCGCACACGTTGAACGCGGGATGCGCTCCCATCATGAAATACATCAACTTGTCGTCTACGTTCTTCGCCGTATGCGTGACCGTGAGAACGCCGTTTTCGACTTTGAAGCGCACCGAATATTCGTACTTGTAAGGATATTTTGCAAGCGTACCTTCGCTCCACCTGTTGGTCAACACGGTCTCGTTTTCCGCGACTCTGCTCTCCGTAAAGTCCGCATGTCTGCATACGCCGTGAAGGGGCACGTCGTAGCGTTTGCCGTCCACGGTATACCAACCGTCTTTCTGTCTTGCGACAAACGGGAATATCACGACGTCCTGTTCTTTCCAGGAATCCTCGCTGCCCTGCCACAAAAATTCTCTGCCGTCGCGCAGCCTCTTTACCGAAGAAAGGGTCGCGCCGTTTGTATTCGCGCATACGCGCAGTTTGCCGTCTGTTACCGATACAATCATAGTACACCTCCGCAATACGCCATAATTATACCACAACGGGTCTTTTTTGTCCATACGTTTGACTGCGAAACGTGCGCGCATGACAAGTACGCGTCGCGCCTTTGAGCAAAATCACCCTTGACAACTGCGCGCGAATATAGGATAATAAAGTTGTGCGGGCATATTGCCCGAGAGTAACGCTTACGAGAAGGTGCAAGATGAAGTCTACAATCAGAAAGTATGCAAAACTCATAGTAAAAATAGGCGCGTGCATCCGCAAGGACGACGACGTGCTGATAATATCTTCGATCGAAGGCGCTCCGCTCGCGCAGGCGATCACCGAATACTGCTACAAATCCAAGGCAAAGCGCGTCACGGTCACTTATGCGGACGACAAAGCCGCACGACTGCACTATCTGTATCAGGACGAGGAGACCCTCAAGGAAATACCGTCCTGGGAAGCGGACATGAAAAACTCCTACAGCGGCAAGCACGCGGTCACGATAAGGATATTGACAGAAGATCCTCACCTTTTCGACGGCGTGGATCCCGGAAAGATCGCCGCACGGTCGAGAGCTGCCCACAAGGCGTTCAAAGCGTATTACGACAACGCTATGGCAAACAAGATCCGCTGGACGCTATGCGCGGTACCGGGAGAAGCGTGGGCAAAGACGGTCTTTCCCGACCTCTCACCTTCCAAGGCTGTCGCAAAGCTGTGGGATCTGATAATAAAAGCCATGAGGCTCGACTGCAAGGACAGCATAAAAGCATGGCAGGAATTTCAGGCAAAGTCCTTGGACAGGATACAGAAGCTCAACGGACTCGGGCTTGTCAGGATGAAATACAAAAACTCTCTCGGCACCGACTTTACGATAGGATTGCCAAAAGGCGCGTATTTCAGCGGTGCAAAAGAAGACACGGTATACGGCGCCCCGTTCTGCGCGAATATGCCGACCGAAGAGATCTTCACTCTGCCCGACAAGAACACGGGCGACGGAAAGATCGTAGCGTCGATGCCTCTCGTCCACAACGGGACTGTCATCGAAGATTTCTTCCTTGAGCTCAAGGACGGCGAGATCGTGAATTTCGACGCTAAAAAAGGGTATGAGACCCTCAAAAACATAATAGAAACGGACGAAGGCTCCCGCCGTCTGGGAGAGATCGCGCTCGTGCAGTACGACTCCCCGATACAAAACCTTCACACACTGTTCTACAACACGCTTTTCGACGAAAACGCGAGTTGCCATTTCGCAATAGGCAGAGCTTATCCCCTGATCGTCGGCGCGGATAAAATGACGGACGAACAGCTCGAAAAACTCGGCGTGAATTTTTCAGACGAACACGTCGACTTCATGGTCGGTACTCCCGATCTTGAAATCACGGGCATTTCCGAAGACGGAACGGAGACCCCGATATTCAGAAACGGCAATTTCTGCTTCTGACAACGATAAACCGCGAGGTGTAAAATGATCGGTATAGGCATAATTTCGGGCATAATGATTGTGACCGCATTCCTTACGGCGGCGTTTTACGTCAACGAACGCCGCGTGATAGCGACCATCGCAAAGACGGTTTCTTCCCTCGGCTTTATGCTGATCGCGTTTATCGCTTTGAGCAAAAACATCGACGCTCTCGACAGCGTAAACGACTTGGCGGACCTCAAATACGGAATGATGATGCTCACGGGACTCACGCTCTGTCTCGTCGGCGACATCTTCCTTATGATAAAGGAGCTTTTCACCGACCGCACGGCAAACCTGTACCTGCTGCTCGGAGTCGGATCGTTTGCTATAGCGCAGATCCTTTTTGCGATACGCTTTATCATGTATGCGGACAGATTCGTATATTGGCTGCTTCCGATAATTCTGATAGCGCCCGCGATACTCCTCGTCTCTCACAAAGCTAATATAATAAAGCTCGAAAAAACGGCGTCGGGACTTATCGCGTATTCTGTGATCATCGGTTTTACGACGGTATGCGCGCTCAACCTCGTGATAGTCAACCCGTCCGACCGCTCCGTTACTCTTCTCGTCGCGCTCGTTGCGTTTATGCTTTCCGACACGGCGCTGTGCTACACCTATTACGGCAGATCGGTCACTTTGAGACGCGTGCTCAATTATGTCGTTATGATATTGTACTACATCGCGACAATACTTCTCGCGTATTCGATATTGCTGTAAAACGAAATACTTATCGACAATTTTATCCTCCGTCAAAGAAGACGGAGGATATTTTTTCATTACGTTTCGTTGCCGACGCCTTCAAAATTGCGGGCAGCAAACACTGAAAGACAAAAAAAGACCCGACATATCGTCGGGTCGCGTTTTATAAAATATTATTGTTGCTGTTGAGTCCTCTTCTTGCGGGGGCGTCTCTTGGGTATGTTGAGATTTTCCATCATATAATCTATTACCCTGCAAGCCTTTCTGACCGCAAGCGAAGAACGGATGGGAAGCATGAAAGGAACTTCCTGATACGCGCTTGTCTCGCTCAGATCGCGCTGATGATACTTGCCGTCTTCGAGCGCCGCGTCCTCCGGATCGACCGCGAGGTAAAGCTTGAGCGTCTTGCCGCCGATCGCCATCTTCGCAAGCAGGTCTCTGCCCATGCGGTAGCTGTCGCAACGCGCGCTGTAACGGCTCTTGACCTTGCGGTAAGAAGTGAGATGAGCCTGAAGTTGCGCGTGCCACTCGATGACGCTCTCGTCCATCTCCGACAGCCTTTCGATAAAGCTGGGACGGATGTCGATGCTTCCCGTAACGCCGACAGCGGTAATGTTTTCGATCTCTTCCGCAGGAACCTCGTCCCCTTCCTCTTGTGCCTCGACCTCTTCAAATTCGTCGTAATCGTCTTTTACAGGCTGGCTGTACGCGACGTTTCTGACGACGTTTTCTTGTGCAAGAACCGGTTCTTCGTTCTCTTCGATGTCGAATTCGGAAAGATCTTCAAACTCTTCGTTCTCATTGAATGAGAATCTATTCTTGTCGTCGATTTTCATAAATTCCTCCTGATCACACTATGCTTTTATAAAAAGCGGTATTCTTATATTACTACAATGCCTGCCCCGTGTCAATGAAAATTTGCAGGCTTTGACGATCAATTTTCTTGGCTATATGCTTGTAAAACGGCTTTTGCAAGTTGATCTGCGCACGAAGTGCCTTTGCCTGCGCAGTTGACTCCGCCGCATTTTGCGACTACTTCGTCGACGGTCATACCCTCGACGAGTCTGGGGATCGCTATCAGATTGCCGGGACAACCGCCGTAAAACACTACGTTTTTTACGACGTTACCGTCGAGTTCGAAATCAATGCGCCTTGAGCAGGTGCCTTTTGTCATATATGTATGTTTCATATTCGCCTCACAGAAATTCGGGATAAAAATCTTTGATATACGCCTCGACGTCCTTGCGCTTGCCTCTGTAGGGACCCGGTTTTTCCATCTTGTTGGAAACGAGCGCAGTCGCCCACAGGAGCGCCTTGTCCATGGGCTGATTTATCCTCTCTGTGATATAGCCCGCGAACGTCGTGTCGCCTCGTCCGCTTCTTCCCGAAAGGTTCCTCGCCCTGATCGGACAGGTGCAGAGCTTTTCGCCGTCGTAGGCTATTACCTCGGTATTGTGGGTTATCACGACTTCTTTCGCGCCCCACTGATGCAACATCTTTGCGGCGACCACTCTGTCGGGCTGTCCCGTCAGGATCTCCGCTTCTGCGGCGTCCGTCTTGAGATAGGTTATATAAGGAAGGATCTCCTTTTTATCCGCCCAATCCTCGAAGTACATTGCGCCCGTCTTCTTGTCCGCATGACGCAATAGCGCCTGAACGTCGACAGCAACCTTGCCTTTTGCCGCGAGAGCCTTGATCAGTTCTCCGTCGAAATCGCCGTAGATTAGTCCGGCAAGGTGATATACGTTGCAGTCGACTTCGGGTATGTCCTCGATCGTGAACGGATCAGCCTGACCTATGCAGGTGCAGGTGCGTCTCTCCTTGTCAGGAGTATGGTATTTGTTGCGTATGGAAGTGCTTGCGCCTGACGGAATGTAGAAGACGTCGTCCTTGTCTATTACAAACTCGTTGAGTCTGTCCGTATCGCAAGGAGCGACCTTTGTGACCACGCCGACTTTGTATCCGCCTGCATAAGCCGCAGCGGAAGAATAAATAACCGCTCCGCCGACCTCGATTATCTGATTGTCGAGATAATCGATATTGTAGTCAAGAGAGATATGCCCAATTGTAAGTGTGTCGTATTTTTTCATATATTTATTCTCCGTTGAATATCCGTTATCCGCCGATGACTTCGAGTTCCTCGGAACGCTCGTATCTCAGATACGCAAGACCGTATCTTCTGTTGCTTGCGTTGTCAAAGCTCTTGCCTGCCTCCTCCACGATATAAGGACGTCTGTCGTCCGTACCGTCGTAGAGAGAACAGTACCAGACGCGGCTGTTCTCGATGACCTCCTGCACCGTGACTCTGAACGTGTGCGAGAAAGTCCTGTAAGTATAGGTGTAATTCACAAGTTCGGTCTCAAAGATCTCGGTGATGACCTGCTGCGTACCCGCACCGCCCCCGAACAAGTTATACTGATAACCCGCATATCCGAGTATCCTGTTCATTATCGCGCATTGTTCGTCCGTCATATTGTTGACAAAAAGCCTCGTTTCGTTTTGGGAGTTGCCGCTCTCGAGCAGGATAAGTGCGTTGATATAGATGCTCTCGGGTATGAGGTTGTTCGTTGCGTCCGTCACGAGATTTTCCGTCACGACTCTGAGCGTGATGAGCATATAAGAGTTGCTCTTATACGGTTCTACGTCAAGTCCGAAATAGCTCCTGACCTGCGCGTTTCTTCCCGTCTCCTCCGTAGTTCCGTTCGTATAAGACGGCAAGATATATGACTGGTAGAACGTGATGTCTCCTTCGTTGCCGCCGATGATGCTGCGGAACGCGCTTGCGTCCATCTTGTCCGTAATGTAAGCGTCCATGAATTGTGCGGTTATCGTGCCGCTCGCGGTGCCCTGCTGTACATCAAACTCACCCGTGATATAGAAGGAAGAGTTGTCTTCATCTGAATCGTCCACGGTGCTGACGTAACCGCTGTTGGAATATGCATAATCGTCAAGTCCCGAATGCAGTCCCTTGATGGTGGTGCGCATTTCTTCTCCGCTGGGTTTGACTGTGTCGCCGGCTTCCGAATACACGCTGTTGACAGCGAGTTCAAACACGGTAGAGAGCTGTATGCCGCCTTCATCCTCGGTTTTCTGCACGAAATTTATATCCACTTTGTTTCCGGCAGTCATATCGTTAAACGAGGATTCGAGTTTCATGTCGATCGTTGCAATGAGACCTTCGCGGCTGAAATCCGTTTTGTCGTCGCCCGAACCGATTGAATTCTGTCCGGAGAAACGCTTGACGAAGAACAGCATCTTGTCGAGATATTCGTCGTCAATCGAATTGACGTTGACGCTCGGGATATAATCGGTTATGTTTCCGTAATCGTCGAGCTCGACTGTTATATCGACGATGACGTCAACGTCATACGGGAACAGCGACGCATACTTTTCGTTTTTCTGTATCGCTTCCGCACCATCGCCCGTCACGTTATCAAACGAAATGTCACCGTTTATTCTCAGTCTGACGTGAGGAAATCCGTCCTGATCGTCGATATAGACCAAAATGTATTCAATCTTGCTGACGGGCATGATCTGCATTATGTTGTCAAGTCTGCCCGAAGCGTTTACGAGGTTGGCAAACTCGTACTGACTCATATACGGATAGAGCTGCGAGTAGTCGGTTTCGTCTTCAATGATGCCGTCCGTTCCCGTCACGCGCAACCTCGAAGCGAATTCATTGCCGACTTTTGTGAGCATTGCCTCGATATTATTGATCGACCAGTCGTCATCGGGAAGATCGGTGTCGATATAATATTTCTTGTCGATCTCATTCACAAAATTACTTATGCCCGTCGACATCGTATCGTTGGTTATGTTTGTTGCGACGTCGGTTTTTTCAGGATCGTAAGTGTATGTCAAAGACAGGATCTCGTACATCTCCGCTCCGGTTATCTTGTACTTGTCGTTGAATTCACTCTCGAGCATATTGTCTTTCTCGGGATCGTATCTGAGCATTTCGTTGTTTGCGAGTATCTCAAACAAGTTGGGGAGCACCGCGCCGCCCTGATCCTGTCCGTATCCGGGCAAAAACACTATCTCTGCTCCGAGATTGTCTTCTGTGTCCGTGAACGCCTGATAGATCTTGTCGTTGAGCTGGGCTTCGAGCTCCTCAAAAGTCATACCCGAAATCTGCGAAGTATCTCCTCCCGCTCCCGCTTCGCCTGAAGAATCCTTGTTCTGAACAGCGCTGAGCAGACTCATCAGAGTCTCGTAATGCTGTTTGCTCATCGCATTGCCTTTCTTGTTTATGTCCACAAGCGCGCTGCTCGCGTCTTCGGTCACGCCGTCGTATTGCGTATATGTAAGGAAGACGTATATCGAATCGGGCAAAAGCTGTTTGACGAGTTTTTTCATAGCCTCGTTGTTTTCGAGATAAGCGTCGATACTCGCGGTAAGATCAAGCTCAATCGTGATTTCAAGAGTGAAATACTCTCCTTTGACGGGATCGTTGCCCGTTTGAGTGCACGAAACCGCCATGATCCACGGCTCCATGTTTTCGATCTTATAATTCTGATTCTTCAGATAGCCGTTGAGAAGCGCCGCAAGCGTATCGTAATCGGCGGTAGGTCTGAACTGCTCTCCGTCGCCGTAATTCACTTCGTTTACGTCCTGGATCCTGTCTCGGATCTTAATCCTTTCAAGCGTCTCGCTGTCTTCGGAGAACGTGTTCAGCTTGCTGAACAGATTGCTTGCCGTAATGAAATAGACGTCGTTTGCCTCGTCTATTACGTTGTCGAAATAGTATTTTTCGCTGAATTCGCCGTTGATAAAGTTGTTGGCGGCAAGCGTCTGCGCTTCCTGCGTATAGCCGTCCACGCCGAGAGACTCCGCGGTAGGCAGTTTGACGTCTCTTATCAACGCGAGGAAATCGCCCTGCGTAAGATTTTCTGCGCCGAGCATATTGATGACCGCCTGGATCGGCTTGGCTTCGATCGAATCCTCGGGGGTGAAGTTTATCGGAATGATCTCGTCGATCTTTGCGATAACGTCATAAATCTTTGCATTGATCGACTGCATAAAGGAGACCGTATTTCCGTCTCCGTCCTCAACGGGATAGAGATTGTCGATCAGAGTGTTGACGAAAGACTGATGTTCTTCATCCATATTGTTTATTATGACCTGCGCGTTCCACGTCTGCTGATTGGGGAATACGCTTGCGGTCACATAAATCGTATTGGGAAGAAGTACGGGGACAAGCCCTATCGCCTTTCCCACAAGTTCTTTGATATTTGCGTCGACCTGGGAATTTTCAAACAACTTGTCGATTATTTTCTGTTTGCTCTCTTCATTGGAAAGAGTCGTATTCAAAGCGCTGCGAAGATTGAGCTTCAATGTCGCAAGAACGCGTACGTCCTGCTGTTCGAGCACGGTCGCCTGATCTATGATCACTTGTTCGACGGATACGGCGTCGGTGATTTTTATGCCGTATTCGTTCTCGATCTGTTTGAGCTGATCGACTTCCGCCAGGCTGGACAAGGATGCGTTGAGTACGGCGGCAAGTTCTTTGCCGTTCAGTTCCAGCATCTCTCTTTCAAGCTCGTCCTGATCTTTGCCTTCGAGCACTGAAAAGTCAAACTCGAGAGACTCAAGCAATTTGTCAAGCGTTTCGTTGCCGGTGATCGAACCGTTGTCGCCTATCTCGGGAGCAGTTTCGTCCGCCATTATCAACTGCCCGCCGTTCGCAAGAGTGAGTTCCTGATCTCCCGTCTCTGCGTTTTCTCCTTTGATCATGTCGGCAAGAACGCCGCTTAAAATGTCTTCAATCGATATCTCGCAATCCTGCGAAAGGTAAAGCCCCTTTTTCAGATCCGCATAAAAGTTGTTGAGATCCTCTTCGGGGTCGTAAGGATTGGTAACCACGCCGGAGCCGTCTTTGTAAAGCTGAACAAGTGTGGAAAGAGCCTGGGGAAGCGTAAGTCCCGTGGGTTCTTTTGCAAACATATCCCACGCGAAGAAAGAGCCCGCCGCAAGAACGACAACGAGAATAAATACGATGCTGACCATACCGAATCCGGTGTAGAAACGCCTGCGCGCTTTCTTTCTCTTGATCTTTTCGACGTCCTTTTCCGTGAGGTACGCCTTGTTCGTGTTTAATTTATCGTTGTAAGATTTTTTTTGTGAACCGACCTTTTTGAGTTTAAGATCCTTAACGTCTTTTTTGCCCATTCCCCATATCTCCCGGTTGAGAATATTTTTATATATTATAACACACTTTTCGCAGTTTGTATATATATTTATAAATACTAAAAGAGGAAAAACCAGGATTATTTCGGACAATCTGCGCGGTTTCGTTCATATTTCCCGCATTTTTACCGCGCGAACGCGACCGACCTGTCAAAGCAGAGCGTTTGAAATGCGTCCGATCGTTGACAAAACGCTCTTTCGGATATATAATTTGTTATCGGACGACACTCTGCCGTTCACGAAACAAAAAAATATGGAGAAAACGGGCATGAACAGCGGTTTCAAAACAGAAAAACGCAACCTCGTCGCATTCTTTATCGCGACGTCAGTGATTCTGCTCGTGTCGAGTATGTTCCTCGGATATTATGCCGCATACGGCGACATCCTCTTCTCAATTCTCCAAAACAAAAAAACGAAAATCGAAATGTACAATGAAATGAACGTGACCGCAACGAAAGGAATTACGGTATTTTACGGCGACTCTCTTACGGAATTTTACGACACTTCTTCCGCTTTTCCTTTCCCCAGCCACAACCGCGGCATATCGGGCGACACAACTCAAGGAATGATAGAAAGAATTGAAGGCAATCTGCTTTCTCTCAAACCTTCGAGAGTCGTATTTCTCGGCGGCACAAACGATCTCAATCGCGGAGTTATGCCTGAACAAATCGCAGAAAACATAGGCATCATCGTTGAAAAGATCCGTGCGGATCTGCCTGACTGCGAAATCTTCGTGCAGTCGCTCTATCCCGTCAATCCCTACACCTCACCAGTGTATCTCAACAGCGTGGCAGACCGCAAAAACGAGGATATACAAAAAGTCAACGCTCTTCTCGCTCCTCTTTGCGACTCTCTCGGCTGCACTTATATCGACGTACACGACGCTCTCGCTGACGAAAAAGGAAATCTCCGCAAAGACCTGACGATGGACGGTCTGCATGTCAACGAAAGCGGATACGCGATCGTGACGAAGACTCTTTGGGAATATCTTTGCCGACAATGAGATTACGCAAAAAAATTGCGGCGCCGAAAACGGACGCCGCTTTTTTAATATTCAAAAAACGGTTGCTCGCGCGCCGATTGATTTGCGCGACGCCAACCTGCCGCCGTCAACCTTTGAACGCCCCGGCGAGAGCCGCTCCTCCGCCGATTATACCGCCCGACATCAACAGATAGCATCCGACTGCGGGAACGACAGCCGACTTTGCCAGATCGCCGAGATCCATCTCCCATACAGACTTGCCCATAAGCGAAGTGAAGACGATCGCAAGCACAGCCGAGACTACCGCGACGATTCCCATTATTCCGCATACGGTGCCGAGCACTTTTTGTCTCATGAGTACTTTGAGCAGATACAATACGAGTGCCAGAGCGACCGCAACCGCCGCCGTCCACGCGAATATATTCGTCGGGATCAGGTACTCGACGTCGCTGTCGGTGCCCCATTCGCTCAACGTCTGGTTGAACGACGTATCTTTTCCCTCAAAATACTCCGACGAGCTTTGAAGCACCGTCCAATCGAGGAAGAGTCCGGTAAACGCAAGCGCGGTGCCGACCACCATTATAAGAAGGACGATCAACGCGGTAGTGCTGATCCCCTTGCTCTTTCTTCTCTTTTTTGCCATAATACTAACCTCCTTTTTTGCGGATAAAATAAAATTGAGACAGCACAAACCGGGTACACTGTCTCAAATCCACATTCATATTATAACATTTCGACAAACAGGGTGTCAACGGTCAGTTTGAGCACGTTTTGTGTCTTAACTTACACCCCGTCCGATATCTTTACGGTTGAAAAGCCTTATCTGTCAGCTCTTTTTTTTGAACTTTCTCTTTCCCGTGATCTCCTCTGCGACGAGACAGAATACTGCCGTCATCGGAACCACGGCTTCCGAAAACGGAAAACCTTCCTCGCGATAATGAGCGACGAGAGTCCTAAGCGCCGCCGTCTTTTCGATGGGATCCTCGATCGCGGATATACGCCCTCTGCCGATCACGCTTTCGTATTCCGCCGTGCAGTTGCCTTTTTCTTCGTCGAATACGAGGCGATGACAACAATCTGCTTCAAACGTCGCACGGTTGTCTTTCTTTATCAGGTCAAGCTTCGTTCCCTCGGTTGCGCTGTGAAAGTACAGCACGACGGTGCCTTCTTTGACTTCAATCCCGAAATTGAGAGGGACGATATAAGGATATCCGTCCCCGTTGAGTGCGAGACGGCATACTTCGCATTTTTTAAGGACCCCGACAATCTCGTCGAAGTCCTTTATTTCTCTGTCGGAACGTCTCATCTGCTTATTCCCACTCAATGGTGCCGGTCGGCTTCGGAGTCATATCGAAGCAGACGCGGTTGACGCCCTTGACCTCTGTGATGATCCTTGCGACGATCTTGTCGAGGACGTTCCATTCGACGTGCTCTATAGTCGCCGTCATCGCGTCCACGGTATTTACGGCGCGGATTATGACCGGCCATTCGAAGGAACGGGCATTGTCTCTCACGCCGACCGACTTGACGTCGGGGATAAGGGTAAAATACTGCCACACTTTGCCCTGCAAGCCCGCTTTTGCAAATTCTTCGCGCAGTATCGCGTCGGATTCTCTGACCGCTTCAAGCCTGTCTCTCGTTATCGCGCCGAGACATCTAACGCCGAGACCGGGACCGGGGAACGGCTGACGGTATACCATATCGTCAGGCAGACCGAGCGCCTTGCCGCAAGCGCGTACTTCGTCCTTGAAGAGGTATTTGAGCGGCTCGACCAGCTCGAATTTGAGATCGTCGGGAAGTCCGCCGACGTTATGGTGCGACTTGACTATCTTGTTGGTCTTGGTGCCGCTCTCGACGATGTCGGGATATATCGTGCCCTGCGCGAGGAAATCTATGCCGTCCAGTTTTCTCGCCTCTTCTTCAAACACTCTGATGAATTCGGCGCCGATGATCTTTCTCTTCTTTTCGGGATCGGAAACTCCCGCGAGCTTGTCGAGAAACCTATCCACGCTGTCGGAATATATGAGAGTCGCACCGAGCTCTTCTCTGAACACTTTGACGACCTGTTCGGGCTCACCCTTGCGCAGAAGTCCGTGATTGACGTGCACGCATACGAGCTGTTTGCCGATCGCCTTGATGAGGAGCGCGGCGACGACGGAGCTGTCTACGCCGCCCGAAAGCGCGAGAAGCACTTTTTTGTCGCCGATCTGTTTTTTGAGCAATTCGACCTGATCGTCGATGAAGTTCTGCATATTCCAGTTCGCCTCGCAACCGCATTTGCCGAACACGAAATCCTTGAGCTCTCCCTCTTTTATCGAAGGGCATTTTTTCGTATCGTGTCCGAGAGCGACCACGGGTACCGACGCGCCGTATATTTCGTCCGCAACGTCGATCTTCACGCCGTCTATCACGTTGTTGGGTCCTCCGTTGAGGATCACGCCCTTTACGTTGGGAAGCGCCGCAAGCTGTTTTGCGGTGATGTCGTGAGGATGGATCTCGCTGTAAACGCCCAGAGCGCGGATCTCTCTCGCAAGCGCGGAGTTGTTTTCGCTGCCCAGGTCGAGGATAACTATCATATCTTGCTTCATATAGTGTTTCTCCTTGATTTTGTCTGTAATAAATGTATCACCAAACGGACGTCCGTGTCAATCCGTTTGAAATTGTTTGCCTTTTCATTGTACCGAAAAAGTGACGGAGTCCGAAGATACGAAGCAACCCGTCAGTCCGTCTCTCGCGTCGTAAATACCCGCGTTTGTGAACGGACGCACGTTTACCGAGCGGGGTCTGACGTTGAAGCCCGTCGCCTTCACGTTGCGCGCGTTGTACAGATACAGACCGTATACGGGCATATCGTAATATTCGCTCGTCTCGTGTGAGAACAGATAAAGATGCGACACTCTCGTAATCTCGGGATAGCCGTTCATATTGGAATGTTTTACGTCGTTTCCATTGTACACGTCGAGATCTTCGCCGCATTCTCTGTAAACGACGTTGATGTTGTCGAGAGCGACGTCCTCGACCTCGTAAGTTACGCCTTTGTATTCGCAGCCGACGATAGCGCTGGCAATATCCGCGTCCTTTGCAAACACGTTGCTTATGCTTATCCCCGAGATACTGCCCACGGTGCCGTCGCTGCCGTTGCCTTTATCGAGGCGGCAACCCAGCCAGATCAGTATAGGTGAGGGCACGTTGTTCATCGTTATATCGCTGACGGTCACGTCCGACACGTTTGCACCGTCCGCGGACTCGATCGCTATGCCCGAGTAGCCTCCCGCGATCTCCGCGCAGAAGAAATAGCAGTCTCTGACGGTGACGTTTTTCACGTCGTAGCCCGTTTCCGTCCCTATCTTGAAGTTGTTTGCAAGAGACATTATCTCGCAGTCGCTGACGGTCACGTTCTCTATCTCGCCGACGTTGGATTTGAGCACTATGCCGTCGTCGCCCGTCGCTATGAAACAATGCGTGATTTTCACGTTGCTCGTGCCGCATATATCGAATCCGTCGCTGTTGGCGACGTAAATATTGTTGTCAATCACGACGTCGGAAATATCCACGTTGTCGCAAAGTTCCAGCTTGACCGTCCACGTCGACGGCTCGTAAAGCACGAGATTAAAAAGCGACACGTTTCGGCAATTCCTCGCGTATATCAGATTGCAACCGAACTCCTCGCTCCTGCGCTCTCTCAACCTCTCGCGGTAGGACAGTACTTTTTGTTTGAGATTGAAAGTCTCCTGCGGCAGATTCTTTGTCGGATTTTCGCTCTCCTTTGTGTAATCGGTGCCGTTGCCGTCGAGTTTTCCCGGTCCGACTATGCTCCACCCGTCGACCCCTTCGGCGCGTATCAAGGCTCCTTTCAGAAGGCTTCTCTTTTCCGCGGTCGTATAGTCGTCGTAATCGGGAAGTTTGAGCACGCTGCCCTCTGCGATACACAGCGTCACCCCGCTTTTCATATACAGAGTGCCGGTATAATAAACGCCGCCGTCGACCATGACCGCGCCGCGCCCGTCGCCGTTTGCGGAAGCTTCGTCTATCGCCGCCTGCAAAGCGGACGTATTGTCAAAAGCGCTCTTTTCGGGCGAAGCGCCTTTGTCCTTGGCGGATACCCAATACAGGTCGTCTGAAAAAGCGGCGACCTGCAGATATTCGTCATAGGGCACGTCCGCGACGTGCGCGCCGTCTCCGTCCGTCAGAGAATACTCCTTCATCTGCGGAAACGCCACCGTCTCGCCGTCTTTGCACGCGCAGAACGTAACGAGAACCGACATGATCGCAAAAAGCGCGATTAAGGTTCTTTTCTTCCTCATTTACTTTCCTTGTCAAAAAAAAACAAAAGACGGCGCTTTTAACGCCGCCCCTCGGTTATCCTTTTATGTCGAAATCCACGGTGACGCTCTGCCCCGCTTTGAGCGTGACTTTTTTGCTCTGCGACGACAGCCCGCAAGAGACGTCTATCGTCTGATCGACGTCGCTCTTTATCGTAACGCTCGCCTTGCCTTTCGCAAGCGACCATTCGAGGTTGGTCACCACCGCGCGCGTGCGCAGCCTTATACCTTTTATATATCCTTCGTCAAACCCGCTCGTCGGAAGCGCAGGCAGGACCTCCACTTCTCCCGTATAAGAATAGACGAGCGCCTCGTTCACCATGCCCAGATAGCCTATCGCAAAGTCCGTGCAGTAGCAACTGCTTCTGTTTATGTGGTGGTTTGTCATAAGAGAGGAATAATAAATTGTGTTCAGTCCTTGGATGGTTGGTTCGCCGTTGCCGTTCATAAGCCCTTCCATCGCCTCGGTGACGCTGTCTCTGTCCTTGAGTCTCGCCGCGATCAGCGCGCGGTGTATCAACGCGTGACTTGCCGCGTTTTCGCTCGCTCTGTTTGCAATCGCCTGCTCCGCCGCAAGGCGCAGTTCATCGTCGTCCTGCGTTTCGAACAGCGGCCAGACCATATACATATGGCTCAGATGCCTGTGAGTGTTGTTTTCTTCAAACTGATTTGCCGCCCATTCCTTGACCGCGCCCGTCTCGTCGTACAGATAGGGCGGTATCTTTTCCATAAGGCTTTCCCACTTGCTCACGTCCGCCGTCGGATCGACCGAACGCCATATCTCTATGAGCATCTCCAGGTTGCTTCTGCACGCCGCGATGTCTATCGCCGAGTTCGCGCACGAAGGAGACGGATAGTTGGAAGGATTGTTTTCGGGCGAATAGGACGGAATTATGCAGTAGGTCTCTCCCGCCGCAAGAGAGGTCTTGTCCGCGTCGTAATGTATATTGCCGTCCGAGTCTGTATAATACTGCGGCACCATGAGCTGATCCCAATAATTTGCCGATTTGAGCAGGAGCGGCAACAATATCTCACTGCGCAGATCGAGGTATCCTCTCTCCTTTATCTCCGCTATCTTCGCGTCTGTGAGCGGGACGTTCGTCATCGAGAGCACCGCCCTTAATTCTTCGAGATCGAATTCATCCGAAAGCGGGATCTTCACGTCGCCGTAACAGAGAAGAGTTTCGTAAAGAGGCTGAAGCATCCAGCTCGCGCCCGCATTCCAATATCTGAAAGGATACGGGTAACAACTTTCTGTCAAAAGCGCCATGTCGCCGTCGCTGTTGACGGGAGCCTGTATCGCGTCATCGTATCCGTGCGAAGCGTATGCGTTGTCCATCCAGTCGTCGACCTGTCTCAATATGAAATTGACGTAGCCGACGTAAGCGTCGCTGATATTGCTCGTATTCATCGAGGAAGTCTGAAGGTTTACGTTGGCGTCCATCGTGTATTTGCTACCCCAGTCGCGCACCCACTCGCCCGTCCACATACCGAACAGTCTGCTCGTGCTCGTGCCCGCACAGCAAAGATATGCGTATCTGCCGGAATAATACGCCCTTTCGGCAAGCGTATTGTTTATCCCCGTCTTGCCGGATTCGTATTTTATCAGATCGTCGTTGGCTATGCCGACGTCCGCGCCGAGAGAAAACTCGACCGCGTTATACTGCGGCGTAAAAATGTCGGTGTGGTTTTTGAGCGCCTTGCTGTAACGGAACACTCCGTCTTCGACGTACTTGTCCGCGACCGCTTTGACCTTTTCGCGCAAAGCGAGCTCGAGCCCGTACTCCGTCTGCTCCGCGAATTCGTCGTAAGCGCCCATCTCGTAAGTGCGGTCCGACGCGGTGACGACGTATATCTTCGACGCGCCCGAGACCTTTATCCCCGGTATCTCGTCGCCGACGTACTGACCGTCCGCCTTTCCTTCGACCGTCACGAGTTCCTTGGTGCCGCCTTCGCAGAAAATATAGCTGACGGTAGCATAGCCGCCGTCTTTGAGTTCGCTGCCTTCGTAAGAGGGATAGTGCGCGATGAATGTCAGATAATCGAGATCTTCGTTGACCGTCCTCTTGTATCTGATGTCAGTCTCGCTGTCCTCTCCGTAATTAGCCATCGTCGCGATGCCGTCGTAAGAAAACGTCACGTTAAGTTTGGCGCCGTAAGAAGACGCGGTAAGCTGGGTTATCGTCACGTCGTCCGCTTTGGACGTAAAAGTGAGCCTGTCCCACTGCCCGTTTTCGTCCGTATATCTCGTGCCGACCTGCGCAGTATCGTAGTCGGTATATCTCATATATTCGTAAGGCTCCGACCCTGCGGCGATCTTGTCCTGCTGCGCCATGCGCAGGATCGCGCCCGCATGATAAGAGTAGACGTCCATATAATTTTGGGTATCCGTTATGTTCTTGCCCTGAATTATCGCCTGCCTGACTGTTTCAAGCTCGTCGTATGTGACGGGATTCACCCTCTGATTTTTGTTGGGCAGAATAAAATGTATGTTTTGGAAAATTATAGTGTCGTCATACGGAGATCCGGCGATTATCGCGCCTTGCAGACCGTTGCCCGTAACCATACCCTGTCTCCAATACTGATTGTTGTTCGTCTTAGTTGCGCTGAGCTGCTTGTAGTCGTAGCTGTATGACGATTTAGCGTCATTCACAAACAAAGCGCCGCTGTAATTTTCTCCTTCGTCTTTTTTGCATGCCGCAAACAAAACCGTCGTAAACACGGTCATCGCGATAAGAACGACCGCAATAAAAAATCTTTTGATTCTCATAAATAATCCCTCTCGCATCTATTTTAACAAAAACGCGCACGCGGTGTCAATGACTCAAAAATCCATAAACCCGGGCAAACAGTCCATAAAACGCAAAAACTGCCGCATATCAAGCGGCGGCGTAAACTCAAACGTCAGAATCGTTTATTGCCCGAACAGCTCCCTTTCCTTCTTTTTGTTCGCTTTTATCCTCTTGTGCAGAGCGACGCTTGCAAAGGCGGCGCCGAGCATCACGACGACGGGCACGAATATCGCCGCGCACACAAAGCCTAAATTCACGGGAAAATCGAGGACTCCGGTCAGAATTATCATGCCTACCGAGCAGGCATACATGATCGCACCCGTAAACGCGTTGACGAACGCCCACTCCTTTTTCCCTACAAAAGAATACGGTATCCTCACTCCTATAAAGCCGTTCTTGGGGATAAATATACAGATCGCACCGCAAAGCGCGTATAGCGCGCACACTGTCACCGAAAACAGCTCGTTGAATTTCGAATGTACGGGAAGCTGCATACCCGCCTCGATACAAGCCGCGTAATCTTTTTTGACAATACCGACCGAAATTGCCGTCACGACTATCGCGACCGCCGCGAAAACCGCGCCGGACAACCATACGATCCACGCTTTTACTTCGGAATAATGCGTTCTCACCAATGCGAGATACAACGCAAGCCCGCCGCCCGCCACAATGAGGAAATACGATCCTCCCGCGATCAAAAGCTCCTTTGAGCTTCCCCACCTCGTTATTTCTCCGGCACCGTCGTAATGAGCGGGTATCGTCGCAGGCAAGAATATCCTCGCGATAACAGCGACAAGAAGCGGCATTAGCGCGAGAACAAGCAACAAAGTCAGGCAAATTTTTCCTGCCCGTGTTCGTCTTTTTACATTTTCGTCCGTCTGTTCCATCGCCTCGAAGCCTATAAGATCTTCCAGCGGAAAATCGAAAAGTTCGGACATTTTATTCAGATAAAGCACGTCGGGAAGCGCTTCTCCCCTCTCCCATTCGACCACCTCTTTTTCCGAAATCCGGAGCCTTTCGGCAAATTCCGCCTGCGAGTATCCGGCAAGTTCCCTGCACGAGCGGATCTTTATGCCGACGTCGGTCATAAAGTCCGCGTCACCTTCGAGCTTTACGAAATAATCCAGATCCACGCCGAACAGATCCGCTATCCTTTTCAATGTAAACACGTCTGGCACGCTCCTGCCGCACTCCCATTTGCTCACGTTTTTGTCGCTGACGTACAGCTTTTGCGCAAGCTCCCTCTGGGTCCAGCCCTTTTCCTTTCTCTTTTCGGCTATCTTTTCGCCGACATCGCGCATCTTGTCCATTTTTATTCCTCCGCAGACGTCCTGTTCTCATTTATTGTATTATCGGCACGGATCATTGTCAATATCGGACGACAAAAACGCCGCTCTACGATATGTAGAGCGGCGTTTTGTCATGTTTTCGCACATTCTCAAAGTCGGCTCGTCGACCGAATGAACGCTTTTTTCGATTCTCGTCCAAACAAAAATCCGCCCCTCGTCGGGACGGATCCGCATCGGTAAAAACCGCGTCACAGCATACTCTTTCTGAGCTCTGCTCCGCTTTTCGCGCTGAGGAATGCTGGGGGAATATCCAGCACCGTCACGCAGCCGCTCCTGCCCTCTTTGCTCATTCTTGCGACGGCGCGGGCATAAGCTACCAGCACGCTCGAAGTGAACGCGGGGTTGGAGTCCAGCTTGAGAGAATATTCGATCACGTTGTCGAATTCGTCGTCAATACCCGTCTTGCCGCTTCTGATGACAAAGCCGCCGTGAGGTATGCCCTTGTGCTTTTCGTCAAGCTCCTGCTGCGAAATGAAGTTTACGGTCGTATCGTAATCGGCAAAATAGTTGGGCATCTCCTTGATCTCCTTTTCTATCCTTGCCTTGTCCGCGCCCTCCTTGACGACGACGTAACATTCTCTCGTGTGCTTCTGTCTTGTGGTGAGCACGGGATTGGAGCCGCTCCTGACGGCGTCGAGAGCCGCCTGTACGGGCACCGTATACTGTCTCGCATCGACGACTCCTTCCACTCTTCTGATAGCGTCGGAGTGTCCCTGGCTTACGCCCTTGCCCCAGAAGGTATAGGTCTCGCCGCCCGGAAGCACGCTGTCGCCGTATACGCGCGCGATCGAGAACATACCTGGATCCCAGCCGCAACTGATGAGCGCGAGTTTGCCGTTCTTTTTAGCGGAAGAATCGACCGCGTCGAAGTGCATTGGGATATTCGCGTGCGTGTCAAAGCTGTCGACCACGTTAAATTTCTCTGCATACTTCGGTGTCTGACCGGGAAGATCGGTCGCCGAGCCGCCACAGAGGATAAGCACGTCTATCTCGTCTTTATAGGCCTCCGCATTTGCAACGGAATCCACTTTCACGCCCTTTGTCAAAGGCTTTATCGACGCGGGATCGCGCCTTGTAAGTATCACTTTGAGTTCGACGTCGGGGTTGTGCTTTACAGCCGCTTCAACTCCTCTGCCGAGGTTGCCGTAACCCGAAATACCTAATCTGATCATAGAGAAATCTCCTTTGGAAAAACTGATTACATTATATAATAATTCGCGCCTCTTGTCCAAAATTTGACGCACAAAACGGTGATTTTTTTTGCGATCCGACAAAAAATCCGTATACCGTCCCGACAAAACCGCGCGTACGACGCTCGCGACCTCGCCGCACGCCGTTGTCGGTCGGCAAACGGACAGTTTGAGTCTCCCGATCAAGCGACAGGCGCGACAAGCCCGTTTCGCGCAAAAAAAACGGAGGGACGAGCCCTCCGTCTGCCTTATGGCGTTTTTCAGTTTTTAGTGTCCAGCTTGGCAAACGCTATCGCGTCGCTGTAATTGACCTTACCTACTTCGGCAAGGACGTAGACGTTGCCTTCCTTGTCGCCGTCCATACAGGAATAACCCGCCGCGCCGCCGTAGACGAGTTTGCTCGTCCAGGTCTCTCCGTCCGAAGTTGTGCCGAAAGAGAGGTTGACCCTTGTATGGAACGAATCGGGATAGCTCAAAAGCAGTTTTCCGTTGTCGTTGTAGACCGAAGCCATACAGATCGGAGTTTTGAGAGTCGTCGCATTTTCCTTGACGTACCACGTCTCTCCTCCGTCGTTCGAATAAGAGAGTTTCTGGAATTGTCTCGGATGATAATTGCAACAACCCGCGCCGTCTCTGACGACCATAACGACGTCTCCGTTGTCAAGCACCGCGGCTTCACATTCGTTGCCGCTGCCCGCGACTTCACTCCTTGCCCAGGTCAGACCGTGGTCGTCGCTGTATATCACAAACGAGCTGCCGTTGTTGCTCGCGGGACAAATTATCCTGCCTTCGTATTTCCCGCTCTTGATCTGCACGGCCTTGCCGGGTCCTACCATAAGCGTATCCGCGCGCACGCCGTCCGCCGCGCCTTTCTTGATGTTGGGATCCTTTGGAAGACTTATGTTTATCGGTTCTTCCCACTCGAAAGTAAGGTCGTCCTTGAGCCTGCCGCGCACGTTGAACGTGTTGTAATTGAAGCCCGTAGCCTTCGTCGCGCTCATGTGCACGATATTGAGAAGTCCCGTATCCTTGTCAAGCACGACGGTGGGGTTGCCGTACTTGCCCACCTCTTCTCCGAAAGTGAAGATCGTCTTTTGCTCTCCCCAGGTCTTGCCGCCGTCAAGAGAAAATTTGCCGAGCATATCGACAACGCCGACGTCGTGGGCGGAATTCTTTCTGCCTTCAACCAGCGCGAGAAGTACGTTGTTTTCGAAATGCGTGCCGCACTTTTCGTTGAGCACGTCCTTATCCATAACGATGAGCGACGGAATCCTGTATGCGGAATATCCGTCCTTCTTACCCTCGAAAAGAAGATAAGGACCTCCTTGTATATTGCTGAATTTGCCGTAATTCTGCTTTCTCGCCCACACGACTCCCGCGAGCATCGTGAGCACAAGCGTCACCGATATAACGGTGGATACGACGTACCTCTTTGCGATTATCGCGACGAGAGCCGCGACGAGCATGAGCACGGAACCGAGGATCATCATGATCATATTGAGCGTATTGAGCGCTATCGGCTGGAAAAGATCGACCACAAGCGCTTTGATTATTATATAAACCAAAAACGCGACGCCGAGCACGAGCAACGCTATCGAGCTTACGAGCGCGTCCGTACCCGACGGCGGATTCAACAGAGTCGCGACAAGTCCAAACACGGGCAGCACCGCAAGCGCCGTGCAGAATATCCCCGTCATCGCAGTCGACGAGAAGAACAATCCGTCGTTGAATATCAGGAACATGAAAATCGAAACGACAAACACGAGATAAGCTATCGACGTCACGACAAGTACGCTTATTTTGATGCCGACGCTTCCCGCAAAGGCAAAACATACCGCAAGCGCCGCCACGAGTATCGCAACGAATATCCCCATGACCGCTATCTGCGGAGCGTGTTTTTTGTCAAACATAATACCTCCTTACCGGCTTTTCGCCGCGGATAACCCGTATCCGTATATTTACTATTTAATTTTACCATATAAATGCGAAATTGTCCAAAAATAATCCCGTTTTGTGTATTTTTTCTCATTTTTTACGATCAGTTATAAAAATTTCGCGGCATTGACAACACTGCCCCCTCACATTATAATAAAATCACGGAGGAAGTTATGAACAAAAAAACAATTGCCGTCACCCTGCTCGCGATCGTCTGTCTGTGTCTCGCGTTTTCCGCTTGCGTCGATCCCTCTCCCGACAGCGATCCTTACGAAGGCTATCAGATCTTCGACGTGATGAGCTTCAACATAAGAATGGACGCGGTGATCGACTTTTTCGAAAAGAATTGGAGCGAGACCCGCGGCGAACTCGTCTGCGAATACATAAGAAACAGCGGCGCGGACGTCGTATGTCTGCAAGAGGTATGTCAGAGTCAGTACGAAGACATATCCGCCTCTCTCGGCGATCTTTACTCGATCGTCTATTATCAGAGAGAATCCGGTCTCAATCCCGAAGGGCTCGCGATCCTCTATACCGACGATTTCGAGCTTTGCGGACGCAGCCGTTTCTGGTTGAGCTCCACCCCCGAAGTCGAATCCAAGGATTGGGGCGCCGCAAACAAGCGCATCAGCGTAAACGCCGTGCTCCGCCACAAGGCAAGCGGACTTACCTTCAACGTCTACACCGTTCACCTCGACCATATAAGCGAGCTCTCGAGAGAAAACGGGCTGTCGTTGATCCTCCGACGCGCGGCACGCTACGACTATCCCGCGTTGCTCTGCGGAGACTTCAATACCGACGAACAGAGCGATTGCTATTCGATAATAGCGGATTCGATGCAGGATTGCCGCAAAGTCGCGCCCGTAACGGACAGCGGTCTGACCTATCAGAATTTCGGTCTCAAAAAGGAAAAGCCCGACAGTCTGCCGATCGACTTCTGTTTTGCCGACAACGCTTTCAAAGTGTTCGAATTCGATATTAAAAACGAAACCGCGAGCAACGGAGTTTACTACTCGGACCATTACGCGATCACGACGAGGATAGGTTTGCCTCTGCCCGACGACGCGCAAGCTCCTCCCGCCGAATGACAAAGAAAAAAGGAAGCGTAAAAAAAGAGACCCCGCCGCGTTGCGGGGTCTCTCGTTTTTCTCAACGGTATCTTATCTTGAAAACCGCTTTTTTCACCTGTCTGCATCCGGAAGCGTCGTCCCTCACGCTTGGAGCGTGCCCTTCTCCCGGCATGAACAGACACCAGTCTCCTTTTTTCATCGGCACGAACGAAAGCGGACAGCTCACGATCCCTATGTCTTTTTCTTCCGAATACTTTTGTACCTCTTTAGTCTCCCCGACGGGTATGCCCATCAGCTCCTCTCCGTCGAGTATGAGTTGAATGTCGGCGTAACGTCCGTGGATCTCCGCGGTCGCGCCCTCCTTCGGGCGAGGCTCGTAGGTCATCACGTTGACGTATACGTCGTCCGAAAGGTCGATTCGCCCCGTCGGAGTGTCCGCTCCGAGCGTCCTCGCCTTTGCAAAACAGAGTTTTGTCTTTTCGTCAAGACCGTCGTAAAAGTCGTCTTTGAGTCTCGAATATATCATATTTCTCCTTATTCTTCGGGCGCGAAGGTCGCTTCGAGCTTTTCGGTGAAACGCTGTACGTCGTCCAGGTTGTCAAATCTGTAAGCGACGTATTCCGTCTTCGCGTTCTGTATCGTGCAGATGAATTTCTTTTCGTCGTCGTAGTCGTACTGCGGCAGGTTTGCGTCCTTGAGTATCGCCATGACGACCGCCTGCTCTCTCGGCAAAAACATGATCTTCGCATAGGTCACGTTGCCGACGCGGTAACTGTACGAGCCCTGTAACTGCTCAACCTCTCTGACGACGTTGGCGCAGTCGTCAAGCACGGTGATCAGGCTGGGAACGATCTCGCAGAGCGCCTCCGCGACTTTTGTGTATCTTTCTCCCCATTCCTCGGTATTGTAACCGCGCAGGTTCCTGACCTTGGAATACGCGATGTCGTTTTCTCCGTTGACGTCGCCTTCGGTGAGCATAAGGCGGGACGGCAACGCGAATGCGCCTTCGTTCTCGTCCACGATGCCCGCCGCGATCAGTTTTCTGTATGTAAGGAATCCGAAATTAAGTCTCTCCTTGTACCACGTCTCGCCGATAAGCTCGGGCAATACGGGGTCGTCGTCGAAAGGCGGTTTGTCGAGATATTTGTCTCCCGTCAGAGCGACGAAATAATATCCAGCGGCGTTTGCGAGCGTCTCTCTGCAATATGTGACGAGCCTGCCCTTGTTGAGCTTTCTCAACTTGTCGCCCGTCGGCGGAAGTTTGACTTCGACGATCCGCAGATAGTCCTTGGGATTGTATCTGAGCGCCTCCTTGAACCTCCATTTGAGAGCGAGCTGGACGTTGAGACAGCCTGCGTCCGCATAGCTCTCTTTCGTCGTGACGGCGTTTTTGTATTCGACGACCTTGGCTTCGGTGAAAATGACGTATTTGTCGGTCGGCGTATACGCTATGATTATGAGATCGGGGCTGCCGAACTCGCCCAAAGAAAATTCGACGAGATAATCGCACTTCACCACCTCGTCGATAAACGACGGCGTGTCTCCGACCCATTGGATCTGCTTGAGTAGCGCGTTTGGAGCCTTGTCGGCATTGTCGAGAAGAATGCCGTTGACGAGACCTCTTTCACCGTAAAGACAGACGTTGTCCATAATTTCCTCCTTCGCAAAAAATTGCTCTTTACTATACTTTTATTACACCCCGAAACGCGTTCTTTGTCAATAGCGGAATGTGAAATTTTACATATTTTTGGCTTTGAAAACGCGCGCGCGCCCGCCCGCATTGCGGCTGCGGAGAGATATTTTTAGCGGCTCGCGACGCGGACTTTTTGCTTCGGTAAAGCAAAAAAAGACCGTTCCGGCAAGAAACGGTCTTTTTGTCCGGATATTCGTTTTTCGCGACAAATATACGCTTTTTTATTTCGCGTACAGCTTTACGCTTCTCAACACGGGCACACTTCTCGACTGCTTTATCACGACTCTGACCAGGTCACATACGGGAGCGTTTTCAAACATAAGTATCCTGCGGTTTCCTATGACCGTGCTGTCGCCGACTAACATCCACTTGCCGTCGGAGCGGACCCATACTTCAAACTCCTCGACTCTCTGCGAACTGCGCAGATCTTCGCGAAGGTCTATCCTTCCCAGCCTTCCTTCTTTCTCGAGATAAAAGTCGAGTATGTATTCCGAAGACGTGAACGTGTAACCGTCGCGCCCGTCGTCGAGCAGCGCGTCAAGCTCGTCTTTTGCAATCATGACGTCGTTGTCTCCCACCTCTATCTCCGAAACGGTCAGTTCCTTCTGCGTCGTGGCGGCTATCGCGTCGCCGAACTCTTTCAGAACTTTTGCGTCCTTGTCCGTGATGAGACCGTCTTTATCGGGCGGCACGTTGAGAAGAAGACTGCTGTTTCCTCCTACCGAAGTGAAGTATATCTGCAAAAGCTGATCCAGCTTTTTCGGGCTCTGATACCAATGGTAGAACCAGCCTTTCCTTATGCTGACATCGACCTCTGCGGGATAGAATGCAAGGTCTTTGTAGTTTGCGAGAAGCTCTCTGCTTCCTCTGTCCGCCGCTTCCGCGCTGACTGTCTGCAAGTTTTCCGCGTCACCGACGCTGGTCTGAAAATGTTCGGTGGCAGCGTTGGACATGCTGACGACGCTCCATTCGCTTTCGCGCGCAATGCCCGCTTCGTTGCCGACCCACCTTACGTCGCTGCCCTGTATCGCCGTCACGCAACCGGGCTGAAGGTCGTTGATGAGCTGCTCGTAGCCTTCCATATCGTATTCGAAGCCCGGTTCGAGCTCCGCATCCTCGCCTCTCGCGCCGTCCATCCACACGCAGAATATCTCGCCGTAGTCGCCGCAAAGAAGTTCTCTCAACTGCTCTTTGTAGAAATCGTTGTAAGCGTCCGTGCCGTAACACTCCGCATTCATATCCCACGGCGACAGATACACGCCGAATTTCAGACCGTATTTTTTGCAGCTTTCGGACAACTCCTTGACTATGTCGCCCTTGCCGTCCTTGTAGGGGCTGCATGCGATGCTGTGCTTTGTCGTCTTCGTCTGCCACAGACAAAATCCGTCGTGATGCTTCGCGGTGAAAATTATGCCTTTGCTGCCCGATGCCTTGAGTACTTCGCACCACTGATCCGTGTCAAGTTTTTCGGGATTGAATTTGGACGGAGATTCTTTTCCCGTACCCCATTCTTTTCCCGTCATGGTATTCATTCCGAAATGTATGAAGTTGTAATATTCGAGTTCGAGATAATCGAGCTGCTTTTGAGAAGGAAGCACGCTTATCAGTCTCGTGACCTCGTCGCTTTCCTTGTCATAACCGTTGTTGTAATTTCCGCAACCCTGAAGGAATTCCTCTCCCTCCGCATAACTCTTCGTCGGCACTTCGTAATAATTGTATTTTTTATTACATCCGACAAACGTAAACAAAGTGCTCATAATTACTCCTGCAACCAAAAATGCTGACAATATTTTTTTCATATAATCCCTCTCCGTCATCTGTCTTTTATCGTTTTTTCTTCATTCTTTTCGTCAACGCATACGCGAGTTTCGTCTTTTCGATAAATCAACGGATTGTGTCTTCAGATCAAGCTTCTGCCGAAGGCGTTTCTTCAGTCACGTCTCCGCTGTTCGTTTTGACAGAATCTTCGATGCCGTGTTCTTCCATATAATCGCGCCATGCGCTTTCCTCTCCGGCAAGCAGCCTGTTTTCAAGCTCTTTGCCCGTCTCCCCTTCAATTACGCCGTCCTGCACGCTTGCTCTGACCTTCAGCACCTCCATGATCTCTCTGTGCTTCTTTTCGGTCATATCCCAGAAGAACATCGGCACGGCGCCCAGAACTCCGCTTGAAATACCCAAAACGCAGTACATCCGCAAAATCGGTATGATCACATTTGCATTGTACAGCACGGACGTATCGTCCACATATCTATTTTAATATAACTTTGTCGTCAAGTCAACACTCATCTGACTCAATACACAACGCACCCGCCCCCCGATCAGCGAATCTTCCCACAAGCTCATCTCCTTCTGTATTTTGCCGTTTGCATTTTTTAGATGCATTTTTTACGAAAAAACAAAAAATCGGTTTACATTTTCGGATAATTGTGATATATTCAATCGTGCTTGGGGATATAGCTCAGTTGGTAGAGCGCTTGCTTCGCATGTAAGAGGTCAGG
>CALWRI010000014.1 GCA_944383905.1 uncultured Christensenellaceae bacterium
ATGCCCTTTACTTCTTCAATGATTTTAGCAATATCTGCCATTTTTGTATCCTCCAAATAATAAACGAATTTTTTTGTGATTATTGTGCCTTCTGTTCAGCAACCTGTTGCAAAGCTCTTGCAAGTCCGCTGATAGGACTCTGCAGCAAGCCGAGCAATTGCGCAAGCAAAACTTCCTTTGAAGGAATGGATGCCAGCTTTTCTACCGTTGTTGCGTCGATGTAAGCGCCGTCCATGAGTCCGCACTTTACTTCGAGCGCGCTCACGGTCTTCTTTGCGTTTGCAACGACCTTTGCCGCCGCGAGAGAATCGCCGTTGGCGAAAGCAACTGCGGTGGGGCCTTCGAGATGTCCGTCAAAGCCCGCGATGCCGAGTTCGTTCAGAGCGATCTGCACGAGACGGTTTTTGAGAACGCGGTATTCGACGTTTTCTTTGCGGAAATTAGCGCGAAGCGCGGTGTCGTCTGCAACGGAAATGCCTTTGTAGTCGACGATGACCATAGCCTTGCAGTTCTGGATCTTGGATTTGATCTCTTCGATCTGAGCCGCTTTCTGCTGTCTGGCTTCGGAAATTTTCGCAACTTTGTTTTCGTTCTTAGCCATTTCTACCTCCTATAAAATTATCCCTCCGCGCCAAAGACACGGAGGGATCGATCAATCCTTTTTGTTCTCCGCCTCGGCAAGATATTAAGCATACGCACTTGCTGTCTTTGGCTCGAATATTTTTTTGTTGCAAGACAAGTATATTTTATACCCGTCTCAATGTCAAGCGTTTAGCGATAAATTACGCTTTGACTGCGATTTTTACGCCGGGGCCCATCGTGCTTGCGACGGTAACGCTCTTGACGTACTGTCCTTTTGCCGCAGCCGGCTTCGCCTTGAGGATCGCGTCGTAGATCGCGTTGAAGTTCTCGGTGAGCTTCTCTGCGCCGAACGACTTTTTGCCGATAGCGACGTGGATGATGTTGGTCTTGTCAAGTCTGTACTCGACTTTACCTGCTTTGATCTCTTTGACCGCTTTGGTCACGTCCATCGTAACGGTACCGCTCTTGGGGTTAGGCATAAGTCCCTTGGGACCGAGAACCTTACCGATACGTCCGACCATGCCCATCATGTCGGGAGTGGTAACGCAGACGTCGAAATCAAACCAGTTTTCGTTCTTGATCTTGTTGATCAGCTCTTCGCCGCCGACGTAATCCGCGCCTGCAGCTTCCGCTTCGTCCGCTTTGGCGCCCTTTGCGATGACGAGAACTCTCGCCGTCTTGCCGGTGCCGTGGGGAAGAACAATTACGCCTCTGACCTGCTGATCCGCGTGACGGGAGTCAACGCCGAGTCTGACGTGAACTTCGACGGATTCGTCGAATTTTGCGGTCGCGCTGTCGACGACTGCCTTCATTGCCTCTGCAACGTCGTATGCCTTGCTGCTGTCGACGACTTTGGAAGCCTCAATATATCTCTTTCCTCTTTTCATAACTCAAACCTCCTTAGTCCTGAACGACGATACCCATGCTGCGGCAGGTGCCTGCGATCATGCTCATTGCGCTTTCGATGCTGCCTGCGTTGAGGTCGGGCATCTTCATCGTTGCGATCTCTCTGATCTGTGCGGTGGTGATAGTAGCTACCTTGTCCTTGTTGGGTTTAGCGGAGCCGCTTTCGATCTTGCACGCCTTCTTGATGAGAACAGGCGCGGGCGGAGTCTTGAGCTCAAACGTAAACGAACGGTCGGTGTAGATCGTCATTACGACAGGGATGATGAGTCCTGCCTTGTCCTTGGTCTTTTCGTTGAAGTCCTTGGTAAAGCCGGGGATGTTGATACCGTGAGGTCCCAGAGTGGAGCCTACGGGAGGTCCCGGAGTAGCTTTGCCGGCAGGAAGCTGCAACTTTACTATTGCTGAAATTTTCTTTGCCATAATACTACCTCCTTATAGCAATCGTGGTATTGACGAGCCGTATAACAGATTTGCGGCTCTCCCAGACCCTTTCGGGTTTTAACCTATTTTTTCTATCTGTCCGAACTCGAGATCTACGCTCGTTTCGCGTCCGAACATGGAGATGACGACTTTGACTTTCTGGACGTCGGACTTGATCTCCCTGACCTCGCCCGTAAAGCCCTGCAACGCGCCCGAAGTGACCTGAACGGTATCTCCGACGTTGACGTGAAGGTCCTCTACCTTGACCTTTTCAAGCTGCGCTCTCTTCACGTCCTCCGCGGACATCGGGAGCGGCTTGCCGTCGCTGCTGTTGCAAAAATCTCTGACGCCTCTCGTCTGCTTGACCATATACCATATCTGTTTGGTATAAATCATCTTTATGAAGACGTAGTTGGGGTATTTGCGGCGCATAACGAACTTCTTTTTGCCGTTGCGCTCGACGACCTCTTCCTCCTCGGGAACGACTACGTCGAATATATAATCCTGCAATCCGCTGGTCTCGACCATGCGCAGAATGTTGTCTCTCGCGATATAGTCGTAACCGTAGGTCGTGCAGATGATATACCATTTGGGCTGACCCGTGATTTCTTCTGCCATAATCGCCCTCCTTATGCTATTCCGCCGACGAGCAATTCAAGCAACCATGCGCACAGAGAATCGAAGCCCATAATTATCAAGATGAAAATGAGGACGACGAGACAAACGGTACCGAACTGCGCAAAAACTTTCGCCGCAGTCGGCCAGCTTACCTTCTTGAGCTCTGAAACGGTACCCTTGAAGAAATTTTTGATACGGGTACCGACGCTCGGTTTGTCGGCGTTCTTCTTTCCGCCTTTACCCTTTTTGGGCTGTGCCGCGGGCACGTTTGCGTTATCGTTTCGCAGCTCCGCGTTGTTCAGAGCCTGATTGATTACGCCCGATTCCTCGACGGTTTTGTTTTTCTTGGACATATCCCCTCCGAATTACTTGGATTCTTTATGCAAAGTGGTCTTCTTGCAGAATTTGCAGTATTTCATTATCTCCAGTCTGTCGGGAGTATTCTTCTTGTTCTTATATGTGTCGTAGTTGCGCTGCTTACACTCGGTACAAGCAAGGGTAATTCTTGTTCTCACGGTAAACACCTCCAAAAAAATTACACCCTTTTAGGTGCCCTATCATTTTAACATAGCGCAATATCTATGTCAAACAAAAACAAGCACAAAAAGAGTGTTTTTTGATATATTCCGCTCAAATCGCGGTTTCGTGCGAAAAGACTCGTCCTCCCGCACCGGATTTTTACCGTTTAGTCCTTTTTTTCTCCGAACGGTCCGCCGACGGGGACGTTTTTGAGAGAAGAATATGTCATATCCTTTCTTGCGGCGATCTTTTCCTTTATCGCGGCGTCGTTTTCTTTCTGATCCTTGAAAATAGGCGCAAATGCGGGAACTTTGTCGCAGAACGCCTTCATAGCCTTGCCCGTGACCGAAGTGGTGACCGAAGGAGCAGTTCTTACGCCGAAGTCCATAAGACGTGCGACGGAGTCGATGAGCACTCTCGTCTTGCGCTTTCTCATACCCTTGATAATGCGCTTTGCGGCGACTTCTGCGGTAATGCCGATGCTCTCAACGAGCTCGTAATTCTTCTTCGCGGCATTGCTGCCCTCGTCTCTGGTCTTGTAAAGATCGGTCTTGACGGGACCGGGCATAACGCAGGAAACGCCTATGCCGTAACCCGCAAGATCCTGCGCTAAGCTTTCGCTGAACGCCTTGACAGCAGCCTTGGTTGCGGAATAAATGGTCTCTCCGCTTACGGGCAGGATCGCCGAAGCGCTCGATATATTGACTATGTAACCGAAATTGCTCTTTTTAATCTGCGGCAGGAACGCGCTGACGCCGTAGATGACGCTGTAAAAGTTGGTGTCGACGATCTTCTTAACGCCCGCTGCGCCGAGATCGGAAAACTGGCAGAAATCCTGTATCATGCCCGCATTGTTTATGAGCACGTCCGCGTTGAAGCCTATCGTCTCAAGCTCTGTCGCAAACGAATTCCACGCCTCTTCGCTGGAAATATCGAAACGGCGATAGTCGAATTTGTCCCCGAGCTCCTCTTTGAGAGCGTCGAGTTTCTGCTTGTTTCTCGCAACGCCCATGACGTTGCAACCGAAATCTTTTACAAGGCTCAAGGTGAGCTGTTTGCCTATTCCGGTGCTGCATCCGGTGATAACTACGTTCCTTCCGTAAATCCAATTTCTCTTTGACATAAGATTTATCCTCGATATGTTAAAATATTATCATTGATATTCTATCACAAAATAATTTTTTGTAAAACGAAATGAGGGTCAAATTGAGTAATTTTTTAATTTTATCCGAATTTCAACACAAAAAATGCCGACTGCCCGAAGGACATAAAAAAAGAACGGTTTGCACCGTTCTTTTTTATTTGCATTTATTGTCCGATTAGCCGAGGATCTTGGAAACGACGCCGGAGCCGACCGTTCTGCCGCCTTCGCGGATAGCGAAACGGAGACCTTCTTCGATAGCGATCGGGGTGATGAGTTCGACTTCCATCGTGACGTGGTCGCCGGGCATAACCATTTCAACGTCCGCAGGGAGTTTGATGGAGCCGGTAACGTCGGTCGTTCTGAAGTAGAACTGCGGACGATAGCCGTTGAAGAACGCGGTGTGACGGCCACCCTCTTCCTTCTTCAGGACGTAAACCTGCGCGCTGAACTTGGTGTGAGGATTGATGGTGCCGGGTTTAGCAAGAACCTGTCCTCTCTCGATACCCTTGCGGTCGATACCACGGAGAAGTGCGCCGATGTTGTCGCCTGCATAAGCCTCGTCGAGGAGCTTTCTGAACATTTCAAGACCGGTGATGGTGGTCTCGACGGTGTCATGGATACCGACGATCTGGACCTTGTCCTGAACCTTTACGCTGCCTCTCTCAACTCTGCCGGTAGCGACGGTGCCGCGGCCGGTGATGGTGAAGACGTCTTCAACAGGCATAAGGAACGGCTTGTCGGTGTCGCGCTCGGGAGCGGGGATGTAGCTGTCGATAGCGTCGAGGAGCTCCTGGATGCAAGCGCAAGCGGGATCGTCGACTTTGCCGTCGGAAGCAGCTTCGAGAGCTTTGAGCGCGCTGCCCTTGATGATCGGGGTCTCGTCGCCGGGGAACTCGTACTGGCTGAGGAGGTCTCTGACTTCCATCTCGACGAGTTCGAGAAGTTCGGGATCGTCGACCTGGTCGGTCTTGTTGAGGAAGACGATGATATAAGGAACGCCGACCTGACGAGCGAGCAGGATGTGCTCTCTGGTCTGGGGCATCGGGCCGTCGGTAGCAGCGACGACGAGGATAGCGCCGTCCATCTGTGCCGCGCCGGTGATCATGTTCTTGACGTAGTCAGCGTGTCCCGGGCAGTCAACGTGAGCGTAGTGACGCGTAGCGGTCTCGTACTCGACGTGAGCGGTATTGATTGTGATACCTCTTGCCTTCTCTTCGGGCGCCTTGTCTATTTCATCGTATCTCATCTTCTGAGCGAGGCCCTTTGCTGCGCAGTACATGGTGATAGCTGCGGTCAAGGTGGTCTTGCCGTGGTCGACGTGACCGATGGTACCGATATTTACATGCGGTTTGTTTCTTTCGAATTTAGCCTTAGCCATTTTGTTATTCCTCCTGAAATCTTTCGACTGTTATAATTATTTTACTTTTATTATAGCGATTTGTCAACGACTTAACGCTAATTATTTTTTTCTTGCGTCGATAATGCCCGCCGCAACGTTCTTCGGAACTTCAGCGTAGTGGTCGAACTGCATAGAGAAGTCGCCTCTGCCCTGAGTGCTGGAACGGAGCGTGGTCGCATAACCGAACATTTCGGAAAGCGGGATCTCGCAATCGACAACCTGATCGCCGCCGCGCATTTCCATGGACTTGATATTGCCTCTTCTGCCGTTGATCGTGCCGATAACGTCGCCGAGATACTGATCGGGGGTGACGACTTCGACAGCCATCATAGGCTCGAGAAGTACGGGGTTCGCCTTTTCCGCGCCGTCTTTGAGCGCCATCGAACCTGCGATCTTGAACGCCATTTCGGACGAGTCGACTTCGTGATAAGAACCGTCGACGATGTCAACGTGGAAATCGACGAGCTCGTAACCTGCTATGACGCCGCCCTTTGCAGCTTCTCTGATACCTGCTTCGACCGCGGGGATATATTCCTTGGGAATGCTGCCGCCGACGGTCTTGTCTTCGACGGTGATTCCTGCGCCGGGCTCTGCGGGAGTGAGGACGATCTTGCAGTGACCGTACTGACCTTTACCGCCCGACTGACGGATATACTTGCCTTCTGCATTGACAGCCTTTCTGATGGTTTCGCGGTAAGCGACCTGCGGCTGACCGACGTTGGCTTCGACCTTGAATTCTCTCAAAAGTCTGTCGACGATGATGTCGAGGTGCAGCTCGCCCATACCTGCGATGATCGTCTGACCGGTCTCCTGGTTGGTGTAGGTCTTGAAGGTCGGGTCTTCTTCTGCGAGCTTGATAAGCGCAAGGCTCATCTTCTCCTGACCCGCCTTGGTCTTGGGTTCGATCGCGACGTTGATGACGGGTTCGGGGAACTCCATGCTTTCGAGGATTATCGGTTTGTCGACGTCGCAAAGCGTATCGCCGGTCGTCGTGTCCTTGAGACCGACGATAGCGATGATGTCGCCTGCGTGCGCCTCTTCGAGCTCCGCCCTGCTGTTAGCGTGCATACGCACGATACGTCCGACCCTTTCACGCTTGCCCTTGGTGCTGTTGAGAACGTAAGAGCCTGCCTTGATCGTGCCGGAGTACACTCTGAAGAACGCGAGTTTGCCGATAAACGGGTCTGCCATGATCTTGAACGCGAGACCGCTGAACGGAGCGTTGTCGTCCGCCTCGCGGTGGAGCACTTCGTTCTTGTCGTCGACGGCGGTACCTTCGACGGGGGGAATGTCGAGAGGAGACGGCAGATAATCGACGATCGCGTCAAGAAGCAACTGAACGCCCTTGTTGCGGTACGCCGATCCGCAGAACACAGGGGTGATGTCCATCGACAAAACGCCTTTGCGGATAGCCTTTCTGATCTCTTTGGGGTCTACTTCCTCGCCCATAAGGACCTTCTCCATCAACTCTTCGTCGTACATGGACGCTTCGTCAAGGAGCTCCGTTCTCTTTTCCTCGCAGACGTCTTTGAGCTCCGCGGGGATATCTCTGTATTCAAACTTGAGACCTTCTTTGTCGGTGTAGTAGATCGCCTTGTTTTCGACGAGGTCCACCATACCCACGAAAGAATCCTCTTTGCCGATAGGTACTACCATTGCGACGGGTTTCGCTCTCAAACGGTCCTTCATCATCTGAATGACGTTGTCGAAATCCGCTCCGTCACGGTCCATCTTGTTGACGAACGCAATTCTCGGAACATGGTATTTCGTAGCCTGACGCCAAACGGTCTCGGACTGGGGCTGAACGCCGCCTCTCGCACAGAATACCGCTACCGCGCCGTCGAGAACGCGAAGGCTTCTTTCGACCTCAACGGTAAAGTCAACGTGTCCCGGGGTGTCGATCAGGTTGATGCGGCAGCCCTTCCATGCGGTGGAAGTAGCCGCGGAGGTAATGGTTATACCTCTTTCCTGCTCCTGTACCATCCAGTCCATCGTCGCGCTGCCGTCGTGAACTTCGCCTATCTTGTGGTTGATACCAGTATAGTACAAAATTCTTTCGCTGGTCGTGGTCTTGCCTGCGTCGATGTGCGCCATGATACCGATATTTCTGGTGTTTTCCAACGAATATTCTCTCGCCATATTTTTTCCTCGTATATTTGATTTTATCGAAGGACTACCAACGATAATGAGCAAACGCCTTGTTTGCTTCTGCCATTCTGTGCATTTCTTCCTTTCTTCTCACAGCGTTTCCGGTGTTGTTGTAAGCGTCCATAAGTTCCGCCGCAACGCGCTCCGCCATCGTCTTTTCGCCCCTCTTTCTGGAGAACATGACTATCCATCTGATAGCCAGCGTCTGACGACGTGCCGCTCTGATTTCCATCGGGACCTGATAGGTGGAACCGCCTACACGGCGAGCCTTGACCTCGAGTTCGGGCATAGCGTTGGAAAGCGCCTTGTTGAAAACGTCCATAGGCTCGAGACCCATCTTTTCTTTGATTATGTCGAATGCACCGTAAACTATGTTCTGAGCCGTTCCCTTCTTGCCGTCCCACATGACCTGGTTCACAAACTTGGTGATGACCTTGCTGTTGTATATAGGATCGGGAAGTACGTCTCTTACGAATGCGCCACTTCTTCTTGGCATGTTTCTTAACCTCCTTGTTAGATTGATTGTTTCCGACTAAACAGGCAGACCTTATTTCTTGGGTCTCTTTGCGCCATATTTAGATCTCGCTTGCATACGCTTCGCTACGCCTGCACTGTCCAAGGTACCACGGATGATGTGATATCTTACGCCCGGCAGGTCTCTTACTCTACCACCTCTTATCAGAACGACGCTGTGCTCTTGCAGGTTGTGACCGATACCGGGGATGTAGATGGTACCTTCCATACCGTTGACGAGTCTGACTCTTGCGATCTTGCGGAGCGCGGAGTTAGGCTTCTTGGGAGAAGTCGTCGTAACGGACAAGCATACGCCTCTCTTCTGGGGGCATTGCTGCATGATAGGAACAACGCTCTTCTTTACCTGCTTTTCACGGCCTTGTCTAATCAACTGATTGATTGTTGGCATCTGACTTTTTACCTCCTGTTTTATTTTGTCGGAACAGCTCAATCCTCAAGGAATTTTACCGTGCCAATAGCTATATATGGCATAATCCCACACATAGCAAGAGTTATTTTACACAAATTATTTTCAAGTGTCAAACGATTGATAATGAATGAGGGCAAAATTTTTCAAAAACGCGGAGAAAATTCTCCTTTTCCGCCTTTTTCCTAAAAATAATGTTTTACTTCCTTTTTACGAAAAACTCAAACCGCGGTGACGTCGGTTATCTTTACCGTCGCGCTCGCGTCCAGCGTCGCGGGAGCCGCCTCTGCGCCCGTCTTTATCAGATTGAACGCCTCCTCGGCTATCATCGCCGCGTTGTCCGTGCACAGCCTTACGGGAGGATAGCACACGTTAAAGCCGTACTTTTCCGCCTTGAGCCTCATCATTTCGCGCAGTCTTTCGTTGGAAGCGACGCCTCCTGCAATGACGATCGTCTTGAGATTGTTGTCGAGAGCCGCCCTGACCGCGGCGTCGGTCATTATGCCGACCGCCTTCTCCTGAAACGAGCACGCGACGTCCGCCTTCGAATATTCTTCGCCTCTCTGTTCTTTCGAATGGACGTAGTTGATCACCGCCGTCTTGAGTCCGCTGTACGAAAAGTCGTAACCGCCGCTGTCTTTGAGCGGAGTGGGAAGATGTACCGACGGTTTGCCCTCTCTCGCAAGTCTCTGGATCTCCGGACCGCCGGGGTATTCGAGCCCGAGCACGCGCGCGACTTTGTCGAACGCCTCTCCGCACGCGTCATCCTGCGTGCTTCCGAGAAGGGTTATGTCCTCGAGTCCCGACACCTTGACCACCGCGGTATGCCCGCCGCTTGCGATAAGACAGATATAAGGAGGTTCGAGATCGGGTTTTGCGATATAATTTGCCGCGATGTGTCCGCGTATGTGATTGACCGCCATCAGCGGCTTGCCGAGCGCGTATGCAAAAGCCTTCGCGAAAGACACCCCGACGAGAAGAGCTCCGAGAAGCCCTGCCCCGTAAGTGACCGCCACGCAGTCTACGTCCTTTGCCTGCAGACCCGCCTGCCCGAGCGCCTGCGAAGTGATCTCCGATACTGCCATGACGTGGTTTCTCGAAGCGATCTCCGGCACGACGCCGCCGTAACGCTTGTGGATCTCGATCTGCGAAGCGACGACGGAAGACAGCACCTCTCTGCCGCGCGTGACGGCGCAAGCGGTCTCGTCGCACGAAGATTCGATCGCGAGTATCACAACGTCTTCTTTGTCCCTTAGTTTTTCAAGCTGCTCGTTGCAGCTCTTTTCGTAATCCGTAAGCATATAATATTATATTGATATAGATATAAAGCGGCGCCGCACGCGCCGCATTTTTTACTGCGATTTCTTCAGATAGTCGAAGATGAATTCTTCGAGATCTCCGTCCATTACCGCGGATATGTTGCCCGTCTCGCAACCCGTGCGGTGATCCTTCACCATCGTATACGGGCAGAAGACGTAGCTTCTTATCTGACTTCCCCATTCGATCTTCTTGATCTCACCTTTGAGCTCCTGTTCCTGCTCCTGCTGCTCGCGTTCCTGCTTTTCGACGAGCTTGGACATGAGCATCTTCATCGCCTGTTCGCGGTTCTGTATCTGCGAGCGCTCGTTCTGACACTGTACTATGATGCCGGTCGGAATATGCGTTATGCGCACCGCACTGTCCGTCTTGTTGACGTGCTGTCCGCCCGCACCGCCGCTACGGTAGGTGTCTATCTTGAGATCTTCGGGATTGATCTTGATCTCCGTCTCGCCCTCGATCTCCGGCATTACTTCGACAGACGCAAACGAGGTGTGACGTCTCGACTGCGAATCGAACGGAGAGATCCTGACGAGTCTGTGCACGCCCTTTTCCGCCTTGAGATAGCCGTATGCGTTTTCGCCTTCTACGGAGAACGTGACGCTCTTTATTCCCGCTTCGTCGCCCGGCAGAGAGTCGAGCACGGTGACTTTGTAGCCGTTCCTCTCCGCATAACGGGTATACATACGGTAAAGCATACTGACCCAGTCCTGCGCTTCGGTGCCGCCCGCGCCCGCGTGCAGGGTCATTATCGCATTGTTGCCGTCGTACTTGCCCTTGAGCAGGGTCTCGAGAGTGGTCTGCTCTATATCCTTTGCGAGCTGCACGAGTTCGCTCTGTATCTCCTCGCTTTCGCTGTCCGTTTCGCTCTCTATGCAAAGCTCTATGAGGACCTCGATGTCGTCCGCTCTCGAGCACAGCTTCTTGTAGCGCCCGATCTTTGACTCTATGCGCGCGACTTCTTTGTTGACCTTCTGCGCGTTTTCGAGATCTTCCCAAAAGCCCGGCTCTTCCTGTTTCGCCGCAAGTTCGGCACGGCTTTTCTCGAGCTCCGCTATATTGAGAGCTTCGCCGAGCGCTTCAAGCTGTTTTTTGAGAGAAGCGAGTTCCTGTTTTGCCTGTTCTATGATAATCATCCGATTTTCTCCGAATCTGTCCTGTTATTTGTTGCCTTCGTAATAATTGCCCTTTCTTCCGCAGCAGTTCTTATATTTCTTGCCGCTGCCGCAAGGGCACGGATCGTTGGGTCTTGGCTGTTTTTCCTTGTGTACGGTCTCGACTTTCGGCTTGACCTGCTTCTTCTGCCCTCCGCCGAGAAGCGCGACGCTGTCGTGTCTTTCGGTGGTCTGCATTTCAGGCGCCTTCTGCACGGATTCTTCCCTCTTGGTGACTTCGATCTTCATGATGATCTTGACTACGTCGTTCTGAATATTCTCGACCATTTCGTCGAACATATCGAAGCCTTCCTGTCTGTAAACGAGCACCGGATCGCGCTGACCGTAAGCAACGAGGCTTATGCCCTGACGCAGTTCTTCCATCGCGGAAATATGCTCCGTCCAGCGGTTGTCGACGCAACGCAGCAACACGTCTCTCTCGAGCACGTCCACAGGTACGCCGTCTTCTTTGAATTTCGCAGTCCTCTGTTCGAAGATGTCCTCCGCCGTCTTTGTTACGGCAGCTATGAAATCCTCTCTGTTGTCGTGCTGTTCTACGAATTCCACGCTGACGAGTTCCGTGCCCTTGGGAAGCACAGCGGATTCGAGCTCCTTGTTGAACGCGTCGTAATCCCACTGCGTGTAATCCGCCTTGCTCATCAGATAGGGATCGCACACTCTCGCGACGACTTCTCCGATCATCGCCTTTATCTGTTCGTGGACGTCGAGTTCGTCGAGGACTATGCGTCTCTGTTCGTATATGATCTCTCTCTGCTTGTTGAGGACGTCGTCGTAACTCAGAACGTGCTTTCTTATCGAGAAGTTTCTGTCCTCGACCTTCGCCTGCGCGTGTTCGACCTGCTTGGTTATGAGTTTGGACTCAATGACGAGGCTTTCGTCGCCGCCGCTCAGTCTCGTGATCGCGTTTCTGAACAGATCTCCGCCGAACACTCTCAAAAGATCGTCGTCCGCGGATATATAGAATACCGAAGAACCGGGGTCTCCCTGACGTCCGCTACGTCCGCGGAGCTGGTTGTCGATACGGCGGGATTCGTGTCTTTCGGTGCCGATTATCCTCAATCCTCCGAGGGCGATGACTTCCTCTTTTTCCTTGTCGGTATCCTGTTTAAAGAGATCGTAATACTTTTTGTATTCCGCTCTCGCTTTGAGTATCTCCTCGTCGTCGGTATGCGCGTGAGAAGTCGCCATTTCGGTGACGTCGTGCGGATAGCCGAGCGAATCCAGCTTCTTTTTCGCAAGGAAGTCGGGGTTGCCGCCCAGCATTATGTCTGTACCTCTGCCTGCCATGTTGGTCGCGATCGTGACCGCGCCGAGTTTGCCCGCCTGCGCGACGATCTCCGCTTCGAGAGCGTGATTTTTAGCGTTGAGCACGACGTGGTCCACTTTGCGCGCTTTGAGAAGTTTGCTGAGCTCCTCGCTCCTTTCGACGCTTATCGTACCTACGAGCACGGGTTGTTTGCGGTCGTGGCAAGCTATTATGTCTTCCGCTATCGCATTGAGCTTCGCCCTGTGCGTGACGTAAAGTTTGTCGGGCTCGTCCTTTCTTATCATCGGCTTGTTGGTCGGAATGACGACGACGTCGAGCTGATATATCGTCTCGAATTCGTTTTCCTCCGTCTTTGCGGTACCCGTCATGCCCGACAGCTTTTTGTAAAGTCTGAAGAAATTCTGATATGTGATCGAAGCGAGAGTCTTGTCCTCCGCCTTGATCTGCACTTTTTCCTTCGCCTCGATCGCCTGATGCAGTCCGTTGCTGAAACGGCGTCCGATCATCTGACGTCCGGTAAACTCGTCGACTATGATTACCTCTCCGTCGACGACGATATAATTCACCTCGCGCTTCATCGTGACGTGAGCGCGCAGAGCGTTGTCGATATAATGTTTCGTCTGCTGATTGACGAAATCGGACAGATCCTCTATGCCGTAAAACGCCTCCGCTTTTGCAGATCCGTTTTCGTTGAGGTAAACGGTCTTGTTCTTTTCTCCCGTCTCGTAATCGCCGCTATGCTCGCAGACCTCGCCGCACTTTGAACAATATACGGTCTTGCCGCATTTTTCTATCCATTCCTCGCTCTGGACTTCTCCGCACGCGGGACAGACGTATTTGCCGGGCTCGAGCGTACGGACGAATTTGTCCGCCTTGATATAAGGCTCGCTGCTCGTCTGACCTCTGCCGCTGATTATGAGCGGAGTGCGCGCTTCGTCGATGAGAATGCTGTCCACCTCGTCCACTATCGCGAATGCGAGCGGACGCTGGACGCGGTCTTTCGCGCTTCTGACCATATTGTCGCGCAGATAGTCGAAGCCCAGCTCGCTGTTGGTCGTATACATGATGTCGCAAGCGTAAGCCTTGCGCTTTTCGTCGCGCTTCATGCTGTGCAGATTGCACCCGACGGTGAGCCCGAGGAAACGGAACACTTTGCCCATCCAGTCGCAGTGATATTTTGCGAGATATTCGTTGACGGTGACGATGTGCATACCGTCGCCGGTCAGCGCGTTGAGATATGCGGGAAGCGTCGCCACGAGGGTCTTGCCTTCGCCCGTCTTCATCTCCGCGATCCTTCCCTGATGCAGGACTATACCGCCGATGATCTGAACGTAAAAGTGCTTCATGCCGAGCACTCGCCAGCTCGCCTCTCTGACCGTCGCGAACGCTTCGGGGAGCAGATCGTCCAGCTTTTCGCCCGCGGCGTATCTGTCCTTGTAGCTCTGCGTGCACGCGACGAGCTCCTCGTCGCTCATTGCCTGAAATTTAGGTTCGAGCGCGACGACCTTGTCCGCGGTCTTTTTAAGTTTTTTGAGTTCCCTTGCGTCCTTGTTGGGGAACAAAGCAGATAAAATACCCATAAAATGCCTCTTTGCGGTACGCAAACCTGTCTTTTCGCCCGCAATACTAATTTATATTATCATAACGCGCGCGACCTCGTCAAGCGTATGCGCGTCCGCAAAGCCCGCGACGCCGCGCGTATTTTGCAATATGATACACTCTTTTGCATAAAATTGTATGAAAAAAACGGGGTTTGCTCCCGTTTTTATCGTTTGAACCGCTCCTCGGCTTGCCGTCCGCCGTTTACCTGCCGTTTTTCCTCGCGTAAACGTCTTTTATAAAGTCCGCAAGCAGGCTGTAACGCTTTGCCGTATAGTTGTTTTTTACCATTTTCTCTATATTTTCCGTTGCGCCTACGAGCACCGCCATATTCTTTGCCCTCGTGACCGCCGTATAGAGGAGATTGCGCGTCAGGATCATATAGTTGCCGCTCGTCACGGCAATTATCACGACGGGAAATTCGCTGCCCTGCGACTTGTGCACGGATATGGCGTACGCGAGAGTCAGTTCGTCGAATTCACCCTGTCTGTACCTCACACGCTTGCCGTCATCGTACGCCACGACGAGGGACGGCTCTTTTTCGTCGACGTCCTCGACATAACCGATATCGCCGTTGAACACGCCCGTACCCGTCGTGAGGTCGTCGGGATTCTGCCACTCGAGCTCGTAATCGTTGACGGTGTGCATAACCTTGTCTCCCTTTCTGAAAACGCGGTTGCCCACCTGAAGCTGCGGCTTTCCGCCGAACGGGTTGAGCGTTTCCTGCAAGCGCAGATTCATGTTTTCGACGCCGATTATCCCCTTTTTCATCGGGCAAAGCACCTGTATGTCCTTCGGCAATACTCCCGCGTAGGCGGGTATGCGCCTTGCCACCATATCGGTTATGGTATTGAGCGCCGCCGTCGCGTCCGCCTTGTTGTCGACGAAAAAGTCCTTGCACTTATTGTCGATTATCGGCATCTGCCCTTTGTTTATCCTGTGGGCGTTGGTGACGATGTAACTGTCCTCTCCCTGCCGATAGATGTGCGTCAGATAGCTGACGGGGACTATGCCGCAGGAGATTATATCCGCAAGCACGTTGCCTGCGCCTACCGACGGGAGCTGATCCTTGTCTCCGACCATGATGAGCCTGCCGCCGTATTTTATCGACTTGATAAGCGCGTTGAAGACGTATTCGTCGCACATACTGACCTCGTCGACTATGACGACGTCCTGCTCGAGCTTTGTGTTTTCGTTGAAAGTAAAATGCCCCTTTCCGCCCGTAAAATCCAGGTCGAGAAGCCTGTGTATCGTCTTTGCCTCAAGCCCCGTCGCTTCGGACAACCGCTTTGCCGCCCTGCCCGTCGGCGCGCACAGACATACCGAATAATTGCGGGCGCGGAGTATCTCTATGATACAGCGGACGATCGTCGTTTTTCCCGTGCCCGGTCCGCCCGTGATCACGTTTACTCCGCTGTCGAGACAGCTCTTTATCGCCGCTCTCTGCCCTTCGTGAAGGGTTATTTTTTTAGTCCTTTCGTATTCGTCGAGGTCTGCGTCCGCATTGAGAGACAGCGACGCTCCTCCGTTGATAAGGCTGACGACGTGAGCCGCGATCGACTGCTCGCAGACGTAGTTGCGCGAGTGCATGATCACCTCTCTGCCGTCTTTTTCCAGCCTGACGATCCTGCCTTCGATCTCGCAGTCGCAAAGCGCCTCCGCAATGCGCTCTTCCGCGTCCTCGTTTTCGAGCGCAAGCAACTTGTCGGTCTCGTTGACAAGCTCGTTGCGGGGTAGATAGGTGTGTCCGTTTTTGTCCATAGCGTCTTTGAGCAGATAGACGATCGCCGCGCTTATCCTGAACTTGCTGTCCGAAGGTATGCCCGTGAGCTTGGCTATCTTGTCCGCCGTGATGAAACCTATGCCGTCCACGTCGTCGACGAGCTTGTAAGGGTTGCTCTCGATCACCCTTTTCGTCGCCGCTTCGTAGGTCTTGTATATGCGGAGCGCGGTGTTGAGCGGAACGCCGTAACCCTGAAGGTATACTATGGTCTCCTGCATTTCCCGAAGAGACATATAAGCGTCGTGGACCGCCATCGCCTTTTTGACCGAAACGCCCTTTACTTCCGCAAGTTTTGACGGAGCAGTCTCTATGACGTTGAGCGTGTTTTCTCCGAATTTTTCGACTATCGCGTATGCCGTGACCTCTCCTATGCCCTTGAAAAGCCCGCTCGAAAGATATTTGAAAACCGCGTCTTTCGTGGTCGGAGGCTTGACGGTGACCTGTTCCACCGCGAACTGCTCCCCGAATTTGGAGTTGTTGACCCATTCGCCTTCCACTTCGACCGCTTCGCCTTCGGTCACGGGCGGGAAAATGCCGACTGCGGTGCAAGGCATGGGATTGACGTCGAGCCAGACCACACTGTATCCGTTCTCGACGTTTCTGTACACTATTTCGAGTATCGTTCCCGCAAGTTTCATGCCTTCTCCGTTGCCGACGCGTCCGCGTCATAAGTTGCGATATAAAATTCAAGAGCGCCGACGTCGCCGTCGCCGCTCTTTCATTATAACGCAAACGCGTGATTTTTTACAGCTTTTTTATATCATCGGATATATTTTTTTACTGCTGCTGCAAGAGCCTCCGTCTTGTCCGTCATCTCCCATCTGAACCCACAGTCCTCTCTGCCGAAATGACCGTAATTGGTCGTCAGGGCAAACTGCGGTCTGCGCAGATCGAGTGTATCGATTATTGCCTTCGGGCGAAGGTCGAACACTTCGGAAACCGCCTTGGCAATGACCTCGTCGTCATATTTGCCCGTACCGAAAGTGTTGATCTGCACGGCAACGGGTTTCGCCACGCCGATGGCGTAAGCTATATCAAGCTGACACTTGTCCGCAAGCCCCGCCGCAACGACGTTTTTGCAGACGTAGCGCGCCATATAGCAAGCGCTCCTGTCGACCTTTGTGCTGTCCTTGCCGCTGAACGCACCGCCTCCGTGCGGACAATATCCGCCGTAGCTGTCCACGATTATCTTTCTGCCCGTGAGTCCGCTGTCTCCGTGCGGTCCGCCGATTACGAATCTGCCCGTCGGGTTGATATAATATTTTGTATCCGCGTCCGTGAGCTCCGCGGGAATGACCGCGTCAATGACGTGTTTTCTGACGTCCTCTCTGACTTTTTCTATATCGACGTCCGCGCTGTGCTGTGTGGAGACGACGACCGCTGCGATCCTCGCGACCTTGTCGTCCTCGTATTCGACGGTGACCTGCGCTTTGCCGTCCGGACGGAGATAGCCGAGAATCCCCTGTTTCCTGACAAAGGCGAGTCTTTTCGTCAACGCGTGCGCATAAGTGATGGGAGCGGGCATGAGTTGAGGGGTCTCGTTGCACGCATAGCCGAAGACCATGCCCTGATCTCCCGCACCCGTCTTGTCGTAATCGTCTCCCGTGACCTTGCTCTCCATGCTGCTGTCAACGCCCATAGCTATATCCGCGGACTGTTTGTCGAGGCGCACCATGACCTCGCAGGTATTGCCGTCGAAGCCCTTTTCTTCGTCGTCGTAGCCGATCTCGAGCACCGCCTTGCGGACTATCGCTTCATAATCCACTTTCGCGGACGAAGTGATCTCTCCCGTCACGAGCGCAAAGCCCGTATTGCAGCAGGTCTCCACCGCGACGCGGCTCATGGGATCCTGCAAAAGAAGCGCGTCGAGTATGCTGTCGGATATCTTATCGCAGACCTTGTCGGGATGTCCTTCGGTCACGCTTTCGCTTGTAAACAATCTCTTTTTCATTTTTCTCTCCGTAAAAAATTTGCGGCGCTCAAAAGACAGCGCCGCAAACGGTAATTCTATCTTTCAAGTAATCTTGCGGAATTTAGCACCCGCCATCGTCGGGTTGCTGTGCGTTCGCAGGGTCCGTCCCTCCCGCACTCTTCATAGAATATCTTTTATTAAGTTGTGACGAGGCGTCAGTCGTCGATGTCGTCCTCCAAGGCAAACTTGCCGGAGATGTCTTCCTCAACGATGTTGCTGCCTACGGAATTCTGCGGCACAGCGACGATGTTGCGATACATCTTCATGCCCGTACCTGCGGGGATAAGCTTGCCGAGAATGACGTTTTCTTTAAGTCCTCTCAGGTGGTCCACCTTGTTCTTGATAGCTGCGTCGGTGAGCACTCTCGCCGTCTCCTGGAAGGAAGCCGCCGACAGGAATGACTCGCTTGCGAGAGCCGCCTTGGTGATACCGAGAAGGGTACGCTTCGCGGTAGCGGGTCTGCCGCCTGCCTCGAGTGTCTTCTCGTTCTCGTCTTCGTAAGTGAAGATGTCGACGTATTCGCCGGGGAGCATGTTGGTGTCGCCCTGACTTTCTATCTTGACGTTGCGGAGCATCTGTCTTATGATGACTTCGGTATGCTTGTCGTTAATCTCGACGCCCGCGCTGCGGTATGCGGACTGGACTTCCTTGATAAGGTAATCCTGCGCGCCCTTGACGCCCTTGGTACGCAAAATATCCTGCGGATAAATGCTTCCTTGGGTGAGCGGATCGCCCGCTTCGATCTTGTCGCCGCTCTTGACGATGATCTTCTGATTGAAGCTGAGCTTGTACTCTTCGGCTTCGCTGCCGTCGTCCGGAGTAACCGTGACCGTCTTTTTGTCTTCGGAAACGGTGACGGTACCCGTCTTCTCGGATACGAGAGCAAGACCCTTGGGTTTGCGCGCTTCGAACAATTCTTCGACACGCGGGAGACCCTGCGTGATGTCTTCGCTGACCGCGACGCCGCCGGTGTGGAAGGTTCTCATCGTGAGCTGGGTACCGGGTTCGCCGATAGACTGCGCTGCTATGACGCCGACCGCCTCGCCCAGCTTGACCGGGTTGCCGGAAGCCATATTCTTGCCGTAACACTTCGCGCAGACGCCGTGCTTGGTGCGGCAGGTCAATACGCTTCTTATCCTGACTGCGGTAACGCCCGCCTTTTCGATCTCCTTCGCCATATCGCTGCTGATGAGCGTATCCTTGGGGCAAATGACTTCGCCCGTCTCGGGATTGACGATGTCGTCCATGCAGTATCTGCCGTCGATACGGTCTTTGAGGGGTTCGAGACCCGGGATAGCCGTGACGACGACGCCCTTGGTATCACCGCAATCCTGCTCGTTGACGATGATCGCCTGCGAAATATCGACGAGACGTCTGGTAAGATAACCGGAGTCCGCCGTCTTGAGTGCGGTATCCGCAAGACCTTTACGACCGCCGTGCGACGAAATGAAGTATTCGAGGACGGTAAGACCTTCACGATAGTTTGCCTTGACAGGCAGCTCGATGACTTTACCCGACGGGTCACGGACGAGACCTCTCATACCGCAAAGCTGCGAGATCTGGTTCTTGTTACCACGCGCACCGGAGTTTGCCATCATCCATATCGGGTTGAACTCTCCGAGGAAGTCTTCGCTCTTTTCGTCGAACAGAAGGTTGTTGACTTCGTCCTTCGCGTCCTGCCACAGTTTGACTATCTGGCGGTATCTGTCCTCTTCGGTCAGACGGCCTCTCTTGTACTGTTTTTCGATGCTGAGCACGTTTTCTTCTGCTTTCTTTATGATCTCGCCCTTCTTGTCGGGGATGTGCATATCGAAAATACTTGCGGTGACAGCGCCTATGGTGGAATACTTATAGCCCTGTGCCTTGATCTTGTCGAGGACGACCGAAGTCTCGGTAGCACCCTTGTACTTGAAGCAGTTGTCAACGATCTGCGAAAGCTGTTTCTTTCCGACGAGGAAGTCTATCTCGAGATCGAGTTTCTGCTCCGGAGTATCTCTCGGCACAAAGTGCAGATCCTGCGGGATCGCCTGGTTGAAGATTATCCTGCCGATCGTGGTATTGAGGTTTTTGTGATATTTGACACCGTCGATCTCCTTTTCCACGCGGATGAAGACTTTGGACTGAAGGTCTATCTGCTTGAGCTGATAAGCCATCATAGCCTCCGCGGGGTTGCGGAAATGTCTGCCTTCGCCGAGTCCGCCCGGCTTTATCATCGTCAGATAATAAGAACCGATGACCATATCCTGCGTCGGAGAAACGATAGGCTTGCCGTCGCTCAACTTGAGGATATTGTTGGTGGAAAGCATGAGGAATCTCGCCTCCGCTCTCGCCTCTATGGACAGAGGAACGTGCACTGCCATCTGGTCGCCGTCGAAGTCCGCGTTGAACGCGCCGCAGACGAGCGGATGCAGCTTGATAGCTCTGCCTTCGACGAGCACCGGCTCAAACGCCTGTATACCGAGTCTGTGGAGTGTAGGAGCACGGTTGAGGAGCACGGGATGGTCTTTGATGACCTCTTCGAGGATATCCCAGACCGCGACGTCCTTTGCTTTTTCTATAACTCTCTTTGCGTTTTTGATATTCTGGCATTTGCCGCTGTCGACAAGCTTTTTGATGACGAACGGCTTGAACAGCTCGAGCGCCATCTCCTTGGGGATGCCGCACTGATACATCTTCAGTTCGGGTCCGACGACTATGACCGAACGACCGGAGTAGTCGACACGTTTACCGAGAAGGTTCTGACGGAAACGTCCCTGCTTACCGCGGAGCATTGCGGTGAGAGATTTAAGCTCTCTGTTGCCGGGTCCGACGACCGCCTTGCCTCTCCTGCCGTTCTCGATAAGAGAGTCTACCGCTTCCTGAAGCATTCTCTTCTCGTTTCTGACTATGATGTCGGGAGCACCGAGATCGAGCAGCTTCTTGAGACGGTTGTTGCGGTTGATGACCCTTCTGTAAAGATCGTTGAGGTCGCTTGTCGCATATCTGCCGCCGTCGAGCGGGACCATAGGACGCAGTTCCGGAGGAAGGACCGGAAGAACGTCGAGGATCATCCATTCGGGACGTGTGTTGCCCGTGCGGAACGCCTCAATGACTTCGAGCCTCTTGACAGCCTTGAGCTTGCGCTGGCTGGAAGTGGTGTCGATTATCTTTTTGAGCTCTTCGCATTCCTTATCAAGGTCTATTTCCGCAAGGAGTTCCTTTATCGCTTCGGCGCCCATACCGACGCGGAAAGTACCGCTGCCGTAAGTGTCGAGAGCGTCGTGATATTCCTTGTCGTCAATGATCTGCTTTTTGACAAAATTCGTCGTGCCCGGGTCGATGACGATATACTTTATAAAGTACAGTACCATCTCGACGTCTCTCGGAGACATATCGAGCGCGAGGCTTATGCGCGAAGGCACGCCCTTAAAATACCAGATGTGAGATACGGGAGAAGCGAGTTCGATGTGACCCATTCTCTCGCGTCTGACCTTGGCGCGGGTGACTTCGACGCCGCACTTGTCGCAGATGACGCCTTTATATCTGATTCTCTTATATTTACCGCAATGACATTCCCAATCCTTGGTAGGTCCGAATATCCTTTCGCAGAACAGACCGTCTTTCTCGGGTTTCTGCGTCCTGTAATTGATCGTCTCGGGCTTGGTGACTTCGCCGTGCGACCAGGACCTGATCTTTTCAGGAGATGCAACGCCTATTTGTATCGAGTCGAAATTGTTTACTTCTGACATATTCTACCTCCTTATTCGTTGTCGTCGTCCGACGAATTGAACAGATCTCCGTCCTCGCCGTCGCCCAGGTCGTCAAACAGACTTGCCTCGCCGAACATAGAGGATTCGTCTCCGATGCCGAACACGTCTTCGCCCTCTCCGGACGACAGATCGAATGCGTCGACTTCGTCGAGCTCCTGCTCTTTCTCGGGAACGTAATCGATGTCCTCGTCCACGTTTTCACGCAGTCCGATCTCTTCTTTGTTCTCGTTGAGCACTTTGACGTCGAGCGCGAGACCCTGGAATTCCTTGATAAGGACCTTGAAGGATTCCGGAGTGCCCGGTTCGCTTATCGTGCTGCCCTTTACTATCGACTCGTAAGTCTTGACGCGTCCGACGACGTCGTCCGACTTGACGGTCAGTATTTCCTGCAATATGTGAGACGCGCCGTATGCTTCGAGCGCCCAGACTTCCATTTCGCCGAATCTCTGTCCGCCGAACTGCGCTTTACCGCCGAGAGGCTGCTGGGTGACGAGGCTGTACGGCCCCGTCGAACGAGCGTGGATCTTGTCGTCGACGAGGTGGATGAGTTTGAGCATGTACATATAGCCGACCGTGACGGGGTTTTCGAACTTCTCGCCCGTTCTGCCGTCGAACAGCTCCATCTTTCCGCTTGCGGGCAGATTGTTTTGCGCAAACAGCTCTTTTATATCGGATTCCTTCGCTCCGTCGAAGACGGGGGTCGCGATCTTCCAATCGAGCAGTTTCGCGACGAAACCGAGGTGGACTTCAAAGACCTGACCGATGTTCATACGCGAAGGAACGCCCATCGGGTTGAGCACTATCTGAAGCGGAGTTCCGTCTGCCATGAAAGGCATATCCTCTTTGGGAAGAACTCTCGAAACGACGCCCTTGTTACCGTGACGACCTGCCATCTTGTCGCCCACGCCCAGCTTGCGCTTCTGCGCGATGTAGACTCTGACGACCTTGGTGACGCCCGGAGGGAGCTCGTCCTTGTTTTCTCTCGTGAACACTTTTACGTCCACGACGATACCGCTCTGTCCGTGCGGGACTTTGAGCGAAGTGTCTCTGACCTCTCTCGCCTTTTCGCCGAAGATCGCTCTCAAAAGTCTCTCTTCGGGGGTGAGCTCGGTCTCGCCCTTCGGGGTAACTCTGCCGACGAGGATGTCGCCGCTGTGTACTTCCGCGCCGACCATGATGATACCGTCGTCGTCGAGATACTTGAGCGCGTCGTCGCCGAGGTTGGGAATGTCACGGGTGATCTGCTCTTCGCCGAGTCTCGTGTCACGGCTTTCGATCTCGTATTCTTCTATATGGATAGAAGTAAACACGTCGTCTTTGACCAGCTCCTCGCTGATGAGGATAGCGTCCTCGTAGTTGTAGCCCTCCCAGCTCATGTATCCGATGAGGATGTTTCTGCCGAGAGAAAGCTCGCCGTTGTCGGTAGAAGGACCGTCCGCGAGCACCATGCCCTTGACGACTTTCTGCCCGACGTTGACGATGGGCTTCTGATTTATGCAGGTGCCGTTGTTGGACCTTTCGAATTTCTGAAGTTTGTAAACGTCGACGTCTCCGTCGCCTCTTTCGACGACGATCTTCGTAGCGTCCATCTGCTTGACGACGCCGTCGTTTTTGGCGATCACCATGACGCCGGAGTCATAAGCTATCTTGTGCTCCATGCCGGTAGCGATGATAGGAGCCTGCGGGCGCAGGAGCGGAACTGCCTGACGCTGCATGTTGGAACCCATCAACGCACGCGACGTATCGTCGTTTTCGAGGAAGGGTACGAGGGACGCAGCAACGGAAACGAGCTGTTTGGGCGAAACGTCCATATAGTCCACGGTACGCTTGTCCACCGCGCGGATGTCCTCTCTTATACGGCAGGTAACGCGGTCTTCGACGAATCTTCCGTCCGCGTCGAGCGGGGTGTTCGCCTGTGCGACGACGTACTTGTCTTCTTCGTCCGCCTGCAGATAATCGACGTGATCGGTAACGACGATGTCGACGACCTCTCCGTTTTCGTTATACGTCTTTTCGACCTTGCGGTAAGGAGCTTCGATGAAGCCGTACTCGTTGACTCTCGCATAAGTAGCAAGCGAAGAAATAAGACCGATGTTCTGACCTTCGGGGGTCTCGATCGGGCACAGACGGCCGTAGTGCGAATAGTTGACGTCGCGGACTTCGAAGCTTGCGCGTTCTCTGTTGAGACCTCCGGGACCGAGAGCGGACAGCTTTCTCTTGTGCGTAAGCTCCGCGATCGGGTTGTGATGATCCATGAACTGCGACAACTGCGAGCTGCCGAAGAACTCCTTGATCACGCTGGTGACGGGTTTGATGTTTATGAAGGACTGCGCCTTATGGTCTCCCGCGTCCTGCGTGATGGACATGCGCTCCTTGATGACCCTGTCGAGTCTCGCCATACCGATGCGCAGCTGGTTCTGGAGCAATTCTCCGACCGATCTGACTCTGCGGTTTGCGAGGTGGTCGATGTTGTCGGCCACGCCGAAACCGTGCACGAGTCCGAGGTTGTAGCAGACCGAAGACACGATGTCGTCGAGCGTGACGTGCTTGATGACGAGGTTGTCCTTATCCGATCTGATGAGAGCTTTGAACTCTTCGTCGGACATATTCTGCTCCTCTTTGATCTTGATGAGGTTTTTGAGCTCGGGGAGATATACCTTTTCGAGTATTCCGAGAGACTTGGGATCGCACTCGTCCTTGTTCCAGCCGAGGTATGCCGCCATATCGACGGTATTGTTGCCGGTGAGTTTGAACTCTCCGCCTTCCGGGGTAGCGATAAACGCGACGTTGACGCCCGCGTTCTGGATCTCGACCGCCTTTTCGGGGCTGATCACCTCTCCCGCGACGGCGAGCACTTCTCCGTCCTCGGTGACGACGTCTCTCGTGATCTTCTGATTTTCAAGTCTCGAAGAGAGCGCGAGCTTCTTGTTGACCTTGTATCTGCCGACGCGCATCAGATCGTACTTGCGCGAATCGTAGAACGTGCTTCTGATAAGTTGGGTCACGCCGTCCATCGTGGGGATCTCGCCCGGCTTCATCTTTCTGTAAAGCTCGATCTTTGCGTCGTCCTCGGTCCTGGCGTTGCCGTCCTTTGCAATCGTAGCCTTGAGCATCTCCTCTTCGCCGAACAACTCGTAAAGCTGCTCGTCGCTGCCGTAGCCGAGAGCGCGCATGAGTACGCTTGCCGTGACCTTGCGGGTGCGGTCCACGCTGACCCACAGTATGCCGTTGGCGTCCTGCTTGAATTCAAGCCATGCGCCTCTGTTGGGCATCACGGTCGTCTCATATCTCGGAGTGCCCGACCTGTCGAGAGTGAAAGTGCTGTACACGCCGGGGCTTCTGACGAGCTGGCTGACGATGACTCTTTCCGCGCCGTTGATGATAAAGCTGCCGTTTTCGGTCATCAAGGGGAAATCACCCATGAAGACTTCTTCGACGGTCGCTTCACCCGTATCGTTGTGAACGAGTCTCACCTTTACCTTGAGCGGCAAAGCGTAAGTAGCGTCGCGGTCCTTGCACTCCTTGATGTCGTACTTGGGCTTTCCTTCCAGCGAGAAACCGAGGAACTGCAGCTCCATTCTTCCCGCAAAGTCCACGACGGGCGAAAAGTCGTCGAGAACTTCCTGGATGCCTTCGGTGATGAACTGCCGGTAGGAGTCCTTTTGCAAAGCGATCAGATACGGAATGTCGAGAGTGTCTTTGATCGTAGCAAAGCTCAATCTTTCGGTATTGCCGTACTTAACCTTGTGAATGTGTTGAGGCATTATTGACCCTCCTTAAAATTTGTCCGACTAAAACGCGTATGCGTATATAAAAACGCGAAAATCTCCCCTTACCCGACATCTCTTTCTTTCCGCCGGCGGGGATATGTTGCTATTTTCGCATTTTACATACTAACGCAAATATACATTATAAAGAAAACAACCAACCGTGTCAACGGTTTTTCGAAAAAATATCAGAAAAAAATTTGTCGCGCCAAAAGCACTCTCTTATTATAGTATCCTGACTGGGCGTTGTCAATACCCTGTTTTTGCCGTTTATCCGGTATGCCGCAAAAAAACGCTCCGTCCGAAGACGAAGCGTTTTTGAAAACACTGTTTCCTTCTTCTCTGTTCAGCCGAAGATCTCTGCGATTATCTGCCGAGCGTCGCCGCCGTGTATCACTATGAACGCACCCTCGGGCATACCCGTCTGCCACCTGATCTCCGTCGTGCCGTCCTCATAGACGTTACCGCTCATGAAAAGACTTTTCATCTGATCTCTGAATTCGTCGGTGGATACCGGCTCGCAGGACAGCTCGTCGGAATAACGACAGTTCTCCTTGTCGACTATGTACAACTCGACGAGTACGTCTTCGCTTTCGCTCTCAACGTAAAACGACAGACACTCGCCCACATCCACCATGCCGAATTTCAGATCGTATCCTTCGGCGTTTTCAGGGTATTTGAAAATGGAAAACGAAACTTTGACGTCGTCGTTGTCATAACGGGTAAATTCCGACAAAACTCTGTCTTTTTCGTCAAATCTCCACACCGAAAGATTGATCATGTACACGTTGACGAGAAGGAGCGCTACAATCAGAACGATAAGCACCGTATAAACCGTAATCTTCTTTGCCATGGTCCACCTCACGCAACGCAGAAATTGATCAGGATCATCGTTACCGCAGAGACGAGCAACACCGCGCAGACTACGCTGCACGCAATCACAAACTTTTTGGATATCTTTTCGTCTTTCATACTTCCCCCCGCGCTATGCGCATGCATTCTATATTTATATGATAAATCAAATCTGAACCCGTTTCAATACTTTTTTTAACAATCGGGCGTCTACGTTTTGGCGACTGCCTATAAAACTGGGTTTTTCGCAGTATTTTTTCCGGCTTTGACTGCGGGTATTGCATACGCGCGCGGATTTTGCTATAATGTTTTATATGAGTAAAATAAAAAACGTAATATTCGATTTTGACATGACGCTCGGCTTCCGCACCACGATGTGGACGGATACCGTAAAAGAACTTCTGCTTGAAAACAACGTATACGCGACAAGCGAACAGATACGCCCGATAACCCACGGCAACGTCTACCCGTGGAGTGACCCCGCCCTTTCTCACCGAGAATTTTTCAAGGGCAAAGGCTGGTGGGAGACCGTGTCGGAAAACATTGCGAACGGACTTGCCGAAAACGAGGTCTGCACGAAACGCGAAGCGGACGAAGCCATGAAGGGATTGCGCGAGAGATTTTGCGATCTCCGTTTCTGGAAGCTCTTTCCCGACACTCTCGACACGCTTGAAAAGCTCTCGTCTCAAGGCTACCTGCTCTCTCTCGTATCCAACCATATCCCCGAAGCGAGAGAGATATTCAACCATCTCGGGCTCGGCGCGTATTTTACGCGCATGGTGATCTCGTCCGAAGAAGAATACGAAAAACCTCATACGACCGTGCTCCTCAAAGCTCTCGGAGATTTCGACAAGGATAAAACGGTGCTGGTCGGAGACAATTATTTCGCGGACGTTCTTGGCGCGCTGCAATTCGGTATGGGCGCCGTACTCGTCCGAAAACCCAACTTGACGGGTTACAACTACTATTGCAAAACGCTCGCGGAACTGCCCGCGCTTTTGAAAAGGATGTAATATGAGACTTGACAAATTTCTTAAAGTTTCGAGAATAATCAAACGCCGTACCGTCGCAAACGAAGCGTGCGACGGCGGAAGAGTCGAGATAAACGGCAGACCCGCAAAGGCGGGCGCGCAGGTAAAGGTCGGCGACGTCGTCGCGTTGCGCTTCGGCGACCGCACTTTCAGATTCCGCATCCTCGTCGTCGAAGAAACGGTCAAAAAACAGGATACCGCGGAAATGTACGAGGTCCTCACAGATGAAATTTGACGTGATAATACCCTGCGGCGGCTCCGGTTCCCGCACGGGACTTCAATACAACAAACTGTTTGCCGACATCGGCGGCGCAAAGGTGATCGAAAAGACGATCTCCGCCTTTTGCCGCGACGACGTGCAAAAGATAATCCTTCCCTGCTCCGACGGCGACAGAGCGGCTTTCGGAGAGATCGCAAAGAACTTTGACAAAGAAATAATCCTCGTCTGCGGCGGCGACACACGCGGAAAGTCGGTCACAAACGCGCTCGCGCACGTCACGGCGGAATACGTCGCGATACACGACGGCGCGCGGCCTTTCGTAAGCAAAGCGGTGATAGACGACGCGTTTTCCTCCGCGCTCGCTCACGGCGCCGCAGTCGCCTGCATACCCGTCGCCGACAGTTTGCGAAAAAAAACCGCGGACGGCTCCGAAGCGGTCGACCGCAGCGAATATTTCGCGGTACAGACGCCGCAGGTGTTCCGCACGCAAGAGATCGCACGCGCATACGCCCTCGCGGACGAAGATGGCTTTTCCGCGACCGACGACGCGGCGGTATACGAAAGATACTTCAAAAAAGTCGCCATCTCCCGCGGCGAACCCGCCAACACGAAGATAACGACCTTTGAAGACGTGTGCAGATGCGCGCCGCGCGGATTCCGCGTCGGTTCGGGCTGGGACACTCACGCCCTTGCGGAAGGCAGAAAGCTCGTCCTCGGAGGAGTCCTTATCCCGCACGTCAAAGGACTTGTAGGACACTCGGACGCGGACGTGCTCGTCCACGCGGTAATGGACGCGGTGCTCGGCGCGCTGGGAAGACGAGACATAGGCAAGCTCTTCCCCGATACCGATCCCGCATACGCAGGCGCGGACAGCATGAAGCTGCTCTCCGTCGTCGTCGGACTGATGAACGAAGACGGATACGCGCTGAACAATCTGTCGGCGGTGGTAATGGCTCAAAAACCCAAGCTGTCCCCCTACATTCCGACAATGCAAAAAAATCTCGCCGCCGCGTTCGGAGCGGACGAAAGCGCGATAAACGTGGCTGCGACGACGACAGAAAAACTCGGCATGACGGGAAGAGAGGAAGGCATAAGCGCGTTCTGCTACTGCTCTCTCTCGAAAAAACGACCCGCCGTTTAACGCGGCGATTGTCGAAAATCCGGCATAATCCGCACAGATCAGGAAATAATACAGACAAAGGCATTGGCAATTATCGGCAAAAGAAAAAAACTGTTGGCTTTTGTTCCGCCCGTCTGTTACAATGAGTGTATGAAAGAACAGAAAATCACAAAAACGTCAATAATATTCAACGACATTTTCGTCGCGGTCGGAGTACTCGTAGCCGCATTCGGGCTCATTTCAGTATTCGCCGTCGGCGGATTCGGCGCAGTATGTTCCGTCCTGGGCGTGTTCAGAAGTTTCACCGCGGACGACGTGCTCGTCTCTCTCGTCCTGTCGCTGTGCGGACTCTGCACCGCGATACTGATGTTTTACCTCGGTTTTCTCGTCAGCAGAGTTTTTCTCGACGGATTTTCGGACTATATCCTGTCCCGCCGGAAAAAGCTTGCGGCTATGAAAAAATAAACGCAAAATACCGCCGCGGTCCGACCGCGGTTTTTTCTCTTTTTCGGATTATCTCGCGAATTTTTTACAAAATTCGACAAGTAAAATACAATTTTGTACAAAATTCTTTATAAAACGATTGACGGCTTTTACGCCTTGATTGTATAATCATATCGTTAAAAATTCGACTTTCAAAAGGTGAAGATCATGAATACCGACGAAAGAGTTGCCGTTCTCGAGCCGAACGATTCTTTTTGCATGAGAATTTTCGGATTTGTCGCAAAGCAATATCAAAACCGCATCTGCACTCAATTCCGCAATTACGAGGATTTCAGGCGCAACTGGACGGCTTTCGACTCCTTTATCTTCAACGAAAATTGCTATATGGTATTTCTGAAGGACTCTCAACTGAATTCCCTTCTCTCCGACTGCGCTCAACGCTCTTACGTCATCACCGACGACGACGGCAACCCCCGTCCGATATTTGCGTTGCGTCGCTCCCGCGGCAGGTCTTCGGACGAATTCAACGCAAAGCTCGAAGCGATAGAGGACGATTTTTTGAGAGACCTCTTTCTCAAATTGGGTTTCAGACACAATCTGACCGGATGCAGATATCTGAAAACGGCGATAAAACTCGCGAGCCGCGATCCGTCTTATCTCAACAAAGGCATAACGAAAAGGCTGTACCCCAAACTCGCGGAGATATTCGACTCAAATCCGAGCAGTATCGAACGCGGTATCAGACACGCTTTGAGCGTGTGTTTCGAAAACGGGAAATTCAAAGCGCAGGCGTCCGTCTTCGGCAACTGTTTCGACGGCAGTCACTGCCCGACCAACGGAGAATTCATAGCGCTCGTCGCGGATATGCTGTCCACCAAAGTCAAAAACGCTTTTTCCGCCGAAATGTACCGCGCCTGAACGCCCGCTCTTTCGCGTATAACGTCGGGGCGAGACGTCGCAGCAAAATAACCGCAAAAAAATACGGGGCAAGCCCGTATTTATTTTTCGTACAACGCTTTCGCTTTTCGGGTGACGCTCGTCACATAACCGGTTTTCGCTGCGGTATATCCGTCTCTGTCCTTGCCGTAAATTGCGAGAAGCCTCTCCTTGAGAGCCTCGTATCTTTTCGCCTCGTCGGGCGTCTCTTTGAGATAACGGCAAAAATACTTTTCGTCGGCGTCTCCTTTTCTTCGCAGATGGATATGAAACACCTCGTCCGTATACCCGCACGGAGTGTATCCTTTGTTCAGAGAGATCCTGTCTCCGCTTTCGGACATGACGATATAGCCGGCTGCGGCGAGCAAAGCGGCGCAACCTTTTTGATCGTCGGTCTCCACGATAATATCGACGATCGGCTTTGAACGTATAGTGCCTATTGCCGTGCTGCCGACGTGAAGGACGGAAAGCGCTTTTTCTCCGAGCAAGGCAGAAAGCCTTTGCTTTTCCGCAAAAAAAACCGCTGCATATCTCTTCTCGTCAGGCGGCGCGAGGATTATCGGAAAAAGCTCCCAAAGTTCCGCCAGAGTCATATCTGAAAGGTCTTTTGTCAATTCTTCTCTCCTAAAATACGAAATCGTCGTCATCGCGCGATTGCATTTCTTCCCGTTCGTCGATCTCTCTTTGTATCTGCTCCGCGCTTTGTCTGAATTCGGCATAATACCTGTTGCTCAACACTGCACCTCCGACCATCGGCAAAAATCCTGCCGCTGACCAGAGCTTGTCGGGCATAAGCGCGCCGATAACGAGCGAGACGGCAAAACTTATAAGCGCCGCGATCACGACCGCCTTTCCTCTCGCCTTCGTAAACGAGTCGTATTTTTGATAAAGCAGGAGATTTTTTTCGTATTCGGGTTTGTTCTTCAACGCCTCTTTCTGCGCTTTTTCGACTTTCGCGAGTTTCGCGAGCGGCTGCAAGGACGCAAGCACGGAGAGCGAAAGAGTCACGCCGATGAATATAGGACAGGCAAACCCGAGCAATCTGACTTGAAAGACCCAGCCCGTACAGCAAACGCATATTATCACGATCGCCATCACCGCCGACGTTATTGCGGAGCATACCAACTGGATGCCGTAATCTTTGGACAGTTTTTCAGCCTCTTTTCTCAATTCGGGATCCGGGAAAAGATAGTAATACTCGCTTTGTTTTGCCATAAATCTCCTCTATTTCAGCTTTCCGAAGCGGAGAAGATCGAACAATTCTCCGTTTTTGCAGGCGGCTTTTCTCAAAACCCCTTCGAGCACGAATCCGTTTTTTTCGAGCACTCTCGCAGACGCCTTGTTAGGCGCAAACACTTCCGACGTCAATTTTACGATATCGAGCGTTTCGAAAGCCTCTTTGACGATGAGACGCGTCGCCTCTGTCGCTATCCCCTTGCCGCAATGATCTTTGTGCAGGATGTATCCTATCTCCGCGTCCTTGCAATATATCCCCGTTTTGCCTTCGACCGTTATATTGCCGACCACTGCTCCGTCTGCGACGATCGCGCGGAAAAGCCCGTCCTTGCCGTCGTGCACAGCGACGATGTTTTCAAGCCACTGTTTTGCGCACTCGTCCGTATAAGGATTTGGCAGTCTGTCGGTAAGATAGGTGCGGTCGGTATTGTTGCAAACCTTTATAAGTCCCTCCGCGAGGTCGGGAGTCCACTTCTTCAATTCGATCTTCATAGTCTTCCCCTTTTTTTATTCTATAACATAAAAAAGCCGCCGTCAATCACGGATTTACGCCGTAAAAAAAGAAGGCAAACGCCTTCTTCTTGCAAGGTAAACCGCTCACCATACGAATTCCGCTTTTGCCGCTTCACCGTTGTCTATGAGCACATCCTGCGCCGTCATGGACTTGTTGACCGCAGTCACGAAATATGCCCATTCCGCGATCTCTTCCGCGCTCGCCCATTTGGGAAGAAGGGTCAACGACATGATCTTGTTCCACATGTTCTCGTCGTTCATGACTCTGTCGTTGAGATGCGTCGTTACCCCTCCGGGGGAGAGACTGTTCGCCGTCGCGCCGTATTTCGCGACGCGGAGCGCGACGTTTTTCATATAAGCTACAACGCCGCCCTTGCTCGCGGTATACTCGGGAAATTCCGCCCCCGTATGCGCGCTTGACGAAGCGATGAACAGCACGCTTTTTATCCCTTCGCGTACGCCGTATTTTTCGGTCACTCTGATCGTGCCTTTGAGGTTTACGTCAATGTCCCTGCCGCTGTCTTGAACGCCCGCGTTGTTGACGAGTATCTGCACCCCGTCAACTTCGGGAAGCTCGTCGACGGCGACGTCCGCGACGTAATGCGTATAATTCGCGCGGTCTATCCCCGCTCCGAGCATGTCTATGCCGACGACCTCGTGTCCCCTTTCAAGAAAGAGCAACGCGATCGCCTTTCCTATGCCATTGCTCGAGCCGGTAACCATCACCTTCATTTCGCCGCCTCCGTCTGTTTTATAAATTCGAAATACTCCTTGCCGACCTGCTCTCTCTTCCACCTTTTGCATATCCCGAAACCGAATGCGGAAAAGACGACTTCGCAAAGCAATTCGACGACCATACCGGTCAACGAACAGGTGACGCATTGGAGCAACGTCCAGCCGAAAAAGGTGTGGCTGACTATGAGAGCGAAGATCATATTGTCGGCAAACTGCGCGACCGCCGTGGAGACGTAAGAACGCAGGAAATAAGCCGTCGCGCCGTCGGGGTTCTTTTTGAAGGCGAGACCTATCCCCGCGTTGAGGAAGTTGTTCACAGCTGCAGAAGCGACAAAAGCAACCGTACTGCCGAAAAGGACGTACCACGTCCCGCCGAAAGTGTTGTCGAGAGCGGAATTTATAACTCCTTCGCTCCCCTCCACAAACGACTCTCCCCATGCGCCGGGGATCTTGCTGCCTACGAACATTATCAGACAAAACACGAGATTGACCGCGCTTGCGAACACCGAAAGCTGTGTCGCCGCCTTTGGTCCGAAATGCTTTGTTACGACGTCCATCGACAGAAAAACAAACCACGATACGATTATGCCGCAGTCGAGCGCAAGCCAGCTGACGGGCAGATTTATGCTTTTGTTTGCGAGGAGATTCATTGCGAAAACGCTCAACGTAAAAAACACCGTGACCGCCGCAGGCACGCTGTTGAGCAACAATCTGAATTCTTTGAACGAATTTTTGATCTTTTGTCCCATATAGCCTCTTTCAGTCCGAAACCGCAAAACATGGATCAAAAAAAGCGCAATATGCGCCCATCTTCCCGTAGTTTTGTTTATAGACAGGATGGTCACGAACTGTCTGTTTTTTTATTTACAAGCACAGTTTAGCATCGAAATAAATGTTTGTCAAGCGTTCAGACGCGGAATAAAACCGCTTGCCTTTCGCGATAAATATTGAACGTCGGCTTTATCCGTGATATAATTCTGTTATGGGATCGTCAAAACTCCGCATTTTCTACTTTTCTCCCACGGGAGGGGGCGCAGCCGTAGCAAACGCAGTCGCGAAAGACGGCGGCGAGCTTTTTGATGTCACTTTGCCCGAAAACAGAATAATTCCTCCTCAAATATGCAGCGCAGACGAAAACCTCTTCGTATTCCCCGTCTACAATCGCGGAGTGCCCGAAATATGCGCGCAGTACGTCCGCAGTCTCAAAGGCAACGGCTCTTTTGCCGACGTGATCTGCATATACGGGGGCGTGACGAAGGGAAAATGCCTGCCTCAAGCCGCAAAACTGCTGTCCGACTGCGGTTTCGTACCGAGAAAAGGCGCCTGCGTTCCCGCGCCGCATTGCTACTGCAAGAGGCAAATAAACGCTCTGACTCCCGAAAGGCTCGATCTCATACGCGACTTTATGAAAGGAAAAGTACACCTCTCCCCGATCTCTTCCGAGAAGAAATGCGCGGATCTATCGGTACAACGCGCGATGAAACGCGTCACGGGACGATGCATCGTCGACCATTCTCTCTGCAACGGATGCGGCAAATGCCGCGAGGTATGCCCTTCCGGAGCCGCAGACGCGACGTCTACGGACGACGCGCTTTGCATACTTTGCGGAGCCTGCGTGAAAAAATGTCCCCAAGGCGCGAGACGCATAAAATTTTACACTCCGTTCCCATCTCTTTTCGTAAACGCAAACTGCAAAGAGAGAAAGGACGAATTTTTCTGTTTTTCAGACGGCGGCACGCGCTGACGGCGCCCGATCGGGGTTGAATATCAATCCCTCTCTCCCCGTCTTTCAAACGGTTTTTTCATTAGCTTTGTCTCTCTTTCGCAACCGAAAAACCCCGATCTCTCTATCTCCGCAAGCGCGTCCTCCCTTGTGACGTTGCCCGAAGAAACGGCGAGCGAAAGCTCTACCGCGGAATAAGGTACGGTGCGGCTCTGCATATCGCGGAATCTGACAAACTGCGTGTATTCCTTGCACTTTTCTATATCGCACGAAGTGTGAAGCGCTTTTCCGTCACCCGCGCTCCAACCCGCTTCTCTTTCTATCAGACCTTTTATTTCGTTCCACTTGTAACCGTCGGAGATCTTCGCAAAATCCATATGTACGAGTCGTGGCAGGTTGCCCTTCTTCGAGTTTTTTCTGACCGCTTCACAGAACGGCAGGAATATCTCGGGCGCACTTTTAAGCGCCTCGTGTACGTTGAGCACTTGTTCGTTCTGGTATCTGCCTTCATTTCCCGCGCCCCAGAAAGTCCCTTTTGCAAGCGTGCGGACGGTGAAATACATCTGCATCTGCCCGCCCGCAAGCGGCTTTCTGAAAGTTATTATGCGACCGAGATTGAAGAAAAACCTGCCGACCGCCTGCCACCTTTTGTCAAACGCGATCAACGGAGATATATTGTTGAAAAGCAGGTTGTGCATCTGCACGGGCTCGTTGCCGAGAACGAGATAAGGCACTTTTTCGTCCGCAAGCATTTCGAAAAACAAAACGTATGCGAGCGACGGGCACATACAGGTGTTTCCCGCAAGCGCGTAATGCGCGGCGTATATCTTCGCAGTAGTCTCCGCCGACGGTTTTTTCTCTTCAAACCTGACGTCTCTGAATATCTCTTTCGCCTTCGCGACGTTCTTCTTCGCGCTGTCGGACATATATTCCGTTACCCAGGTCAACGCAAGCACCCGGAGTCCCAGCTTTTTCGTCAGATAATACAGCAAAAAAGTGGAGTCCTTTCCTCCCGTATAGAACAGCGCGACGTCAATGCCGCCTTTCGGGTTGCGCGGGATCTCCGAAACCGTCGGAAGAACTGCGGTGAGGTGTTTCAGTCTTTCTTTCGAAGCGCACATCGGGCACAGTCCGTTTTCGTCAAGCTCGAGACCGGGTATCAGATAGTCGTTGGCAACGCAGTTTTTGCAAAACCTCGCTTCTCCCATATCGCGGGGAATATCCCTCTTGTCTTCCTGCCTGACGAGAATACCCTGCCTTGCGAGTCTTTTCAGGGCAAAACTTTTCGCTACTGCCGAGGCGGCGACCTTGCCGTCGTTTTCTTGCAGAAAACGCAGTATCCTGCCGGGGACTTTTACGCTGTTTGCAAAAGTATACGGCGCCTTTCTGATACCGTAACAGACAAGATGTCTTTTGCATATTTTCCATCTGCTCTGCAAAACGTAAAATCCGTCCGCGAAATCTCTTTTTCTCATCTCCGTCCTTCAGGTCGTCGCTCTCTGCCCGCCTCATTTAAGTATAACAAATCCGCCTTCGGTTTTCAATACCGAAAAACGGATTTCAGCGCACCTGAAAAGAGAATCCGTCTCTGATTTCGGGATTTTATCAGACCATGTCGAAAACGCTCAACACGTCGCCTTTCGCGTACTCTTCGGTCATGTGCACCCGTTTGACGTCCGCGCTGTCGTAAGTCCTGAACGCGTATATCGCGGGACCCGCGTCTATTACGCAGGAATACGCGGTGAAATCGCATTTGCCGTCTGTGGTTATCACGGAGCCTTTCGGCATTGCGACTGTCGACAGAATGTGAAACGCCTGCGCTTCGCAAGCGCCTCTCTTCTCTCCGCATACGGAATTGCTCTTGCAGAAAAACGCCTTGACGAAACGCGACGAAGATGAAAAATCGCCGGGTAGTCCGACCGCTCCCGCGCCCTGCGAAAACGGCGAGATCTTCGTCTCTCCGCATTCTCTCGTCGCGGGATTTTCCGCGGAAAGTCCCAGATAATTCTTTACGTTTTCGCGGTGAAAGTCAAACGGCGGATTGTTTGTAAGAACGCCGTAAGGATTGTCAAATACCTTGATACCCTTCACAGTCCTCTCCACGGTAACGCATCCTTCCTTGTCAGCGACTATCCAATGCAGCGGCGCGAGAGGCAACCGGTCGTTGAAAGGCAGCGAGATTATCTCCGTTTTCTCAAGCTCTCTCTTTGCCTCGCCGATGTCGGCGCACTTCGCAAGGATATAAGGTATCAGCTCATAAGGCGCAAGCGCGGTCTTTCCGCTTTCATCCGACTCCGCATAAACGGCGTTGCCGGGAAAGTTGAGCGCCGCCATACACAAACCCGTTTCGTTGCAGGCTTCCGCATAAAGAGGATAGCCGTCCTCTACCCGCGCCGCGCCTATCATCGCGTAATGTCGGAGTATCACGCCCGCCCTCTTCGTCGCGAGAGCGTACTCCCTCGGCGTTACGACCACCTTCTGACCGAAGTCGCGGTCAATATCCATGTTTCTGCCAAAATAAAATCCGTTTTTTGCCAAAGTAACGACTGTGCACATATTTCCTCCGTCGTTATTGTGCGGCTTCTTTGGTCGATTTATGCCTGAAAAGCGCTTTTAAGGCTCCGCAAAACCTATGTTTGAAGTCTGAACGTAAACGGATTTTCCGATATACGAAAATTGAAATACGCTAAACGGATCGCTCTCTCCGCGACGCAGTGATAGCGTTCGATTTGATAAAAAACGCGCGTAAATTTCCGCGCGAACGATGAAAAGAGAATATTTGGTTCCAAAAAAAGATCCCCTTCATAAAGGGGATTTTATCATACGAACGGATGCTCCGCTTTTATCACACAGTTGCACTCGGGGCGCAGTTCTTTTATCTTCTTTTCCACATTTTCCGCCGCCTCTTCGTCGGAGATCTTGCTGTCCACGGGTATCGAAAGATCGAATATGAGATTTATGTGATTGCCGCCGTAAGTCATTCTGAAATCGTGTACCGAATAGCTTTCGTCAACCTCTTTTACCACGCTTTTCACAAACTCGAACGTCTCGTTTACCTTCTCGTCGTCAACGACGATCGGGTCGAGGTGTATCGTGACTATATATCCGTATTTTTTCTGAAAGTCGCGCTCGATATTGTCGATAACGTCGTGGACGTAACTGAAATCGCTCTTTGCGGATACTTCAGCGTGAAAAGATATTATCTGCCTGCCCGGACCGTAATCGTGCACCATGACGTCGTGTATGCCTATGACGTCGGGATAATCCTTGACGAAATCGGAGATCTTTTTCAGAATATCCTTGTCGGGTCTCCCGCCGAGAAGCAGGTCGATCGTCTCCTTTGCCGCCTTTATGCCCGTATAGAATATAAACGCCGCGACGAGTATTCCCGCATAGCCGTCGATATTTACGTCTGCGAATTTTGAAAGTATCGCCGAGACGAAGACGAGCGTCGTCGCCACGACGTCGGAAATGCTGTCGAAAGACGCTCCCTTTATCGCCTGCGAATTGATGGTCCTGGCTATCTTGCGGTAAAAGAAGAAAAGCCACGCCTTGACGACGATCGCGACTCCGAGAAAGACGAGAGTCGCCGTGCTTATCGCCGTCGCTTCGGGGGTGATTATCTTCTCGATCGAAGTCTTGAACAGCTCCACCCCGACGAATATGATAAGAAAATCCACGATGAACGCGCTGATATACTCAAACCTGCCGTGTCCCATCGGGTGCTCTTTATCCGCGTGTTTACCCGAAAATTTGAAGCCTATGAGAGTCACGACCGACGAACCCGCGTCGCCGATATTGTTGAACGCGTCTGCGATAATCGACACAGACGTGGAAAAAATACCGATAACGAGTTTTCCGACAAACAACAGGACGTTGGCAATAATGCCCGTCACGCTCGACAGCGTGGCGTAGTTGCTCCTGACAGCCGGATCGTGCACGTCTTTTCTGTTTTTGACAAACAGTCTGATTAACAAATTCGTCATAATTTCGCCTTTTTCAAATTAATTAACATATAGTATAAAATAATATGCTCGTTATGTCAAGAAAGCGCGTCAATTCACAGACGCAAAAAAAAGGACGGGACTGTGCCCGTCCTTTGCAAACCGCGTTTTCTGTCAACTCTTCAACATTTCAACGATCTCGTTTGTAGAAAGTCCGCCAAAAACGCAGACTCTGCCGACCCTTTCGATACCTTCGTATTTTTCAAGCTCTTTTGCCCATTCCACCGACTTCGTAACGAATATGTACGCATAATAATTCACCATAGTGAACCTGTATCCTTTCAGAAGATTTTCGTCTGCACCCAAAGGACTTCCTTTGCAGAGGTCGAACACAAGATCGGCAAGTTCCTCCTGCGGAACTTCATCAACGTCTCTTTTTTCCTGATCTCTATAATAGCTCACGACTTTTTCCACAGCCTCGTTCATCACGCTCTCGTTCATAGCTTCGAACGTCTCTTTTACGAACGCCAGTTGCGTCTCGCTGAGCGTAGCTGTATCCTTGGAAAGCGCCCTCTTGACGACGAGTTTGTCTTCGCTGTATCTCACGTTCTCTTTCCCGTCCGTATAAGTGCGCACGAATCTTTCTCCGACGTTATAATTGAATTCTCCCTGCTTTTTGAAGAAGAAGTTGCCGTAACTGAACGACATCTTGAAAGTATAATCGTAAGTCGTCTCTATCGTCGAATTTCCGCTTATAGCGACGTCGAGAGGCTCACTCGTCAACTCTCCGAAGCTCTTTACCATCTTGAAAAGCCGCTCCGTCACATCTTCGGACGCGTCCATCCAGACTCCGTTTTCCGCAAGAAGCTGTACTTTTTCGACTTTCGCGTCTTCGTCCGTGATTGAAGGATCGTTCACGCTCATCTTGCACGAAGTCAGCGAAAACATGGTTGTTACTACGATCATCGCTATCGCGACAAACAGTATCAGACTTTTTCTTTTCATAAAATCACCTCTCTTGATACTTATAATATAAATCTTCGTTCGGTTTTTGTCAATACCCATACTTTAAGCAAAAAAAACGCCTGCGCTCAAAGCCTGGAAACTTTAACGCGCAGGCGCGATATTTCATAAAATACCGTTATCAGAAATTATCCGTATGTACTTCGAAAAAGGACTGCGAATATTTGCATACGGGGCAAACGTCGGGAGCTTTTGAGGAAACGGCAACGTGCCCGCAGTTGCGACATTCCCAGACCGTCTCTCCGCTTTTTTCGAAAACGGTCTTGTCTTTGACGTTTTTGAGAAGCGCGCGGTATCTTTCCTCGTGCCTTTTTTCGATATCCGCAACGCCGCGGAAACGTGCCGCAAGCTCGCCGAAACCTTCTTCATCCGCTTCTTTTGCCATGCGGGAATACATATCCGTCCATTCGTAGCTTTCGCCCTCTGCAGCGTGCAACAGATTCTGCGCCGTATCTCCGAGTTCACCGAGCTCCTTAAACCAGAGCTTTGCATGCTCTTTTTCGTTTTCCGCCGTCTTGAGGAAAAGTTCGGCGATCTGCTCGTAACCCGCCTGACGGGCAACCTCGGCAAAATAAGTGTATTTGTTGCGCGCCTGGGATTCTCCGGCAAAAGCCTCCAAAAGGTTCTTTTCCGTTTTCGTGCCCGCATAAGGATTCTTTTTTTGAGCTTCTTCCTCTATTTTCACGAATTTGGAGGCAGAAGCCTTGCAGATCGGGCATTTGAAGTCGGGAGTCATAGGTCCCTCGTGTATGTAACCGCACACCGTGCATTTCCATTTTTCCATACTCTTTTTCTCCTTTTCGTCGTCTTTTTCGTTGAATCTTATGCTCGCGAGCAATCCGTCGATCTTCTCTGTCGGGACGCCGGGGTAGCTCTTTGCCATTTCAAGGAACTTCTTTGCGTTGAGGCTTTGAGGGATCATGTACCCCGCTTCTCTAAAAAGATCTTCCGCCATAAGGCGACAAGACCTCTCGATCGCCGTCGCAAGCACTCCGGGAATACCCGAAGCCGTGAATTCCGCCTCCGCCTTGCCGATTATCAGTCTGCGGAGCGCCTGCGTCACTTCGTCATTCTTTTTCTGTTGCGGAGGATAATCGACGGGTACCATCGATATCGCGCCCGATGGACACGCCGCCGCGCACTTCCCGCAACCGACGCACTTCGTCACGTCGATCACACTGTTTTCCGTATCGGTCGCGCCTGTCGGACAGACGTACAGACACAGACAATCTTTCGTGCACAACCTCAAATTTCTGACTGCGTATTTATCTGCCATCATTGCGCCCTCCTTTATACTTTATCGAATTTCCATGAAGGCACTTTGCACACGGGGCAAAGCTGCGGCGCCTCGTCCCCGACATACAAAAAGCCGCAGACGGTGCAAATATACACACCCGTATTCTCGAGCATTTTGTCGCCTTCTTTTTCATAACGCTTCAAAACGGAATTCATCATTCTCGTGACCTTTTCGCTCCAGACGAGGCTGCGCATCGCGCCCCTGTCCGCGTTTTTCTGCGCTACGGCGTTCGCATAAGGATAATTCTCGTCGAGATCCTTTTCGGTCAAAGCGAGTATCTTTTTGAGATCGCCGTTTTTCGGCGCGTCGCCCGCCTTCGATCTGAAAAACGCCGCCAGCTCTTCAAACTTTTTTCTCTCGTCTTCGAGATACTGTTTTTCGCAACCTCTGGCGAGATTCGAACAAATGACGCTCATCTCCATCGGAGACAACTCTCTGTCCGGCATATCCTGCGGCTTTTCGGTCTTCATTGCGGTTGCGGCTTGGGTCACTTCTCTGAACGCCTCTTTGCCCGCTCCGCATATCGGACATTTGAAATCGTCCGGCATTTCGCCCTTATGGACGTATCCGCATATCGTGCAAACGTATTCTTTCATATCATCCGCCTCCTTATCTTTATTATACTTGCAAAAAAACGTGATTTCCGTGACAAAGTCACAAAATACCGCTGATGTGAAAATTTTCGTGTTTCGTCGTCTCATTTATGATATAATATCACAAAGGAGAAGCGTATGGATATTTCTCAATTCTTCCCCGTATGGGACAAACTCGAAGAAAACGACCGCAACGCGCTTGCCGCCGCCGCGATAAGACGTTCATTCAAAAAAGGAACCGTTCTTCACAGAGGCAGCGAGGATTGCACGGGACTCATGCTCGTCCGCTCGGGTCAGATCCGCGCATACACCGTGTCTCCCGAAGGAAAAGAGATAACTCTTTACCGCTTGTTCGAACGCGATATCTGCCTGTTTTCCGCTTCCTGCATAATAAACAGTCTGCAAGTCGACGTCTCTCTTACCGCAGAAAAAGACAGCGAGATAACCGTGATTCCCGCTGACGTTTACAAAAAGATAATGCAAAGATCCGCGCCGCTGTCCAATTTCACAAACGAGATAATGGCTTCGAGATTTTCCGACGTGATGTGGCTCGTCGAGCAGATAATGTGGAAGAGTTTTGACAAACGTCTCGCCGCATTTCTCGTCGAAGAAAGCGTCATGGAAGGAAGCGAAACGCTCAAACTGACTCACGAAACGATCGGCAATCACCTCGGAAGTCCGCGCGAAGTCGTCACCAGAATGCTCAAATATTTCGCGGACGAAGGACTCGTTTCCCTTGCACGCGGCACGGTCACGCTTTCGGATCCGCAACGGCTTGCGGAAATTGCGGAGAGTTGACCCGCCTTTCCCGCAGCAGTTGACCGCCGTTTGCTTTTTATTGAAACATCTTTACGATCTCGCTCTTTGAACGCACGCCTACGCATCCGTTCACGACCTGACCGTCCTTGATCACCGCAAGAGTGGGTATACTCATGACTCCGAACGCGCTCGCAAGCTCGGGTTCTTCGTCGACGTTCACCTTGCAAACCTTGATATCGTCCCTCTCCTCCGCGATCTGATCCACGACGGGAACAAGCATACGGCACGGTCCGCACCACCCCGCCCAGAAGTCGAGAAGCACGGGTCTGTCCGATTTGAGAACTTCATCATTGAAATTGTCTTTTGTTATTCTGATTGCTGCCATAACGCACCTCACTTTCTTTTGATGGTTTCATTATATTGCAAAAAAAAGCCGTCTTTCAGTGACTTTGTCACAAAAGAAAAAAATAAAATGTTTTACGAAAAGCTATCCTCCCCCGCAGAATAGCAAGGAGCCTGCCCACTATACGACGAGCGTCAGCTATGTTGTAAAGCAACACGAGGTTCTCCGTCCTGGGGCTTGGTGTTTCGCACCAAAACCGGTTGGCACTCCGTGCCAAAACCGCCGCGTTCAGATTAACCGCTTCTGACAATGTTTATCCCGCGGCGGCGCATTGTAATTCCTGCATCTGTCAATCTTTACTCTGCTCGGGCGCACCTGTGTTGCAATGCAACACGAGGTTTTTACTTCTTCTCTTATGATAATGTTATACTTTGACGCGCCTTCAGTAGGGGCTTGGTGCTGCGCACCAAAACCCTCGCGTCATTATTTACTGCCTCTTTTAATTTTTTCTCTGCTCGGGCGCACCTGTGTTGCAATGCAACACAAGGTTTTTACTTCTTCTCTTATGATAATGTTATACTTTGACGCGCCTTCAGTAGGGGCTTGGTGCTGCGCACCAAAA
>CALWRI010000015.1 GCA_944383905.1 uncultured Christensenellaceae bacterium
TCTTTTTGTTTGCAGGGGAATGAACGCGTATTCGACAGACAAGCGCAAGTACCTTGCGCGGTTGCGTGTGACGCGAACGCGGCTCAATGCGTTTTTCAAACTCACTGCTTCGCTATTCCGTCGAAGCCTTCGGCTTCTCCTTACGAATCGCGCTCTCTGCCGGAAAGAACCGATTTTTCGGTTCTTTTTGTTTGCAGGGGAATGAACGCGTATTCGACAGACAAGCGCAAGTACCTTGCGCGGTTGCGTGTGACGCGAACGCGGCTCAATGCGTTTTTCAAACTCACTGCTTCGCTATTCCGTCGAAGCCTTCGGCTTCTCCTTACGAATCGCGTCTCCCCTGCCGGAAAGAACCGATTTTTAGGTTCTTTTTGTTTGCAGGGGAATGAACGCGTATTCGACAGACAAGCGCAAGTACCTTGTACGATTGCGTGTGACGCAAATGCGGCTCAATGCGTTTTTCAAACTCACTGCTTCGCTATTCCGTCGAAGCCTTCGGCTTCTCCTTACGAATCGCGCTCTCTGCCGGAAAGAACCGATTTTTCGGTTCTTTTTGTTTGCAGGGGAATGAACGCGTATTCGACAGACAAGCGCAAGTACCTTGCGCGGTTGCGTGTGACGCGAATGCGGCTCAATGCGTTTTTTCAGATGGATTAACGCGGTTATATTTTTGTGCGGTTGATTGATTGCGATAAAATTATAATGTTGTATGCTGCGCAAAAATAATTTATAATATTTATGAAATATCTGGCGTATGTATTTCGACTTTATTTACAGGAGTGCTCTATGGAAGACAAATACCAACTAAATACCGTTGACGAAATAGTCGATGCGTACGCCGATCTTCTGTTCAGGATCGCGCTGCAATATACGGGTATCAGGCAAGAAGCGGAGGACATTGTGCAAGAAACTTTTCTAGCAATGCTGAAAAAACTGCCTTTTGAGAGTATGTTGCACGCAAAGCGCTGGCTTATCAAGGTTACAATCAACAAATGCAAGGATTATTTCAAGTCGGCTCGCAGAAAAAATCTGCCGCTTGACGAGAAAATGAATGCGACATACGTTGAAAATCATGAAGATCTTGAAGAATTGAACAGACTTGACCCTCTTGACAGAAGCATAATATATTTGTTTTATTATGAAGGTTACAGCACGAAAGAGATCGCCTCAATGGTAGGAAAAACGAGAAACGCCGTAAATATACGGCTTTGCAGAGCAAGAGAGACTCTGAAAGAATTATTACAGGAAGGTGACGACTATGAAGGATAACAAATATTGTCATATTGTATCGGAAACCGTACTTGCTGAAGACAAAAAAACCGAAATAAAAAACGCATTGCACAAGGCGGCGAAAGCGCCTGGCAAATGCGGCAAAATCGCTGTGTCAAAGCCGTCTTATGTCAGAAAAATTGCGCTGAAATGGACTGCGGCGGTCGCCTCTGTCGCTATCGTCGTCGTATGCGCGGGTTATTTCTTGTTGCCGATTGCGACCCGCAAACAGAGACAAACGGTAAAATCTCCGATTTCGGCAGAGGACGCTACTCATATCGCCGAGGTCACCGAAAACGCGCAGTATCTGCCCAACACCGAACTTCTCGCGTCGTCCGGATACAGCGCGAGCGCTCTTTCTTCCGTTCTTGACGACGGAGGATATGACCCCGCCTACGAAAACGTATACAAGGCAGACGAGGAAGTAATGTCCTTTTCAAAAGATGAATATGACGAATTCAACAACAACCTCGCAACGATAAGCGGAACGGGAGCGGTCACTGCAATGACGATAGACGATCTCAAATTCGAGATCTCGATGGCTCTCGACAATATTCCAGGCTACGACCAGTGGTTCCAGATGCCGTACGAAATTCCGCAGATGTCGGCGACGCAGAGCAACGACTATACGCTGTACTCATATAATCTTTCTTACGACAAAGAATCTGAAAAGATCACCATGAGACGACTTGGCTGGAGAACGAGAGGTGAGACCTACGACGTCCAGACTGGCATATTTTACGACGACGCCTACCAGCGACAGTATATAGAAGTAGAATATTATCACGACGAACTTGGCAGAGAAGTCGTCGATTGTACGGTTTTCGACTTTCTTTGCGTAAAAGAGGGCGAATATTATCCGATATACGCTCAAAAGCTCATCAATATCAAGGACTGCTCGACGACAAAGTACGCCGTAACTTATATGCGCAATTTTGAACTTGTCAACGAGATTCAAAACAACGATGACGCATTCGACAAAAGCGATATGTACGATTACGGCATAAACACGCTTATAATTCAGCTTGATTATTCGTCGGGAGACGACATGACTCTCATGAAAGCGCAATACAGCACCGCGGACAAACACCAGAAATTGTCGACTTCGGGAACGGCGGCGTATTACAAAAAAACTGCAAATTCTACGGTCTATTACTCAAACAAATGGGACAACATAGTATCCTATATTAACGGTTACCCTGTCAATTCTGTCCAGAGCGGCTATTGCGTAAATTACTATCCCGACGATCTCGACAAACCGGAGTACAGAGACTATTTTCACCGTCGCCTCGGCAAAGCGCTTATTTCCATGTCAGAACTCAGGTACGCTTATACCTGCGACTTATGCGAAAATTCAAAGATAACGTCGGACGGAGTGTTTATAGACTGTTCTCACTATATTCTTTCTCCGACAGTCAACAGATATTTCAACGAGATCATTTCCGACGACGAAAAATATTTCTCCGATTCGTCTTTAGTATGGCTGGGAATGAGGTCGCAACTTAAAAAATTCGTGGATAATCTTGGTGTCGAATACGATATATCCCTCAACATGAACGGAGCTGATTTCGGCAATTCGATCAATGGCTTTGCGGTGGAATTCGGCAAGAAATACTATAAAGAAAAGGTAAATGCCGGCGAACTCGGAAAAATCGAACGATATATCAACGAGAATACTACGCGTATAGACGAATACGAATACCCGACAGAGATGATAGGAAAACTGACGTTCACATACGGTACGGTTGAAGACAGCAAGATGGATGACAAAGTGTTGGAAATTTCCTTCTCGACTCATACAAGCGTGTCCGATCCCGTCGCGGATAAGGAATATTATCTCTGCACGTTGCTTGTCAGCCGCGAAAACTATAATGACTATTCTATCTTGAGCAGGGTAAAACTCGACCCGACGTCTGACGAAAAAGTCAAAGTAGAATTCGACATCGATCTGTCGTCACTGATAGAATCGTGGCTCTCGTCGGACAATACGAAATACGGAGTCGGTTATGTTCCGTCCTATGCGATAATGAGTTACAGCGAAGAAGAGGGCTTCGAATACCTTTCCAGACCGATGACTATCGATATCGACTCACGCTTCAACGATCTTCTCGAAGAATACGTTGTCGTAAACGCAAACGGGAAGAGTTACGTCAGCTATATGACAAGGTATAACTACGGACTTGAATTCATTTTTACAAATGCAGCTTAATAAGACAATTCAACTGCGTCAATGCGATTGTCGTGAATTCCGTCGCCCGAAAGGGCGGCGGTTTTCTCTTAAAGCTGTTAAATATTACACTATTTGTTGCCGTTTTTTCGGTCTTATGATAAAATAACTATTAACGTGAGGTGAAATATGAAAAAATACAAACTCGGTTTTATCGGCTACGGCAACATGGCGAAAGCCATAATCGGAGGCATTCTCAAAAGCGGTATTCTCGACAAGTCGCAGATCGCCTTGTCCGACCCCGCAAGCAAGGATTCCGACGGCATATTCTGCACAAACGACAACGATTACGTCGCAAACAACAGCGACTATCTGTTTCTTTCGGTGAAGCCACAGGTCTTCAAGAGTATAAACTTTTCCTGCACCGCGGATTGCGTCATCAGCATTATGGCGGGCACAGACAGCGCATATATCGGCAAAAAACTCAATATGCAGGGAAAAGTCATTCGCGTTATGCCAAATACCCCCGCGCAGATAGGCATGGGCGTTGCGGCGATTGCGGTCAACGGTCTCGACAAAAAGCACAACGATTTCTGCAAGTCGATTTTCGACAGCGTCGGGCAGGCGTATTTTATACCCGAAGACAAGTTTGACGCCGTCACCTGCGTGAGCGGTAGCGGTCCCGCATACGTCTATTATTTCGCCGACGCGATGATAAAAGGCGGCATCGAGAACGGACTCGATCCCGAGATCTCAAAAACTCTCGCGCTCGGCACGATAATCGGCGCGTGCGAAATGATAAAGGCTCATCCGGAGATTCCTCTCGAAACCCTTATCCAAAACGTGTGCTCAAAGGGCGGCACGACGATCGAAGCAGTCAGAATACTCGAACGTGACGACGTCTGCAAAACCGTCGTCGACGCAATGACCGCGTGCAGGATACGCAGCGAGGAGCTGGGAAAGGAACAATGAAAAAAGTCGATCTTTATACGGACGGCGCCTGTTCGGGCAATCCCGGCGTCGGCGGCTGGGGCGCGATCCTGATATACAACGGTCACGAAAAGGAATTGAGCGGCTATTGCAAGGATACCACGAACAACAGAATGGAACTGTTTGCGGTGATACAAGGTCTGAAACAGCTCAATCAACCTTGCGAAGTTACCGTTTTCAGCGATTCTGCCTACGTCTGCAACGCTTTTCTCGAAAATTGGATAACCGACTGGCAGGCAAACAATTGGCGCACAAAGTCCAAAGACAAGGTGAAAAACGATGATCTCTGGAAGTTGCTTCTGATGCAGATGGAAGATCACAAGGTGTCGTTCGTAAAAGTAAAAGGTCACGCCGACAACGCATACAACAACCGTTGCGACAAACTCGCTACGGGTGAAATATCCAAACACGACAAGCCGTCCGCATAAGGGCGGCTTTTTTTGAGTCGCGTCGCAGACGCGTCGCTTTTCTTTTTCTTTTCGCGTAATTTTACGACGCGGTTACAAATAATATATTCGTGAAAGGTTATGACTAAAACTGAACGGATATGCGGCGCTCTCGTTGCAACTCTGATGACGGCGGGAGCGGGCGTGATACTTTATATTATGCATCTGTTGAATGTCGGCACGCTCGTGCTCGGCGCGTCGTATTGCGCCGCTGCGGCGCTTGCGTTCGCGTGTTATTACGGCGCTTTTATGAACTGCGAAATAGTTTTCAAGGGCGGATTTATCGGATTTCTCGGTGCCATCGTCATTTCGGTATTCTATATCCTCGCGATAAAATACGGCTGGATGCAGACTCTGACGGACAAAGCGGCTATGCAGGCGTTCATATCTCGATATGACGGCTATGCGACGGCTGTGTTCATTGTCGTTCAGTTTCTTCAGGTCACGGTGCTTCCTTTGCCGTCAACTATCACGACTCTCGCGGGAATAGCGCTTTTCGGGGTATGGAAGACCGTGCTTTATTCGTCTATCGGAATAATAAGCGGATCGATGTTCGCGTTTTTCCTCGGCAGGACGTGCGGCGTAAAGCTCGTCGTCTGGATATGCGGAGCAAAGATGTTTGAAAAATACCGCCGTTTCTCTGAAGGAAAGGACGAACTTTTGCTTTACGCGATGTTTTTGCTTCCGTTTTTCCCGGACGATCTTCTGTGTCTTCTCGCGGGACTCGGTACGATGAGTTACAGATCCTTTTTCGTTATGATGGCGATCACGAGACCGATCGGAGCCCTCTGGGTCGCAGGCGTATTCAAAGGAGCCGTATCCATACCTTTTTCCGGCTGGGGCATTGCGGTGTGGGCTGTCATATTCGCCGCGACTGTCACGCTGTTTGTCGTATTGTACAAGTACGGCGACGAGATAACGGAGCGTTTGAGCGCATTTACGTGCAAAATTTCGCAAAAATTGCCGTGGGACGGAAAGAGCATCGTCAAAACAAAAAAACCTCGCAATAAACGCGTCGTGACGTCGGCAAGGACGATAAAAGAATTGAGCGCGCCTGATCCTGTCGCCGTTAAGTCGGCTACAAACAGAAATCTGACCGATTATAAAAATCTTTGATATGCAAGCGGCGCGTCCGCTATGAAAGCCCAAGACGAAAGAAACGTGACGTTTTGAGTGATAATCGACGTAATTTGCGTGACGACTGACGAGGTTTTGTTATTTTCGGAAAATATACAGGCATTTATCTGCCGATTTCAGATTGTTTAATATAAAACAACGCAAAAAAAATCCCTCTCTTGCGAGAGGGAAGTTTCAGTTGACGTGATAGTGATTGCTCTTGTACAGCCAATAATAAATGAATATCCCGATCGGTATTATCAACAGGAAAACGAGCGGGATTATCACCGGACGGATCATCGAGTCGACGTTGTCTATCCTTGCGCCGCACGCCAGGAAGCCTATAAGCACGATGAGTATTATCGCGTTTATTATCACGATAAGAGAGTTGATCAATGCGTTTTTCGCTCTGAAATTGGCTTTTATGCGCTTTTTCGGATCGACGCAATATGCGATAAACATCACGATCGGATACAGCAGTCCGAGCGCGAGGAAGCCGAACAGGGCGCCGACGTTGTGACCGAATTTCGGAGCAGTCGCGAAATACGCTATAAGCACGCCGACCGCATAGACGAGATAAGTGAGCACGGAGCTGTCGCGGTTGAGTTTGTTGCTGAAATAATACTGGTTTATGTAGTATTCGCTCGTGTTTTTCTTGACGTAAGGACGCAGATTGTAACCCTCTGCCATCATCTTGGATTTCAATTCCGAAGTGGAGAGGTAATCTATCTTCTCGTCGTCGTTTGTGACGGTTGCCGTGCTCGAAGGAGTGACCTGCGTCATCGGCACGCTGTAAATGCTGTCGAAACTGTCTATATAATTTACGGTCTGCCTGTTTGCGTAATCGTCGTATCTGCGGTCGTCGGAAACCTCGGTATCGTAAGTCTTTGTCTGCGGTTTTTCGGGTTCGGACGGCCTTTCGTACAATTTTGTAAAAGCCTCGTCCTTAACGCTGTCGTCGACGACGTCGCTTTCGCTTTTCTCGTATACGGAATAGCTTTCTTTGATTTCGTTTTCGTCTTCAGACTCTTCTTTTTCCGCACGCTCGTCACCGTAAAACACGGGAGCGGTATATTCGGGTGCGTCGTATTCTTCGACTCCTTCCGCGTCCGTTTCGTCAACGTCGTCAGAGTAGTCGTCGACGCTTGCCGTCGTTTCGTCGCAAACGTCATCGCGTACGTCTTTCTCCGTTTCGGAAGAGTCGTCGTAAACGCGGTATGCGTCGGATGAAGCGAGGTTGCGTTCTCCGTGATATTCTTCTTTATACTCCGAATAGCCGTTGTCGGAAGGCACAGCGCGGCTCTCCGACGGATAAGTCGTGCCGATATATTCGTGAGGTATGTCGTCGTATTCGTCGACGGGCGGCTCGTCGGTCTCCGGAGGGATAACGTATTCGTCTGCGGGAGTAGAGAAAGAATCGTCGGAAAAATCCGATCTCCTTGCTACTGGAGCGGAGACTTCGTCGACAGATTCGTCATCGTCGCTGTCGACGCCGGGTCTGTTTCTCCTCGTCAGAGGTCTGAAATTGGACGGATCGAACGGAGCGACCTGTTTTTCGGGGTCAAATTCTTCGTCAGAAAGAAGATTGTCGATTATGGTGCGGCTGAATTCCCACTGATGCTGATCGCTTTCGAGAAAAGCGCGACCCGAAGGTTGCAGGGAATAATAAACTCTTTGAGCGCCGTTGGAGGTATCGCCCTTGTAAGAGCGGATGTACCCCTGTTTCTCAAGTCTTTTCAAACAACTGTAAAGGGTAGGCTGCTTGAGAGTATACATGCCCTTGCTTTTTTCTTTGATCTCGTTGAGGATCTCGTAGCCGTATTTATCCTCATAGTAAAGCGACTTGAGGATAATGGTATCGACGTGCCCTCTGATAAGGTCTATGTTGACGTTTGAGTTGTCCATAGTGTATCTCTCCGAGTTTCTCCTTAAAATTATAATACTATAATAGAGCAGGCAAGTCAAACAAAACGTCGTTTTTTATTGCAAAATTATAATAATCATCAGAAAATAGTTATGAAATAACGGTGTTTTTATAATTATTTAGCCGATAATTTTCCGTTTAAGTACAGTTCGAAATAACAAAACAATAACATTTCAAAAAGAAGCATTAAAGGTCCTCGATATCGTGAAAACACTTTGGATTTAGATGTACGGGAAACAAAACGTAAGGTTGCAAGCCTTATTATGAATATACAGCAGAGTCGTCAACGCGAGGAGCAACGGTTGTTGAGATCACAGTTCTTTTTCAAACGACAATAATAATGGAGAGACACTATCGCAGATGCATGCGGAGAAACAGTAAATCAACGAAAAAACAGGGAAGATGTCAACTACTTCAGTTGGGTCATATAACGTCCGAAAACTCGATTTTTACGCAAAAAAAAACGTTTTAATTGACGTTTTTGTCAAGTTCGTAAATACAAAACGCAAAATAATATGACAATTTATCTCGAAAAGAGCGGTCTGTTACATAAACGATGTCACATCGTATCAAAACGATTCATGCCCCGAATGACAATGCAAATTTATTAAGAAAACGTCGGATAACAGGAGGGGACAAATTGTCGACGGTATATCGGGAATGAGCGAGAAAATACGTCGGATACCGATCGATAAATAAGAAGGGGAACGTCGGATATTATGAAATTATATGCCTTTTTCGTAGAAAACGCAATGACGTTTTATTTGATTTTATTTGAAAAACAGAGTACAGACCCTTTTGCAAACTATTCGCAAAACACAACTTTTGCGAAATGATAGCGGTAAAAAGTCAAAAGAAAGGGGTGTTTTTGACGCTTTTTGCGATTTTTGCCGAATTTCGGATAAAATCTCTATGCGTTGAAATATTGGTTTTCAATAAGTATCCGACAAAATATTTTATTGACGATCCGTATATCTTTTAATATCAAATTGAAATTATCTTCCGTGACGACTTTACGTTTTTACCGATATTCCGAACCCGACGGTTTGACGTTATTGCGCAGTTTTCGCATTGAGTTAAAATCAAATTGTTTTTGCGCAAATTATTACGTTGATGTCGCAAGCCCGTTTGTATTCGCTTGCATTCATTGTTTTTATATCTGAATATTCGAATTGCGATTTGAATATTTTAATTCAACGTATAAGCGCGCACGTTTGTATTGACGTTGTATTAATCATTTTTTTCTCCGCATATCCGCTCTGTTGCGCTTTAAGCGTTTATTTTTTATGAAATTTATGTGTTTTTCCCGGATTTTTCGTCTGTTTTTTCGCCTGCCGTAAAATCCGATCGTTGTTATTTTATATATTTCAAATCAAATATAATCAAAAATAAGACTGTTTTCAACTTTACTTTTAGTTGAAGATATGCGCAACGTATTTATTCGCATAATCCTAAAAACCGTTGAGTTTGCAAAGCGTTTGTGATATAATAAATATAACCGATTGAACATCCAATTAATAAAAAATTCGGCAGGAACGGTGCGAAAATGGCTGAAAAAACATATTTTGATCAAAGAAATATCGACAATACGCGAAAATTGCGTGAGATACGCCGCGATCTGCCGCCTCTCTGCAACGAATTTTTCGTCGGTATCGAAACGAGAACGTCAGTACTTACAAGGCTCGCTTACGCATACGATCTGCGCATTTTCTTTTATTATCTTTTTACCGAAACGACGCGTTTTGCATGTTACGACGCAAATTCTTTCGATTTTGACGCTCTCTGCAAGGTCTCAACGAGCGATATCGAGCTTTTTATGGAATATCTGAGTTATTATAAGTTCGACGGCAAAGAATACGTCAATACCGAAAAGACGAAAGCGCGCAAGCTCGCCTCGATCAAGTCCTTTTTCAAGTATTTTTACAACAAGGACAAGATCCCTGCCGACCCGGCGTCAAAAGTCCTTACCCCGAAAATCCACGACAAACCGATAATCAGGCTCGACGGAAACGAAGTTTCGATGCTTCTCGACGAGGTGGAAAGCGGCGCCAATCTTCCTTCTCCGAGGCAGGAAGCGTTCCACGAAAAGACGAAAAAACGCGATCTTGCAATAATTACGCTCTTTCTCGGCACTGGCATCCGTATCAGTGAGCTTGTCGGACTTGACGTTTCCGACCTGGATTTCTCGATAAACGGCTTCAAAGTCACCCGAAAAGGCGGCAATCAGTCCATATTGTATTTTTCGCAGGAAGTCGCCGACGCGCTCATATCTTATCTCGACGAGCGTTCCGCAGATCCCTCGCTGGATAACGAATCTGCCCTGTTTTTGTCGTTACAAAAAAAGCGCATGACCGTCAGAAGCGTGGAAAAACTCGTTAAAAAATACGCCAAGCTCATCACTCCGCTCAAAAACATCACTCCGCACAAACTGCGCAGCACTTACGGCACGGAATTGTATCAGGAAACCGGCGATATCTACGTCGTTGCAGAAGTTCTCGGACACCGTGACATCAACACAACAAAGCGCCATTACGCAGCGATAAGCGACGATATTAAGCGCAGCGCCGCTCAAAAGGTCACTTTGAGAGACAAAAACGCAAAAAAATAATATAATTTTTGATTTTTATCAATATTTTATCTTGCAAAATGTGAACATATGTGCTAAAATAAAGTCAGTTAATACGAGGTGCACGGTATGGCTAACGCAAAAACACAGGAAAAACTCGACAGGACGCTGGCGTTTATCAAGGAATTTATAAAGAAAAACAGTTATCCGCCCAGCGTGCGCGAAATCTGCAAGGCAGTCGACTTCAAATCCACGGCTTCGGTTCAATATTATCTCGATAAGCTCGAAGAACAGAATCTCATCAGACGTTCTCTGTCAAAAAACAGGACGATAGAGCTTGTGAACAACGACGAAGACGAAGCGCCCGCGTTTGCCACTCTTCCTCTTTTGGGCAACATTGCCGCCGGTCAACCTCTGTTTGCAGGCGTAAATCAGGATGAAAGCGTGCACGTTCCCGTCGACTATTTCAATCTTGACGACGAGATGTTCTGTCTTACGGTAAAAGGCGAAAGTATGAGAGACGTCGGCATACTCAACGGCGACTGTGTGCTGATAAAGCGCCAAAGTACGGCGCGCGAAGGCGAAATCGTCGTTGCGCTTATCGACAACAACGAAGTCACTCTCAAGCGTTTTTACAAAAAGGACGGCAAGATCGTTCTCCACCCCGAAAACTCGACAATGCAGGATATCGTCGTAGACAGTTCTCACGACTTTGCCATTCTCGGAGTCGCAAAAGGATTGATGAGAAACCGTATATTCTGATATATGGCCGCCGCAGTAATGCGGCTTTTTTTATTTTTCAATATATAACCTACCCTTTTGTATTCGTAAGATCACAACGAGACAAACACGGATATTATATTGATAATAACTTTTCAAAAAATCGTGATTAAGTCTTCGAGCGTTTCAGGCGCGACAAGATAACGCTTTTTTATGATTATTACAAAAAAATCGTGCGCCCGTGATAAATATATTTTGCAATAATCCGACTAAACGGATAAATCCCGTGAAATATGCGCTTTTATGACGCTGCCCGTGTAGGTTTTTCGTCGAATATACGTTCGTATTGCAAGAAATAAATGCAAAACCAACTTCAGATTTGCAAGAAATACAAGCGATTTTTGATTAAAAGTGCTCAAAAGTCTTGACGAATATACGTTCGTATCGTCAGCGAAAAACGATACGGTTTATCAATATATTGAGCGCAGACAATTGATATAAAAGGAAAAAATCCGTCCGTCGCAGCTTAATACGGTCGGTCAAAACGTATGTTCGGATAAAAAATCCGACGCTGATACAGGCGTCGGAGAAGCAAAATTGCGTTGAATTTATTTATTTTCGAGCACGCTTTGCAGGCAATACATCGCTGCGATCTTTGCGTGTTCGTACGTCAGACCGCCTTGAATATACGCGATATAAGGTTCTTTTATCGGAGAATCCGCCGAAAGTTCGATCGAAGCGCCCGCGACGAAAGTACCCGCAGCCATTATGACCTGATGCTCGTATCCGGGCATATCCCATGGGAAAGGCGTTACGTTGCTGTCGACGGGAGAAGCCTTTTGCACGGCGCGGCAAAACGCTATCAATTCGTCTTTTGTGTCGAACATCACGGAGCGGATTATGTCCTTGCAGTCGCTGTTCGGGCGAGGCATGGTCTTGTAGCCGACGCTGTCGAACACTTCGCCGAAAAGCACGCTGCTTTTGAGCGCCTGCAAAGTGACGTGAGGCGCGAGAAACAATCCCTGGTAAAACTCTCTGTATCCGTATGCGTAAGACCCTACTTCCATGCCGATCGACGGCGAAGTAAGGCGGTATGCGACCTGATCGACGACGGATTTTTTGCCTGCAACATAACCGCCGCTCGGAGCGATGCCTCCGCCGATATTTTTGATCAGCGAACCGACCGCAATATCGACTCCGACTTCCGTCGGCTCGATCACGTCGACGAATTCGCCGTAACAGTTGTCGCACATGACGACGACGTCAGGCTTCAGATCTTTGACGAAATTTGCCATTTTGCCTATCTCGCGCACGTCGAGAGCGTCTCTCCATTCATAGCCGCGTGATCTGCCGACAAAGACGAGCTTTGTCTTGTCGTTTATAGCGTGCTTTATTCCTTCGTAATCAAAAGCGCCGTTTTTGAGATCGACTTGTCTGTACGTCACGCCGAAATCTTTGAGAGATCCGATCCCGTCGCCGAGTATCACCTCTTTCAGGGTGTCGTAAGGCGCGCCGCTGACGGCGAGCAATTCGTCTCCGGGACGAAGTACGCCGTAAAGAGCGACCGTAAGCGCGTGCGTGCCCGAAACCATAAGCGGAGACACGATCGCGGATTCGCACCTGAATACATCGGCGAAAACTTTGCAAAGCGTGTCTCTGCCGATATCGTCGTAGCCGTAGCCGTTCGTCTGTGCAAAGTGTCTTTGACCGACGTTGTTTTTTGAAAAAGCTTCGAGCACCTTGTTCTGATTTTCGAGCGCAACTCGCTCAAGTTTGGCAAAAGAGCTTTTGCAACGCTCTTCCGCTTCGTTTACTATCGAAATTATCCTTTCGTCGAACTGCATATATTGTCAACCTCTTAAAAATTCGTCTATTTTTTCCTCTATCGCTTTTTCGTCGCGCGGATTCGCACGGAAAGCGAATTTGTAGCGTTTGAACCAGCTGATCTGGCGTTTTGCGTAACGGCGCGAATTCTGTTTTATCTGCGATTTTACTTCGTCTGCGGAGATCTCGCCTTTGAAATACGAGAAAAACTCTTTGTATCCGATAGCTTGCATACTTTGAGAATTTTCGTCGGCGAATCCGTTTGCTATAATTCCTCTGACCTCGGCTTCGAGACCTTGGGCAAACATACGTTCAACTCTTGAATCAATACGTTTATAAAGCTCGTCGCGAGGCAGATCGAGCACGATCATGCACACGTCGTATTGAGGCTTGCGAAGCTCCGTTTTTCTCTTTGCTTCGCCGGAGATCTCGATTATCTCGAGCGCGCGTATAAGCCGTTTGGTATTGTTGGGGTGAATTTTCGCCGCGTCTTCGGGATCGTACATGGCAAGTCTTTCGTGCAGTTTCTCCGCGCCGTCGCGAGCGAGCTCCTCTTTGAGCCTCTCTCTGACGGCTTCGTCCTTGTTCACCGCGAAATTGAGCGGATATATCAACGATTCGGCATACAGCCCCGTGCCTCCGACGACTATCGGCAGCTTGCCTTGGGAAGTAATTTGCTCTATCGCCGCTTTCGCGCCCTCGGCATAATCGAAAACGCTGTATTCCTGCGACGGTTCCGCGACGTCGATCATATAGTGCTTTACGCCTTGTTTTTCTTGTTCGGAGATCTTTGCCGTGCCGACGTCGAGCCCTTTGTATATCTGCATACTGTCGCAGGAAATTATCTCTCCGTTGTATTTTTTCGCAAGTCTGACTGCAACGTCGGATTTGCCCGAAGCCGTCGGACCCGCGACGATGACGATTTTTTTCATACGATCCTCTTGAACAGCTTGTCGAGATCCTTGCGGGTTACCGCGACTATCGTGGGTCTTCCGTGCGGACATTGCACGGGCACGCCTTCTTTCATCTGCGCAAGCAGGCTGCGGATCTGTTCTTCGCTCAACCTGTCGCCCGCTTTGATTGCGGATTTGCAAGCCCATTGAGCGAGAGCGTCATTGATAAGATCGGAGCTTTTCATATTTCCGATCTTGCCGCGTTCGGAGAATATCTTTGAAAAAAACAAACCGAGGTTCATATCTCCGAGCACCTGCGGCACGGCGTTGATCTTGAACGAAAGCCCGCCGAAATCCTCTATTTCAAAGCCGAGAGAGACAAGATTGCTCATGCAGCCGAGCACGAAATCGTGTTGCGCGTTGTCGCAATCGAGGATATAAGGCACGATCATCGGCTGACTCAAAGGCTCGCGATCGTTCGTGCGTTCGATAAGTTTGTCGTAAAGAAACCTCTCGTGAGCGGCGTGCTGATCTACGACGTACACCACGCCGTCTTGCTGAAGAATAAGGTATGTGTTGAATATCTGACCGACGATCTCGTAACCTTGTGACAGCGCTTTGTCTATCTCGCTGAAAACTTCGCCGTCGTCGTAAATCGAAGGCTGAACGACGTTGCGGTCGCATACGCTTCCCGCGCCGTCAGACACCTTTTTACTTTGGCGGTTTTCACGCGATTCGAAAGACTGCAAACCGTTTACCTTCTGCATTTGCCTCTCGATAGCCTTGTCGAGAGCTTTCGCTCCTTGCCGTTTTTCGCGAAAAAGTCCTTCGTTCGCAAAAGAGGACGCGGGTCTTACGACCGAAGATAAGTCCTTGACTTTCTCGCCGGTATAAGTATCGCTCGGTTTTTTCTCGCAGACCTCGTCGGAAAAGACTTTTTTCTCGTCGGGTCCGCAATCGCTGCGTCCGACTATGCCGTCGTTTGTCTTTTCGTCAAAATTGTGAACATCCGTTTGCAAACCGTTTAGTCTTACGCTGCCCTCTTCGCTTGCGAGCGCCAGTGAAACGGCATGATAGACGCAGGAAAAAATCTTGTTCGTATCGCGGAAGCGCACCTCGCTTTTGCTCGGATGCACGTTGACGTCCACGTCGTCGAAAGGCATAACGATATTGATCACGAAAACGGGGAAACAACGCTTCATCATCGCATTGCCGTACGCCTGCGACACGGCAACGCTGACAGTCTGGTTCTGCACCGTTCTGCCGTTGACGATCACCGTCTGAAAATTCTTGTTGTGTTTTGACAGTTCTCTTTTGCCCGTATAACCATATATTCTGTAACCGCCCGCGAAACTTTCGTCAAAATATATCAGATTGTTGGCGACGTCGTTGGAATAAACCTGAAAAACCGCGTCTTCAAGCCCTCCGACGGTATTGAAAACCGCTTTACCGTCTACGATATATCTGAAAGAAACTTCTGGATTTGACAAAATAAGGGCGCTGACCGTCTGCGTGACGAAGCCTTCTTCGGCTTTCGGTTTTTTTAAGAATCGTGCGCGGACGGGCGTATTGTAAAAAAGATTCTCGACCTTTATCACCGTACCGTCGTTGCAACCGCAGGGATATATCTCTCCCGTCTTGCCTCCGTCGACTCTGACTTCGGAGCCGATCTCTTCGTCCGCGGTTTTGGTCTTTACGGACACCTGTGAGACAGCCGCTATCGACGCAAGCGCTTCTCCCCTGAACCCCAATGTGGAAACGCAGTCGAGGTCGCTCGCAGTCTTCAGTTTGCTTGTTGCGTGAGGCAAAAACGCTTTAGCGAGGTTTTGCGGAGACATTCCGCATCCGTTGTCCGTAACGACTATCGAACGTATGCCGCCTTCTTCTATCTGCAACGTGATCTTGCTCGCGCCCGCGTCGATAGCGTTTTCAACGAGTTCCTTTACCACGGACGACGGTCTTTCGACGACTTCACCTGCGGAGATCAGATTGTATACGCTGCTGTCAAGTATGTTGATGTCTGCCATTTTTCACCTATTTCAAAGCCTTTTTAACGAGTTCGCCCAGCACGTTGAGCGCCTGTATCGGTGACATATTGTTGACGTCGAGTTCTTTGAGCTGTCCTATGATCTCGTTTTGTTCCATCATGTCCACCATATCGGGCACGCGCGATTCCGTTTTTGCGACTCTGGACTTGTGCGCGTCGTTTTCGAGTTCTTTCGAAACCGCTCTCGCTCTCGCAATGACTTTTTGCGGTAAGCCCGCGAGCTTTGCGACTTCTATGCCGAAACTCTTGTTCGTGCCGCCTCTCATGATCTTGTGAAGGAATATTATGCCCTTGTCCCTCTCCGCCGCGACGATCTTGTAATTTACCGCGCCTTCGAGATTGCCCTCAAGTTCGGTCAACTCGTGGAAATGCGTCGAGAAAAGAGTTTTGCAACGTATTCTCGCAGTTACGTCTTCGAGTACCGCTTTCGCGATCGACAAGCCGTCGAAAGTCGAAGTTCCTCTGCCTATCTCGTCAAGGATAAGAAGACTGCGCATCGTCGCGTTCTGAAGTATCGTGGCGACTTCGACCATCTCCACCATAAACGTGCTCTGACCGTATGCGAGATCGTCGCTCGCTCCTATTCTCGTGAAGATCCTGTCCGTGATGGAGATCTGCGCGGACTTTGCGGGGACGAAACAACCGACGTGAGCCATAAACACTATCAAAGCGACCTGCCTCATATATGTGCTCTTGCCCGCCATATTGGGCCCCGTGATTATCATGGTCCTGTTCTGGTAACAGTCGAGCTCAGTGTCGTTGGGGACGAATTCGTCCGATTTCATAAGCGCTTCCACGACCGGATGCCTGCCGCCTTTTATGCTTATACCTTCGATTGTGTCGTTGATTACGGGTTTGCAGTAATTGCCCGCCGCGGAAAGTTTCGCAAACGACAAAAGCGTATCGGTCACGGCAACCGCTCTTGCCGTGGATTGCAGCATGGGAATGACTTTGAGCATCTGCAATTTGATCTGTTCGAACAGAGCGAGTTCGAGTTTGACGCTCTTTTCGACTGCGCCGAGGATCTTGTCCTCAATTTCCTTGAGCTCTTCGGTGATATATCTTTCTCCCGTCGTCAAAGTCTGCTTGCGGACATATCTGAAAGGCACTTTGTCCACGTTACCCTTGCTGACTTCTATGTAATATCCGAAGACTTTGTTGTAACCGACCTTAAGATTTTTTATCCCGGTCGCCTCTTTCTCGTCGTTTTCGAGTTTTGCGAGCCAGCTCTTGCCGTCAGTATTGGCGTTGCGGTAACCGTCGAGCTCTTCGCTGTAACCTTTGCGGATAAAACCGCCGTCCTTGGTGAGCGCGGGCGGATTGTCGTCCAGCATATCGCACAGCATGTTGTATTCGCTCTCAAGCTCGAACATATTTTCTTCGAGTGAGACAAGAAGCGGATTTTTGCACGTTTTGAGAGTGGATTTAATAAATGGCATCACTTCGAGAGACTGTCTTATCGCAATAAAGTCTCTCGGAGACGGATTGCCGTATACGAGCTTTGTCGAAAGCCTTTCGAGATCTTTTACGAGCCCCAGAGTTTCGTCGAGATTGCTCCTCACTTTGCCAGAAGAAATCAGTTCTTCAACCGCGTCAAGACGGCTGTTTATCTCTTTTTCGTCTCTCAACGGCTGTTCGAGCCAGCGTCGCAGATTGCGCGCGCCCATAGAAGTTCTCGTCTTGTCCATGACCTTAAGCAAAGTTGCTCTCGACGAGCCGTCTCGTGCGTTCTGCGTTATCTCGAGATTGCGCCGCGCAGTCGAATCGAGCACCATATAGCGTTCGTTGCGGACGTATCTCAACCCCGATATATGCGAAAGCGCTCTCTTTTGAGTCTCCTTGAGATATGTGCAAAGCGCTCCCGATGCCATTATGCAGGTCTTCTTGTCCTTGATCTCGAACATATCGAGGCTTGACACTTCAAACTGCTCCTTCAGAGCCTTTTCGGCGTTTGAAAGCTCAAAGCTCCACTCGTTGTGGTTCTGAAATTTCGGCAATTTCGAAAGTCTCATCTGCGATACGTTATGCGTGAGCGCAAGCGTTTCTCCGTTGCAGATTATCTCTGCGGGAACGATAGTTGCAAGCGCGTCTTCTATCGAAGAAAAATCGTCGAGATCCTTTTCGAGAGTGTTGAATTCACCCGTGGAAACGTCAGCCCACGCAAGCGCGAATTTGTTTTTGTGCGTCGCTATCGAAACGAGATAATTGTTCTTCTTGTCGTCGAGAATATCGTCCTCTATTACCGTGCCGGGAGTTATGACTCTGATAACGTCGCGCTCGAGCATACCTTTGCTCTCTTCGGGCGAAGTAAGCTGCTCGCATATGGCGACTTTATAGCCTGCGGAGATCAGCTTTGAGATGTATCCGTCGACGGCGTGATACGGCACGCCGCACATCGGCGCGCGATGCTCGAGTCCGCAATCCCTGCCCGTGAGAGTCAGATCGAGGATCTCGCTTGCCAGCTTTGCGTCGTCGAAAAACATCTCGTAAAAATCGCCCAGCCTGAAAAGCAAAATCGCGTCTTTGTAATTCTCTTTTACAGAGAGATAATATTTCATCATCGGTGAAAGCGCCATATCATTCCTCCGTCTCGCCGAATAGCGATGCCGATTGCGAACGGTTTATCCTGACGTTGCAAAATTGTCCTATCGATTCCTTTCCTCCGGGGAAAGTTACGAGTCTGCCGCTGTCCGTCCTGCCGCAGACGCAACCTTTTTTCGTCGGGGAAAAATCCTCGCAGAGCACTTCAAACACTTTGTTTTCGTATTCTTTCGACAATTCTTTGGTTATCCTGTTCTGTGCCTCTATGAGTCGCATGATCCTGTCTTTCGCAACGAGCGGATCGACCTGGGGCATCTTCGCCGCTGGAGTACCCTTTCTGACCGAATAAACAAACGTGAAGGCGTTGCTGTATCTGACTTTCTCGACCATGTCGAGAGTGTCGAGAAAATCGCTCTCTTCCTCATACGGAAATCCCACCATAAGATCGGTCGTTATGCCGCAGTCGGGTAATTTCTCGCGGATAGCCGCTATCGTGTCGAGATAATAACTCCTCGTATAATGCCTGTTCATCAGCTTGAGTATCTTGTCCGACCCCGACTGCACGGGCAGATGGATGTTGTTGCATATATTGGGATATTCTGCGATCACGTCGATCAGCCTGCGGTTGAAATCCTTTGGATGCGACGTCATGAACCGTATGCGGTGTTTGCCGTCGATTTTGGCGAGATCTTCGAGAAGTTGCGCAAAACCGTACTCTCCGCCGTATATATCGTTGCCGTAAGAATTGACGTTTTGTCCGAGAAGTGTTATCTCCTTGTATCCCTCGTCGACGAGCCGTCTGAACTCGTCCGTGACCGCTTCTTTCGTGCGGCTTCTTTCCCTTCCTCTGACGTATGGAACGATGCAGTATGTGCAGAAGTTGTTGCAGCCGTACATTATGTTGAGCCAGGCGTTTGTGCCGCTCGTGCGGAAAAACGTCTCGTTTTCGTTCACGGCGGGCTTTTCTTCGGTATTTATATCGACGAATTTTGCGCGGCTCGCCGCGACCGAAGGGATATAACTCTCGAGCAAAGCGAGATTAGACGTGCCGAGGACTATGTCAACAAACGGGAATTTTTCACGGAGCGCCCTGCCTGCGCCGTCCTGCTGGGTCATACAACCGACGACCGCGACGATCATGTCGGGGTTTTTCTTCTTTTCAGTCTTCAGCATACCGATATGCCCCATCGCCTTGCGCTCCGCATTGTCGCGGATACAGCAAGTGTTGAAAACCACGACGTCGGCAGGCTCGTCGCCGTTTGCCTGCATATATCCCAATTTTGTAAGAATGCCCGCGATCTTTTCGGATTCGTGGACGTTCATCTGACATCCGTAAGTAATAATCCTGTATTTTTGCATATAACAATTATACAAAATACCGTCGGAAAACTCAAACAAAAAGTAGGTAAATAATAAATATGCGTGCAAATATTAAAAATAAAAAGTCTTTTGCAAAAAAATTCACAGCCGCCGTCGCGATAAGCGCGGCAGTCGTACTCTTTTTCGCTATAATGACAATTGTGGGGCTAGTGATATACATGAACGCGGACGTTGATATAGACGAGAACGCACTCCTCTTCGAAAACTCACTTCCCGACGTATACGACGATTGCGGCGATCTGACGGCATATTGCGCCGCAAGCCGGTCCGACACCCCGATCGATCAGATACCAAAACATCTCAAAGACGCGTTCGTCGCGCTCGAAGACAAGAGATTTTACGATCATCACGGCGTGGATTATATCCGAATAATGGGCGCGTTCGTCGCGAATCTGAAAAGCGGCAGGCGCGCGCAGGGCGGCTCGACCATTACGCAGCAGATAGCGAAAAACGCCTTTTTAACAAGCGAAAAAAGCTTTTCGAGAAAACTCAAAGAAGCGAGGATCGCCGTATCTCTCGAAAGGAGAATGACAAAAGACGAGATCCTCGAAACCTATCTCAATATGCTCTATTTCGGCTCCGGAGAATACGGGGTCAAAAACGCCGCGCGCAGATTTTTCGGCTGCGAAGTAAGCGAACTCACGCTCGCTCAATCCGCAATGCTTGCGGGGATTGTGAAAAGTCCCACGAAATACAACCCGATCAACCATTACGACAATGCGCTTTCCCGCTCCCGTCTCGTGCTTTCGCTAATGAAAGAACAAGGCAAAATCACCGATGAAGAATATTCGGCGGCGCTTTCTGAAGAAATAGCCGTTGCAGACGACAAAAGCGCGCTTGAACTCGACAAAACTTACGTTGTAAACGCGCTGGAAGAAGGTTGCAAGATACTCGGCGTCGACGAAAAAGAATTGAGAGCGAGAGGCTATCGCATCTACACATATCTGCGCCCCGAAAGGCAGGCGGAACTCAAAAAGACTGTCGACGACAAAAGCTATTACAGCGCAAAAGACGCTCTGTGCGCAGCGCTTGACGTCGATGTGGCAACGGGCGGGATACGCGCTGCTTATTCAACTTTTTCTGCAAATTTTTTTGATTTCAGGCGCCAGGCGGGATCTGTCCTCAAACCGCTCGTATGCTATGCTCCCGCCTTTGAATCGGGGCTTCTGTCTCCCGCAAGCGTCCTGACCGACGAACCTTGCGATTTCAACGGGTATTCACCGAAAAACTACGGAGACAAATATTACGGCAAAGTGTCTGCACGCGAAGCGCTTGCATATTCTCTCAACGTCCCCGCAGTAGCCGTCTTGCAGTCGGTCGGAGTACAACGAGGTTACGACACTCTGAAAGAGCTCGGTTTTTCTCTTTCCGAAAACGACGACAACCTTTCGCTCGCGCTCGGAAGCACGTCCAACGGCACTTCTCTCTGCGAGCTGGCAACGGGATTTTCCACTCTCGCTAACGGAGGCGTTATGTCAAAAGCAACTTTTGTGAAACGCATCGAAGATCAGGACGGAAATACGGTTTACGACAACTCGAAAACAAAGCCGAAACGTGTATTTTCGCGCGAAAGCTGTTATCTCACGACCAATTCATTGATATACTGCGCAAAGAACGGAACGGCGAAAAAGCTCGCGTCGCTGCCCTTTCAGGTTGCTTCCAAAACGGGAACGGTAGCCGCCGGAGACGGAAATGCGGACGCATACGACGTCAGCTATACAACTCGCGACTGCGTGCTCTTCTGGCAGGGATCGGAAAATTATGCAAATCCTTTGCCGTCAAACGTGACGGGAGGAGGGCTCCCCGCGCTGATGTGCAAGAATTATATGGCAAAGATCTGCGCTTCTCCAGAGGATTTTGAAATCCCGGACGGCATAACGCAACTTAAAATCGACAAGATAGCATACGAAAAAGGCGAGATCGTCTTGTCATCCGACTTTGCACCCGAAAAATTCGTAATAACGGAGATATTCGACGTTAAATTTGCGGATTTTGAAAAAAACGACTCTTTCGACTATCCGAAAGCGATGTCTGTCGAAGCGCAGACAGTCGGAAACGAAGTCAGCATTTCTTTTACTTCCGACCCTCACCTGTGTTACAAAGTGATCAAAAAATCGCTTTTTGCGGACGACAGAATAATTCTCGACGTCAGAAACGAAGAAGGCAACGTAAAAATCACAGACAAAGCCGACGGTCTTTTCGGTTACAACCGTTACGTCATCGTTCCGTACTATTTCGACGACAAAAACAGAGAGACGATCGGCGAAATATACCAGATTCCTGTCGGCTGGTGATTGTTACAAAATAAGTCGTTTTTTAGAATAATTCTAAATTAAACCGATTTTTATAATAATAAATGAAACGTCTTGTTGAGATTATTTAGCGTTTGAAACGATCTTTTTAACGAAAAAACCGCCTTTTCAGGCGGTTTTCGTTTGATCCATTCTGCTGACTATATTAAAATGTTATTTTCAGATGATACAAATAATCTTTTCCTGTGATATATTCAACGTGGTAAAGCGTCAAAATATTTACTTTCCCGCTTTCGTTCCGATCTTAAACGCTTGAAACGATCGTCAAACGAGAATCTGACTGCCGAAAGACAATGAGTTCTCGTTTTCAGTTTTCGGGTTTGAGTTCGATAATTTCGATATTCGAGATCGCCTGTTCGACAAGCGCTTCGAGTCCGTCGATTTTAGCCTGCTCCTTCTTCGCTATGTCGAGCGAAGGCTTTATCACGGGGTTTTTGGGCAAAAACACAGTGCAGCAATCCTGATAAGGCAGCTCGCTCAACTTGTACGTCCCGATCTTCTCTGCCGTCTGCATTATTTCGTATTTATCCATGCCGATAAGCGGTCTGAATACGGGAAGCCCCTGTACGGCGTCGTTCGTTACGGTAAGACTCTGCAACGTCTGGCTTGCGACCTGCCCGAGACTTTCGCCCGTTATCAACGCGCCGCAACCGTTTGACCGTGCGACTCTCTCCGCTATGTCGATCATGATGCGACGCATTATCGTTATCATATAGTCTGCGCGGCATTTTTCGTGAATTGCAAACTGTATTTCGGTAAAAGGCACGACAAACAGCTTTATTTTGCCCGCATAGCGCGTGAGCACCTGCGCGAGATCGACGACTTTCTGCTTTGCCTGTTCGCTTGTATACGGAAAACTGTGATAATGCACGGCGCAAAGCTCCATGCCCCTTCTCGCCATTCTGTAACCCGCGACGGGAGAATCGAAACCGCCGCTCAAAAGCAACATTCCCTTGCCCGAACAGCCCACCGGCATACCCTGCGCACACTCCTCGACCCCGCTGAACACATAAGAATAGCCTTTTTCTCTTATGTCGACCTTGATTTCGAGCGCGGGTCTGTGCAGGTTTACCTTGTAGCCTTTGCGTCTCTGCAATATGTACGCGCCCACGTCCGCGCCTATCTGCGCGGAATTTTTGTCGAGCGACTTATCCGCACGGTTTACGCTAACGCGAAACGTCGTCTCGACGTCGGGAGCGTATTCGAGCGCCGCTTCGTTGATAGAATCGTAATCCGTCCTGACCTTCGTTGCCACACTCAAAGAATGAAGTCCGAAGACCTCTTTCATTCTCCTAACGATCTCATCGGTGAGTTCTTCGTCGTAATCTTCGATATAATATCTGTTCTGCGTTCTCAAAAACTCGCATTTGATGCCGTCGAGCTTGGCTTTTATGTTGTCGATAAGCAACTTTTCAAAGTAGCTTTTGTTTCTTCCTTTCAAAAAGATTTCGCCGTAACGCAGCAATATCACTTTGCTTTTCATTTCAGATTCTCCTGTATTTTCCGAGCGCTTTCACGCCCTCTTCAAGCGCGTCGACGAGAGCTTCGACGTCGCTTTGGGTATTGGTTTCGCAAAAACTTATCCTCAACGTGCCTTCCGCAAACGCACCTTTGAGCCCGAGCGCTTTGGGGATCCTTTCCGCGGCTTTTCTGGACGAGCAAGCGCTTCCCGTACCGACAATGATACCCTTGCTTTCGAGATAATGCAATATCACCTCTCCGCGCAGACCGTCAAAAGAAAAACTGACAATGTGAGAACAACTGTGCTCTTCGTCCGTGTTTATCCTTACAAGACTGCCGAAACGCTCTTTGAGCGCGTTGAGAAGATATTTCTGAAGGCGTTTCTGCGATACGAAATTTTCGTCGGCACACTCCCGCATACGCTTTGCCGCATATCCGAACGCACAGATCCCCGCGACGTTTTCCGTCCCCGAGCGCAGATTTCTCTCCTGTCCGCCGCCGTAAACGAAAGGTTGCAGATTGAGCTTTGGAGAGATATAAAGAGCGCCTATTCCTTTCGGCGCGTGAATCTTGTGCCCGCTCACAGAATAGAGATCGACGCCGAGGTCCTTTACCGAATAACTCAACTTGCAGAACGCCTGCACGCCGTCGCTGTGGAACACCGCGTCGGGACAACGCTTTCTGACTTCTGCGCAAAGCGCCCTTATATCGTTGAGAGCGCCCGTTTCGTTGCAGACGTGCATTACGGAAACGAGGACCACGTTTTCGTCGAGCATATCGACGAATTTGTCAAAAATAACTCTGCCGCACGCGTCGCAGGGAGCGATCTCAAGTTCGTATCCTCTGTCAGCAACCGCTTTTGCACAGTTGAATACAGCCGCGTGTTCCACCGCGGAAACGATTATCTTTCCCTTTTTTCTGCGGGGTCCGCAAGATAAAGCAAAGTTGTCCGCCTCGCTGCCCGAAGCGGCAAAAACAATCTCGTCCGCGTTGCATCCGAGCGCTTTCGCCACGTTTTCACGCGCGGTTCTTACCGCTTTTGCCGCGGACAGCGCAGGCGCGTAAAGCGCGGAAGGATTGAAAAACTCGTCGACCGCATACTTTTTGATTATATCGACGCATTCGGGAAACATCGCCGTGGTCGCGGCGTTGTCGAGATATATCATCTTAACCTCTCATTCTGCATTTTTCTTCGCATAATTCTATCACAGATAGACGATCCCCGCAAGCGTTCGCGCGCAAATATACGCGGAGGCGCAAAGCGTACTCTATCCGAGCTGTTTGCCGTAAAACGACAAGACGAGCGCGAGCATATAATCGTCGAACGCGAGCGCGTAATACTTCCCGTCGACCCTTATCACGCAAAGCCCCTCTTTCGGCTCGTAAACGTAAAGTTTTTCGGCGTTGGCAAGTAGCTCCGCGTTTTTGCCGTCGTCCGCGCAATATATCTCAAAATCGCCGCCGAGACAAAACAGCGTTTCTTTCTTGTGAGGATAAATCTTCGTCACGACGAGACCGTCCTTGAAGACGTATTTTATCTCAAAAGTCATAGACTGCGTGGGCAGTCGCAGAGCGAGCGTCAGCACGATTCCGACGGCGACAAATACAAAATCGACGTAATGTCCCAAAACAGCGGAGACAAGAAACGCGACGTCGAAAATATCTATCCCGATCGCGAGCACGAGAAACGCCGTTTTGAGCGGTTTTTTCTTGTCGAATACGAAATTGAGGACGTATGCGTTCATTTGAGCGTAAGCACGGTCACGCCGTCCTCTCCTTCGCCGTATTTGCCGAGTCTGAACGATTCGACGCATTTGTTTTTTGAAAAATAAGCGTGCAATCCGGCTCGCAGGGCGCCGCTACCTTTTCCGTGCACAATGCGCACCTCTTTGAGTCCGCACAAAAGAGCGCGCGACAGATAGGATTCGAGGTTGAAAACGGCTTCGTCGACCGTCTGTCCGATCACGTTGAGTTCGTGCGGACACCCCTCCGTCGTGTCGGGAAGAATCCTTCTCTTCGGATTTTTCTTTTCCTGCGTGATCTTTATCTTCGACACGTCGCCGAAGTCGACGACCGTCGTGAGAATACCGCAGGAAACGGTATATTTTTTCTTTCTCTGGTCTATTTCAAGCACTTTTGCGGTGGAATTGAGCTTTTTTACGAAAACGCTGTCACCGACGACTATCTCTCCTCCGCTTTTTTCGAATTTTTCTCCGTATTCTTCGGCGTTTTTGCTATAGCGCATATTTTCAAGCTTCTTTCTCTTTCTTCTTGCTTCGAAAAGCGCCTGCTCGTCTCCTTTTTTGAGATCTTCTCTCATTTCTTCGATTATTTCGTCGGCTTCTTCCATATAATCGCAGAGAAGTTCGTTCGCCTTTTTCGTAAGTTTTTCTTCGAGCTTTCTGTTTTTCTCTTCAGCCATGCGCGACAGCGTCGCTGCTTTTTCGTACTCCTCGCGCGCTTTCGCTTCGTATTCCGCCGCACGGGCTCTGCTTTCGTCGGCTTCACGTCTGCTTTGCTCCGCCGCAGAAACAATATTGTCGAAACTAACCTTTTCGTCGCTCAACAACTGCGTTGCTCTGCCCGTAATAGACTGCGGAAGCCCGAGCTTCTGCGCTATCTTTATCGCGTTGGAGCTTCCCGACACGCCGATCAGAAGTCTGTAAACAGGCGCAAACGTCTCAGGATCGAAGTCCATCGAAGCGTTGGAAACGCCTTTTGCGCGGTAGGAATATTCTTTGAGCTCGTTGTAGTGAGTCGTCGTTATGCAACGGCAGTTCTTCGCAAGCAGATATTCTATCACCGCTATCGCGAGCGCGCTGCCTTCGGCGGGGTCGGTGCCCGCTCCGAGTTCGTCGAGAAGCACGAGGCTGTTGAAATCCGCCTCTTTCGTTATTCTGATGAGATTGACCGTATGAGAAGAAAAAGTGGAGAGATTTTGCTCAATGCTCTGTTCGTCGCCAATATCGCAGTAAACGCCGTCGAAAACGGCAAGTCTGCTGTTTTCTTCGCACGGTACGAACATTCCCGACGCCGCCATCAGAGAAAACAACCCCACCAGCTTGAGCGTGACCGTCTTTCCTCCCGTATTTGGTCCCGTAATCAACAAGACCTTGAAATCGTCGCCGAGTCTGACGTCTACGGGCACGACCTTTTTGGGGTCGATGAGAGGATGTCTGCCTTTTCTGACGTCTATTATCCCGTCTCCGTTGAGTCGGGGCGCAACGGCTTTTATATCGCGTGCATAGCGCGCTTTCGCAAAGAGCACGTCGGTCTCCGCGATGAGACGGAACGACCTTTCTATGCCGTCTACTATCTGCGAAAGCATAAAAGAAAGAGACTGAAGGATGACCGCTATCTCGTTCTGTTCGTCGCTCAACAGTCCGCGCAGTTCGTTGTTGAGTTCGACGACGGCGAGAGGCTCGATAAACACGGTAGCGCCCGTCGACGATCTGTCGTGAACAAGCCCGGGGATCTGCCCCTGGCACTCGCTTTTTACGGGTATGACGTATCTGTCGCCGCGCACCGTGACAATGTTGTCCTGAAGAAATTTCGAATATCCGCCGCTGATATAGCCGTTGAGTTTTTGCCTGATCTTTTCGTTTGTGCGGCGTATCGCCTGCCTAATTTCGCGAAGCCTCGACGACGCACCGTCAAACAGTTCGTTTTCGTTCATTACCGATTCGGATATTCTCCTTTCCGCCTCGGGATCGGTAAACATATTTTGCGCATACTCCAAAATCAAAGGACATTCGCCTTCGGGAAGTTTCGCAACCGACAATTTGAAATTTTTAGCGCAGTTCAATACCTTTGCGATTTGCAAAAGCGCTTTGCAACTCAACGTCGCGTCTTTTCTCAACGCGGCTAAATGTTCCGAAACGTCGTCAATCGAAAAAGAAGGGGTACAGCAAAACTCGTATGCCGCTTTGTCCGCCTGCACGGTGCGTTCGAGAAGATCCTGCGCTTTATCGAGAGTATTTGCGGGTTTTATGCCGAGCACGATATCGGCGGCAGGTCGTGAACAGACGTAGCCGCTCAATATTTTGAGTATTTTATCGAATTCGAGAGATTTAAGTTCTTTGTCCGAAGTCATGTTCAGTCCCGTAACGGAGCAAAAGAAGCCCGCAGATTATTTGACTCCCCTGAAGAGATGCGCACAATTCGAACCTGCCTGAGAAGCGCCGCCGAAAGAGACCGAGTGAATCACGTCAAGAGGATCACGATTACAGTTTACCATATTTATATACAAATTGTAACGGATTTTATCAGCTTTTGAAGATATATCGACGATCGCCGCATTGTGAAGCTCGAAATAACAGCGTTTAATCCTCGTCCTCTTTATCAGATAATCGGCTTTTTTGTCGTGATAATAAAAATCGCCATTGTATGCGCAGGTCTTGCAATCGCATCCCGTGCATACCTGAACGGGACAATGGCAGAAGGTCATCACGGGCAGATAGCCGTATGCGTAGACAAAGCCTTCCTCTCCCGTATCCCTGATTTCGTTCAGAGTAAGTTCGGGCGAAAAGATCTGTCCGTCAACGCCGGAAACGCGCCTGAATCTTGAATTGTAGACGTTGAGTCTTATCCCAGCAAGCGCTTGGAGAGAATGTTTTTTTGCAAGATATACTGTGTAATAATTCTCACATATCAATCCACTTATTTTTGACGAACACTTCTTGACAATCTCATCGACAAGCGTCGTTTCACTGCCTTTGACGACGGGAGGAAGGTGAAGATATACATCAAATGTATTCTCAATTAGGCTCAAAAATATATCTATCTTTGAAAGAAAATGGCTAAAATCATAAATTTGATAACTAATTATTATTTTTTGACACTTCAGCTGCCTGACAACTTCAAAGTCGTCCGTGTTAACAATTATCTGCCTTACGCGACTGTCGTCAAAGTGCTCAATTGCCGATTTACAGTTTGAATAATCACACCTTGCCTGCTCTCCGATATAAGCGTCCGCAAGTTGTTTTTCAAGTCCGGCAACCGCTTCCCGCCTTAATGCGTTGATTGCAGACTTCGGCATAAAAATCGCTTTGCCGTTGAGATCGGTGCATACGCTTTTCGCTTCGAACGGAGTGTCTCCGAGACGGGACAGAGAATCGGAGACGTCTTTTTCGGACAAAGGGCTCCCCTTTGCTTGCTGCACCTTTGCAACGCAGGCGAAAGACTTTCCCACTCTTTTCATCTCAAGAGTCGCGTTGAGATCGTCGTCTACGGAAAAACTTATGTCGACGGGGATCTTTTTCAAAAAAATATCCTCGTCCGCGCTTTCCCTGTCGAGAGTGCGTCTTACGTCCGACCCGGGTTTGCAGTCGCATTTTGCCTGCAATGTATAAAGATCGCCGTCGACTTTGAGTATTTTCACTCCGAATCCGCCTGCTTCTTTGCCGCCGGAGAGTATTTTAAGCCCGTCTCCGTCGCACAGAGGCGCGGTTGCTTTTATCTTTATCTCGTTTCCGCGGCACGATACGACTTTACCGACCGACACTCCGATGTTGCTCTGCACTTTGGGAGACATTATCTCCTTTGTGTCGTCAAACAGATACCCGCGGGTGAATTCTCCCCTGTTGAACGCCTTTTTCAGTTCCGAAACCCTTTTTTCGTCCGCTTTCGCGCCGTCAAGCACGGCTCTGTACTGCGACACGACGGTCGTGACGTAATGCGGCTGTTTGAGTCTTCCTTCTATTTTCAGGCTGTCCACGCCGATCTCTTTAAGATCGTTCAGTTTGGTGATAAGGCATTGCTCCGAAGGTGAAAGAAGGTATCCCTGCTTTTGTCCGAGATCGCTTGAATACGGGAGTCTGCAAGGCTGGTTGCATCTGCCTCTGTTCCCGCTGTCGCCGCTCATCATCGACGACAACAGGCAAGAACCGCTGTAACTGACGCAAAGCGCGCCGTGGACAAAGTATTCAACTTCGAGCGACGTATTTTTCTTGATAGCGATTATGTCCTCTTTTGCCGTCTCTCTTGCGACTACGACGCGCGAAAATCCTTTGCTCTGCAAAAACAACGCGCCTTTGAGGTTATTTACGCCCATCTGCGTGCTCGCATGCAACGGCACGTCGTATTTGTAAAAGACGTCGAGCGCGCCGAGATCAGCGACGATAAAAGCGTCTGCGCGGACGCAAGCCTTCGCATACTCGTCAAGCAACGCAAGTTCTTTTTCTTTTATCGCGGTGTTGAAAGCAATATAGACCTTCACACCGTGAAGGTGGCAAAGGTCTATATATCCGTCTATGTTATCTCTTGTGAATCCGACCGCTTTTGCGCGGGCGTTAAAACCGTCGAGACCGAGATATACCGCGTCGGCGCCGCTGTTTATCGCGGCGTAAAGAGCGCGTATGCTACCTACGGGCGCAAGCAGTTCCATAATTTATCTCAAAACCGCGCCGGTACGGCTCGCAAGTTTTGCAAGCACGCTTTCGACTTTGGCGCTTACTTCTTCGTCCGTCAGAGTCCTGTCCGCAAGCCTGAAGATCATATTGATGGCAACGCTCTTTTTGCCTTCACCGATCGCTTCGCTGCGGTAAATATCGAATATGCGCGCTTTTTTGAGCATCGCGCCTCCCGCGCTCGTAACGCACGAAAGCAAATCCGCGGCAGACACGTTTTCGTCGACGGTAACGGCAATATCTCTTTCCATCGGAGGATATTTTCCCGTCTCTTCGAATTTGTAACCCTTTTTGCGGTATTTTTCGATCGCGGCGAGATCGAGCTCCGCAACGTAAAGCCTGTCTTTGACGTCAAACGAAGCGGAAACGCTCGGATGTACCTCTCCGACGTAACCTATGCTGAATTTACCGACAAAGAGTTCTGCGCTTCTTCCGCTGTGCAGATAAGGTCTTTCGGAGCGCTTGTAAATCACGTTGAGACCGAATTTGTAAATAATCCTTCTGACAACTTCGTTGAAAGAATAGAAATCTTCTCCCTTTCCGTATGCGCCGAGCGCGAGGTGTTCCTTTTCTTCGGGCTGAACGTCAACAGCGTCGACGTCCTTCGGGATATACACGTTGGCAACCTCGAAGAAACGTGCGTCTTTGATGTTTTTGAGCGCGTTTGACGCAAGAACGCTCATCATACTGTATGCAAGCGACGTTCTCATCACGGATACGTCTTCACCGAGAGGATTGAGTATCCTGACGCACTTTCTCAAAGGATCGTCCTCTGCGAGGCGGAGCACGTCAAAGCTCTTGGGTGAAGTGAAAGAATATGTCAGAGTCTCGCTGTAACCGTTGTTGACGCAAATATTCTTTATCTCGTCGACCGCTTTTTGCGCTTCTGTCTTTCCTCCGACGGTCTGCTTTCCCTTGTCCATAAGTGTCTCGGTAATATTGTCATAGCCGTAAAGTCTGATTATCTCTTCCGCAAGATCGTTGGCGTTCTCTATGTCGTCGCGGAAAAGCGGCGCTTTGCAGACAAGCACGTCGCCTTCGAGTACGGTCTCTATCTGCAGGCTGTTGAGTATTTCCGCCATCCTTTCGCGAGGCACGCAGATGCCGAGGATGTCGTCTATCTTCGTCGCTTCGACGCGAATAGTTTTTTGAGTCAGATCCGCATTGCATACGTCGACGACCCCCTTTGCGATCTTGCCGTAACCGTATTTGTATACGAGAGTAAGCGCGCGCATGAGACCGAGCCTCTGACTTTCGAGATCTATGCCTCTTTCGTATCTGAAAGAAGAATCCGAATGAAGGTTGAGCGTTCTCGCCGTGCGGCGTATATTGTCGCGCATGAATTTTGCGCTCTCGAAAATTATGTCTCTTGTGTTTTCGTCGACGCAGCTGTTGTTGCCGCCCATAACGCCGCCGATCGCGCAAGGCTTTTTACCGTCGCAGATAGCGAGCATAGTATCGTTGAGCGCGTACTCCTTGTTGTCAAGAGCTATAATCTTTTCTCCGTTTACGGCACGCCTTGCGACGATGGAAGAATCCGCAAGTTTATCCGCATCGAACGCGTGCATGGGCTGACCAATTTCTATAAGAACGTAATTGGTAATATCGACGAAGTTGCTTATCGGACGGAGCCCCACGCTTTTGAGTCTTTTCTGAATGATGTCTGCGGACGGGCATATCTTTATATCCCTGACTGCCGCAGCCATGTATCTGGGACAGAGATCGGGAGCTTCGACCTTTACCGAAACGTATTTGCTCACATCGTCCGCTTCGCATTCAAAGCCTATTTCGGGCATACGGAGCGGTTTGCCCGTAACGGTAGCGATCTCTCTCGCTATGCCGAGAACGCTGTTGCAGTCGCTTCTGTTGGCTGTTACGCCGATGTCGAGTACGACGTCGTCGTTGCCGAGCACCACGTTCATATCCGTGCCGAGAGGATACTTCTCGTCGTTCATGATGAGTATGCCGTAAACGCTTGCGCCCTTATAATCCGCCTCGGTCAGTCTGAGTTCTTCGCCCGAGCAAAGCATACCGCACGACTCGACTCCGCGGAGCTTGCCCTTTCTGATGACCTGTCCGGTCGGAAGAAGCGAATTGTCCATTGCGACGGGTACGAGATCCCCTTCCGCCACGTTCTGCGCGCCGGTAACGATCTGCACCGTCTCCGCCGCTCCGACGTCTATCGCGCAGATCTGAAGTTTGTCCGCGTCGGGATGTTTGGAGAGTTTTACGATCTTGCCGAGAACGACGTTTTTCATCTCCGCAGCCTTGTCGATTATCTCCTCCACCTCGAAGCCCGCGGAAACCAGCTTGTCCGCAAGCGTTTTGACGTCTATATCGATGTCTACAAAATCTTTAAGCCAATTCAAAGATACCTTCATATCGCACCTACCTTATCTGAAACTTTTGAGGAATCTCTTGTCGTTTTCAAACAAAATTCTCATGTCCGGCACGCCGTACTTTATCATCGTAATGCGTTCGATGCCCATACCGAATGCGAAACCGCTGTATTCGTTGCTGTCTATGCCGCAGTTTTCGAGGACTTTGGGGTTGACGATACCTGCGCCGAGCACCTCGATCCAACCCGTACCCTTGCAGAGACGGCAACCTTTTCCGTGACAGACCGAACAGGTCACGTCGACCTCGACGCTCGGCTCCGTAAACGGGAAATAGGACGGACGGAAACGCGTTTTCGTATTCTTGTCAAACAGCTCTTTCGCAAACATGGAGAGAATCCCTTTGAGGTCGCAAAGAGTGATGTGCTTGTCCACCACGAGTCCTTCTATCTGCTGGAACATCGGGCTGTGAGTAGCGTCGTCGTCGGGACGGTAAACCTTGCCGGGAACGACTATCCTGATCGGCGGTTTCTTTTCGAGCATCGTCCTGACCTGTACGGGAGACGTATGCGTGCGCAGCAACATTTCGTCGCCGAGATAGAACGTATCCTGCATATCTCTCGCAGGGTGATCCTTGGGTATGTTGAGCGCCTGGAAGTTGAAGAAATCGAGTTCGACTTCGGGACCCTGCGCGACTGAAAAACCGAGCGAAGTGAATATATCCACTATTTCGTTCTTAACGAGCGTGCAGGGATGAAGACTGCCCAGCTCCGCTTCTTTGGGTTCGTAAGTGACGTCAATGCTCTCTTTGAGCATTTTTTCGCTTATTTCCTTGGCTTTGAGAGTCTTTTCCTTGCTCTCCGCCGCACCGGTGATCGCGTCTCTCGCCTCGTTGACGTATCCGCCGATGACCGGTCTCTGATTTGCCGGCACGTCTTTCATACCGCGCAGAAGCGCCGTTATCTCGCCGCTTTTGCCGAGATACCTGACCTTGACTTTTCCCAGATCCGCGATATTCTCACAGGCTTCTATCGCCTGAAGCGCTTCGCGGATAAGGTCTTCGATTTTCTCTTTCATAAAGTCCTCCGTATAAAAAAAGAACGTCCCCGTATATTAGGGCGTTCTCACGCTGTACCACCTAAATTCGTCCGAATATCGGACCTCGTTGCGGCTATAACGCGCCACCGCGACCCCCTACTCATAAGTTCAGGGACGAGCTGACGGGCGAATTCCCCTGCCGCAAACCGAATCGCCCTTTCAGCGTATCGGGCGAAATCTCTGTCGGAAGCATTGCAAGGCACGTTCCCGTGTCGTAGCTTTTATATCATTTTACAATAAAATAAGCGTCACGGCAACTGTTTTTTTGTCGAAATATCGAAAACGCCCTGATTTTGCAGATAGAATTCGGGCACCTCCCCCACTATCACGTTTTCGCAAAGCAGAAAAGAGCTCTCGCAGAACACGTCTTTTGCGTAAAGCGGAAGAACGAGGTTTGCCGTCGCGGTTATGTCGATGTACAGACTGTGTTTTACCTGATTTATTCCAACCGTTTCAAATACCGATCTGAACGAACATTCCGCAATACCTACCGTTTCCACCTCGACTTTCACCTCTCTGCCCACGTCGCCGAGAAGCAATATGCCGCTGAATGCGCCGACGGGCACGTCAACTCCGTCGACAAAAACCGACTCCATCTCCTCGAGCGCAACTGTACTGATAAAGCTCATTACGGTGTTCACTTTGAGCATATCCACGCTTATCAGGTTTATATTACCCTGGGAGTCGCGGTCAATATTCACGAGATCGGTATATCCGAGCGACGCGATCTCCTCGACAGTCGACTGATACGCGTTGTTCAGAGCGCGCACGCTGTTGCCTCTCACCGAATAATACGCCTTGTCGGTGACAAGCGGCACGACGTTTGAACGGACGTAAACGCCCGCTCCCGCCGCTATCATAACGATTGCGACGAAAACAGCGAGCGCTTTGAGTTTTCTCCTTCTTTTCCGACAATACGACACGCTACATTATATGCGCGTATCATGTCGGTTTGACCCCGCGTTTCGTCTCTGTGGTCAGGTGCTTTTCGGCTTTGACTTTGAAATAAGCGCTATGACGAACCCGAAGGCTATCGCCGCAGTAAATCCTGCCGCAACTGCCGCAAGCCCTCCAGTACACGCCTGATAAAGCCCTTGCTTGGCTCCCTCGATAGCTCCCGCAGCAAGAGTCTTTCCGAATCCCGTGATAGGGATCGTAATGCCCGCTTTGCCGAAATCTTCGATATATCTGAACAGCCCCACGGCTTCGAGCAGCGCTCCCGCAAGCAGAAAGGTCACGAGAACGCGCGCGGAAGTCATCTTCGTCTTGTTTATAAGAAGCTGACCGATCGCGCAGACCGCTCCGCCGACCGCGAAGACCTTGAGATAGGTCAGAAAAATCTCCATTACGCTCCTCCTTTAGATCTCTATCGCCACCGCGTGCGCAATGGCGGGTATGCTTTCGCCCTGAAGCGAAGAATCCTTTGACAGCATCGCGCCCGTCGGAACGAAAAGTATGCGCTTGAGTCCGCCCTCTTTCATCGTCTTGTACAGATAACTGCAAAAGACGAGAGAACTGCAACCAGCGCCGGAACCGCCGAGCCCGCACTTTTGTCTGTCTTTGAATATCATGCAGCCGCAGTCGTTGACTCTGTCTTTTACCGCGCCGCATTCCTGTTCGAGCATCGAACACAGCAGCTCTCTGCCCAGCTTGCCGAGATCCCCCGTCACGATCAGATCGTAATAATCCGCGCCGACGCCTCTCTCTCGCAGGTGAGCCGATATGGTATCGTATGCCGCTGGCGCCATTGCCGCGCCCATATTGTTGGGGTCGTCAAGCCCCATATCGATTACTTTACCGAGAGTAAACGCGGTCACTTTAGGGCACTTGAATTTTTGTCTTTCGGTCGTCAGAAGCGCGCATCCGACGCCTGTGACGGTCCATTGCGCGGTCGGAGGCGGCTGCGTGCCGAGCTCGAGCGGAAATCTGTATTGTCTTTCCGCCGTCGCAAAATGTGAGCTTGTACAGCACACGACGTTTTGCGCACCGCAACAAAGCAACGCGGCTCCCGTCGCGAGAGACTGACCAAAAGTCGCGCAGGCGCTGTACAGACCGCAGAAAGGCACGTCGAATTCCCTTGCCGAAAACCCCGACGGAACAAGCTGATTGAGTAGATCTCCGCCCAATATCGCGTCTACGTCCGCAGGATTTTTCCCGGCGTTCTTCAAAAGAGATTCGATCGCGTGCTTTCTCAATTTTATCTCCGCCTTTTCGTGCGATTTGCAGCCGAATTCGCTCTCGTCGATAACGTAATCGAAGAAATCCCGCAACCTGCCTTTTCCCTCGTCCACGCCGGCAATCGTTGCTGTGTATGCGATATATACCTTTTTGTCGACGAGATACGTCTGTCTTCCTTTTTTCATCTGAAAAGTCCTATGATATAGTATACTGCGCCGATGGCGACGGACGCCGAAACACCCGACACTATCACGGGTCCCGCGATCGAAAACATCTTTGCCATAAGTCCGAAGACGATGCCCTCTTTGTTGTACTCTATCGCGGGAGAAACGATCGAGTTGGCAAACCCGGTGATCGGCAATACCGAGCCCGCGCCGGCGTAATATCCGATTTTGTCATACACGCCCAATCCCGTGAGCAAACTGCCCAAAAAGATCATCACGACGCCCGTGAGCGCCCCGATCTGCTTTTCGTCGAACGACGGTATGACCGCGGTAAGCAGATCCGCAAAAGCCTGACCTATCATGCAGATCAGACCGCCTATCGCGAAAGCAAGGAAAAGAGTTTTTCCCTCTTTAGTCTTCGGGGACGTCTGTTTTACTAACTCCCCGTATTCCTTCTTGTCCATTTTCGTGAACCTCTCCTCTCGGTCTGCTGACAGGAAAAACAGACTCTTTGTATTCGTTGAAACCTTGAGAATGATTGTCTCTCATTGCAAACCTCCGTTTTATATCGGTATTATTTGCCATTTGAGAGAATTTATCCAAATAAAAAAGCGACGGTCACGCCGCCGCTCTTATGCGAGAGCCTTTTTCATCTCGCTTATTATCTTGCTCTCTATCCTCGAAACCTGAACCTGCGAAACTCCGAGGATCTTTGCTATCTCGCTCTGCGTTTTGTCTTTGAAATAACGCAGGACAATCACCGTCTTTTCTCTTTCGGGCAAGGTCTTTATAAAGTCCTTTATGATCATCTTGTCCAGCATTTCGTCGCCGTTTTCACCAGTTGCGAGCTTGTCCATGACGCATTGCGAATTGTCGTCGTCGTATTTCTCGTAAAGCGACACGGGATATTTGCTGCTGTCCATGGCAAAGACGACTTCCTGCGGATCCACGCCCAGCTTTTCCGCGAGATAATCGACCCCCGGCGCCTCGCCGTGCTCCAATTTGTATTCGCTCGTTATCTGCTGAATCTTGAGCGACGTGGATTTGAGCGCCCTGCTGACTTTTATCGCGCCGTCGTCTCTGATAAACCTTTTTATTTCGCCCGCGATCATGGGTACGGCGTAAGTGGAAAACCTGACTCCGAACGAAGCATCGAAATTGTTGACCGCCTTCACGAGCCCCATTGCCCCGAGCTGAAGAAGATCGTCGTATTCTATCATCTTGTTGCGGTAGCGCGCGGCTATCGATTTTATGAGCGGCATATTGTGTACGATGAGCTTTTCTTTCGCGCTCTCGTCTCCGCCCTGCGCCGCTGTGATAAGTCCGACAGTCTCGGTATAATCAAGCATTAAGCAACCTCTTTTCCGATATTTTTTACCATCGTAACCGTCGTACCTTTACCGGGCGTGGAGTCCACGCGCATCTCGTCCATAAACGTGCCCATCAGAGTGAATCCCATACCGCTCCGCTCCTCTTCGGGCTTCGTCGTATAAAACGGCTCCATAGCCTTGGCAACGTCCTCGATGCCCTTGCCGCCGTCGCTGATTATTATTGACAATTTTCCGTCGTCTACACAAAGATCGAGATAAACGTAATTGCCGCTTTTGCCTTCGTAACCGTGTATCACGCAGTTGGTAAACGCTTCCGAAACCGCGGTCTTTATGTCCTCTATCTGTTCGACCGTGGGATCGAGGCTCACGCAAAACGCCGCGACGGTGCTCCTGACGAACGCGTCGTTTGCCATATCTGCGGATATCTTTATATAAAGTTTGTTCATACTGACCTCACAAATTTATTTTTTGTATTATCTGATATATTCCCGCAAGCGAAAGAATCTTGTCGACGTGCGGATTGGGCGACGATATAAATATTCCCGCGCCCTTTCTTTTTAACGCTTTATACCTGCCGAGCAATACTCCTATGCCCGTACTATCCATAAAAGCAAGCCGCGAAAAGTCGAAAACGAAATTTCTGAACCCGCCGCGATCTATGCGCCTGTCCAAAGCGTCTCTTACGTTCGTCGCGGTATGTTCGTCAAGCTCTCCGTCCAACGCGGCTATCACCGTGTCGCCTTTGTTTACCATACTGATCTGCATAGCCTTCTCCTTTTATTCGTTTAGACAATTATAAATCGGGGGCCAAGTCGAAAAAACGCCGCTTTTGGCGACGTGTGTCAAATAAAGAAAAATCCGCTTGAAAGCGGATGATCGTATATGAAAAAAGCTCCTTTCAAAGGAGCCCTCTCTATTTTAAGGGATTATAAAACGGATAAGAAGTCTTGTCCGCCTCCGTTATCTGCCGCTTTACCTTGCACGGCACGCCGACGGCGACTACGTTTGCAGGTATCTCTCCCGTCACCACGCTGCCCGCGCCGATCACGGTATTCTCTCCTATCTTCGAGCCGCCGAGGATAACGCTGCCCGCGCCTATCCATACGTTGTTTCCGACGGTTACGGATTTTGCTATTTCAACGCCTTTTTTGCGAAGCTCCGGGTCAACGGGATGTTCCGCGGTCGTAACGGTGCAGTTCGGTCCGATAAATACGTTGTCTCCGAATTTCACGGGCAATCCGTCCTGGACGACAAGATTGTGATTTGCATAAAAACTGTCGCCGACGTGGATGTTATAGCCGTAATCGCACCAGAACGGCGGCACTATCACCGCGTCCTTGCCCGCGCTGCCGAGCATCTCTTTCAACATTGCGCTCTGCGCTTCGCGGTCGTTGGGGTTGAGCTTGTTGTATTCGAAACATTTGTCTTTGCACAGCCTGATCTGCTCTTCGTATGCAGGGTTGTAACAGCCCTGAAAGAACATGTTTTCGGGCACGAAAGGTCTTTCCATTAACACAATCTCCTTGTACGTCTACTGCACGAGTATGCTGTCTTTTGTTCTCACCTTTTTCAGATGTAAACCATAATTCATTTTTGATTATATAACAATCGCCTATATATGTCAATATCGGAAGGATCGCGCAATAACGCGCAAATAATTAAAAGTTTACAAAAATGCTTTGTTATGATAAAATGTACTTATAAAGACGAGGTGCTTTTGTGAAAAACAAACTGTTCAGATATATCGCGTTCGTATGCGTAGCAATAATTTGCCTTACAGCGGTCGTATCATGCAAAGACTCACAGGAAGACAAGCTCAAAGACTTCTTTGAAGACGATCTCAAACAGTCTTTCAGAATCGAAATTGTGTACGAAAGTCTGCTAAATGATTATTTTTCGGTCAAGCCTTCAAATTACGTCAACTACCCGGGCGACGAAGTCACCTTAAGCATTGAAAGCGACTACGGATTTATCGTTTTTTCGCAAATCACGATCGACGGCGAAAGGTTTGAAAACGTAAACGCGCGAAATTATTCTTTCATCATGCCTGACGTCAACTGTTACGTTACCATCACTATCGACATCTTGCAATCCGACGAATACCTCGAGGACGACGGTATGTATCTGACCGAAGTCAACTCTCTGCCGACCGCTGACGGAGAAGATCTGAAAATGCTCGTCTCCTTCGGAGAAAAAACAGTATCCGGCTCTGCATACGTTTCCGGCAATCTGGTAAAAATGCATGACCTGAAAGTGTTTTCCATGAATGAAAGCGTTATTCCCGACGAGGCGATATACAAAGTCACGCCGAATTACGGAGGAAGCTCTTTTTATCAAGCCGTGAGCGCAAATATCAGCATCAAAACGGATATGATCTCGTCGGGAGTGTGCCCTATCGTTTTGATCGACACGGACAACAAAAGAGGCATCGTTTACACCGTAACGGTACCGTGAGAGACATTCGTACCTACGATATCATAAAGTGACGATGGTGTATATTGCCACGCTCGCAACGATTGCAAAAATTACGGCGCGAGAAATTATATAAGGCACTATATATTTTTTCATCTCCACCCTCTTGTACGCGGGTTTAGACAAAAATGCAAAGGCAACGTATCCGACAAGTCCGATCACGTTGCCAATACTCATATATTTTATCTTAAGAAAATAAGCGAGCAACGTGAATATTACGATCAAAGCCAAAAAAGCTACTGCCACAAAATAAAACATCTTTGCCCTTTTCTCGTCGAGCAATTTTTTGTTCTTTACATCTTCATCCGATATCAGGTCGTCGATACTGACTTTGAACAGATAGGATACGGCTTTGAGGCTGTCAATACTCGGATAACCGTTGTCGGTTTCCCATTTGGATACAGCCGTCCTCGTAACGTAAAGTTTTTCCGCAAGTTGTTCTTGCGTAAGTTTATTGTCAGTCCTCAACTTTTTGAGTTTTTCGCCGAAAGTCATACTCTCCGCCTCCTTTTCAACTCAATTATATCCCTTGACAGACAGAATGTCACGACACTTTCCGTCACATTCGCTTATATGCAAGTTATATGACGATAAATCCTTTCTTGTGCTCCTGTAAAAACGACTGTTTACCGCAAACCGCAAGCATGGGCAGGGGTGTCTAATTGCATATCTTCTTCCTGCGATGATTGTGAGTTTCTGCAAGCCGCGAAAGCTCCCGACTAACGTCGGTGAGCCGCACCACGGCGCTAAAGCGCTGTGGTCCGTTAATCCACCTATGCACACAAAAAACAGACGGCTCGATTGAGTCGTCTGTTTTTTGGTGGGCAGAGGTGGATTCGAACCACCGAAGACAGAGTCGGCAGATTTACAGTCTGCTCCCTTTGGCCGCTCGGGAATCTGCCCGTATTGTATTGTCGAATTGGTGGAGCTGGTGATCGGAATCGAACCAACAACCTGCTGATTACAAATCAGCTGCTCTGCCAATTGAGCTACACCAGCAAGGTACCCTTTCGGGTGGTGCCTCGGGGCGGAATCGAACCACCGACACGGGGATTTTCAGTCCCCTGCTCTACCGACTGAGCTACCGAGGCATAAATTTGGAGATTTATACAAATCTCCGAAACTTCTATAAATTGGCGACTCGGAAGGGATTCGAACCCTCGACCTCTAGCGTGACAGGCTAGCGTTCTAACCAACTGAACTACCGAGCCAATTTGTATTTAATGTGGTGGGCCATCAAGGACTCGAACCTTGGACCGACCGGTTATGAGCCGGTTGCTCTAACCAACTGAGCTAATGGCCCCCGGATTAGCTTGTTATCGCTGGTCGGGGTGAAGAGATTCGAACTCCCGGCCCCATGGTCCCAAACCACGTGCGCTACCAAGCTGCGCTACACCCCGAAATTCGTTTCCTTCCGTGCGACTGTTACAATATACAACATT
>CALWRI010000016.1 GCA_944383905.1 uncultured Christensenellaceae bacterium
GACGTTCTGGCAATCATCGAAAAATAAGGAGTAAAAGAATATGGCTAAAAAAGTTAAATACGGCGAAGACGCGAGAAGAAGCCTCGAAGCAGGCGTAAACGCAGTCGCAAATGCAGTAAAGATCACACTCGGCCCCAAGGGCAGAAACGTAGTCCTCGACAAGAAATACGGCGCTCCGCTCGTTACCAACGACGGCGTGACGATCGCAAAGGACATCGAGCTTGAAGATTCCTTCGAAAATATGGGCGCACAGCTCGTCAAAGAAGTCTCGATAAAGACCAACGACGTAGCGGGCGACGGTACCACGACGGCTTGCCTTCTCGCGCAGGCTATAATCCGCGAAGGACTCAAAAACGTAGCGGCGGGCGCCAACCCGATGGTACTCAAAAAAGGTATTGCAAAGGCAACCGCGGCGGTAGTCGAAGCTCTCAAGGAGAATTCACAGCCCATTTCTGACGAAAAGTCGATAAGCCACGTTGCAAGCAACAGCGCGGGCGACGAAGAAGTCGGCAAGATCATTTCCGAAGCTATGCACACGGTAGGCAAAGACGGCGTCATCTCTCTCGACGAATCCAAGTCCATGGAGACGGGCGTCACTTACGTCGAAGGTATGCAGTTTGACCGCGGTTACGCGTCCGCTTATATGGTCACGAACACCGACAAGATGGAAGCCGTGCTCGACGACGCATACGTCCTCATCACCGACAAGAAGATCTCCACGAGCAAAGACATTCTGCCCGTGCTCGAAACGGTGGTTCAAAACGGTCTGCGCCTGCTGATAATCGCCGACGACATCGAAGGCGAAGCTCTCACCGCGATCGTTCTCAACAAACTCAAAGGCATCCTCAACTGCGTTGCCGTCAAGGCTCCCGGTTTCGGAGACCGCAGAAAGGCTATGCTCGAAGACATCGCGACTCTTACCGGCGGCACCGTGATTTCAAGCGAGCTCGGCTATGAGCTCAAAGACGCCGGCATCGCACAGCTCGGTCGCGCAAAGCAGGTAAAAGTCGACAAAGACAACACCGTTATCGTCGGCGGCATGGGAGACGCAAATCTCATCAAGGCGCGTGCGGAAGCGATCCGCGCACAGATCGCGACGACCACGAGCGAATACGACCGTGAAAAGTTGCAGGAACGCCTTGCAAAACTCGCGGGCGGCGTTGCCGTGATAAACGTCGGCGCGGCTACCGAAGTCGAGATGAAAGAAAAGAAACTGCGCATCGAGGACGCTCTCGCTGCGACCCGCGCGGCAGTCGAAGAAGGTATCATCCCCGGCGGCGGCGTAGCTCTTCTCAACGCTATCGCAAAAGTAAAACCCGTCGTCGACGCAATGGAAGGCGACGAAAAGACAGGCGGACAAAGCGTACTCAAAGCGCTTGAAGAACCCGTCAAGCAGATCGCCGCAAACGCAGGCGTTGACGGAGGCGTCGTAGTCAATACGATACTCACCTCCGGCAAGGGACCCAACTTCGGTTACAACGCGCTGACCGGCGAATATTGCGACATGATGGAAGCGGGCATCATCGACCCGACCAAAGTCACCAGAAGCGCGTTGCAGAACGCGGCAAGCGTCGCTGCGACCCTGCTGACGACCGAAGTCCTCGTCACCGATATCCCGACTCCTCCGGCTCCCGTAGCTCCTCAGGGCATGGACGGCGGCATGTATTGATAACGCTGAAATAATTGCGCCGCTCCCGAAAGGGGGCGGCTTTTTCTTTGAGCTTCTTTTTTTTGATCGACAAGCGCTGTCCGTTGACGGATCTGCGCAAAAAAATACCGTCCGCCGGTTTCCCGACGAGACGGCAGTCGTGTGATTGTCTTTTATGCGACGCTTCCGCCGCCGAGCCTCTCCTCTTCGTTTTCGTGATCTATCGTCGCCTCGTTGACGTAGGACCCGAGATTGAGCTGTTCCCCCATAAGGACGTCGAGAGACTTTTTCACCTCGTTGACGAACGCCGTCGTTTTAGCCGCCTGCGACGGCGCGACCTTGTTCACCTGATTGCGGCAATACGAAGTCCATTTGCGGGAAAAATCCGCAAGCCTCTCGCCTTCGAGCGCAAAGCGGACCTTGGACGCGTAATCTATCTCTTTCGCCTTGTCGATCGCGTTCATGAGCGCGGTCGAAATGCTCTCTTCGCGCTGTCTGTAAGCACAGAGATCGCGGTACAATCCGTCGTTCTCGTTTTCGAGGCGCTTTACTCTCTCGCGCAGCTCCGCGTTGCTCTTTTCGAATTGAGACGACAGCCCTATAATGTAGTCGTCAACCTGTTTTTTGTCATAACCCTTAAACTTTGTTCTGAACGTATCCATCTTTGTGCCTCCGCGTAAAATTATAACAAAAACCGCCTCGCGGAGCACATTCTGCAAGGCGGGATATTTTGACGCTTTTTGGCATTATGGCAAACAAATTGCCATAAAAAGTCTTATTTGTCCGAATACTCTTTGAGAAGTTTCTGTTTGAGATTGAAGAGTTTTTCGGAGAGGTCGACTTTGTATATGTGCGGATTGAGGAGACGTTTGTACTCATTCCAGAACTGACCGTAGCTCTCCTTGTGGTACGCGGCGATCTCCATCACGGAAGGACGGTTGCAGACCACTTTGCCGTCCTTTATCACGTCGATGTTCAGGTCCTTGACGTAGAAATTCGTCACCGTCTTTCTCTTCCATGTGAAGTCGGGGTGGAATATCTCCAATTTGTCGAGCCCGTCGAAATTTTCGTCTTTGAGCGCGATCAGATCGGCGATCGCCTTGTCCGTGTTCTTGTCGAAAATACGGACGATCTTTTTGAGCCCCGGATTGGTTATCTTCGCGGGAGTGTCGCTCATCTTGAGCTTGGGAACGAGCTCCCCGTCTTTTTCTATCGCGGCGAGCTTGTATACGCCGCCGAGACTCGGACAATCCTGGCTCGTGATGAGCTTGGTTCCTATACCCCAGCAGTCTATCTTCGCGTTCTGCGAATCGAGAGACATGAGTATATTTTCGTCAATGTCGCCGCTCGCGAATATCTTGACGTCGGTAAATCCCGCTTCGTCAAGCATTTTGCGCGCCTCTCTGCTCAGATATGCAAGGTCGCCCGAATCCAGCCTTATTCCAAGCGGTTTGTGTCCCGCCGCGCGTAGTTCTTCAAACACTTTAATAGCGTTCGGCACGCCGCTCTTGAGCGTGTTGTAGGTGTCCACGAGAAGCAGACAGCTGTCGGGATACATCTTTGCGTAAGCGCGGAAAGCCTCAATCTCGCTGTCGAAACTCATTACCCAGCTGTGCGCGTGAGTGCCCGAAACGGGTACCCCGAACATCTTGCCCGCAAGCACGTTGGACGTGGAAGCGCATCCCGCAATCATAGCCGCTCTCGCGCCGTAAATGCCTGCGTCGGGTCCTTGCGCGCGGCGCAGTCCGAATTCCGCCACGGCGCCGCCCTTTGCGGCATAGACGATCTTTGCGGCTTTGGTCGCGATAAGCGTCTGATGATTGAGGATACAAAGTATCGCGGTTTCGATAAGCTGCGCCTCGAATAGCCGCGCCTTGACCGTCAGGATAGGCTCCTGCGGAAAGACGACCGTGCCTTCGGGTACCGCGTAAACGTCGCCCGTAAACCTGAAATCCGCAAGCAGTTTCATAAAGTCTTCGTCAAACAGTTTCAACGAGCGCAGATAGTCGAGATCCTCTTTGCTGAAACGCAGATTTTCGATGTAATCAATTACCTGATCGAGTCCGCAGGCAACGGCGTAATTGTTGCCCACGCCGCGGTAAAACACGTCGAAAACGGCTGTCTTGTTGAGCTGGCTGTTCTTTGAATAGCCGTACATCATTGTGAGTTGGTATAAATCGGTCAAAAGGGTCAGATCCCTCATAATAACCTCCGTCTTTTGCATGGTAAAATGCCGCGAACGCTTCTGCGTATTTTACCGTTGCGCACCGCAAAAGCATAGCGCGCAAAATGTCCTGAATATTGTAAAATACCCTTTTACAAGGGATTATCGTCAGTTTTCGTCCGGATCGTCGCTGAAAACGGCTCCCCGACCGCCGAACACAAGCGCGCGCAATCTCTTTTCTTCGAGAGTAAAATCTCCCGCGCGTCTGAATACGGGCGCCGTCTCGTCGCCGCAAGCGGTGTAATAATCCTGTCCGCCTATCACGACGCCTTTAACGACCTTTCTGTCATAGTCGGCAAGCATCTTGAGAGAATCTCCCGCCTCGTTGTATTTCTTGCTCTGAAAGCGGATAACGCCCTTCTGATTGAGCACCATAAGCACGAACGCGACGACGCACGCGCTGTACGCTATCACCTGCACGACGCCTATCTCGGTGTTGGGGAAATTCTTGTGTTCGGTCTTGAGAAATTCGAGAGAACCTCTGACGAGACCGTACCAGAAAACGTAATAGAGCGAGATCGTGAAGTTTTTGAGCTTTTTGTATCTGAAGAAAAGAAGCAATCCGATAATCAGTCCTATCAGATTGAAGAATCCTTCGTAAATATACAACGCCTGGTGCCACAATCCGTCGCTGTCGATGAGCACCGCAAAGGGCCATTTCTGAAAGGCGGGGTTGGTAACGATCTGCCCGTAGAGTTCCTGATTGGCAAAATTGCCCCATCTGCCGATGATCTGACCGAGGAAGACGCAAAGCACGACGCAGTCCGCGACTTTGGCATAAGAATATCTCTTGTAACGCAAAACGCAGAACAGTATGCCCAACGCGCCGCCGAAAATGCCGCCGACTATGGTGAGCCCCGCAAGCCCGTCCTTTGTGAGTCCGAGGAAGCGCAAAAGCGCGTCCCAGCTGTCTATCGGATAATACTCCTTTCTCGGAACGACGTAAAACAGCCTGCAACAGACTATCGCAAGCACGACGATCCAGATGAACAGTTCCAGCGAAAAATCGGTATCAATATTGCGCTTGCTCGCAAGATACAGATATAGAAAATACGCGAGGAGTATGCCGCAGGTCACGAAAATGCCGTACCAGGTAACGGTAAGGTTTCCGTTGAAAAGTTCGAACGCTATCTTATCGGACATCAGTCAAGCTCCACCTTGCAGGTTCCTTCGTTTCTGACGCCGATGCGGTATACGCAATCGTCTCCGAAGATCTTTTTCATATCCGCGATATACGCGTCCGCGCCGCCGTTTTCGACAAACGCGATGATCGTACCCGCAAAACCGCCGCCGTGCACTCTGACCGCCTTTACGGACGGGTCGAGTTTGCTGACCGCAAGCGCGAGCGGTATTCTCTGCGCCGTATCTCCGAGCGGATAGCAGTTCTGCAAAAGCTCGTAAGAGCTCTGACCGCTACCGTTGATGACTGCGGCGAATTTTTTGAAATTGCCGTTCTTTACGGCTTTTACGCCCGCTTCGACGCGTTTGTTTTCCTCGAAATAATGCATTGCGCGGAGTATCGCCCTGCCCGAAACCTGCTTCTGCAGCTGCGGGATTGCGGCAAGGAAATCCTCCTCTTTGACCTTCCGGAGTTTGCGGGCGTGAAACATACTTGCGACCCACTCCATCTCGCTTCTTATGTCCGCATACTGACTCGTGAGATCGCAGTGGTCTCCGCCCGTATTGATGAGGACGATCGTAGCATCCGCAAATTTCCAATCCATGGTCTTGACCTTGGGGTTTGCGGTGGACTTGAAATCTATATAACTGACTCCGCCGAGAGCGATCGCGCTCTGATCGAGGAGCCCGCAGGGTTTGCCGAAGTAGATGCTCTCCGCATAATGCGCCGCCTTCGCCTTGGTGATCTTGTCTATCCTTCCGCCGTTGTACATCTGATTGAGAATCTCGCAGATAAGCACTTCGAAAGAAGCGGACGAGCTGACGCCCGCGCCCTTGAACACGTCGCTCGAAGTGGTTGCGGCAAAGCCTCCGATATTGTAGCCGTTCTGCTTGTAATAAGCAAGAACGCCTCTGACGAGAGCTTCGCTTGAACCGTATTCTTCGCTGTTAGCTTCAAGCTCGTTGAGATTGACGACGACTTCGGGATAACCTATCGAAGCCACGACGACTTTGCCTTCGAGCGGCGTCACGCAAGCCACGGTATCAACGGTTATCGAAGCGCAAAGCACCTTGCCGTTGTTGTGGTCGGTATGGTTGCCGCAAAGCTCTATCCTTCCCGGAGAAGAATAGAACGCGACGTCGCCGCCGTAAGTCGCGACGTGAATGTCGTATATCTTCTTGTAGCGGGCGGACTGATAGTCGATACCGCCGCCGTACAGCTTTTCAACGTAACGAGCAAAAGAAGGATTGCTCTTGAGATTGTCAACAAAATTCTGCGTAATCTGCATAATTTACCTCGCAAACGCGTTTTTATCATTATAGCATATTAACTTTATTATGTAAACATTTGCGGCTAAATTACGCCAACTGTATTTTGCCTAAAGAGGTTTTCATGCACTTCAATAAATCAAGTTTATTTTTGCGCGCAGTCGGCACGAGCAAAAATGATCGGACGGTGCGACCGCGCCCTCACGCATGCCGTATTTCTCTCAAATCCCGAATAATTATTGCAATAAAACGCAATTTGTAATATAATAAAATTCGGCGACAGCCTTTATTAAATTCCGGAGTGTGTTTATGCTTACAAACGACCAGCTCAAAATCAAAATCAACGAATTGTTGTGCTATTCGAGCGACAATCTTTCGCTCGAACAAGAGGACGAATATTACGTTCTCAACACGTTGCTCGACTTCTTCGGACTTGACTCCCCCGCTCCCGCAATAGAGAAATACGGCGACTTTCAGACCGAGATAATTGACCCCCTCGTACAGCACGCCGTCGACACGGGCAGGATAAAACCCGAAGAATCGCTGCTGTTCGAAACAAAGGTTCTCGGTATGGTCACTCCGATGCCTTCCGCAGTGATAGCACGCTTCGACGCGATAGCGAGCCACCGCGGGGTCAAAAAAGCTACCGACTGGCTGTTCGCGCTCTGCAAGGCGAACAACTACATCCGTATGCCCGACATCAGAAAGAACATCAAGTGGGAGCACGACGGCAAGTTCGGCAAAATAGGCATAACGATAAACCTCTCCAAACCCGAAAAAGATCCCAAACAGATCGCACTTGCGAAACTTCAACCAAAAAGCGGTTACCCCGCGTGCATGCTCTGCCCGACGAACGTCGGATTTGCGGGCAATATGAATCACCCCGCAAGACAGACTTTGCGCACGATTCCCATACAGCTCGACAACGAATATTGGCACCTGCAATACTCCCCTTATCAGTATTACGAGGAGCACGCGATAGCATTTTCGGATGAACACCGCCCGATGAACGTATGCCCCGCGTCTTTCCGCAGACTGCTCGATTTCGTCGACCTTTTCCCGCACTACTTCATGGGCAGCAACGCCGCTCTCCCGATCGTCGGAGGCTCTATACTCACGCACGATCACTACCAGGGCGGTCTCAAGGTACTGCCGATGATGAGCGTCGGCAACCGCGCGCGTTACGAGAGCCCCAAATACAAGAAAGTGCAGATATTCGTTGCGGATTGGTACAACAGCGTCGTCCGCCTCGTGAGTAAGGATAAAGAACAGATATACAAGGCGGCAAGCGACGTGCTTGCGGCATGGAACGTATGGACGGACGAAAGCGTCGGCGTGATATGCAAAACGACCGATCAGCACAACGCGATCACCCCGATCGTGCGCCGTGAAGAGGACGAGTACGTCATCGACCTTATACTGCGCAACAACAGGACTGACGATGCACATCCTTACGGCATCTTCCACCCCGAAGAGCGTCTGCACAACATAAAGAAAGAAGGCATAGGAATCATCGAAGTAATGGGACTTTTCATACTCCCCGGCAGACTCAAGAAAGAGCTGGGCGAAGTCGAAGATTACCTGACCGGCAAGACGAAATTCGACTTGAAAAAACTTGCGGATCCCGAAAATCCGATGTACAAGCACGCAGATATGATAGTGCAGCTCGTCAACGACAACGGCACCGAAAACAACGAGACCAAAGCGAAAAAAATCGTCACCGACTACGTCAACAACGCCTGCGAGCAGATCCTCGAATGTACCGCGGTGTTCAAGAATACCGAAGAAGGTCAGGCGGCGTTCGACAGGTTCATGAAAGAAGGACTCGGATTGTCGAAATTCTGATAAGGATAAAACGGACAAAAAAACTTCTCCCGCAAAGGAGAAGTTTTTTTATACTCAAAAATTGTCAGAGGGGCTTTCTGTCCTGAAGCGCGCGTGAAAGCGTTACCTCGTCGGCATACTCGATGTCGCTGCCGATGGAAATGCCGCTCGCTATCTTCGTGACCTTTATGCCCATAGGCTTGATGAGTCTCGCGATATAGACCGCGGTCGCTTCGCCTTCGACGTCGGGATTGGTCGCCATAATGACCTCTTTTACTCCGTCGAGACGACCGATAAGCTCCTTTATCCTGATGTCGTCGGGTCCTATGCCCGCAAGCGGATTGAGAGTGCCGTGCAAGACGTGATATACTCCCCTGTAATCCTTTATCTTTTCAAGCGCTTCGACGTCCTTCGGTTCTTTGACGACGCAGATCACGCTCTTGTCGCGCGTCGCGCAGATGTCGCAGACGTCCTTGTCGGTATACGCTCCGCAGACGGGACAAAAATGCACGCTGCGCTTTGTTTCGAGCACCGCGTCGGCGAATTCTTCCGCCTCCTGCTCGGACATATTGATTATTTTGTACGCAAAGCGCTTCGCCGTCTTCGCGCCGACTCCGGGCAGTTTGGTAAACTGCGCCGCAAGTCTGTCGAGCGCCTCTATGCCGCCCACGCTCATAAACCGAACGCCGCAAACGCGCCCATCTTCTTTTCGGTCTCTTCGTCTGCAATTTTCATAGCTTCGTTGAGCGCCGCGACGACGAGGTCTTCGAGCATTTCGACGTCGTCGGGATCTACCGCTTCGGGTTTGATCTTGAGAGACCTGATCTTCTTGTCGCAGGTCATCGTGACCTCAACCATACCGCCGCCGGACACCGCGGTGACTTCCTGCTCCGCAAGCTCCTCTTTGGCTTTCGCCATATCCTGTTGCATTTTCTGTGCCTGACGGACGATCTGCTGCATATTGCCCATACCGCCGCCGAAGCCTCCGAAACCGCCTCTACCCATTATTGTTACCTCCGTTTGTGATGTTTACTTTTTCGGCACCGAAAACCTTTTTCACGTTTTCGATATTTTGTTTGCTTTCGTCCTCTTTGACTTCTACTTCGACAATTATCCTGCCGAAATCTCTGTAAGTCTCTCTCAGAATACTCTCATAAGTCGAGAGATAGAACATAATGCTGCTCTTTTGTCCCTCGCTTTCCGCCTTAACGACGAGATTGTTGTCCCTGATCTCAAGCTGATCTCTGCTCAACTTGGAGAAGTATGCATATTCGACGTGCATAGCGCGTTTTTTGAGCGTATTGAGAAGCAACACGAGCATTTTTTCCGCAGTGTCCGCGCTTCTTGCGGGCGCGTTTTGCGACGAAGAAGCCGCCACTGCAAGCTGTCCCGAAGCTATCTTTGCTTCAAGACTCTTGAGACGCATAAGCACGCCCTGCGCGTCTATCGAGCAATACTCGTCGCACGCTTTGACGACCGCGGCTTCGAGCACGAGTCTCGCATTGGAACCGTAGCGCAGATCGCCGTCTACCGAACAGATTATCTCGAGAGAACGCAGAAGTTTTGCGTTGTCGTACTTCATCGCAAGCTCGTTCGTCTTTGCGAAAAGCTCCCTCGGCATATTGAGTATCTTGTTGGCGTTGTTGCAATTTCTGCAATAAAGCAGATTTCTCAAAGTCTTTGCGACGTCTCCGGCAAGCACTTTTACACTCTTGCCTTCCTTTGTCGTATCTTCTATGCGGCGCAGACATCCGTCAACGTCTCCCGCGAGCATACACTCCGTGAGAGAAAGCACGGCTTCGGGCGAGCTTGCGCCCAGCACTTCGAGTACGCCGTCGTAAGTGACCTTGTCTCCGCAATAGGAAATGCACATTTCCGCCAGCGAGAGGCTGTCGCGCACGCAACCCTCTCCCGCTTCCGCTATGGCGACGAGCGCCTCTCTCTCGTAAGCGAATTTTACGTCGTCGAAAATACGTTGCAACAGTCCCGCGGTCTCCTGCGTGGGCACGAGTCTGAAATCGAATCTCTGGCAACGCGAAAGCACGGTGGGCAATATCTTTTGCACCTCCGTCGTCGCGAGTATGAAGACGACGTGCTCGGGCGGCTCCTCGAGAGTCTTCAGCAGCGCGTTGAACGCCTGCGGCGAAAGCATATGGACTTCGTCGATGATATAGACCTTGTATCTGCCTACCGAAGGCGCGAACTTGACCTTTTCGAGCAGATACCTGATCTCGTCTACGCCGTTGTTGGAAGCGGCGTCCATTTCGATTATATCCATATTGGACGAATCGGCGAGAGCCTTGCATATCGCGCATTCTCCGCACGGAGAGCCGTCTTCTTTCACGTTGAGGCAGTTTATCGCGCGCGCAAATATCTTTGCCGTCGTCGTCTTGCCCGTACCGCGGGAACCGGTGAACAGATACGCATGAGAAATGGCGCCCGTCATGATCTGATTCCTGAGGGTGCGTATGATGTGTTGCTGTCCTATCATCGAGGAAAACTCGTTCGGACGGTATCTGCGGTAAAGCGAAACGTATGCCATTGTGCCTCTTTTATTGACCTTTTGCCGGATTTTATCCTTATATCCTCAATACGCTCCCCGGCATCGTGCCGGAGAGCGTATCGGATGCTTGTCTATATAGTACCACAACTTTCGTTTTCAGACAAGTCGTAGCGCAAATATTGACGTATAATTGTTATTTGTTTTCTCCGTCGCCGTCGCCGAAGGTGTAGGTGTCTCCCATCTCGGAGATCTCATCGACGCCCAGCTTTTCTGCGACTTCTTCGACGCTGTCGCCGCTTGCGGCAAGTTTAGCCGCCTTTCTCGCAGCGATCCTCGCAACGCATTCCGCCTGCTTCTTTTCGGTAAAGTCGTAGAAGATGAGCGGTATGCAGCAAGCAAGCGTAGACGCGCCGCTGAGCAGGGTCGTCATCATCCAGATGCCTTCGAGAGGAGCGTTTGCGCCGGTCAGTTTGTTTGCGTCCGCATAGCCCTCGGTACCGAGAACGAGAAGAACGACGAACGCGGTCATAGCCATACCGATCTTGGAGATGAACGTCTGCATCGAGAAGCAGATGCCCTCCGCTCTCTCACCCGTCTTGTCTTCAAGATAGTCGATGGAGTCGCCTATCATCGAATATGTAAGGATGTTGGAATAGCCGCTCGGGAGACCGAGGATCAACATTACGATGTAGAAGAATACCTGCGCCGCAGTGCTCGTACCGTTGCTGGACAGACCGAGGAAATAAAGTCCCAGCATCGCCACACCGCCGAGGAGGTGCGAATAGAGGAACAGATTTCTCTTGCCGATCTTCTTGGAAAGTATCGGGGTCGTCAGAGTCGCGATAAGACCGCCCGGAACGACGAGCAACGTGAGTGTCGAGAAGATGGCTTCGTTGCCGAGGTTGTACTTCGCATAGTAAAGACCCGAGGTCATGTATATGAGACGGAGCGAGCCGAGAACGCCGGTTGCGATCATAAGGAGCACGGGCTTGTTTTTGCCGAGCAGCTTGATGTTGTGCAAAAGACCCGCCTTGTCCGCCTTTTCGTCATAAAATCTTTCTTTGGTGTTTTTGAAGCCGATATAGAAGGTCGGGAGCGCTATAGCCACAACGACAATCGCTACGATGACAAACAGTATTTTGTACTGATGCACGAGCTGATCGGTCGCGCTGTTGATTATCTTGTCAGGTATGTTGCCGAACACATTGAGTCCGTCGTCAGACACATAACCGAGCAGGTTTCCTCCCGCGTCTCTGATAATGCCGAATTCGTTGTAAGTGTTGTTTCTCACCATATCCTGGAAGATAGGTATAAAGACGGTGACGACGCCTGCGCCGATCGTACAGAAAAGACGCGCGATCGTGAGCATCGTATTGCGTTTGTCGGTATCCGAAGTCATCGAAGAGGCGAGACCCCAATAAGGAACGTCGACCGTCGTGTAACAAATACCCCAGAGAACGTATATAACGGTCGCATAAATAAAGCTGGACACCTCGCCGACGTCGGAAGACAGGAACATAAGCACCGTGAATACACAGATGGGAATGGGCATATACAAGAGCCACGGTCTCATTTTGCCGTACTTTGAACGGGTCATGTCGACTATCGTACCCATGATCGGGTCGTTGAAAGCGTCGAAAAGTCTTGCGCAAAGGAACATGACTGCAAGCCAGATCGGGTTGATACCTACCGCGTCGGTCAGGTAGAACAGGAAAAACGATGTGACAAGCTGACATATCAGGTTTTGTCCGAAGCCCGCTATCGAGTAGGACAACACTTCTTTGGGTTGCATTTCATCCGGCTTGTCCGGACTCGTGCCCAACATTTTGTGAAGAAATGGGATTTCGTTGAGTTTCTTCATAATTTTCCTTCCTTATAGAGATGAGGTCTTACAACCGTTAAGACAATTTTAACACAATTTTAATGATATATCAATTACTTACCTGAAAAAAAAACGGCATAATATGCAAAGATAATGGACACTTGTCCGAATTTTTAATAAATAATATAAAAATAACGGTCGTTTTTATTCATATTCCGGATATTTTCCGGAGCTTTTTGAAGTCGTTTTTTGCCGTATTATACATTTGAATTTACGAATTTTTCATCTCTGCTCCGTGCGAAAACGATAATTTTGAAGAAAAAAAGCAAAATTGACGGCAGTTGATAAAAAAATCCCGCAATTTTTGCAATTACATTGACATACCGCCTCTCTGTTTTGTATAATTAAGAAAACACGGAGGAAATTATGAAAAAGTTTTTTATTTTCGTTTTGACTTGTTTCATCGTCTCGACAATGGCGATCACTCTTGTCGGCTGTGAAAAAACCGACACCGAGATCGAAAACATAGGCACTTACGAATTCGACACCGCAACGATCGTTTCCAACGGCGACATCGACAGCGAAAAAACACTCGAACAATACATCGCGGCTCAAAAACCCGTCGTCGGAGAAAAAGAATCCCCCGTTCAGATCGCTATCGACAAGACAGGCGACACTTATATGGTTGACGGCGTAAAACTCGACACCAAAGAAGAAAGTGACACCGTTACCATGACCGTCAACGTCGAGGATCTCGAACTGACCCTTCCCGACAGCTCCAAATTCAAGCTCACCGAGGAAAAATACGTCCTTCAGGGCGACACCCTCACCTACGTTCAGAAATGGGTAAGCGTTTCCGACAGCGATACGAATTACACCATCACTTCCACTTTCGTTAAAGTCGTCGAAAAACCCGACAAGGCAGATGAAGGTAAAACCGAGGGCGAAGCGGCATAATCTATAATCAAAAAAACGCAAAACGGCGTCCTTTTACGGGACGTCGTTTTTTTGTCGTCTGTTTACTCGAAAAACCCCAGACTTATCATAAGAGCGCGGTTTACCCGACTCATCACGTCGCCGGGTATCTCCCCTATCTTGTCTTTGAGCCTGCATTTGTCGAGCGTCCTTATCTGTTCGAGTAGCACGACCGAATCCTTCGGCAGACCGTATTCCTTCGCCCCCAGCTCGATATGCGTGGGAAGTTTTGCTTTGTTTATCCTGCTCGTAACGGCAGCGGCTATCACGGTCGGGCTGTATTTGTTCCCGACGTCGTTCTGTACGACGAGAACGGGACGCACTCCTCCCTGTTCGCTTCCTACGACGGGGCTCAGATCGGCATAATACAGTTCTCCTCTTTTTATCATCGTTTACTCCGTAAAATGAAATTGCCCCCGTTTCATTGTATGAACCTTTCGGGAACAATGTTATTCTTGACAAAGAACGGAGATTTAATCGGAACGACCCGATATTTTTAACGACTGTCCGAGACTCGGAGCAAACCCGATAATTGAATCGGCAACATAAAAAAGAGACGACTTTCGCCATCTCTTGCCTGAGGGTCGGAACAAAGCCGACAATAAACGGTCTTTCGACCGAGTTCTCTACCTTGGATTTATTGTATAGTTTTCAATCGACGCTGTCAAGCGAATAAGTACGTTTTTATACCGGTTTATTTGCGTGACAGAGCGATGTTTATTAACAAAGCGAATCGACAATCTTCTTCGCCTCTTTGCAGACGTCGCTTGCGAGGACTCCCCAGTCGCCGTACTCTTTCTCGGCGGCTTTTGCCGCTTCCGCACAAAGATACGCGCCTGCGCACGCCGCGTCGAATAAGGATATGCCTCTCGCCGTGAAGCCGCATATCGTGCCGGTGAGCACGTCGCCGCTCCCTCCTTTTGCGAGCGCGGGAGTTCCGTTTGCGACGAGAACGACAAAACTGCCGTCCGTCACAACCGTCGTGCTCCCTTTGAGCAATACCGTGCAGTCACACGATCGAGCGAGACTTTTCGCCGCGCTTACGGGATCGGATAATATTTCGTCCACGCTCTTTCCCGTCAATCTCGAAGCCTCTTTCGGATGAGGGGTGAGCAACAGCCCCGCGTGTTTGTCTTTTAGCGTCGTTATATCTTGTCCGAACGCGTTGAGCGCGTCCGCGTCCAAAATGCAGTCGCAGTCGAAATCCTTGACGATATATCCGCAGATCTTCGCGTTTTCCTCTCTGTCGCCGCCCATACCCGGACCTATCGCGACGGCTGTCACGCCTTTCATCGCGCTGTCTATGCTGCCTTTGTCAAACACGAAGCGTCCGTCCCTGTCCGCCATCGGGAACAGAGTGCTTTCCACTATGCTGCCCGCATACGCTCCCGCAAGCGAATACGGCACGCAAAGAGTATTTAGTCCCGCTCCCGCGCGGAGCGCGGCTCTGCCTGCCTCCGCAAGTCTGGGCGCGCCCGGAAATTCCTTGGAACCTCCTATTATCAGACTCTTGCCGAAACTGCCTTTGTTGCAGTTGTTCTTTCTCTTTGCAAACAGAGGCGCGAAAATGCTCTCGTCCGCGACAACGTATTTTTCTCCCGTTATCGGTATGCCTATGTCTACGACGACTATTTCGCCGCAAAAGTCCTTGCCGTCTCCGAGTAAAAGTCCGCTCTTGACCGCCTGAACGGCTATCGTCCTGTCCGCTTTCACGGCGATCGTCGCCCTGCCGCCCGTGCCGTCGAGACCGCTCGGAATATCAGCCGAGACCACTTTCGCGCGGCTTGAATTTATCCTTTCGATGACTTCGGCGTATTCGTGTTTCGGCACGCCCGAAAAACCGGTGCCGAAGATGCAGTCGACTATAAGATCGCAATCGTAATCGCAGTCTGTTGCCGGATATATTCTGTCAAAGCCGCCGCTCAAAAGTTTATTCTTATAAAAAGTTGCGTCCGGCGAAACGCCTTCGGATAAATAATACACCGAAACGTCGAAACCGCCGTCCGCCATAAGACACGCAAGCGCGAAACCGTCCCCGCCGTTGTTTCCTTTGCCGCAGATTATATATGTCCTGCCGCTCTTGTCTATGTTTTCGAAAATACCCTTTGCCGCGCGAGCCATCAATTCTACGGACGGCACTCCGCCTGCAATGCAAGCTCTGTCGCTTTCCGCCATGACCGCGTTGGAAACCGCAAATTTCATATTCACTCCTTTTGCGCGCGTTCTTCGCGCAGTCTCGAAATGCAACGCGCCGCGACGTCCTGTCCGTAACCCCTGTAAACGAGGTATCTTACGAGCCTCGCGACGTACTTTTCGTCCGCAAGATCTTTGCCGTTGCTGTGTTTTTGAGCAAGCGCGAACGCATCGTCTTCTTCGGACGAACGGTCGCGGAGCGCTTCCTCGATATAAGCGTCTTCGACCCCGCGTTTTTTGAGTTCCTCTTTTAGTCTTCTCGCGCCTTTTAATCCCTTGTTTACCGCGACGTACTGCAATGCGAATTCTCTGTCGTCGATATATCCGTAACTCTTGAGCTTTTCCACGGTGTATCCGACGACGACTTTGCCGTAACCTTTCGCGTACAGTTTTTCCTCTATCTTCTTTTGAGTGCAGACGTATGCGGAGATGTAACGAAGCGCGTATTCGAACGCGTTGCGCTTGTCCGATTCAAATACTATGCTCTCAAGCTCTTTTTCGTCGATCTCTCTGCCTTCGTCGAGCCTTTTCGACGCGGCGACGAGCGCGCTGACCGAGCAATAGAATTCTCCGTCAAGATAAAGTCTTACCCTGTCCTTGTCTCTTTTATCGGGTTTAACGTCTGTTATCCGACTCATCTCTTTCCCTTCTCCGTACGTTTTCTGCGCAAATCGATGCTTGCCCCGTCCTTTGCGCTTTTATTGGATTTTTCTCTGCCCGTGTGCGTTAACTTTGCTTTTCCCGCTTTTTGTCCGATCTTTTCCTTTCCTTGCGCCTTTCTCTCTTTCGCTCTTGCGACGGCTTCTTCCTTCGTCGGTTTGATAAGACATTCCGACGTAAATCCGATAAGATCCTGTCTGCCCGCAAGGACGAGCGCTTCGTGTACGAGATCGTAATTCGTCTTTTTTCTCCACTGCATCAACGCGCGCTGCATCATCTTTTCCTTTTTGTCTTTCGGGACGTACACGGGCTTTCCCGTATCGGGGTTGATACCCGTGTAATACATACACGTCGACTTTGTCGAAGGGGTCGGATAAAAATCCTGCACCTGCTCCGGCATATACCCGATCGACTTCAGGTATTCGGCAAGCCTAACGGCGTCTTTGAGCGTACAGCCCGGGTGCGACGAGATGAGATACGGCACGAGATACTGCTTTTTGCCCAGCCTCGCGTTGAGGTCGTCGAATTTCTTTTTGAACGCGAGATAAAGCGAAAACGGCGGTTTGTTCATGACTTCGAGCACGTTGTCCGAAACGTGTTCCGGCGCGACTTTGAGCTGTCCGCTGATATGATGCTTCACAAGCTCTTTGAGGAATGTATCGTCCTTGTCGTACATGACGTAGTCATATCGGATGCCGCTTCTCACAAACACTTTTTTTACGCCTTCGAGTTGCCTTAAATCTCTTAAAAGTTCGATATATTCTTCGTGAGACACCTGAAGATTGGGGCATTTTTTGTACCCTATGCAAGGTTTTTCCGCGCAAACGCCGCTTTTCGTCTGCTTCGCGCAGGCGGGAGCGCGGAAATTGGCGGTCGGACCGCCGACGTCGTGGATATACCCTTTGAAGTCCTTGTCCGCGATCAGAGTTTTCGCCTCTCTTATCAGACTTTCTTTCGAGCGTTTCTGTACGACTCTGCCCTGATGATAGGTCAAAGCGCAGTAATTGCACGAGCCGAAGCAACCGCGCACGGACGTGAGACTGAACTTGACTTCCTGCATAGCGGGTACGCCGCGCGTATACGACGGGTGATAGTCGCGCATATACGGCAGCTCGTACACTCTGTCCATCTCCTCGGGCGACAGAGGGAGCTGACATCTGTTCTGAACGAGATATTTTCCCTGATGTTTTTGCAGAAGTATCTTGCCTTTTATGTGATCGTTCTGCTTCGACTGAATTGAGAACGCCTCGACGTATGCCTTCTTGTCGTCCCTGACCTGCTCGAAAGAGGGACAGAATACCGCTTCTCTGTCCTCGATCGCCTTTTTGAGTCTGGACGACAGATTTTCGTATTTTTCAAGATAGCAGGTGCCGCGCACGTCGCGAATATCTTTGAGCGGAACGCCTTTTTGCACCAGCTTTACGATTTCGGCGATAGGTCTTTCTCCCATGCCGTATATCAGAAGATCCGCGCCGCTTGACACGAGTATGCTCGGCATGACTCTGTCCGCCCAATAATCGTAATGCGCAAACCTGCGCAAGGAAGCCTCGATGCCGCCGATAACGACGGCGCTATCGGGAAAAAGACGTTTGAGATGGCGGCAATATACGTCCACGCATCTGTCGGGTCTCCTGCCGACGTCGCCGCCTTCGCTGTATACGTCGACGTCGCGTCTGCGTTTTGCGACGGTATAGTTGTTGACCATGCTGTCCACGACCCCGCCCGTGACGAAAAATCCCACTCTCGGAACGCCGAATTTTTTATAATCCGCGTCGTTTTGCGGTTGCGAAAGTATTGCCACGGTCATGCCGAGGCTTTCGAGAAGTCGCGACACGATCGCGTGACCGAACGACGGGTGATCGCAGTACGCTTCCCCGATGACGTAGACTATGTCGGGCTGCCGCCCGTTGAGTTCTTCTGGAGTTATCGGTAAAAACATAATTATATTTTATCACGCGCGCGCAGAAAATTCAATACGTTTCGACGCGTCGTTGAAAGCGCGCAAAAAAAGAACGCGTTTTCGCGCGTTCTTTTGTCTGACGGAAAAGACCGTCGTCATTCGAAATACTTTACGCCGCTTTCAAACATCTTCATGTCGTAATTGCCTTCGACGTTCTTGTAGAGGTTTTCGTCGAGTCTTTCCGCATGACCCATCTTGCCGAGCACTCTGCCGTCCGGCGAGATGATGCCCTCTATGCCGTACATACTGCCGTTGGGGTTGAAAGGACTGACCATTGTCGCGAGATTGTTGTTGTCGACGTACTGCGTCGCGACCTGTCCCGCTTTGATAAGTTTCTGCAACTCCGCCTCGGAAGAGACAAACCTGCCTTCGCCGTGACTCACGGGCACGCTGAACACGTCGTCCACTCTGACCGACGACAGCCACGGAGACTTGTTTGTCGCAACTCTGACCCTGACTATCGTCGAGACGTGGCGGGAGATGTTGTTGAACGTGAGGGTCGGCGCTTCCGCATTCTGCTCCCTGATTTCGCCGTAAGGCACGAGCCCGAGTTTTACGAGCGCCTGGAAGCCGTTGCATATACCGAGAGCGAGACCGTCTCTGTTGTAAAGCAATTCCATTACCGCGTCGCGTATCGCGGGGTTGCGGAAGGTCGTGGCTATGAATTTGCCGCTTCCGTCAGGCTCGTCGCCGCCGCTGAAACCGCCGGGGAATGCGAGTATCTGCGCTCTCTTTATCGCCGCGGTCAACGCCTTGACGCTGTCTTCTATATCCTGCGCGTTCTGGTTCTTGATGACGAATATCTCCGCCTTTGCGCCCGCTCTTTCAAACGCTCTCGCGGTGTCGTCCTCGCAGTTCGTTCCCGGGAACGCGGGAATGAGGACGGTGGGTCTGACTATGCCCCTCGCGACGTGTTCGCGTTTTCTCGCGCAACAGATGAGGTTCGCGACGTCACCGTTTGCGGGAGCCGTTGTCGGGAAAACTTTTTCAAGAGTTCCTTCAAACGCCTTTATCATCTCGTCGCACTTGATCGCGGTGCCGCATACGTTGGCGGTATGGGTGTTGTTGAGCGTCGCAACGAGCCTCGGCTCGAATTCCGCGGCAAAATCCGCGTTCTCGCACTGCACGGTAAAGTCGCCCATGCGCGGAGCAAACAGACTTTCGTCAAGTTCCTCTATATCCACGCCGACCTTATTGCCCAGACAACTCTTGAGCACAGCCGCAATTGCTCCGCCTTCTTCCACCACGTTGCACGACCTGACAAGACCTTTTTCAATCGCGTCGGACAGGAGCGAATACAGCTTCGTTACCTTGCCGAACACAGGCATATTGTACTCGTCTCTCGGCAGGGACAAAAGATAGATCTTGTCCGCCTTCTTGTCCTCCGTGACCACGTTGGAGACGAGCTTGCTCGCCTTGGAAATGCCCATCGCGAAGCTGATGAGGGTGGGCGGAACGTCGATATGCTCGAATGTGCCGCTCATACTGTCCTTGCCGCCGATCGCTCCGACGCCAAGATGAAGCTGCGCATAAAGCGCACCGAGAAGCGCTGAAAGCGGCTGTCCCCAGCGTTTGGGATCCTTGTTCAGTCGCATGAAGAATTCCTGAAGCGAAAGTCTGGCCGTCTCCTGTCTGACGCCGCTCGCTACGAGCTTTGACAGCGACGTGACGATCGAATATACCGCGCCGGTAAACGGCGACTGACTCATAAGATGAGGATTGCAAGCGTATGCGCTGACGGTGACGGTATCTGTCCTGCCTTTTACGGGAGGCTTTGCCGCCATGACGACGGACGGAGTGAGCTGATATTTGCCGCCGAACGGCATAAGGACCGTGCGCGCGCCTATCGTGCTGTCGAACATCTCTCCGAGACCTTTCTGCGAACAGACGTTGAGTCTCGCAAGTTCTCCGAGCACGGCGCCTTTGACGTCGCCCGACAGGAAAGTTTTTGCGGTTTCGGGATCCGCCTTGTCGAGATAAGTCGCGATCTTTTCGTCTATCTCCGCATCCTGCTTCTGCTTGACGCCGTTCGTATCGAGGAACGCGCGACGGAGATCGACTATGCAGTTTCCCGCAAAGTACATTCTCATTCTGCCGTTGTCGGTCACGACCGCGACAGCCGTCGCGCCGAGGTTTTCCTCTTTCGCCGCCGCGACGAATTTCTCCACGTCGTTCTTGTCGAGGACGACCGCCATTCTCTCCTGCGATTCCGAAATCGCAAGCTCGGTACCCGACAGACCTTCGTATTTCTTGGGCACTTTGTCGAGGAAGATGTCGAGGCTGTCTGCAAGTTCTCCGATAGCGACGGACACGCCGCCCGCGCCGAAATCGTTGCACTTGACGATGAGTCTGCTGACCTCGGGATTTCTGAACAGTCTCTGTATCTTGCGCTCCGTGGGAGGATTGCCTTTCTGCACTTCCGCACCGCAGACTTCGACCGACTTCTCGGTATGCGCTTTGGAAGAACCGGTAGCGCCGCCGCAACCGTCTCTGCCCGTATCTCCGCCGAGAAGCACGATGACGTCACCTTCGACGGGTTTTCTTCTGACCACGTTTGAAGCGGGAGCGCCTGCAATGACATAGCCCGTCTCAAGTCTCTTTGCCTTGTATCCTTCGTGATACATTTCGCTGACCTGACCCGTTGCGAGACCTATCTGATTGCCGTAACTCGAATAACCTGCCGCCGCGGTCTTCGTGATCACGCGCTGCGGAAGTTTGCCTTTGAGCGTCTTTTCGATCGGCTCTCTCGGGTCCGCGCAACCCGTAACGCGCATTGCCTGATATACGAACGTCCTGCCGGAAAGCGGGTCTCTTATAGCGCCGCCGAGGCAGGTCGCCGCACCGCCGAACGGCTCTATTTCCGTCGGGTGGTTGTGCGTCTCGTTCTTGAACATGATGAGCCACTCTTCGTCCTTGCCGTCCACGTCGACGTTGACGCGCACCGAACAAGCGTTTATCTCGTCGCTGACGTCGAGATTGTCGAGTTTTCCTCTCCTCTTGAGCTCTTTGACGGCGATCGTCGCGATGTCCATAAGACATCTGTACTTGTCGGGTCTCGTCTTGTAGAGATCGGCGAACAGCACCTCGTATTCGTCGAGCGCCGCCTGAACGTGCGGATTGTCCGAAGCAAGTTTTATGCCCGTTATCTCCGTAGCGAACGTAGTGTGACGGCAGTGATCTGACCAATATGTGTCGATGACTTTGAGCTCTGTCTCCGAAGGATCCCTGTTTTCGCTCCTGAAATAATCGCGGACGAAGATAAGATCTTCAACGCTCATTGCGAAGCCCTTGCTCGCGTGATAGTCCGCGACGTCCTTGTCGCTCATTTTCGTAAAGCCGTCTATCACGGGCACGGTCAGATTCTGCTCCACCTTCTGCACGAGAGTTTCGGGGAGCGAGAAATCGCCCTCTCTGCTCTCGACGGGGTTGATGAGAAAGTGCTTTATCGCCTTGAGCTGCGCGTCGTTTACGCCCTTGATCGCATAGACGGTAGCGCATTTGATGAGCGGGCGTTGACCCATAGAGAGCAACTGTACGCACTGCATCGCGCTGTCCGCTCTCTGATCGTACTGTCCGGGAAGATACTCGGTCACGAAAGCGCTGTAACCGTCGAGCGAAGGAAGTTCGTCCTCATAGACGTCGTCAACGGGCGGTTCGCTGAATATAGTGGTTTTCGCCTCGTCGAACACCTCTTTTTCGAGCCCTTCCACGTCGTAGCGGATAAAGACTCTGACGTCATCTGCTCCGATGCCGAGCACATTTGTGACGTCCGATCCGACCTTTTTCGCGCCGACGTCGTATCCGCGCTTTTTCTCAACAAAAATTCTCTTTACCATTTTGTCTCTCCGTTTATTTCTTTATGCCGATGTCCTTGCGGTAAAACGCGCCTTCGAAGCTGACCTTGTCGACGTTGGCATAAGCCTTTTTGCGGGCTTCGTCGATGTCCTTGCCGGTTGCGGTAACTCCGATGACTCTGCCTCCGCTCGTGACGAGCCTGCCGTCTTTGAACGCGGTGCCCGCGTGATAAAGCACGATGCCCTCGTCCAGATCCCCGATCGTGATCGGCACTCCTTTTTTATAGCTTTCGGGATAACCGCCCGAAGCGACTATGACGCACACCGCCGCGTTGTCGTCCCATTCTATGTCGACGTCCGACAGTCTCTCGTCGATGATCGCGTCGAATATCTCGTAAAGATCGGTCTTGAGTCTGGGAAGAACGACCTGCGTCTCCGGATCTCCGAAACGTGCGTTGTATTCGACGACCTTGACTCCGCCGTCCGTTATCATGAGTCCGAAATAGAGGACGCCTTTGAAGGTCCTGCCCTCCGCATTCATGGCGCGCATAGTGGGCAGGATTATCTTTTCCATCGTCTCTTTTTCGTGTTCTCTTGTGTACGCTTTCGACGGCGAGAACGTGCCCATGCCGCCCGTATTGAGACCCTCGTCGTTGTCGTGAGCGCGCTTGTGGTCCTGCGAAGATACCATCGGAACGATCGTCTTTCCGTCCGTAAAGCTCAACACGGAGACCTCTTTGCCGACCATGAATTCTTCGATGATGACCTTATTGCCCGCGTCCTTGAACTTCTTGCCGACCATCATTTCTTCGAGCGCTGTCATTGCTTCGTCCACGTTCTGACAGATTATTACGCCCTTTCCGAGCGCGAGTCCGTCCGCCTTCACGACGAGAGGATATGCGCATTTTTTCGCATATTCCTTCGCCTTGTCGACGTCGTCGAATTCTTCGTACGCCGCGGTGGGGATGCCGTATTTCTTCATAAGCGCCTTGCTGAACGCCTTTGAAGCTTCGATTATCGCCGCGTTCTTGCGCGGTCCGAACGCGCGGTATCCCTTGCTCTCGAGCAGGTCCACAAGTCCGAGCGCGAGCGGGTCGTCGGGAGCGACGACGGTCATTTTTATGTCGTCGTGCGCCTCGACGAACGCGAGTATCCCGTCAAAATCCGTCGCGGATACGGGAGAACATTCCGCAATTTCGCTTATGCCCGCGTTGCCGGGAAGGCAATATATCTTGTCCACTTTGGGGCTTTTGGCAAGCGCGACGCATATAGCGTGTTCTCTGCCGCCGCCTCCGATAACGAGTACGCTGTTCATACGCCCTCCGTCAATGCTTGAAATGTCTGTCGCCGGTAAATACCATGGCGATGCCGTTTTCGTCGCAGGCGTCAATGCTGAGCTGATCCTTGATACTTCCGCCCGGCTGCATGATAGCGCATATTCCCGCCTTTGCCGCCGCGCGTGCGCAGTCGTCGAACGGGAAGAACGCGTCGCTTGCGAGCACGGCGCCTTTCGTATCCACGAGAGAATGAGCTATCGCTTGCTCCGTCGCTCTGATACGGTTGACCTGTCCGCAGCCTATGCCGAGTATGACTCCGTCCTTCGCAATGACGATCGCGTTGGACTTGGTGTGCTTGACGACCTTCATCGCAAAAACCATATCGTCGAGCTGTTTCTTGGTCGGCTCCTTTTTCGTGACCGTCCTGACCTTGTCGAAATCCACGACCATCTTGTCGTATTCCTGCACGAGCAGACCGCCGAGCACCTTTTTCATATCATAGCAGCCTTCGGGAATCGGAGTGTTGATCGTATCGAGTTTAAGCAGTCTGATGTTGGGTTTCTGACAGAGGATGTCGAGCGCTTCTTTGCTGAAAGAAGGAGCGACGACTATCTCGATGAATATCGAATGTATCATCTCCGCGGTAGCCTTGTCTATCTCTCTGTTTGCCGCGACTATTCCGCCGAAGATAGAGGTCGGATCCGCGTCGTAAGCCTTCTTGTACGCTTCGCTTATCGTCTCGGCGGTAGCTACGCCGCAGGGATTTGCGTGCTTGACGGCAACGACGGTCGGCTCGGAAAACTCCCTCAAAAGGTCAAGCGCGCCGTTGGTGTCGTTGATATTGTTGTAAGAAAGCTCTTTGCCGTGCAGTTGCTGCGCGCTTGCGAGCGAACCCGGGACGGGGAATGGCTCCTTGTAAAAAACTGCGTTCTGATGCGGGTTTTCGCCGTATCTCATATCCTGCGCCTTGTCGAACGCGAGAGTAAGCTTGTCGGGGAACTCAATGCCCTGCTTCATACGCAGATAATTGGCGATCAGAGTGTCGTAATAAGCAGTGTGCTGATAAACCTTGTACATAAGGCGAAACTTGGTCTCAACGGTAATTCCTCCGTTTGCGAGCTCCGAGAGCACGGTTTCGTAATCCGCAGGATCGACGACGACCGCGACGTCCTGATAGTTTTTTGCCGCGCTTCTCAACATGGTGGGACCGCCGATGTCGATGTTCTCCACCGCCTCCGCAAGCTGCACTCCGGGTTTGGAGATTGTCTGCTTGAACGGATAGAGGTTTACAACGACGACGTCTATCGGCGTGATATCCATCTTTTTCAAAAAGTCCATGTGCTCCTTTTTGCTTCTCATTGCGAGAAGTCCGGCGTGCACGTTGGGATGAAGAGTCTTGACTCTGCCGTCGAGACATTCGGGGAAACCGGTGACGGAACTGATGTCTATCGCCGCGACGCCCGCTCCCTGCAACGCTTTGAGGGTGCCGCCCGTCGAGACGATCTCGTAACCGTAGCCTTCGAGGCTCTTTGCAAATTCAACTATACCCGTCTTGTCGGAAACACTTATTAACGCTCTCTTTTTCATCTTTCACTCCTGTAAATTGATTTCTTATCGATATGTCCGCGCCGCGTGTCGCACGCGCGAATAAAAAGAGAAAAGACGGCTTTCAACTGTCTTTTCCGCACAAAAAACGCACCGCGTAAGGAAGCAGCTGGTGCTCGGTCTCAAGGACTCGCGCCTGCAAGGTCTCGGGAGTGTCTCCCGCTTTGACCTCAACCCTCTGCTGAACGATGATCTCGCCCGTGTCGGTGCCGTCGTCGACGTAATGTACCGTCGCTCCGCTGACCTTGTCTCCGCTCGCAAGCACGCTTGCATGCACCTTGAGACCGTACATTCCCTTGCCGCAATGCGCCGGGATAAGGGACGGATGAATGTTTATCATTCTCTTCGAGTATGCGCTGACAAGCCTGTGCGTTACGATACCGAGGTATCCCGCAAGCACGATAAGGTCGACGTCGTACCCCGAGAGGTAGGACAAGATCGCCTCGTCTCTCCTCCCGCAGTCTCCGTCGTAATCTTTAAGCGCGAAAACCGCGCTGTCTATGCCGTGTTTTTTCGCTCTCTCGAGTCCGAATATGCCGTCGCGAGACGCGACGACGCAGACGACCCTGCCGTCTATGTAGCCGCTCTCGCACGCGTCGATGACGCTTTGCATATCGCTGCCCGAACCGGAGATGAAAACGGCTATTCTTTTCATAACTCCACGCCCTCTTTGTCCGTGACTTTGCCGATGACGTAAGCCTTTTCGCCCAGATTTTCAAGCTCTTTGACCACGTCGGAAGCGATGGACGGATCCACCGCCATCACGAGACCGATGCCCATGTTGAACGTATTGCACATCTTGCGGTCGTCGATTCCCGCTATCTCCTGAAGCGCCTTGAATATGCGCGGCAGCGGATAAGAGGATCTGTCGATCGAAATGCCGAGACCTTTGGGAATGATGCGCGGGATATTTTCGATGAAACCGCCGCCCGTGATATGAGCGATACCCTTTATCTCAAATTTTTCAATGATCGAAAGCACGGTCTTGACGTATATCCTCGTCGGGGTGAGCACGAGCTCCGCGGGAGTACAGCCGAGCGTCTCGTTGTACTTGTTGAGGCTCTCCTTGTCTTCTCCGAAGAGTTTTCTCACGAGCGAATAGCCGTTGCTGTGCACGCCGCTCGAAGCGAGACCGATCAGGACGTCGTCCTTCTTTATCGTCTTGCCGTTTATGATCTTGTTCTTTTTGACGATACCCACCGCAAAACCGGCGATGTCGTATTCGTCCTTCGCATAGAACCCGGGCATTTCCGCCGTTTCGCCGCCTATGAGCGCGCAACCCGACTGACGGCAGCCCTCGCATACGCCTTTGACGATGTTCGCTACCTTGACAGGCTCGAGCTTGGAAAGCGCGATATAGTCAAGGAAGAACAGCGGCTTTGCGCCCTGACAGACTATGTCGTTGACGCACATAGCGACGGCGTCGATGCCGACGGTGTCGTGTTTGTCGAGAACGAACGCGTATTTGAGCTTGGTGCCCACGCCGTCCGTGCCCGCGACGAGGCAATCTCCGTCCTCTTTATCGTCGAGCGCGTAAAAACCGCCGAAACTGCCGAGATCGCCCAGAACGCTGTCGTTGTAGGTAGTCTTGACGTATTCCTTCATGAGCCTGACGGCTTCGTATCCGGCTTCTACGTCCACGCCTGCGGATTTGTAATCAATAGCCATATCTACTCCTTATTGTGTTGCGTATTACTCGAGACCCATTCTCTTTTTGATCTCTCTGTAGCCCTTGTCCACGTCGTCCATGTCGCGGCGGAAACGGTCCTTGTCCAGCTTTTCGCCCGTCTTGGTATCCCAGAAACGGCAGGTGTCCGGAGAGATCTCGTCCGCGAGGATTATGTCGCCCTTGTATCTGCCGAACTCGAGCTTGAAGTCGATGAGCTCGATGCCTATCTCCTTGAAATAAGCGCTCAGAATATCGTTGACTTTGAGAGCCATAGCCTTGATCTTTTCGACTTCCTCTTTCGTCGCGAGATTCATCGCATAGACGTGATAGTCGTTTACCATGGGGTCGCCGAGATCGTCGTTCTTATAGCTGAATTCGAGCACGGTGGAAGCGAGCTTCGTACCCTCGGGAATGCCGAGTCTCTTGGAAAGAGAGCCTGCGGCGATATTGCGCACGATGACCTCGAGCGGAACGATCTGCACCTTTTTGACATAGGTCTCTCTCTCGTTGATCTGCTCAACATAGTGAGTGGGGACGCCCTTTTCTTCAAGCAGTTTGAAAAGGTGGTTGCTGCACACGTTGTTCACCACGCCTTTGCCCTTGATAGTGCCCTTCTTGATGCCGTTGAACGCGGTAGCGTCGTCCTTGTAGGAAACGAGGACCACGTCGGGGTCGGTCGTCAGATACACTTTTTTTGCTTTGCCTTCATAAAGTTGGGTTGTCCTTTCCATCACTTTAACTCCTTTTGCAATTTTGCGTCGTCTTGTTGTATTTTTTGAGCAAGGTTACTCTTGTAATCCTGCAATTTTTTCATAAGAACTGGATATTTCACCGCAAGTATCTGCACTGCGAGAAGACCCGCGTTGAGACCGCCGTTTATCGCCACGCAGGCAACGGGGATACCGCCGGGCATCTGCACCATAGAAAGCAGACTGTCGAGGCCGTCCATCGTCGAACTCTTTACGGGGAGACCGATGACCGGCAGCGGCGTAAAGCTCGCGATAACTCCGCCGAGATGAGCGGCTTTGCCCGCCGCGCAGATTATGACCTCGATATTGTTGTCCGCAGCCTGTACCGCAAATTCGTGCGCAAGCTCGGGCGTGCGGTGAGCGGAAATGACTCTCGCCTCCACTTCCACGTCGAAACTCTTGAGAACGTCGATCGCGGGTTTTACGACGTCGAGGTCGCTGATGCTTCCCATGATAACAGCAACTTTTGCCATAAAAATCTCCTCAGATACCGCGGCTTCGATCTGATGCGCAAATGAGAGCGCGCCGCGGAAAATTTAATAAATAAATTCTATCATAAAAGTTTATTTTGTACAAGGGAAAACGGCGACAAAAATTTACTAATTTCTACAAATGCGACGGGGTGAGCGAGGCAAAAAAGTAATTTTCAGTAACGTATTTTTCCGAGCGCCGAAAACGGCGAAAATCACGTCTGCGCCTCGATTTTGGCGAGTTATCCACAGGGTTTTCCACATTTGACGGGAGTTATCCACAGAGCGTTGCATAAAAATCAGAGAAAAATACCTTTAGGTAAAAAAGCAAAACGCGCGATAACCTACACAAAGACGGCAAATCCCCGACGCAATGCGGGACAGCAAATTTCAAAATAATTCCGCTTTTATTCATTTTTGATTTTTTATGCAAAAACGGGTACTTTTTTTTACCTTGAATTACTGCTCAAAACGCCTTTGAAAATCCATTTTCCGACAACTTTCAAGGCTGAAAAAGTTACTGTAAATTACTCTATTTTAATGCAAAATACAAATGCGGCAGACTCGCGTATTTTATTGAGACTGCGCGCGTGCACACGCACTGTTTTTTCCGTTGACGATAAGATTTCATCTGTTGACGACAACCGACGCGCTCCCCGACGTCTTTCATGACACTCTGAGAGTCAGGCGTTTAGACGCGATGCCTTTGCTCGTTCCGACGTCAAAATCGCTTCAAAAAGCCAAATACGGGACTCCCACTTCGCTTTCAAAGTTGTGCGTCCCCGCAAAGAAATCTCTTCACAAAAAAACTCCCGGCAAAACTGCCGGGAGCAACGGTTTGTGATTTCTTGTCTCTGTCAGCAAACGCCCTGTACGAGCATTGCGTTGGCGACTTTCTCAAAGCCGGCGATGTTCGCGCCTGCAATGTAGTTGCCGTTCATACCGTATCTTGCCGCAGCGTCTTTAATGTTGTGGAAGATGTTGATCATGATGTGCTTGAGCTTTTCGTCAACTTCCTGGAAAGACCAGAAGGTTCTCATGCTCGACTGCGCCATCTCGAGAGCGGAACAAGCGACGCCGCCTGCGTTTGCAGCCTTTGCGGGCGCAAACAGTACGCCTTTGCTCTGGAAAAACTCCGCAGCTTCGATCGTGCAAGGCATGTTTGCGCCTTCGCCGATTGCTTTTACGCCGTTCTTGACAAGCATCATTGCCTCATCGAGATTGATCTCGTTCTGCGTAGCGCAAGGAAGCGCTATGTCTGCGGCAATGCTCCATATTCCTCTGCAACCCTCGACGTACTTCGCGGTCGGATGATATTTGACGTACTCGCTTATCCTGCCGCGGTTTCTCTCCTTGATGAGTTTGACGGTGTCGAGAACGATGCCGTTTTCGTCATATATATAGCCGTTGGAGTCGCTCATTGCAAGAACTCTGCCGCCGAGCTGGTTGACTTTCTCGTGAGCATAGATCGCGACGTTACCGCTACCGCTGATCACCACTCTCTTATTGTTGAAATCGAGGTTCTGCTCCTTGAGCATCTCCTGCATGAGATAGATCAGACCATAACCGGTAGCTTCGGTCCTGACGAGAGAGCCGCCGTAAGTGAGACCTCTGCCGGTGAGAACGCCGACGTGCTCGTTGACGAGCTTCTTGTAATAACCGAACATATAACCTATCTCTCTGCCGCCTACGCCGATATCTCCCGCAGGAACGTCGGTGTCCGCGCCGATGTGACGGTAAAGCTCGCTCATGAAGGACTGACAGAATCTCATGATCTCCATATCGCTCTTGCCTTTGGGATCAAAGTCACTGCCGCCCTTGCCGCCGCCTATGGGCAGGCTGGTGAGAGAGTTTTTGAAGATCTGCTCAAATCCCAGGAACTTGACGATGGAGAGGTTTACGGAAGGATGGAATCTCAAACCTCCCTTGTAAGGTCCGATCGCGCTGTTGAACTGAACTCTGTAACCCTTGTTGACGTGTATCACGCCGTTGTCGTCTGCCCAGGGCACACGGAACATAATCACTCTCTCGGGCTCGACGAGCAGTTCGAGAAGTCCTTTTTCTTCGTATTCGGGATGTTTATCGAAAACTACAGAAAGAGAATTGAGTATTTCGGTTGCCGCCTGATGGAACTCCTTTTCACCGGGATTGCGTTCGATCAGGTCATTCAACACTCTTTGTACGTAAGCGTTCATTTTTGTATACCTCGTGTATATAAATAAATTTATTGTGCATATTTTACCACAATGATTTTTTATAGGCAAATAATATAAAGCACTTTTTGAAATTTTTTCTAAAAAATGTCGTTCCCTTTATATTAAAGGACTTTGAATATGTCCGAGCGTGCATTTTCAAAACACGGATCTGCCTTTTAATACTCGAATTGGTCGTTTTTGTTTACTCAATTTTTATACAAATTATGCTGTATAATTGACTCAATATGTCATATTTTTATTGACAGTTTTGCATAAAAATATTAAAATATTCATAAAGGAGCGCATAATATGATAGAAAACCTTTTCTCCATGCTGATAGAACTGCTCAACAACGACGTGCTCACCGCGGACGAGCTCGCCGTCAAGCTTGAAATTAGCCCCCGCACGGTTTACCGCTACGTCGACGCGTTGAGCGCCGCGCATATACCCGTCTACTGCCAGAAAGGACGCGGCGGCGGAATAATGATCGGCGACGATTTCAAGCTGGGCGCAAACTTTTTCACAAAGGAAGAACTTCAACTCATAGTTACGGCGCTCGACGCGATACAGCCCAAGTCCGACAAGGTCAACGCGGTGATAAAAAAGATGTCGGCGATAAAAAACGTCCGCTCTGCCGACAGAGGCGGTTTCTTCAACGAAGATTTCGTCGTCGACAACGCAAATACCCTGCTTTCAAATCCGAAGCTCGCCGCAAAATTCGACGCGCTCGCAAACGCGAAAAAGGAAAAACGGACGGTCAGGATAAGCTATCACAACAGACTCGGCGAGATAAGCGAACGCGACGTGCAGCCCTACGCTTTCGTGCTTTCAAACAACAATTGGTATGTCTATGCGAACTGCCTGCGCGACAAGGCTTTGAGGCTGTTCAAAATATCGAGGATAACGCACATCATACTTCTCGACACGAAGTATCAGATCCCCGCATACGAAAAAGAATGGAATCTGTACGACCCGACGCAGAAGGAAAAGATCAGGATCTCGCTAAAAGTGAACGAAGCGGCGCGTTACGACGTCGAAGAATGGCTCGGCATAGAAAACGTCACACGCTCGCAGGACGGCGACCGTTATATCGCGCAAGGCGAGGTTTATGACAACGAGGCGACTTTGCGCAAGCTCGCCGGGTTCGGCGCGGACGTCGAAGTGCTGCTCCCGTCCTCTCTCAAAACCAAAGTCGCGGAGCTGTTTGAAAAAGCCGCGCGGCTGTATTCGCGATAAGCTATTTTCAAACGATCCGCCTTTATGCGACAAAAAGACCCGCCTTTTGAGCGGGTCGTTTTTATTGATATTTATATTTATTATACGTTCAGTCGAGACGCTTGTCCGTAATCTCTTTGAGCAGACGCGCAATGAAGTCGTCGAGGCTCATCTCCCCTATGACTCCTTCGCCGCGGCGACGCACCGAAACGACGCCCGACTCCGCCTCTTTGTCTCCTATGACTATCATATAAGGCACCTTCTCGAGCTGCGCGCTCCTGATCTTGTAGCCGACAGTCTCGCTCCTCGAATCCAGCTCCGTCCTGATGCCGTAGGAATACAGCTTGTCGGAGATCTGCTTCGCGCTTTCGACGTTTCTGTCGGTCAGGCTTATGACCTTGACCTGCGTCGGCGCGATCCAGAGCGGGAACGCCCCCGCGAATTTTTCGATGAGCAGCGCTATCGTGCGCTCGTAACAGCCTATCGAAGTGCGGTGAATGATATAAGGTCTGCGCTTTTCTCCGTTTTCGTCGACATAGCTCATATCGAAGTTTTCCGCGAGGAACATATCGACCTGAACCGTGATGATCGTATCCTCTTTGCCGTGCACGTTCTTGATCTGAATGTCGAGTTTGGGTCCGTAGAACGCCGCTTCGCCGACCGCTTCGGTATACTGTATGCCGAGGTGGTCGAGGATCTTTCTCATCGTGTCTTCCGCCTTATTCCAGGTCTCGGGCTCGTTGATGTACTTTTTGGTATCGCTGGGGTCCCACTTGGAGAAGCGGTAGGTCACGTCGTTCTGCAATCCGCAGCAGGTCAGCATATATTTTATCAGATCGACGCAGCCTTTGAATTCTTCTTCCAGCTGTTCGGGCGTACATACGATATGCCCTTCGCTTATCGTAAACTGCCTGACGCGGATGAGACCGTGCATCTCGCCGCTCGCCTCGTTCCTGAAAAGCGTGGACGTCTCGCCGTACCTTATCGGAAGATCGCGGTAGCTCTTGAGACCGTTGTTGTATATCGTATATTGGAAAGGACAGGTCATAGGACGGAGCGCGAACACTTCGTCGTCCTTCTCCTCGTCGCCGATGACGAACATGCCGTCCTTGTAGTGATCCCAGTGCCCCGAGACCTTGTAAAGATCGGATTTCGCCATATAAGGAGTCTTCGTGCGGACGTAACCGCGTCTCTCCTCCTCGTCCTCGACGAAACGGGTCAGCGTCTGGAATATCTTGGTACCCTTAGGCATGAGCAGAGGCAAGCCCTGACCTATCTTTTCGTCCGTCATAAAAATGCCGAGTTCTCTGCCGAGCTTGTTGTGGTCGCGTTTCTTAGCCTCTTCGACGGCGGTAAGATATTCGTTGAGATCGCTCTTCTTATCGAAACAAGTGCCGTAAATTCTCGAAAGCATCTTGTTCTTCTCGTTGCCTCTCCAATATGCGCCCGTAAGGCTCGTCAGCTTGAACGCTTTGATCATGCCCGTAGACGGCAGATGCGGTCCTGCGCAGAGATCCGTGAAATTGCCCTGACGGTAGAAAGAGATCTCCGCGTCCTTGGGCAGATCGTTTATAAGTTCTACCTTGTAAGGCTCGTCAAAACCCTTCATGAGTTTGAGAGCCTCTTTGCGGGGCAGAACGAATCTTTCAAGGGGATAATTGGCTTTTATAATGCGTTTCATCTCCTCTTCTACCTTGTCGAGCTGCTCCATGCTTATAGGCGTAGTGAAATCGAAATCGTAATAAAATCCGTCGTCGATCGCGGGTCCTATTGCGAGTTTTACGGTAGGATAAATGCTTTTTACCGCCTGTGCGAGAACGTGCGCGCAGGTATGGCGGTATATCTTTCTGCCTTCGGGATCCTTGAAAGTCAGGATCTGAAGATTGCAGTCGCGATCGAGCACGGTATTTGCTTCGACGACTTTGCCGTCGACTATCGCGCCGAGCGTAACTCTCGCAAGTCCCTCAGAAAGATCCTTTGCGATCTCGAGTACGGTTTTTCCGTTTTCGTACTCTTTACTGCTTCCGTCTTTGAGTGTGATTATCATAAAGATACCTCCGTTGCGTATAAAAAAACGCCCTTACGTTTTCACATAAGGACGACTGTCTGTCGCGGTTCCACCTTACTTACGGCATAAATGCCGTCTCTCGATTTTTACCGTTTCGTGCGGCGACGTGCCTTTCAGCGGTGGTACTGTCAACGTCCGTTTGCGCTTTCTTTTCAGCTGCCGAAAGCTCTCTGTGGCGCGTGCCGTTGAAGCGTGTCCTCTGTCTGCCCGTAAGGGCGCGGCAATTTGCTTGTGCATTTATTATAAACCGCAGTCTTTTTGTTGTCAACGGTTTTGCCGAAAGTGTTTTATATGTTCCTGACTTTTGCAAACCGCGACAACGCAGATAAAAGTCTTTTGTCTTTGAAACTAGCGTCCAGAGTCACCTCTTTAGCGCCTCTGCCTACGGCGCAGTTTATCAGATCCAGCGTAGTGTCGCCGTAAAAATCGTCCACGCTCACAAACCCGCCTTTTGACACGTCGGTAACAACGGGATTTTCTGCGTCTGCGATCAGAAGCCTCGTTCTGTCCGACTTTTCCTGTACGACATAACCCGCGACGTCGTACAGATCTTCGTCTTCATAATCTCCGTTGAACAGATTTTCCGAAACGACACAGAGTTCGTCCCACTCTTCCTTCAGATTTTTCATCGCGAAATTGTAAACTCCGTCTATACAGATCACGTCATATCCGCTTATCTTATCGAACAATTCTGCATACTCTGCCTCGCTATCATAATAAACCATTACGGCAAGCAGGCACACCTGAGCAGGCGTGAATTTGTCTATCCCTATGCTTTCAGTTATGTACAGATGTTTGAAATAAGTCGTAAGAAGTTTTGTTATCTTGTCGCATAAATATTCCTGCGCATTCTCTCCGTCCGCGTCCCTTGCCGCTACCGAGATCAGAATACGGGTCTTGCTCTCTTCGACCGCACATACCAACGACTTGTTCTTTCCGAGTTCGCGCAATAACGCTCTGCATTCTTTGCCATACGATTTGTCTATCGTTACAGTCTTCTTCCACATACCGATATTTTATGAAAGGTATATACAAGATATACTCGATGCAGATTTCAAAGCCTGTCTTTTTATTGCTGAAAACCGTTATAAAAAAGCCGACCGCAAAAGCAATCGGCTAAATATCGTCGTTAGCTTTTCTTCTTTCTGCGCTTTATTACTATTACGGACACAGTGATACCGGCTGCGACAAGCGCGATTCCTCCGATAACGCACAAAGAAATATACAACTTTATCAAAGTCAGCTGCATCGGATACGTATCGTTGATGAATTCGTTCATATCAGGAGGAGCGATCTCGTAAGGTCTTTCTATGCCGTGCTTTACTACAAGAGTTTTGAATTCTTCAAAAGCCTTTTCTTTTTCTAAAAAATCCCAACTGTTTTCGTACATCTTCGCATATAATACGTTGATCCTGATCTCTTCGACGAATTTTGTAAGTTCGTCGTCACCTTTGACAGCATCGAGAGCGTTTTGCGTAAGCTGCATATATTTATCTATATTTTCGCTGCTCAGATAATCTCCGTAATGAGCTTGCGGCGCGTCGTAGAGATCAAGCTCCTTAGCCTCGGTCGCAACAGAATCGTGCATGATATCTATGTACTCTGCAATATATCCTGCAGCATCTCCGTAAGTTACGGTGACGTATTTGCCTAAAAGCGCATTGACGTCTGTATCCGTATCCCATAACTGTTTAGCCAACAGATAACTCCTAAGACATGCAAATTCATCCTTTTTCTCTCTGCTGCCTTGATGGAAAACGCTTTTCACGTTGTTTTCCTTATAAAATTCTGCATTGTCTTTCTGTACGGCAAAATTAGGATAAGGCATCAGCAGATTTTTGAAATCCACGACGTAATCCCATATAAACAGATTATCACATACCGCGCTCCACCCTTCTATCATCTTTTTAGCCTCGGCGGATGCGTCGTTATCACCGAATCTGCTGCTATAAAGCTGCGAGGTCTGTATAGGCGCTATCACTATATTTACGTTCTTTTCGCAGACTATCCCTTCAGGCACGTCTTTTGTGTACAGGTACGCGAGAGTGCTTATATACTTATCGGGGAAACGCCTTGCGAGTTTGTTCAGTATCTCGATAAGCGCGCCTGCCCTTGAATTGTATTTTTGATACGATTTCTCGCACTCGGCACACACGCAATAATAATTGTTGTCGTTTATGCTGAAATCCCAATATTTAGCCTCAGGGTACTGTTCTATAAACTCAGCAAGTTTTGCCTCGATTATAGGATAAATATCGGGGTTTGAAAAACACAGCTGAGTGTCGCTGCCTTCGTATTCGGCCCTTCTTTTTCCGTCGATATATGCAAAATACTCCGGATGCGATTCAAAATAGAGATCGGGGTCGACAAATTTGAAAACACTGTGACACCACGTCCCCCAATATTTGTTCGCATCGTTGCCGATGTCTGAATTTTCGCCCGTACCGTTGCTCTTTATCTTTTTGCTCCAACCGTCCTGCGATACTTCGTATTGATATATCCTTCTCCACGCAAAATCGGGATTGTCGGTTATATCGAGCCTATCGAGATAAACTGTTTCGGCATACGGAACGTAATCGAAATCGTTTCTGACGAACATGCAGCCGAGGACGTCCTCCGCAAAGCCGTAAATACCGTTTATTACTCCGTCTTTTGCAGTATCGGGATCAACTTCGTCAGACGATTTTATGTAGATATTTTCTTCTGTGCTCTTAATGGTAAAACCGTCGTAGATCACTCCGTCCGCGGTAATGTCAGACGCATAAGCAGTGTTACCGATAGAAATGAATTTTCCTGCGTAAAACTCGCCGTCCGTTATTACTTCGAACCCGTCCAAGCTCCCCGTCATCCTGCGTAAAATTTCTGCAAGACAGACAGCGTCTTCTTCTAATATGTCTTTTTCGCTAAACGGGATAACGATCTTATATTCTGTTATTCCGTCTTTTGCAAGGCATATAGACTTCTCTTCCGCAAGATAATCGACCCACTCTTTTTCATCGAAAGTCATATTGTCAGATACGGATATGACGGTATCGGATTTTCGAGTGCCGACTTTTGCTCCCGAACAAGAAACTGCGAATATAGAAACCGCAAGTATCAACAAAACAACAACTGTAAGAATAGTTTTCTTCATGCTCTCCTCTTTATCATATAAAAAACGATTGTAATTTAATATTAACATATCGACCTTTTATTTTCAATCGAAGAAAAGGTTTCAGATAATATTTTATCTGCCGAAGTTTCTCGGACAGCCGATTCTCTGTTTTATCAAAGTCACGTCAAAATAGATAAACGGCATATAATGAACGACTGCTTTATGCGGTATAAAGGAGATCAATATGCGATATTTTATCAGCGACAATTGCAGAAGACGGTGCTCGACACCGTATTATATGCTCTGCGGACTTCCGCTTTCATCTCTTAAAGGGGTAACAGGTGCTACGGGAATTGGCTCGACAGGTGCAACGGGCCCCACGGGTCCCACGGGCGCAACGGGGTCAACAGGTCCCACAGGAGCAACGGGCGCAACGGGGCCGACAGGTCCCACAGGCGCAATAGGTGCAACGGGTCCCACAGGTGCAACAGGACCCACGGGTGCGACAGGCGCGACAGGTCCCACGGGAGCAACAGGCGTCACGGGAACCACTGGTCCGTCAGGTGCTACGGGAGCTACGGGTCCGACAGGTCCCACCGGTCCCACGGGTGCCACGGGTGTGACAGGCGCAACAGGACCCACGGGGCCGACGGGTGCGACAGGTCCCACGGGAGAAGACGGCCAGGCGGCAACGATCTCTATCGGCAACGTGACCACGGGCGATCCGGGTACGCAAGCCTCGGTGACGAATACGGGCACGCTCAACAAGGCGATACTCGACTTTGTTATTCCTCAAGGTCCGACGGGACCCACAGGTGCAACAGGCGCCACGGGAATCACAGGTCCGTCAGGTGCTACGGGTCCGACAGGCGCTACGGGAGCAACGGGAACGACGGGTCCGAGCGGTCCCACGGGTGCCACGGGTGAAGACGGTCAGGCGGCAACTATTTCTATCGGCAACGTGACCACGGGAGATCCCGGCACTCAAGCCTCGGTGACGAATACGGGCACGCTCAACAAGGCGATACTCGACTTTGTTATTCCTCAAGGTCCGACGGGACCCACAGGTGCAACAGGCGCCACGGGAATCACAGGTCCGTCAGGTGCTACGGGTCCGACAGGCGCTACGGGAGCAACGGGAACGACGGGTCCGAGCGGACCTACAGGACCGAGCGGAGCCACCGGTCCGACGGGAGCTACGGGTCCTCGCGGCGCAACGGGATCGGACGGAGCAACGGGCGCGACAGGCTCGACGCTCAGTGAATACGCAGGGCTTTACAACGCTTCCGCACAACAGATCACACCATCGTCTTCGTCTCCCGTCGGACTTACTCTCGACGCAGCGATGCCCGTCAGCACAATGACCGCAGCGTCGAACAAGATAAACGTAACCAATACGGGAACGTACAGGATCTTTTATTCCGTCAACGCGACGAGCAAACAAAGCGGAGAAGTAAAACCTTATGTCCGCGTCAACAATACCGCGATCGAACACAGCGCCGTAAACGGCATATTCGACAATGAGCGGACTTCTTTTTCGTCAGAAAAGACGGCGTATCCGAAAGATTTTCAAAACAGCGTCATTGCGGATCTCAACGCAGGCGACAAGATCGATCTTTGCGTAGAATTCCCCAATGCGACGACATATCCGTCGTTTGTTTTGAATATCGCGGCAAAACGAGCGCTTCTGCACGTCGTCCGCCTCAGATAAACGACACCCTCCTTCCCGAGAAAAGCGAAGGAGGGAAATTTTTGAAATCCTCTTGTAATTTAATTTGAATCGTTATATAATGAATACAATAGGATTTGGAGGTGAATTTATGAAATCCGTAGTAAAATCTTTTGACTCTCTTCCGAGAATAGTCAAAGTCATCTTTGCATTGCCCGTACTCGACATCATCTGGGCAATTTACAGAGTCTGCCGCAGTATTGAAAAGAAAAACGTCCTTGCGATCATACTCTCTATTCTGATGCTTTTCATCTGCCCCGCTTTGTTCTGGATCGTCGACCTCATTACCACGATCGTTTCAAACAAAGTTTTGTGGATCTGCTGATAAAGGATATTCAAGCGAAAAAATACGCGGGATTCGCTCCCGCGTTTTTTGTTGTCTTTTCCTTTATTTTGTATGCACGTCGAGTTGAGGATAAGGGATCTCGATGTTGTTTTCGTCAAACGCTTTTTTCACCCTTTCGAGCATAAACCATTTTGACGCCCAATACTTATCGGTGGGGACCCAGAAACGCGCGAGAATGTTTATGCTGCTCGCCGCGTGCTCTGTGACGTTCACGAAAGGCGCGGGATCTTCGAGGACGTAATCCATCTCCGCTATGCAATCGTAAATGATCTTTTTCGCCTTCTCAAAATCCTCGTCGTACGATATGGAGAAAACGATATCCTGTCTTCTTGTGTCGTTCTGATTCACGTTGACGATATGATCGTTGGCCACCTTGCCGTTTGGCATTATGATGACCTTGTTGTCTCCCGTCTTCAGATAAGTGTAAAACAACTTGATGTCCGTGACGGTGCCCTCGTAACCCTCGCACTGAATATAATCGCCGACCTTGTACGGATGCATCACGAGAATGACGATCCCGCCCGCGAGGTTGGAAAGCGAGCCTTGCAACGCGAGACCGATCGCTACGCCTGCGCTTGCTATCGCCGCGGTAATGCTCGCAGTCTGGATTCCCAGATAGTCGAGATAAATGAGCACAGCCGCAAATTTTACAAAACGCCTGATCGTCGGAATGAGCACTCTGATTATCGTCGGCTCGATCATCTTGCGGTTGAGAAAACGCTCGAATTTCCTTGTGAAAAAATTTGTCAGTTTGAATACGATAAAGAGGACAATAAAACCGATGATTGCCTTCAAACCCTCTGTCAACGCCCACTTGCCGACCTCTTTCAACATCTCGACAAAATTATCCATAATCGATCTCCTTCGTATCTTTCCCGATTATTATATCCCCTTTTTCGGATAAAAGCAACAATGCGTTTTGAATTGCAGTTAAATATATAAATTTTTTTGATTAAACTATAAAAAATCCATTGACAAAGCCGAAAAAAACCTTTATGATAACTAATGCAACTTAAGGAAATGCGGTTATGGCGGAACTGGCAGACGCGTACGTTTGAGGGGCGTATGGGAGACCATCCGGGTTCAAGTCCCGGTAACCGCACCAAAA
>CALWRI010000017.1 GCA_944383905.1 uncultured Christensenellaceae bacterium
ATGCCGTTGCAGACCGCTATGCCGTTTTCGAACACGCCTTCAAGATAGAAGCTGTCGTATGAATAGAACGGGTCGTATCTGCTCTCTGACGGCTCTATACCCTCCATGCTGCTTACGAGATTATAATCGTAAACGACGTTTTTGCCGAGCCAATCGTATATCGCGTGCACTTTTTCATAATCCGTCATATCGTCGTCTATCCATGTGCGGCAGACGTCCTTTGCGAGCGCGTACAAATTTTCGGCAATACTGCCGGCGACAGGCAAGGGTCTGAATCCCGCCTCGACCGCGAAGAAAAGCTGATCGCTCGTTTCGACGACCGCCCCTTCCCTTCCGTTTATCGCGAAGTCGTCAAAGTCGGCAGATCTCGAGGATCTCGTCAGATGAAATTCGTTGGACGACGACTCCGTATACTTGCTCTCGCTGTCGTACAGAGCTTCGTTTTTGGACGTCATGGAAAGCCCTATCCTGTAAGCACCGTCCGAAAGCTCCTGCGCGGCATAGGTATACTTGAGCGACTCCTTGTACTTTGCGCAAGAGTCTTTGAACGCGTTCATAACTCCGCTCGCGTCTATGATACCCGTACTCTGCGAATCGACGTAAACGTCGACGTACGACATGGTGATAAAGCCGTTGACAGTGTTGAACGACTTCGTATCGAGGTCGTCATAGTACAAAATCATATAATATGCGAGGACGTCCATTTCCTCGGTGCTGTCGATATATCTGTTGAACGTCTTTGACAGATAGGTGAATCCCTTTGTCGGATCGAGATATTTTGCAATGCTCCCTGTCTGATCCGCATAATTGACCGTCGCGCTCGAAGCGGGGGTATCCACGCTCTGAACATAACTTCTTATGCACACGCTGGCAGACTCGCCAATTATTCCCTTCAGACTGAAAGAATTTCCGTCAAACCGATCGGGGTATTCGTCGCTCGAATAGACGTCCCCGTTGACGACGACCTCGTATCTGTCTATCGGATAATCCACCTGCCATGTGAGGATAACGTCGGGATAGCTGTCGTCAAAATCAAACTGAAGGTCATAGCACATTATGCTTGACGAATAGACGAACAGATAAAAATCGAGGATTCCTTTGCCTGTAAACAGCTGCACTTCGTGCAGACCGTAAGAGAGAGAGTTGAGATAACCTTCCTTGAATACGACGCTCTTTGAAGTCGCTGAGTAATTGCTCGTGCTGTTTGCGATCCTGACGCCGTCCACGCTTATTGCGTAAATGCTCGCAGAAGAGGAAAAACTCACCGTGAGCCCGTCGGACGCGGTCGAAGAATTCTTGCAGTAAACGTATGCGCCGTAACTCGGCACGTCCAGAGATACGGGGAGATTCGCAATGCCCGTTTTCGTAACGTAAAAATCAAAATTCTCTCCGTCCGAAGTCGTTGCGGTAAATTTTGTGTCGATGCCGCTATCAACGCCGGAGAATGTCGGAAGCTCAAGTTCCACTGCTCCGTTCTGAGAATCGTAAGACCAATATCTGTCGTCAAGCTCCGTCCCGAGAACGGAAACGGACGAGACCACTCCCGTGTTTTCCGTCAAAGGCACGGATATGCCGCCGATCGACGCAGAAGAAATATAATTGAATTTCTGCACCGCGCCCGTCGGAAGGCAAAGCGCGGGAGCGTTTGAAGGAAAAACGTCGGTTTCGGTATCGGAACTTCCCGAGGAATTGCCGTTGTTATCGTCCGGATCGTCGGGACCGGGAACTTCGACGTTGCTCTGCGTATCTTTTTTCTCCACCAATATATAGGATTCGGGAGAATCGTTCAGAAATTCGTTCCCGCTCAAAATCCTGACGCCGACCCAATAGACGCCGTCGGCTGTCAATGCGTACTTGTTCGAATGAATAACGAAGCTCTCTCCCGACTGCGCCCCCATAACGCCGTCTTCGTCATCGTAAAGAGTGATCTGATAACCCTTTGCGCTCGACACTGAATTCCATGACACGACGCCGTCTTCGAATTTGAGAGCAGGCGCCGAAATCGTCAATGAAAATCCTGCGCACGCGCCCAGGACGAACGGTGCGACCATGCACATTATCATTATTGTCGAAATCAATAACAAGTTGCGCTTTTTCATACGTCATATTATATCACACGCGCAAAGTTTTTTCAACAGACTGAAATCTTTTTGTGTTTTTGGCGGTTTTAAGAACAAAAAAACGCGCCGTTTCAACAACGGCGCGTAGTTTATTACCCTTTTGAGTTTTTATTTTTCCTGTTTCTCCGATCCGCCGACAGGCGTAGCGTCTTTGTTCTCTTCGCTCATCTGCTCGATCGCCGTGTCGTTCGCCTCTTTGCTTATCGTCTCGTCGCAGACAGGCATATCCTTTTCCAGCTTTTCCTTTATTATATTTGCGGCGACGGGAGAAGCGGGCGTCTCGAATTTTCCGTCTTCGACATCTTCCGTCGGGAACTTCTTGAAGGTAATCTTGAGAAGTATCGGCGTGAGAAGCGAAGAAGCGATGACAAGAAGAATGACAGCAGGCAGATACTGAGAAGACATTATCCCTTCTTCTATACCCTTCTGCGCAACGATAAGGCAAACCTCTCCTCTTACCATCATTCCGAGTCCGACTTCGAGACTTTCGTGAGCTTTGTACTTGCACATAAGTCCGCCCGTGGCGCAACCCACCAGTTTTGCAGCCATACCACAGATGACGAAAGTGAGACTGAACAACACTATCGTCCAGCTCATGTTGTCCACAAGAGCTTTGTAATCAAGGCATATTCCGATATTGGCGAAGAATATCGGGCTGAACAGCATATACGCGCTCATGTCTATACGACGTTCGACGTACTCCGTCTGTTTCATGTTGGACATCATCATACCCGCGACGAACGCGCCGGTGATGGAAGCCACGCCAAACAGCTCTTCGGAGAACCATGCGAACAGGAACGCCGTCGCAAGACCGAATATCGAAAGTCTGCGGGTGTGCGGGAAATGCTTGCTGAGCAGCTTGAATATAAAGTGAATCGCTACGCCGCAAGCTATCGCGAGCACGAAGAAAAGCACGACGTTGATAAGGACCTGTATGCCGGAAGCCACCGTCGCCGGATCCTTGAACAGTCCGACGAGTTTGTAACCCCATGTGTTGGGATCCACGTCTCCCGTCGCGAACGCGAGAATGACGATGCCGATTATATCGTCGAGCACCGCGGCGGTAACTATGCTTGCGCCGACCTTGCCGTGTAGTTTGCCTATTTCTTTGAGGACCGCGACGGTTATGCCGACAGACGTTGCCGCCAGGATCACGCCAAAGAAAAACCTCTCTTTGAGCTCGAGACCGGGAATAATCCAGGATACGCCAAAGCCGACGGCAAGCGGTATTATTACGCCGAGGCTGGTGATGAGCACCGAGGCGACGCCGTTTTTCTTAAGCTCTTTGAAATTTGTCTCCATACCGGCGGTAAACATTATCATTACGACGCCGATCTCCGCAAAAGGTTTTAGCTCCGCGGTATTCTTGATAAGACCGCTGACACCGATGATAATGCCGGCGAGCAAAGCTCCCACTACCTGCGGCAAACCGATCTTTCTCATCAGTATGCCCAGCACTTTCGTGAGCAACAGGATCAATGCCAAATGCAAAAATATACTATAGTCCATAAATGCACCTCCCGTTTTCCCCCTTTCAACTTTATCCATTATATTACCGCGCACCCGCTTTGTCAACACTAAAAAACGTAAAATTTATCCTCGCGGCGCACAACGCATCTTTCCGCCCCTGCTGTCGGGCAAAATCTGCGACCGACGTTTGAAAAAGCGCCATCTCCCGTATCGGCACAAAAAAATACGATAGCAAAAGCTACCGTATAATTTTTATATACCGCACAAAACAAATTTATATGTAAAAAAGAACCGATCGTTACTCTGCGAGAATATCGTCAAGAAGCGCTTTGAGGTTGACGAGTTCCTCTTTGGAAAGCGTCACTCCCTTGCCCATCTTTTCACCGTCCGGAGACCACTCTCTGATGTCGTATTTGGGCTCCTTCTGATTCCAGCTGATGAGTTTGATCTCCTTCTTCCAACCCTTGCTGGACTCCGACAGACTACCGTAAGTCTTGACCACTTCGTAATCGAATTCTTTTGCCATAAAACATTTCCTCCATTTGCCACCGCAACATTATACATGTATTATAACATATTGCGCTTTTCTTTTCAATAGTAAAAATAAAATATTTATAGTTTTTATTAAAAAATTCTAATATTATAAATAAATATTTTATTCGTTCGCGTGCGTACATAATAAATATATATATGCCCGGCGCGAAGGCGCGCGAAGGCGCGCTTATTTCTCTTTTTCCGCCGAAGGAATGACGGGCTGCATCGTGAATTCGTACTGAAGTCTTGTCTGCTTCTTGCCCAGTCTGTACTCTGCCCTCGCGTCGGGACCGCAACTGTTCGTTCCCACTCCTCTGACAAAGTAATCGATGTGTACGCAAGTAGTCCCGTCGTATTTTATCTCCTGCCTGTGCGTTGCGCCGCAAAGTCCCTCCACATTGAAAGGAACTGCGTTGAAATTGAGCGGCGCGCCCTGCGCGGTAAAACGCAGACCCGCTCCGTTCTCGTCAACGACTTCCGCCCAGCGCGTTTCCGCCCTGTTGCCCGACGCCTGCGGTCTGATGTAAGGCTCCGCCATCTTGCCGACGTTCGACGTGTAGATGCCGAGCAGAGCGTGCGCCTTGAAGTCACTGAAATTCTCGCTGTCTCCTCTGCCGTAATAACGCACCGTATCGTAGCACGACGGCATCTCGAAACATACCCCGAATTTTTGCAGATCGACGTATCTCTTCGTATCGAGAAGCAGCTTTACGTCCACAGTGTTGTCCGAATACACCGTATACTGTATCGTGAAAGCATATTTCTTTTTGCCTTTCAGACAGACGTCGTAATGGCACGCGACGACGACCTTCCCGGACTGTTTCTCGCTGTCGAGCCCGTTGAACACGCACTCCGCTTTGTCAAGTCCCGCTGCCTTCCACTTGTTGGCAACGTACATATAGTTGTCTATCGGGCTGTCGTAAACGGAAAGGCTGAATCCTTTGTTTTTCGCGTTGCGGTTGACGTACTCTATGCCGTCGACCTCGTATCCGACCATACTGCCGGACTTTTTGTCTATCGTCACGCTCGCATTGTTGGTAGCGATCTTTATCTCGGTCGCATTCTCGATATAAGCGACTTCTCCGTTGCCTTTGCCCAGCTCGCTCCTCCCGACGTTCTGACACATGATGATCTGCTCTTTGGCAACGACTTTGCCTGTCGACTTGTTCCTGTAAATAAAATTGATGAAGCAGTCCTTTGTCGTATCTATGCTCTTGTGTTTGAGCACGATCTCGACCTTCTCCTTCGGAGGTATGACGACGCGGATCTTGCCCGTTTCGCCGACGACGCCGTTGACTACGTATTCCCATTCTGTCTCAAGCCACGAAGAGTCTCTGAAATAATCCGTGTTTTCGAGAACGTACCTGTTTGTCGAAATGTATGACGCGCGCACGGGTCTGTACACCGCCTGCATACACTTCGCGCCCGTATGCGGCTTTCTGTCCGGGAAGAACAGCCCGTCGACGCAGAAATTGGAATCGTGAGCGTATTCTCCGTGATCGCCGCCGTATGTGTAGGTGCCGTCCTTTTGTTTTACGGCATGGTCCACCCATTCCCAGATACATCCGCCCATAAGGCTTTCAGACCTGTAAAATCTCGTCCAATAATCGGCAAGGGAACCGGGCCCGACACCCATCGCGTGTGCGTATTCGCATTGGAAAAACGGCTTTTTGTAATATTTCTCGGGCAGCTTGTTGTCGAGATATTTATCATACACCTCTGTCGGAGTGTACATCTGCGACAGTACGTCGTATGCCCATCTCTTCGTACGACAAGCGCCTTCGTAATGTATCGGGACCCTCGTCATCTTTTTGAGTTCGAGATAACAATAATCCTGGTTTTTCCACCCTCCCGATTCGTTGCCGAGAGACCACATGATCACGCAGGGATTGTTTTTATCCCTTTCGTACATACGCATAACGCGGTCGAGATAGTGCTTTTTCCACTTGACATTGTTGCTCAACCTGTTGGGACGGGATATATAAGTCGCCCCGGTACCGTGAGTCTCTATGTCCGCCTCGTCGATTATATAAAGCCCCATATAGTTGGCGATCTTGAGGAAAACCGGATCGGGGGGATAATGCGAAGTGCGCACCGCGTTGACGTTGTATTCCTTCATCAGCACGGCGTCTTTCACATAATCGGCAATACTCATCGCATAGCCCTTGCTCTCGTGCGTGTCGTGATGATTGACGCCCTTTATCTTTATCGCTTCGCCGTTGAAGCGGAAGACGTTGCCGTCCACGACCGCTTCGGTAAATCCTACCTCTTGCCTTATAACCTGCAAAACGTCCCCGCCCTTCTTCAAAGTGACGTAAAGCATATATAGGTTGGGGATTTCAGCCGACCAGAGATCGGGTTTGTCGATCTCAAACGTCCATTCCCCGACGTCGGAAGAACCTTCCGCGACGACCTTTCCTTCTCTCTCAAGCGTAAAGACCGTTTCGCAATCGCCTTCCACCAGCGCCTTGACGACGAGCTTTCTCGAAGAAGCTCCCGTCCTTGTCGTCTTAACTACGAGGTTGCGGAGATAAGGTCCGTTCATCGACGTGACGTATACGTCCCTGAAAATTCCGTTGTTGCGGAACATATCCTGACACTCGAGATATGTGCCGTTGCACCACTTGTAAACGAGCACAACGACTTCGTTGACGCCGTCGAGAACGTACGGCGTAACGTCAAATTCGGACGTATTGTGACTGCCTTCTCCATAACCGACGTACTGTCCGTTGAAATACACCTGGACGTTGGAAGCGGCACCCAGAAACGTGAGTATGTGTTTGTCTTTGCGCTTCAATTCAAAAGTCTTGCGATAGAGCCCGACCGAATTGTAGACCTTGAAAGGACCCCCTTTCGCGTTTATCGGCATATTAGCGCCAATGATCCCTTCGTCGTCGGGAATACGGGGAGGACGACAGTCAAACTGATATCGGATGTTGACGTAATAAGGCTTTTCGTAACCTGTAAATTGCCAGCACGAAGGCACGCGGATCTTGTCCGCCTTGAGAGTGTAGCTGTCTATTTTTTCGGGCATTTCGGAAACCCGTTTGTAATAGACGAAATCCCACTCTCCGCTCAACACGGTGACGAGAGGCGAAGCGTATCTTTCTCCGAGGTAATCGGTGGCGTCGCACTGTTCTCTCGTTTCAAAAGGTATGAAATAGCTTCTCGGCCTGAGTCTGTTTTCTTCGTAGACGTTGAAGTCGCGGTAATTATCGTGTCTGAACGTGTATAGCATAAAATTCTCCCCGAAAAATACGAGCTTTTAGCCCGGTTATAAATATTATAACATTATAATAAAAATATTGCAATACCTGTTTTGATTTTTCCTTAACTATTGTCGGGCGATTTCTCCAAAAACGGTAACATAGTCTTTTGCCCGGCACCGAACGGACCGCTCGACGCAGTCAGACAATTTTACAGACACGGGCAGACGTTTTTATCTGATGTATGAAGAAAAAGGAAAAAGAGACACCCTCGCCACTTTGAGCCACTGCACACAAAGAGGCGCCGTTAATATGCCGAGCAAAGACGTGAGCGCACCGAGCACGGCGACAGTCCCGAGCGCAGCGCCGAAAGTCAACGCCCAGAGCGCGTCGGCAAGTGGTCTGTCGAACACGGCGACGGCTTGCTTCCCGAACGGTTTGAAAACAAATATCCCCACCCTTATGCACTTTACTCCCCAATCCATCCCGACGACGGACAAGATGAGAAGCGCGCCGAGCGCAAACCATATCAATGAAAACGCAAAGCCCCCGAATATCTTCCAATACGCATTACCGGCGATTCTGTACAATTTTTTGAGCGCCCATTTCATACGGACATTATGTGCAAAGCGCGCGTTTATATAAAGAGGCGCCTTTCTTTTCCCCGTCGAAAGCCCGTTCGAAGCGATAATACGCCCTGCATCGCCCTGACTCACCTTTGCCCGACTTGCGACCAGACGGTGCTTGTTTTGAGCTCCCAAGCCCCATTTTTCGCCTTCCTGCTCCGCACCGCGTCACAGCAAAACGCCGCCTCGTGAGAAGCGGCGTTTTTATTAGTGCGACAAATTTTACTCATACGTTCTTTCCCGATTCACGGAGAAGGTCGTACAAAAGACCTGTGCTGTCTATGACGAATTTCGCGCACGGGCGCACCTTGTAATACTCATCGTCTCTGACCTGCGGAACATAGCCCTGCGTGAGGTTTTTGACGTTTTTGAGAAGCTCGCCGCAGTTGTCCGTACCGTTGAGCTCCTTGAATTTTTTGTCAAGTTCGGTTATCTGCTTGTATACGTCAGTTTTGTCGTCTGAAAGCGTGGCTTCCTTGTCGTGCATAAGTCCGCAAACGAAACCGAACGCGCTGACCGCCCCGCACAGATTCCTCGTCCTGCCGAACCCCGCGCCGAAACCCAGCGTTACCTTTTCGAGGATCTCCTCGTCGAGCGGCAACACGTCGGCAAAAGCGAGCACTACCGACTGACAGCAGTTGTATCCCTTTTTGAAGTTTTCGTAAGCGAGTTGTATCCTCTGTTCTTTGGTCATTTTTTTCTCCTTTCGTCGAGATATTTCTCAAGCTCGTCAAGCCTCGCCCTGTCCATGGCGGGCGTGCCTGCGAGCGGATTTTCTATCCCGAGTTTTTCGTATTTCGAAAAGCCCATTGTGTGAAACGCAAGCAGCTGATACCTCTCTATGCAATCATATCCGCGCACGACGTCCGCATATCTGTCCATACACTCCTCCGTGTCGTTTATGCCCGGCACCACAACAGTCCTTATCCACACGGGCACGCGTTTTTTTTCGCAATAGTCAAGCGTGTCCAGCACATTCTTTATACCGCCTTTGCAATATTTGCGGTAATGTTCGTCATCCCAGAATTTTAGATCGAGGATAACGGTTTCCGCGCCTCCCAGCGCCGCTTTGACCTCGTCCGTAAGAGGCACGGCGCCCGAAGTGTCGAGAGCGACGCCTATCCCTTCTTTTTTCATTTTCTTTTCGAATGCCGCGACGAAAGCGCTCTGCACGAGCACCTCTCCGCCGCTCAAGGTCACACCGCCGTCCTTGCCGAAATAGGGCTTGTATCTCACCGCTTTTTTTGCAAGTTCGTCCACGGTAAAGCGCTGCCCTTCGCCGCTCCATGTGTCGGGATTGTGGCAATATGCGCAACGCAAAGGACAACCGACGAAAAATATCCCGTAGCGTATCCCCTTGCCGTCAAGGGTCGCCAGACTTTCGAAGGAATGGATATTTGCCGTCGGCTGCGATCTCGTCATATTATCAGAATTTCTCGTGGAAAGTGCGGTTGATGACTTCCTGCTGCTGGTTCTTGTTGAGCTTGTTGAAGTTGACCGCATAACCGCTCACCCTGATCGTCAGATTGGGGTAGAGCGAAGGATTGTTCATCGCGTCGATGAGCTTTTGCCTCTGCAACACGTTGACGTTGAGGTGATGCGCGTTCTGCGCAAAGTAGCCGTCGAGCATAGTAGTGAGCTTGCTTATCCTGTCCTCTTCGTTTTCTCCGAGCGTGTCGGGCGTTATCGAGAAAGTGTTGGATATGCCGTCGCGGCAGCAGCCGTAGTCGAGTTTAGCAACGGAATTCAGGCTCGCAAGCGCGCCTTCGCAGTCCCTGCCGTGCATCGGGTTTGCGCCGGGAGCAAACGGCTCTCCTCGCTTTCTGCCGTCGGGAGTGGAGCCCGTCTTCTTGCCGTATACGACGTTTGAAGTGATCGTCAGTATAGAAAGAGTGTGCTTCGCTCCCCTGTACGTCGGGGTCTTGACGAGCTCTTTGTAGAAGCTCTCGACTATCCATTGAGCGATCTTGTCCACCCTGTCGTCGTCGTTGCCGTACTTGGGGAAATCCCCTTCGGTCACAAAATCCGTGATAAGTCCGCGCTCGTCCTTTACCGCTTTGACCTTTGCGTATTTGATCGCGCTCAGGCTGTCTGCAAGCACGCTCAGACCGCATATACCGAAAGCCATAAGCCTTTCGACGTGAGTGTCGTGCAGGCTCATCATAAGCCTTTCGTAAGCGTATTTGTCGTGCATATAGTGGATTATATTGAGAGTGTTGACGTAGAGTTTCGCCATCCACTTCATATATTTCTTGTATGCCTTGAGCACTTCGTCATAATCGAGCAAGCCCTCGTCGAAAACCTTTCCTTCGGGCGCGACCTGAATACCGTATATCTCGTCCTTGCCGCCGTTGAGCGCCATGAGAAGGACTTTGGCGAGATTGCATCTCGCGCCGAAATACTGCATCTGCTTGCCCTCTTTCATTGCGGACACACAGCACGCAATCGCATAATCGTCGCCGAACGCGGGACGCATCACGTCGTCGTTTTCATACTGGATCGAGTCGGTATCGATGGATACCTGCGCGCAGAAGTCCTTGAAGCCCTGCGGCAGTTTCTGCGACCAGAGCACGGTTATGTTGGGTTCCGCACTGCTGCCGAGATTGTAAAGCGTGTTGAGTACGCGGAAGCAGTTTTTGGTGACCATGGGTCTTCCGTCCTCGCAAACGCCGCCCTCCGACATAGTCACCCAGGTCGGATCTCCCGCGAACAGATCGTTGTATTCGGGTGTGCGCAGGTGTCTGACCAGCCTCAGTTTGAGCACGAGATCGTCCATTATCTCCTGCGCGCCCTGCTCTGTCAGAACGCCGTTTTTGATGTCTCTTTCAAAATATATGTCGAGGAATGTGGATATCCTGCCGATCGAGTTTGCCGCACCGTTCTGCTCTTTTACTGCGCCCAGATAGCCGAAGTAGAGCCACTGCACCGCCTCTTTCGCGTTTGACGCGGGTCTCGAGATGTCGCAGCCGTACTGTGAAGCCATCTGCTTGAGCTGCTCCATGAATTCGAGCTGCTTCTGCACATCCTCGATGAGCCTGATGTTCTCCTCGCTCATATCGTTTTTGCCCAGCTCTTTCTTGTCAGCCTTTTTGCACTCGATAAGATAATCCATACCGTAAAGCGCGATCCTGCGGTAGTCGCCGATTATCCTGCCTCTCGCGTAAGCGTCGGGCAGACCGGTGATGACGCCGACGTGTCTCGCCGCTCTCATCTCGTCGGTGTACACGCGGAAAACGCCGTCGTTGTGGGTCGTGCGGTATTTGAATTCCGTCTTTATCTTGTCCGACATCTTGTAGCCGTACGCCTCGCACGCCTTTTCGCTCATTCTCTTGCCTGCAAACGGATTGATCGCGCGTCTGAGCGGAGCGTCGGTCTGAAGACCGACGATGATGTCGTTTTCCTTGTCGATATATCCGGGCGCAAAAGAGAGGATCGAAGCTACGTTCTCCGTATCCACGTCGAGGACGCCCTTTTCCGCCTCTTTTATAAGAAGTTCGTCGACATACTTTTTCACCTTTGTCGTCCTTTCTGTCGGTCCCGTAAGGAAGGACTTGTCGCCATCGTAAGGCTTGTAGTTTCTGACGATAAAGTCTCTGACGTCAATCTTCTTGCACCAGTTTCCCTTCTTAAAACCTTGCCATTCGCCGTTCATAAAATTTCTCCTTTGTCCCTTGGAAATAAAAATCCGCCGGGACGATTTGTAATTTTTGCCCAGACGGTCGACTAAAACCGCTGTGCTCCACCATAGTCAACTATGTAATCCGTCAGTCGCACAGCTACCTCTTTACATTGCACTGTCATTGTATCATAGCAAACGGCAAATTGCAACATTTTGTGTATGTAATTTTATGGAAAAACAATATATTGTGTTTCTGTTTGTTTCGCCACGCAATACGCGCGGTATTATTCTGTGCCGAGAAGCCGGGATTATGCCCTTTCGCCCTCTCGCGGAACAATCCCGTCTTTAAGTTTTGCGGATACGCGCGGCGCGCTTTGCTTTTATCCCCCGCCTGACGTCCGTTCCGAACGTGAGACAAACCCGCACTCCCTCCCCGCAACAAGTCCGGTCTAAAAAGTCCTCTCGTTTGCTTGTAGGATTGGTAAACGCGCCAACCGCCGCATAGGAAACCATTTTTCCACGACAACGTCTGCAAAATAACTCGCAAGCGGGCATACTTTTATGCGTATAATTATGCGAAAACGCGCCTGCGATCGTTTTTTACTCTTTTTTGCGCTTTTACTTTTTAATTTTTTACACCTTCGCATATCTCCGCTTTTATACGGCACGATAACTGACCGAAGCATCGCTCTGACACAAAATGCCTTGTTTGTCAGACGCGTTTCCGACTTTATTAGCGCGGCGTATCCGCCTTACCGCATTTTTGTCAGAGCAAAAAAATAGGAGAGCCGAAGCTCTCCGATTTTTTTTGTTAAAAAATCTTACAGGCTGTCCTTCAAGGTCTTTCCTGCCTTGAAAGAAACGGCTTTGCTTGCCGCAATCGTAATCTTTTCGCCGGTAGCGGGATTGACGCCCTGTCTTTCAGCTCTTTCTTTTACTTCGAACTTTCCGAATCCTGCGAGAGCGACTTCTTCGCCGTTTTTGAGAGCAGCGCTCACCGCTTCAACGACGCCGTCAACGCACTTGCCTGCAACTTCTTTGGTTACTCCGGCACTCTCTGCGACGGCAGCAATCAGTTCACTTTTATTCATACAATTTCCTCCTCGGACGCTTTTTTGCGCCCACTTGTTTTATTTAAGCCTTGCGGCCTATTTCCGAAAAAAACAACGCGTCTCCGACAAGTCCGAACCCTTGCAAACCCTTTTGCAATGCGGCTTTTTGCTTGTCCGCTTCCGTTATTTCTATTTTATCATATATTTCGGGCTTTGAATAGTGAAAATTGTATTTTTTTAATAAATATACAAATTTATAGCCGAAAACAGGCTCGAATATACCCGACAACAAGAATTTCCTGCCGAAAAACGTGGCAATACTCGCCTTATTGAGGTAATGAACGACCCCGCAGAGGTTTATTCCTCGCTCGTCCGCGTATTCGACTGCCTTGGAAAGCATATATGAAGCAAGTCCGGCGCCGCGACGGTCCTCTCTTACCATAAGACCGCTCGCCTCGTATGCGAGTTTTACGTCCTCGCACCCTCCCGTACACTCTCTCACGATCTCCGCAAGCTGTCTTGCGTACTCCTCATCCTCGTCAACTGCGCAGGTCGCGACTATCTCGTCTCCCTCAACTGCACACAGAAAACAGCCGTTGTCGAGCACGTTTTTTAGCTCACCTTGCGTATAAGGATAAAAAAACTCTATCCTGTCGAGCGCGTTCCTGCAAGAATCGAGAAAAGCAAAGACTTTGCCGTAATCGGAAAGATCCGCGCGGCAAAGCCTCAAACCTTTGTATTTTTCGTTTTGTATATCGCAGACGAAGCGCATTTCAACCGAGAAGTTTTACGAGCACGGCTTTTTGCGCGTGCAATCTGTTTTCCGCTTCGTCGAAAATCTCGGGGTGAGACTCGAAGACCTCTTCGCTTATCTCCTCGCCCCTGTGCGCGGGCAGGCAATGCAATACCATTGCGTCGGGTTTGGCGACAGCCATGAGTCTGGAATCCACGCAATAACCCTTGAACGCCTTGGCTCTCTGCTCTCTCTCCTTTTCCTGCCCCATAGACGCCCAGACGTCGGTATATATGACGTCCGCGTCCTTTGCCGCCTCGTAAATATCGTCGGTGAGCTCGAACTTGTCGCCGTATTCCTTTGCGAAATCGAGCACCTGTTTGTCGGGAGCGTAATCTTTGGGGCAGCCGAGAGAGACTTTCATACCCATTTTGAGGCAGCCGACCGTGAGAGAATTCGCCATATTGTTGCCGTCGCCGACATAGCAGAATTTGAGGGTGTCGAACGCGCCCTTGTATTCTCTTATCGTCATGAGATCGGCAAGCACCTGACAGGGGTGCGCGAAGTCGGTAAGACCGTTTATTATGGGTATGGAGCCGTATTTCGCGAGGTCCTCGACCTCCTGTTGCGCAAACGTCCTGATCATGATGCCGTCAAGGTATCTCGAAAGCACGCGCGCGGTATCCTGCACGGGCTCTCCTCTTCCTATCTGAAGGTCGTTGGACGACAAAAAGAGCGCCTGTCCTCCCAACTGATACATACCCGTCTCGAAAGACACTCTCGTCCTCGTGGAAGCTTTCTGGAATATCATTCCGAGAGTTTTTCCCTCAAGGTGTTTGTGGGGGATATTGTGTTTCTGATTGAATTTGAGCTGATCCGCGAGGTTGAGGACGGAAAAAATCTCCTCTCTGCTCAGATCGAGCATTTTGAGCAAATGTTTCATATATCTCCTTATTCGGCGAGTATTTCAAGCAGCACGTCAAGCGCTTCGCCTAATTGTTTTTCGGTTATCGTAAGAGGGGGCAGAAGTCTTATTCTGTCCTTTGCGGAGAGCATGAGCACGCCGCGCTCGATGCCCTTTGCGATCACGTCTTTCGCGTTTTTGTCGGTGAGCTTTATGCCGACCATAAGTCCGAGTCCGCTCACTTCGGCAATACCTTTGGCTCCTTTGAGCTTTTCGCGGACGAACACTCCCTTTCTCTTTACGTCGTCGAGGAACGCGTCGTCAATGCGGCGAAGCACCTCGAGCGCGCCCGCGCATACCACGGGGTTGCCTCCGAACGTGCTGCCGTGAGAGGAAAATCCCATAACGTTTTCCGCCTTTCCGTAAACGAGCACCGCGCCGACGGGAAGTCCGCCGCCCAGCCCCTTCGCGAGCGTCGTAATGTCGGGAACTATGCCGTAGCTCTCGCTTGCGAGAAGCGTGCCCGTCCTGCCTATGCCAGTCTGCACTTCGTCCGCAATCAGCAGGATGTCGCGCTCGTCGCAGAATTTGCGCAAAGCTTTGACGTATTCCATATCCTGCGCTATGACGCCGCCTTCGCCCTGAACAAACTCTATCATCACTGCGCAGACGCTGTCGTCCGCTTCACGTTTCAGAGCCTCCATATCGCCGCTTTCGACGTATCTGAATCCCTGCGTGAACGGGAAGAAATAATTGTGAAACACGTCCTGTCCCGTCGCCGCGAGCGTGGTTATCGTCCTGCCATGGAAGGAATTTTTGAGGGTTATGACCGTATCCCTGCCCTTGCCGTATTTGTCGAACGAGTATTTGCGCGCCACTTTGATCGCGCCCTCGTTGGCTTCCGCACCGCTGTTGGCGAAAAACACCTTTGAAGCGCCCGTGCGGGTGCAGAGCTTTTCGGCGAGTTTAACGCACGGCTCGGTATAAAAGAGGTTGGACGTATGGTTGAGCGTGCGCGCCTGCGCCGCCACCGCGTCCGCCCACTGCCTGTCGCAGTATCCGAGGCTGTTTACCCCGATGCCGCTCGTCAGATCGGTATAGCGTTTGCCTTTTTCGTCAAAGCAATAACACCCCTCGCCCGCCACTATGAGCAGATCGAAGCGGTTGTAAGTGCCCATAACGTATTTTTTGTCGGTTGCCTTTACGTCCATAGTCTTATTTGAACAGCGTGCCCACGCCTTCGCTTGTGAGCATATCGATCAGGATCGCATGAGGGATCCTGCCGTCTATTATTATGGATTGCTTTACGCCGCGTCTGACCGCCTCCACGCAACAATCCACTTTGGGTATCATTCCGCCGCCGATGATCCCCTTCTTTTTGAGCGAGGGCACGTCGCTGACGTTGACTTCGCTTATAAGGGTGCTTTCGTCGTTCTTATCCATCAGAAGTCCTCTGATGTCGGTCATGAGTATCAGGTTTTCCGCTTTGAGAGCCGCCGCTATCCTTGCCGCCGCGGTATCCGCGTTGACGTTGTAGATGTTGCCTTCCGCGTCGGAAGAAACGCTTGCGACGACGGGAATATATCCGTTGTCGAGCGCGTCGAGCACGGGCTGTGCGTTGACGTCGGTGATCTCTCCGACAAAACCGAGATCGTGCTCTCCTTTGACCTTTTTGCAGACGAACATATTGCCGTCAATGCCGCAGAATCCGAGCGCCTTGCCGCCGTGACGGGTGAGCATACCGACCAGATTTTTGTTGATCTTGCCCGCAAGCACCATCTGCACTATCTCCGCGGTCTCCTCGTCGGTATAGCGCAATCCGCCGATAAACCTGCTCTCTTTGCCGACGCGCTTCAACATATCGCTGATCTCGGGGCCGCCGCCGTGTACGAGCACGACCTTCACCCCGATGAGAGACAACATCACGATGTCCCGCATAACCGCGTTTTTGAGCTCCTCGTTGAGCATTGCGTTGCCGCCGTATTTGACGACGACGATCTTGTCGTAATATTTCTGTATATACGGCATCGCGTCGCTGAGTATCTGCGCTTTAGTCGAAATATCCATGTTCACCTCACGTCCTGTAATCCGCGTTTATCCTGACATAATCGTAAGTCAGATCGCAGCCCCATGCGACTGCCTCCGCGGCTCCGTCATTGCACGAGACCTCGATCGTGATCTCGTCTTCGAGCAATATCTTCTTCGCCTCTTCCTCGCTGAACTCGACGCCGTTGCCGTTTCTGCAAACCGCTATCGAACCCTTCGCCGAAGTCAGGTCAACGTCAATCTTATCAATGTCAAACTGCGCGTCCGCATAGCCTATCGCGCAAAGGATCCTGCCCCAATTCGCGTCCGCGGCGAATATTGCCGCTTTGAGCAGGCTGCTGCATACGACGCTCTTTGCTATCGTCTTGGCGGTTGCCTTGTCTTTTGCGCCGCTGACCTTGCATTCCATGAGTCTGGTCGCGCCTTCGCCGTCCTTCGCGATCGCCCTCGAAACCTTTACCATAACGTATTTCAGCGCTTCACGGAAGGCGTCGTAATCCTCGCCCTTCGCAACGTCTATGCAAGCGTTGCCCGCCATGCCGTTGGCAATGATCGACACCATATCGTTGGTCGAAGTGTCGCCGTCGATGCTGACCATGTTGAGAGTGTCCTGTATCACGTCGTAAAGCGCGGTATGGAGCACGTCCGCGGATACGCTTGCGTCCGTGGTCAGGAAGCACAACAGAGTCGCCATGTTGGGATGTATCATTCCGCTGCCCTTCGCTATCGCCGCAAGACGGCACTGTTTTCCGCCAAGCGTGAATTCGCATGCAAATTCCTTTTTGACGGTATCCGTGGTCATAATAGCTTCCGCGGCGTTTGACGAGCCGTCGTAAGACAGCGCGCCGACAAGCTGCGGCATCCCGTTTTCAATCGGCTCTATCGGCAATATCTGTCCGATAACGCCCGTGGACGCGACGATGACGTCGCTTGCCTTCACCCCCGTGAATTTCTCCGCAAGCTCACACATTTTCGCCGCTTTGAGTTCTCCGTCCGCGTTGCAGGTATTGGCGTTGCCGCTGTTGCATATCACCGCCTGCGCGCAGCCGTCGGAGATATTCTTTCTCGTGACCGCGATGGGCGCGCCTTTGACCTTGTTTGTCGTATAGACCGCCGCCGCCGTGCCTTTCACGTCGCTCACTATAAGCGCGAGATCGCGCTTTTCCTTGTTCTTTCTTATTCCGCAATGCACGCCGCTCGCCCTGAAGCCTTTGGGCGCGCAAATTCCTCCGAGTACGTCCTTCATCTTAAAACGCGGGCGGGACGAAATCCAGACCGCAATCCTCCTTAAGTCCGAACATTATGTTCATATTCTGTATTGCCTGACCTGCCGCGCCTTTGACCATATTGTCTATCGCGGACACTATCACCGCCCTGTCGGTATGCTCGTCCGCATGCACGGAAATATCGCAATAATTGCTCATTCTGACGTCGCGCAGATTTGCGACCTTGCCGAGCGGCAGTACGCGTACGAATTTCTCGCGCGCGTAAAATTTTTCGTAAAGCGCGTGTATCTCTTTCGCGCTTGCCTGCGCCGTCAGAGAAACGTATATCGTCGAGATTATTCCCCTGTTTACGGGCAGAAGATGCGGCACGAAAGTCACTCTGACCTGTTTGCCGGCGAGTTTTGACAAAGTCTGCTCGATCTCCGGCGTATGTCTGTGAGAAGCGACTTTATACGGCGAAAAAGCCTCGTTGCAGTTGGGATAATGAGTGTTGTCGGCAAGTCCTCTGCCCGCGCCCGTTACGCCCGATTTGCTGTCGATTACTATGCCGTTATCCGCAATTATGCCGCTCTGAACGAGAGGAGCGAGCCCGAGCGCGATGCTCGTCGGATAGCAGCCGGGGTTGCCGATGATCGGCTGCCCGACGTACTGCGCGCGCATGAGTTCGGGAATAACGTACACGCTCTTTGCGTGCAGCTCCTTTTCCTCGTACGTCTTGCCGTACCACTTCGTGTATTCTTCTTCACTGTCCAGCCTGAAATCTGCGCCGAGATCGATGAGTTTTACTCCCGCCGCGACGCATTTCTTTGCGAGTTTTTCGCTGAGTCCGTGAGGCAGAGAGGCAAAGATCACGTCGCATTTTGCGACGAGCGCATCCTCGCTCTCGAGCGTATCGTCGCATATCCCGTAAAGATTGGGGTAAACCTCGCTTATGCTCTTTCCTTCGTAACTCACCGAGCTGACGCCCGTTATTTCGACTTCGGGGTGCGACTGAAGAAGTCTGACGAGCTCAACGCCCGCATAACCCGTCGCGCCCACAATACCGACCTTTATCATTCTTTCTCCTTTTTGAGAACGGTGTTTTTTATAAGCTCTATATGTTTTTTGACCGCTTCGGGAGCGGGTCCGCCCGTAACGCAACGTCCTTTGACGCAGGTGTTGAGATCTATCGCCTCATACACGTCTTCTTCAAAAACGTCGCATATCTTTTTATACTCGGCAATGTCGAGTTTGTCAAGTGTTGTACCCTTCTCGACGCAAATTCCGACCAAAGTGCCGACTATCTTGTAAGCATCGCGGAAAGCAAGCCCTTTCTTGACGAGATAATCCGCGCAGTCCGTCGCGTTTATAAAGCCCTTCTCGCCCGCCTTTCTCATGTTTTCCTTGTTGACGGTCATAGTATCGAGCATGGGTTTAATCGTCGAAAGACACAGCTTTACCGTATCCACGCTGTCGAATATCGCCTCTTTGTCCTCCTGCATATCCTTGTTGTAAGCGAGAGGCAGTCCTTTCATCATCGTCAGAAGAGTGACAAGATTTCCGTTGACCCTGCCCGTCTTGCCGCGGATAAGCTCGCAAATGTCGGGGTTCTTCTTTTGAGGCATTATGCTCGACCCTGTCGCGTATGCGTCGTCCAGCTCTATGAATTTGAACTCCCAGCTGCTCCAAAGCACGATCTCTTCGGACAGTCTCGAAAGATTGGTCATGCAGATCGCGATCGCGCTTGCAAGCTCTATGCAATAGTCGCGCGCGGAAACGCCGTCGAGGCTGTTGTAGGTCGGATTGTCGAAGCCGAGATGCTTTGCCGTGAATTCTCTGTCGATCGGATAAGTCGTCGTCGCAAGCGCGCCGCTTCCGAGAGGACATTCGTTCATAAGCGAAAAGCAGTTGAAAAGCCTGACCATATCGCGTTTGAACATCTCGACGTAAGCCATAAGATGATGCGCGAGCGTTATCGGTTGCGCCCTCTGCAGATGAGTGTAACCCGGCATTACCGTCTCGAGATTTTCCTCCGCCTTTTTGACGAGGGTCTCGATGAGTTCTCTCAAAAGTCCGCAGATAACGTCTATCTCTCCGCGCAGATACATGCGCAGATCGAGCGCGACCTGATCGTTTCTCGAACGTGCGGTATGCAGGCGTTTGCCCACTTCTCCCAGCCTCTCGGTCAGCACCGCTTCGACAAACATGTGTATGTCTTCGGCGGTCGGGTCAAACGCAAGTTTTCCGCTCTCTATTTCTTCATAGATAGCGGAAAGCTCTTTGCCTATCAGACGGCTGTCTTCTTCGGAAATTATGCCCTTTTTCCCAAGCATTACCGAGTGGATTATGCTGCCCGATATATCCTCTTTGTACATCCGGCTGTCAAAGGAAATCGAGCTGTTGAAGTCGTTGACCTTCTCGTCGAGTTCCTTTGAAAACCGTCCTTGCCACATTTTAGCCATTATTTTTTCTTTGCCTTCATAAGTGCGTTGACCTTGATCGGCAGACCGAACAGGTTGATGAAGCCCGCGCTGTCCTTCTGGTCGTAACAGTCGTCTTCTGCAAAGGTCGCGATGTCCTCGTCATAGAGCGAATACGGACTCGTAACGCCTGCGTTGATGATATTGCCTTTGTAGAGTTTGAGTTTTACCTCGCCCGTCACGTTCTGCTGCGTGCTGTCGACGAACGCGGAAAGCGCCTCGCGAAGCGGGGTGAACCACTGTCCGTTGTAGACGAGATCGGCAAACTTGACCGCGACGTGCTGTTTGAAATGCGCGGTCTCCTTGTCGAGACAGAGCGTTTCGAGCACTTCGTGCGCATGATAGAGTATCGTGCCGCCGGGGGTCTCATATACGCCGCGCGACTTCATTCCGACGAGTCTGTTTTCGACAATGTCGGCAATGCCTATGCCGTTTTCGCCGCCGACCTTGTTCAGATACGCGACTATATCGCTGCCCTTCATCTTCTTGCCGTCGATGGATACGGGCACGCCCTTTTCAAATCCGATGGTGACGTAAGTCGCCTTGTCGGGAGCTTTTTCGGGACTGACGCCCAGCTCGAGGATCTTGTCGTAATCGGGCTCGTTTGCGGGATTTTCGAGATCGAGACCTTCGTGAGACAAGTGCCAGATGTTCTTGTCCTTGCTGTAATTGGTCTCTCTGCTTATGTTGAGCGGCACGTTGTGCGCTTCGGCATAATCGATCTCCTCGTCACGGGACTTAAGATCCCATATACGCCACGGAGCGATGATCTTCATATTGGGAGCGAAAGCCTTGATGGTCAGCTCGAATCTCACCTGATCGTTGCCCTTGCCCGTGCAGCCGTGGCAAATCGCGTCCGCGCCTTCCGCGAGCGCGATCTCAACGATCCTCTTTGCGATTATCGGACGAGCGAAGCTGGTGCCGAGAAGGTATTTGTTTTCGTATACCGCGCCCGCTTTGAGCGTGGGAAAAATATAATCGTCGACGAATTCGTCGGTAAGGTCCGCGATGTAAAGTTTGCTCGCGCCCGTCTTTTTGGCTTTTTCTTCAAGCCCCTTGAGCTCCGCGCCCTGACCCACGTTTCCGGCAACCGCGATGACCTCGCAACCGTCGTAGTTTTCTTTGAGCCACGGTATGATGATGGAGGTATCCAGACCTCCCGAATATGCAAGTACGACTTTTTTGATCTTATCCATAATTACACCTCTTGTGCTGTTGTTGTATTAATATTATAACAATTCTTCCGATAATGCAAGCATTTTGACATATTTATTCACAAAATTTTCATTTTACTTTTTATATTATATTTGTTCTTGCGTAAATATTCGCATTTAGTGTATTTTTATGCATTTATACGCGCCTTTATTCATCCGTCTCAAGTCTCCGAAAAAAAAGAAAGCTCCCCGCAGCACGCAGGGAGCGAAGCTTTTAATCCGTTCAGTCGACAATGATCTCTTCCATCGTTGCGCCGGAAATATTAAAGCCCTCGCAGACCAGATTGAATTCTCTGCCTACAAACGCTTTGAGCTGCGCCGAGGTCATAGAGCTGTTGGGCACGCAGTTTTCCATGTTACCCTTCTTTCCCTCGATTATGCTCGTCAGAATGTAATCTCTCGAGATGACGTGGATCTTTCCTACGGTGCCGTACGCGTTTGTCAGCCCCTTCTGTATGACATATACGGTGTTTTCTTTGATCTTGCCGTCGATAAGAGCGACTGTGTCGGCGTCCTTTATCGTGCCCTTATACATTTCGTAAGTCATGCCTACCATCGCGCCGTTGAGGTCGATGACCGCCCCCTTCGAATTGAGATATTCAAACGCGTTTGCGTCCATCATAGCGGTTTCAACTCCGGTTTGTTCGCCGATGAGATCCATTTTGCCCGAAAGTACCGTACCCGGAATATAGGGATCGGCAAGCGAGATCCTGTCGGGTATGATGTTTTCGTTGATATATCCTGCGTCCGCTAGTTTGTACAGAGTATAAGCCGCCGCGGTAACTACCTGCCCGCCGAACGAATGTCCTACAAAGATAACTTCTTTATTTGTTGCGTGTTTCATGACCGCGCATACCGATCTGACAAATTCTCCCGCTATAGTTCTGCCGTCGAGGGCCTCGATCGCGTTGTAATAGTTTGTGCCTTCCCTTCCCGCTTCATCGAGAGATTTGACCGTCCATATCTCGTTTTGCAGTTTACCGAGGGTATGAGCGTACTCGTACCAATCCCAGAAAGCGACGTTGTATCCGAGCGCTTTGAGCTCCGCAACGTAATCGACCCGCCCCGAAGCGCCGTTTGTCGCGGAATATGTGTCGGCGAGCGTTTTGAAGATTTCTTTATCCTCGCTTTCCGTCTTCCAACCGTGAGAATATATCAAAGTCGGTTTTTCGGGATCGTAATATCTGACGTCGAGATTTTCTTTGGAAACGACGCAATCGTCTATGTCATCGCCGTACCAATAAAGCCCGTAAAGCGTGCCTTCTCTCAAAGACATATCAAGCTCCCCGTACAAAGTGCCGGGTTTATCGCACGCGGCAAACGCCGTCAACGAGCATACAAGAAGAATCACGCACAGCGCCGCGGCAAATATCTTTTTCATAACAGCCTCCGTAAGAAGTAAAAAAATCGTCAATTAAATTATAAATGTTTTCTTCTCTTCCGTCAATCCGTCAATGAAAATATGCATATTTTTGCCGTTTATCGAATAATTCGACGTGCACTCTCAAGAGCGACGATCGGCATAACGACAAAAAAACGGAACAGCCTTGCGACTGTTCCGTATGTTTCAAAGGTCTGGCAACTAAATTACTTTACGTTGCTTTCGGTCAGCCACGGGCGGACGCCCTTCACGCAATTCTCGCAAACGATAGATTCGACTATGGTTGCGATATCGTCGGAAACGGAAGTCGTGTCGCCGATATTGACGCGTACGTTTGCAAGGTCGAACTTGACGGTGACTTTTACGCTCGTAATGTCTTCAGCTCCGACGTTGCCGTCAACCGTACCCTTGTTAAGAGCGGTGACAGCCGCGACGTCAAAGTCTACGAATGCCGCGAGACCGTAAGAATAAACCTCAACGTTTCCGGTGAACGCGCAGTTGCTGATCGTGCCGTTGTTGACTGCCGCGATACCCGCCACAGCGTAATCCTTGCCGGTGGTAGCTTCGAGCGCCAGGTTGACGTTGCCTGCGAATACGACGTTGTCAATCGTGCCGTTGTTGACTGCTACGAAGCCCGCATTTTCACCGCTGAACGCGTTCACGGTGTAGTTGTAGATCTTCTTGCCGTTGCCCTGGAGCACGCCGCTGAAGGTAGCTATCGGAGCGATGTTCGCGCCGCCCATGTCGATATCTGCGGTGACAGTGATGATGTTGCCGCCGAAATTCGTATTGCTTGCGATCATATCGACGATCTGATCTGCGGTGAACACTTCATAATTGTTGGAACCGACAGCGAACTGATCCCATTCGACAGAACCGTTTACGTCGACGTTGAGCGTAACGCTCTTGCCGCCTACGTTAAGCTCTACGGCATTGATACCGTTGCTCATGACGAGAAGCTCTTTGACGGGTACGGAAACGATCGCCTTGGTAGCGGACTTTTCGACGATGTTAACGGAGACGTCGTCACTCGTAACGGTCGTTGTTTCGTTTGCAAATCCGTTGTAGTTGATACCGAAGGTCACTGTCGCGCCGCTGTTGGTGTAAGAGCCTTTGTTGATCTGGATCGTATCGTTGTCGAGCACGGGATCAGCAAGCGAGAGCTTGTAGCTGACGGCAACGGTGAGATCGTTGTTGTCGAGGTAAGTCGCGGTGACGGGCACCCAGTCGATCTCTCTGTCAACGGTAATCACGTTGTTTTCAACGACGAGATCTCCGCTGGAACTCTCGAATGAGAATTCTTCCGCAGAAGCGACTTCGGTATATCTTGCCTTTGTGACAAGATCGTACATATTCTTGTAGTAGATTGAAGGAATGTTGGTGTTGATCGCGGAAAGCGTGTAGTTTTCAACGGTAGAATCAACGCCGAGGACAAGGTATCTTTCGCCTGCGTCGTATCCCTTCACTTCACCGGCTGCGATATCGACCTTCTTGTTGAGGTTGAGCAGGCTGCCGATCTTGATGCCGAACGCGAGATCTATATCGTAATAGAAGCCGCCTTCGAAATAAACGCCGCCGGCGAGATATTCTTCATCATTATCGTCGATGAGGTTGGAAGACTCGCCATAGCCGTAAAGTCTGTTATAGTTGCCGATCTCCGCCTCGATACCGACGCCGAGAACACCGGAAAGAACGTCAAAGCTGAGTCCCTGCCTGAGACCGACTTTAAGTTCCGCCTGACCGCCGAGAGCAACCTGTACGCTGTCAAAGCCGTTTCCGTCCACCTCTTTAGCGTATGCGTCGATGCCGTCCGCCTTGGTGTACATTACGCCGACTTCATAGTCGAGCTGCGCATGAGCGGAAGCGTTGATGTCGCCCGCAACGCTGAATCTGAACATCAGATCCGCATTGTATGTAATGGAAGCGACGCCGTTTGCAATGGGAACCGTCCACTTGAGCAGCGGAACTGCGGTAGCGTCGTCCTCGCTTTCGTTTGCAAGCTCTCTAAGTTTATCCATGAGCTCGGGGACGTTTACGCTGCCGGTGTAACCGCCGTTAGCGCCCAGAGATACGGTGGTGGTGATGTCGTTTCTGACAATCGCGTTGAGGGAGAATTCTTCCGCAACGGTCTCTTTGTTGATGTTTGCGCTCGCCTCGACTTCCATCTCGTTGTGAACGGTGATGACGAGGTTGCTTGCGCCGAAGCCTTCAACGGTCACGACGTTGGGAACGGTGATCGTGATGTCGACGACTACCTTGCCGTTCTCGAACACGGGGACGGAAATGTTGAATTCGGGAGCCGAACCGAACATAGAAACGATGCTCTTTGCAAGCTCGCTGTTGTCAAGGACTTCAACGCCGTCCATATAATCGAAATCGACGTCGCTGTTCTCATCGAGTTTGCTTGTAGCGCTGTATTGGAATTCTTCAAAAATCTCGGAAAGTTCGGGCTTGACGTACTCGATAAGATATACGCCGGTAGTAGCGGGAGCCGCTTTGACTACTTTGTAAGCGGACTGGCTGCCGTCCTTCATCTCAACGAGGAAGATCGTGCCGGCAGGCATTGCCGAAGTAGCGTTGGTCTGAATATTCATCGTACCGGACGTTACGCCGTAAGCGTCGGTGCTTTCGGTGCCCCAGGTGACGACCGCGCTCTCACTGTAAGTGAGTAAGCCGGAATTGATCTTGATGTTGTTCGCGGAATTGCCGATAGAGAACGAGATCACGGAAACTCCTTCGTAATTTACGAAAGTAGCACCGTTGGAAAGAGTGATCTTGTAGATCCTGCCCTTTTCGTAACCGCCGTTGGGAGCCCATACTGTATAGACGCCGTCGACTTTCTTGATGTCCGCTTCGACTTTCTTTCCGGCAGCGGTGGTGACCGAAATGTCGCTTGCGCTGTCTGCGATGACGTCAAAAGCTATGTAAGCGTCCGCATTGCTGATGTTGTAAGTGGTACCGCCCTGCGACGTGCCGCCGTTGCCGTTTTCCGTCCAGCCGCCGGTGCCAGCGCTCGTACCTCCTCCGTTTCCGGTCTCGCCGTTGTCCGGGGTTTCCACGCTGCCGGTATTGCCCGCAGGATTGTTATCCTTGTCCTGGCATCCGACTACCGTAACCGCGAGCATGGCGCACACGAGAACGAGAGCGATAAGAATCAGAAATCTGTTCTTTCTCATAATAACCAAACCTCCACATTTTCCTTATAATAAATATAGGCATAGCGTCCTATATCAATAAAATTCTATCACGCCTTAAAACATTAAGCAATCCTTAAATGTAAAATTTTTGTAAAATTAATTTTACCTTAAAGTTTTCAGCAGGTTTTCGAGGCGTTTTGCCAGAGTTTTTGCCTTGCTTTCGCTTTTACATTCGACCATGATCCTGATCTTCGGCTCCGTGCCGGAAGCGCGCAAAAGCACTCTCCCCTGTCCGGCGAGCTCTTCGTACACCTTGCCGACTTCGTGCGTGACCGCCTCACTGTTGATTATCCTCAGTTTGTCGGTTACGGGCACGTTGATGTTGACCTGCGCATAGCCCTTTGCTTCGTCGAGCTCGGAAAGGGTCTTGCCGGAATCCGCCATTATCTGCGCTATTACGAGCGAAGCGAGAATTCCGTCTCCCGTCGTCGTGCGTTTTCCGAGAATGATATGCCCGGACTGCTCCGCGCCGAGAGGCGAACCGTCCTTGAGCATCTGTTCGAGAACGTATTTGTCTCCGATGTCCGCTCTGACGAGTTTTATTCCTTTCTTTTCGAGCGCGTCCTGCACACCCATGTTCGTATGATGAGTGCCTACGACGGTACCCGTATCCAGCGTGCCCTTGCTTTTTGCGTCGCACGCGAGGATATAAAGCAAGTGGTCTCCGTCCACGACGTTGCCCTTTTCGTCCACAGCCATAAGTCTGTCCGCGTCGCCGTCGTAAGCAAACCCGACGTCGAAGCCGCCGTTTCTGACCTTGTCGGACAGGTTGGAAGCGTAAAGAGCGCCTACATTCTCGTTGATGTCGATGCCCGCCGCGGACGTGTTTATCACGACGACGCTTGCGCCCGCCTGCTCGAAAACCGATTTCGCAACTCTGCCCGCGGCTCCGTTGGAACAGTCCACGAGCACGCGCAGTCCTTTGAGTCCGTCGATCTGCGAGACAAGAAACCCGGCATAATCGGTCGCGGAATCGTGCATGAACATATACTTTCCCGTCGCTATCGCCTTTACGACGTGCGGATGAGCCATTTTGAGTTCGAGCTCCCTCTCTCTCTTGTCGCCCAGCTTGTAGCCTTCGGAATCGAAAACCTTGATCCCGTTGTACTCCGCGGGATTGTGCGAAGCGCTTATCACGACGCCGTAATCCGCTTTGTAGTAACGCGTGAGATACGCTATCCCCGCGGTGGGCATGACTCCCACGTCGAGCACGTCTCCGCCGCCCTGCATCACGCCCGTCGCGACAGCGTGCAGGAGCATATCTCCCGAAACGCGCGTGTCCATGCCTATCAGCACGCGACAATTTTTCTTGCAACTCGCCAGCGCATTGCCCACGCTGTGCGCAATAGGACAAGTCAGATCGAGATTTGCAACGCCTCTTATACCGTCTGTTCCGAAATACATAAATTCACCTCTCAGAATCTGCCTTTTCCGCGTCCTTCTTTTATCACCTGACGCGCTCTGCCCACAACGAGACTGTCTTCGGGCGTGTCCTCCGTGACCGTGGTCCCCGCGGCGATGTAACTGCCGTCCGCTATGTTCACCGGAGCTATTACATTGCAGTTGCTGCCGATGAAGCACTTGTCGCCCACGGTCGTGCGGTGCTTTTGCTTGCCGTCGTAATTGACGAATACCACGCCGCATCCGACGTTGCATTTTTTACCCAGCTCGCAGTCTCCGACATAGGTAAGATGCGCCACCTTCGTACCGTCTCCTATCTTTGCGTTCTTGATCTCCACGAAATCCCCCACGCGACAGCCTTCGCCTATTTCCGTACCCTTGCGGAGATACGCGAACGGTCCCACCGTCGCTCCGTCTGAAACGACAGCGCCTTCCATCACGCTTGCGGTTATCTTTACGCCTTTGCCTATTTTGCAACCGTCTATAATGCAGTTGGGCATTATCACCGTGTTTTCTCCGATGACGGTCTCTCCCGTTATCGTATTGTTGGGATATATGACGGCGCTTTCGGCTATCCTTGCCTCGGGCGAGATATAAGTCGTCCTTTCGTCTATTAATTTCATACGCACCTCCGAACGGATTTCTTTATCAATCTATGCGACTTGTTTTCAGATGTTTCGTTTATTGCCTTTTTTATGCAGATCCATACGTTCGCGACCGCTATCCGAACGCGCTCCGCATAGACGTTGCGACAGGTCTCGTCCCCGCGGCGCTTGCAACGCGGATCACTACGTCCCGTCTCCCGACGAATCTTGTCAAAAAAACGGGGCGGAACTCACTTGTTCCGCCTAGCAGGACTTTTCAGATATTTTTATGCATAAAACGGTTTTTGATATTTTTTCGCAAATATTACTCGTCAACCGCTTTTTCATCTTCGGCTCTGCCGTTGTCTGCGCTCTCGTCTTTTTTGCTCTCGTTCTTGTCCATACCTTTGAGCACGAATACCGCCGCCAGCGTGACGACGACAGACAACACCGAGATCAGGACGGAGAAGATCGCCGAAGCAAACGACCTGACTACAAAAAACACAAAGGGGCCCAGAGCCGCCGTCGCCGCCGAAGCCGTCGCGGACACGAAACCGGCGCCGGCATACAAGAGCGTGTTTCTCCTCTTTCCGCTCTCCGACGCGAGGCTCTTATTCTTTTTGAAAGCGCATACGATCGCGGTAACGACTACTGCGACGACCTCTGCCACGCCGAAGATCGGCACGAGTACCGACAGTACGATCATCAATCCGAACAAATTGCTCCAATTGAACGACTTTTCAGGATTTTCGCTCGCGCTCATAGAAAAGCGGAGCTCACCGTCGGGCAGAGAGTCGAAAGTCGCTACATATCCTTCTTCCGTCTTTTCAAATCCCTTCTTTTCGGCGTCGAGCACGAAGTAGGGCGTGTTTATCCTTATCTCGAGAGTGCCGAAATCCGCCCAGCCTTTTGCGGGAGACAGAAGGTAGTCGTAAGTGTATACGGTCGGGACGTAAGTCAGATTCAACGAGGGAAAAAGAGGCGCGCTGACGCTGTTCTCTTTTTCCTCTCCCGCCTCGAAATGCAGACAGTATTCATACCAGCACAGGACATAATCTCCGACGAAACGTCCGACGTCATCATACGGAGAATATCTGTCGAGAGAAAGAGCTTCCGCCACGATGTTGAACCAATCCGTCTCCGACCCTTCAGAGAAAGGATTTACGGACTGCGCAAAAGCGTCGAGAGTCTGTTCCGTCCGATCGGTTTGAGCAATTTCAAGATCTACGCTCTTGTCACTGTTGAAGTCTTTCGTGGCGGAAAAGGTGACTGCAGGCTCGTCGCCGTTGCCGATACAGCAGATCTCCACTCTGTCTCCGCTATTGACCCACATCGAATAGATTTCGTAACCCGTTCCGCTTTCGTACCCCGAATAATTCTTCGGAAAAACTCTTGCTCCGTCGATTTTTTCAAATCTCATCCGCAGGACAAAGCCGGCGGTTTCACTACCTACGGTATACTCCGTCTTCACGACTTTCGCATCCTTCCCGAAAACACCGAAAGAGGTCTTTTCGTCTTTGAGTCTCGCGACTGCGTCGGCGGTCACGAAAGAACCTGCCCATCTGTCGCCTCCGGAAAGAGTGTATCTCACTTTGCTCCCGACTTTGTTGCCGTTTTCCGTGACAGCATAGAGCGAGCCGTCAACGATCGCCGAGTCCGCCGCATAAGTCGGCACCGTTCCGAAAGGAAATGCAAGACGGAGATCGACGGCGTAATCCGCGGGATTTTTTAGTTTGTACGTTGCCGTGACCTTCGCTTTGTAATCCTTGAAGTCGTAATCGCCGTCGTAATAGGTCTGCGGAAATTCCGGCACGTCGAACACGAGCGTTTCGCTCAACACTTCGACCGGGCAATCCTCTCCCACGACCGACGCTCCCGACGAGTTTACGCCGTTCCAATACATAAGCGCGGAATTTGCCGAAGCAACGGGGAGCGAACACGTCAACGCCGCGACGATCGCGACAAGCAATACCTCGAAAAACAACTTTTTCTTTCTCATGGCTCTGTCCTCCTCGCTTTGTATACCCTCCGCCCGCGGGATTTTTTCGGGATCCTGCCTGTTTCTATTATACCATGTCACGGCTCTGACCTCAACCCCCTTGATTTTTGGACAAAACCGCGCTATAATCTTTATCGGAGGTCTGAATTTTATGGACAAAAATGTTATGACTGAAGAAAACGTATTTTCTCTTATCGGAGACAGATGGATGCTTGTCGCCGCAACCGACAAAAGCGGAAAGACAAACGCGATGACAGCGTCATGGGGCGGAGTCGGCGTACTCTGGGGCAAAAAAGTGGCGTTCGTCTTCATTCGTCCGCAACGGTATACAAAAAAATTCGTGGACGAAGCGGAAAGATTTTCTCTCTCCTTCTTCGACGACTCTTTCAAAAAGACGCTCGGCTATATGGGCAAGGTTTCGGGACGTGACGAAGACAAGATCGCAAAAAGCGGTCTCACTTTGTCGGACATAAACGGCGTGCCCGTATTCAAAGAAGCGAGCCTCACCCTTGTGTGCAGAAAGCTCTACCGTCAGACGCTCGAAGAAAAGTGCTTTCTCGAAACGGACAACATTGACAAATGGTATCCTCAAAGAGATTATCACGACGTCTACGTCGCGGAGATCGAGCAACAGATCTGATATACCCGCGGCAGACGGAAATGCCGGGTAAAAAAGCTGTCGCTACGCTTTGAGTTTTTTACCACGCATCTTCCCCTATTTTCAAAATTACGAAATAAAAAAGAACGGCGAAAACCTTTCTTTTTTATTGTTACTTATTTATATTAAGAAGAAAACCCCTTACAGCTTGTCCGCCACGCGCAACAAAAGATCCTTCGTCTTTTCCCATCCGAGACACGGGTCGGTAATGGACTTGCCGTACTCGTCTCCTCCCGGCTGCTGTGCGCCGTCCTCTATGTAGCTTTCGATGAGGAAGCCTTTGACGAGAGAACGTATCTTGTCGCAATGCCTGATGTTGTCGACGACCTCTTTGACTATCCTGATCTGCTCGAGATAATTCTTGCCGCTGTTGGAATGGTTGCTGTCCACGATAACTGCCGGGTTCTTCAGGTTCTGCGCGAGATACATATCGTGGAAACGTATCAGATCCTCGTAGTGGTAGTTGGGGATATTGTTGCCGTACACGTCAACGCTGCCGCGCAGTATCGCGTGCGCATAGGGGTTGCCCTGCGTCCTGACCTGGCAGGTCCTGTACTTGAATTCGTTGGGTATCTGCGCCGCATATATCGAATTGAGCGTCACGGGCATACTGCCGTTCATCGGATTCTTTATCCCGACAGGAATGTCGACGCCGCTCGCGACGAGCCTGTGCTGCTGATTTTCGGACGACCTCGCACCGACGGCGACATATGTCAGAAGATCGTCGAGATAGACGTGATTCTCGGGGTACAGCATCTCGTCCGCAGCGGACAGCCCGCTCTCCGAGATCGCGCGCAGATGCATCTTGCGCAGCGCTATTATGCCCGCCTGAATATCCGTCTCTCTCTTGTGCGGATCGGGGTTGTGCATTATGCCCTTATAGCCCTCGCCTTTGGTGCGGGGTTTGTTGGTGTATATCCTCGGCACGACGAATATCTTTTCCTTGATCTCGTCCGCGAGCTTTGCAAGGCGCGAAACGTAATCGCAGACCGCCGTCTCGTTGTCCGCGGAGCACGGTCCTACGATGACGAGCATACGCTTGTCCCGTCCCGCGATAATATCCATTACCGTGCGGTCTCTTTCCGCCTTGATCTTTGCGATCTCCGCGCTTACGGGTACGAGCGTTTTGAGCTCTTCCGAAGTCATTATCGTCTTTATCTTTTCAAACATCAGTCCGTCACCTCGTAATCCTGCGCAATTATCGCGTCCTTGATCTGTCCGAGAGAAACCTGCTTCTCGTCGTACTCGACGACCGCGACTCCGTCAGCCGCGCTCGCAACGCAACTCTTTACGCCGGGAAGCGCGAGCACCGCCTTGTTCACTCTTGCCTCGCAGTGCGCGCACATCATACCTTTTACCTTTATTTCACTTTTCACAAGATCATCCTTTCCGAGCGGACAGCCTGCTTCGCAAGCCGTCTCCCCGGTCGTTTCGTTTGCGTTTATTATCTCACTTTTCGCCGCTTTTTTCAAGCGTTTGGGCTTAAAATAAGCGAGTCGGAGCGCGTTGAGAACAACGCATACCGAAGAACAGCTCATAGCAAGTCCCGCTATCATCGGATTGAGCAATATCCCGCCCATCGCGTATACGACGCCGCAAGCGAAAGGTATTCCGAGAATATTGTAGATGAACGCCCAGAAAAGGTTTTCCTTGACGTTGCGAAGCGTCGCCCTGCCAATCTCTATCGCGTCCGCGACCGCTATAACGTCGCCGCCTACGAGCACCACGTCCGCGCTCTCTATCGCGACGTCGCTGCCTTCTCCGACGGCAATGCCGACGTGCGCCTCTGTCAGAGCGGGAGCGTCGTTTATCCCGTCGCCGACCATCGCGACGCAGGCGCCGCCCTTTTTGAGCTCTTTTATCTTGTCCGCTTTTTCCGCGGGAAGCACCTCGCTTATCACCTCGTCGATACCGACCTGCTTTGCGATATGCGCCGCCGCCTTCGCGTTGTCGCCCGTGAGCATGACTGTCTTTATCCCTGCGGATCCGAGCGCTTCGACAGCCTTCGCCGCGCTCTCCCTCACACCGTCCGCCAAAGCCAGACAACCGACCGCCTTGCCGTCCGCAGCAACGGCTATGACGCTGCTCCCGTTTTCGTAACACTCGTTGAGAAAACCGTTAAGGGGGGAGACGTCCACTCCTTCCCGTTCAAGCAACGCGCTTTTGCCGCAGAGCACCTTTTTGCCTTTTACCGTCGCGCGCAGTCCGAAGCCGCTTTCGTTTTCGACTTCCGTCGCTGCGGGTACGGAAATATTCCTTTCTACCGCGTATTCCACAACCGCTTTCGCAAGCGGATGCGCGCTTTCTCTTTCTGCAGAAGCGCAGAGGGAAAGGAGCGACTCCTCGTCCCCGTCCGCCGCGTAAACCTGCGTCACTCCCGGCACGCCTTCGGTCACCGTGCCCGTCTTGTCGAACACGACGACGTTCACCTTTGCGGTCCGCTCGAGAGCCTCCGCGTTTTTGAAAAGCACGCCGCTTTTCGCGCCCACTCCGCTGCCCGTGATTATCGCGGTCGGCGTCGCAAGTCCGAGCGCGCAGGGGCAAGCGATCGTCAGTACCGAAACGAATATCTTTATCACAAATGCGGAATCCTGCCCCGATATCGCCCACGCGACGGCTGCCGTCACCGCTATCGCCATAACCGCGGGCACAAAGACTTTTGCGACTTTATCCGCCAGCTTGGCTATCGGCGCGCGTGAATTCTGCGCGTTTTCAACAAGCGTTATTATCTTTGACAGCATGGTGTCCGCACCTACGCCCGTTGCCTCGAATTCTACGGTTCCGTTGCCGTTTATCGTGCCGCCGATGACTCTGTCCCCGACGGTCTTGTCCACGGGGAGACTCTCTCCCGTGATCATACTCTCCTGCACCGCCGACGAACCTTTCGTTATCACTCCGTCGCAACAGAAACTCTCTCCCGCAGAGACCTTTACGATGTCGCCTTTCACCACTTGCGAAGAAGGGATCCTGACAAATTCTCCATCTCGCAATACGGTGGCGAAGTCGGGCGCGAGACGCGTGAGTTCTTCTATTGCCCTGCCCGTCTTTTTGAGCGCACGTTTTTCAAGATGCTTGCCCAGAGAGATCAGCGCGAGTATCACCGCCGCCGACTCGAAATAAAGCTGATGAGCCGCGTGCGCGTC
>CALWRI010000018.1 GCA_944383905.1 uncultured Christensenellaceae bacterium
AACAGGCAGACACAAGGGACTTAAAATCCCTCGGGGGAGACTTCGTACCGGTTCAAATCCGGTCATCGGCACCAGACGGCGGCTTGCAGTTACGTCGCAAAAAAAACAGACGGGTTTTGCTCGTCTGCATTTTTTTGCGCCTGATTAAGCCGCGCCACCGCAGTGCCAATGAGTCAGACAGTTTGAAATAGGGGTCACTCAAAGCAGAAATACTGAAAGAGAAAAAGCGGCTTTTGAGTGATTTCGCGGCTTGCAGAAATTGGGTAAGGATAAACAAGCGTATCAGCGAAACGCTCGCCGCAGAGCAGGGCTCACGCGGGTAGGATTCTCATTATTCCGTCGCGCGTTTGCGCTCCTTACAAATCCGGTACAAGGATAAAAGAAAATCTTCGCTACCGCAGTGCCGATAATAAAGATAAAAGTGTATTTTAAGGCGCGCGGATAAAAAATCCGCGCGCTTTGGTATAAATTTTGCAAAAAAAGTCAAAAATAATTTTTTTATATATAGGAGAACGCAAAAATTACTCGTATTTAATTGATAGAAGCATGAAAGAACAGTCCTTTAACGAGTGGCTCGACGCCCTCAAATCCAAAGCGAACATAGTTGACGTGGTGGGCGGTTACGTTCCGCTTTCCAATAAAGGCGGCAGGTATTGGGCTTGCTGTCCTTTTCATCACGAAAAAACGCCGTCATTTTCCGTCGACGAGCAGAGGCAGGCTTTTTATTGCTTCGGCTGCCACGTCGGAGGCGACGTTATAAAGTTCGTCATGGATATCGAGAATATCGATTTTATGAGCGCGTGCAGACTGCTTTCTCAAAAAGTCGGTCTCCCGATGCCGGAGTTCAAATCCAAACGTCCCGGGGAGAGCGTGCAGAAGAAGAAAGAGCGGTTGTACGATCTGATGAAGACTGCAGCGAGATTTTACTATTCTTGTCTGGAATCCGAAGGCGGCAGAGTTGCGAAGGATTACCTCGAAAAGAGAGGGATCTCGCGCGCTACCGTGGTCACGTTCGGACTCGGATATTCGCCCGACTACAACAAGCTGCCCGCGCATCTGAAAGAAAAGGGCTTCAACGAGCTTGAAATGATAGAAGCGGGCGCGTGCGCGCAGAAGGACGGCAAAGTGTACGACGTTATGGCGGGCAGGCTCATCGTGCCGATAATCGACGGCATGAAAAGGGTGATCGCGTTCGGCGGTCGCGTGCTTACGTCCGAAAAGCAGATGAAGTACCGCAATACCAACGACACACTCATCTTCAACAAGAAATGCGAGGTGTTCGGTCAGGATACGCTCAAAAAATACAAGCTCAAAAACGCGGTGACCAGCGTCATTATGGTCGAAGGCTATATGGACGTGATCTCCCTTTATCAGGCGGGAGTCAAAAACGTCGTCGCTTCGATGGGTACGGCGCTCAACGTAAAACAAGCGGAGATAGTCAAGCGTTACAGCGACACGGTATATGTCTGTTACGACGGTGACAGCGCGGGACAAGCCGCCACGTTAAGGAGTCTCGATATATTTTACGACGCGGGGCTCAACGTAAAGGTCGTTTCGCTCCCCGACAATCTGGATCCCGACGAATACGTCAGGGAGAGGGGAGTGGAAAATTTTTCGGCGCAACTTGCAAAGGCGCTTCCGCTCGTCGAATACAAGCTGCGCACTCTCGCGAAGGGCTACGATATGAACGTCGCGGAGGAGCAGGGGAAATTCGTCGTCGAAGCGGTCAGGATCGTCAAGGCGCTGCCGACGCCCGCGCAGACTGACGCGTATATTCCTCTTGTTTCCAGATTGAGCGGTCTGGGCACGGATACGGTAAGAAGACAGCTCATGCAGGAGTCCGAGTTTGCCGAAGACGGCGCTCCTCGACTCGTCACGGAGCCCGCAAAGAGAAAGGACGGCAAATATTACAAGGCAATGCGCTTTGTGCTTTACGCGCTTTTCGGAGGAGTTGAAGAACTGGATTTCGACAAGGATCTGTCTCTTTACTGCGAGGACGAAGAACACAGAAAACTTTATGACTATTACAGAGAAAACAGGGACGGGGAGCTTTCTCCCGACGACCTTATAGCGCTCGAAAAGGAGCTGCCCGAGGCTGCCGAAGTGCTTGCCGCCGGCAGAGTCGTCAACGAAAGAGTCGCAAAAACGTATTTTTACGACTGCGTGAAGGCGCTTGAAAACGAATTTATAAAAAAACAGAGAAAGTCGCTGCTCAAAGCATATTCGGACAGCGGATCCGAAGAAGAAAAATTGCAGATACTTGCTCAGATGAGCAACAATCATAAGAAAAAATAATGTCGGAGGGAACATGGATAACGAAAAGAAAGAAAGCGACAAAAAGACCGCGAGAGAGGAGAAGATCGCGCAGGAAGTCGCAAAACTGATCGCTTCCGCAAAGGACGGAAAACTCAACGAGGAAGAGATCAACGAAAAACTCACCCGCTTCGATCTCGACGTACAGGAGATGGAAAACGTCTTTACCGAAATCGAGTCGAAGGGCATAACCATCGAGGAGACGACGCTTGAAGAAAAGATGTCTCTCGACTCGCTCGAAGGCACTACCGACGACTCCGTCAAGATGTACCTCAAAGACATCGGACAGGTACCGCTTCTCACTTCCGAAGAGGAGATCGTCCTCGCGGAAAAAATGGCAAAAGGCGACCAGGCGGCAAAGGACAGGCTCAGCGAGGCAAACCTGCGACTCGTCGTATCCATTGCGAAGAGATACGTCGGCAGGGGAATGCAATTTCTCGATCTGATCCAAGAAGGCAATCTCGGTCTGATGAAAGCGGTCGAGAAATTCGATTACAAAAAGGGATTCAAGTTTTCGACCTACGCCACTTGGTGGATAAGACAGTCGATCACCCGCGCGATCGCGGATCAGGCAAGGACCATCCGCATCCCCGTGCACATGGTCGAAACGATAAACAAGACGGGCAGAGTTACCCGCCAGCTCATGCAGACTCTGGGCAGGGAACCTACGCCCGCGGAGATCGCAAAGGAGATGAATATCCCCGAAGAAAAGGTCATTGAGATCCAGAAGATTGCGCAGGATCCCGTCTCGCTCGAGACTCCTATCGGCGAGGAAGAGGACAGCCATCTCGGAGATTTCATCGAGGATAACACCGCGGCTTCTCCCGCGGAAAAGGCAGAAGCCAAAATGTTGCGCGAACAGCTCCTTCAGGTGCTCGATACGCTCACCCCGAGAGAGAACGAGGTGCTCCTTATGAGATACGGACTGCGTGACGGCAGACCCAAGACTCTCGAAGAAGTAGGCAAGGAATTCAACGTCACCCGTGAGAGGATCAGACAGATCGAGGCAAAGGCGCTCCGCAAACTGCGTCACCCCAACCGCACGAAGAAGTTGAAAGACTATATCGGCAAATAACCTACACGGGCAGGAAAAATATGACGGTAAAAGACATTTTGGAATTGCTTGAGGAGCTGGCTCCTCTCGAGCTTCAGATGAGCTTTGACAACAGCGGTTTCTGCATCGGAGATTCAGACCTTTGCGTTACGGGCATAATGCTTTGTACCGACGTTACGCCAGACGTCGTCGAAGAAGCCGCGGAAAAAAACTGCAATCTGATAATAAGTCATCATCCCGTTATCTTCGGCGGCATAAAGACGCTGTGTTCGGACAAGGACCGCATGAGATACGCCGTCGTCAGCGGGTTGATAAAGAGAGGGATCGCGCAGATCGCCGTGCATACCAATGCGGATATTTGCGAGGGCGGCACAAACGATACCGTCGCAAAGATGCTGGGGGTCAAGGTTCTCTCCGGTTACGGCGAGGCGTTGAGGACGGGGGAGCTCGAAAAGAGCGTTTTGCTCAAAGATTTTGCGGCTCGCGTTGCGGACGTTCTCAGCGACGAGACGGTCAGATACGTCGGAGATCCCTTAAAACCCGTCCGCAGAGTAGCTGTCAGCACGGGCGCGGGAGGCAGAGACAGCGAGCTCGTTTACCGTTTGCAGGACGAAGGCGTGGACGTTCTCGTTACCGCGGAAGTCAGACACAACGTCGCTCTCGAGGCGGCGTATGCGGGCGTGGGCATAGTCGAAACCACGCATTATTCGAGCGAGCGCTGCATCGTCGATATAATAGGCGCTTTGCTCGACAGACACAATATCAACTATCATAAGAGCGAGACGGAAGGGAATCCTTACCGCAGGGCTTGAAGGAGAAATTATGAATATAGAAGGTATGCTCAGATACCAGGGGCTTGACAGAGAGCTCAATCAACTCAACGAAAAGTTCAGAACAAGCGACGCAACCGTGCAGTACAACAGATATATGAAACTGTACAAGCAGACCATCGAGGACGGCAAACGCATGAGCGGCGCGATCGGCGAACATTTCGTAAACATCGAAAGACTCACCAAACAGTACGAAAAACTCATTGCGGAGATCGACGAATACTACAAAGGCGTCGACGAGATCGACGACCTCAAACAGGCGGATTATTACGAAAAACAGCTCCTCAAACTCTATTCTTCGCTCGAGAGCATAGAAAAAGAGCTCGACAACGTGCGCAAAGAGCTTGTCAAGCTGGACGCGGACGCCAAGGCGTTCTTCTCCAACGTCAACGCATATTTCATGGGAGTGAAGAAGTGCACCCCCGAGATGGAGAAGGTCAAATCCGAAATACAGAGCAAGGCGAAAGAGGTCATGGCGGCGCAGAAAGAGCTTGAGAAGACGATAGAACCCGAGCTCGTTCAAAAATACAAAAAGGCAAAGGAAGTCGCCAAATTCCCGCCGCTCGTTCCGTTTGACGAGGCGACGAGCTCGTGTATGGGCTGCGGTCTCGAGTTGTCGAAGGACATAGCCGCAAAGCTCCGTCAGGAGGGAGGACTCGAGTTCTGTCCCAACTGCAACCGACTCGTTTACAGGCAGTAACATGAAAAAGAACGGCATAAAATCCGCGATAATCGCCTTTGTCGTCGGAATTATCCTGATCGTCGCGCCGATAGTCGTGATGATAGTCTGGAAGGACAACGAGGGCATACAGGGCGCAAAGGCGTCTCTGTACATAGCCGTCTTCGCAGGCGTGCTCGCAGTCGTTTTCGCGGCGATACACACGGTCAGATACGCGGTTTTCAGGACGACTCTCGCAAAGGGCGCAAAGATGACGGCGACCTACGTTTCCTGCGATCTCAAATCCACGAGCTCGGCAAAGGATTATTACTGCGTGACTTACAAGTACGACGACGGCGGATCCGAGGTCACAAAGACTACCGGCATCGTCTACACATGGGAGCAGGCGCTCGCGCTGAAGTACGCGGAGACCTTTGAGATCACGGTATACAAAAAGCACAGTTACGTCACAGAAGACGTCGACGCGCTCGCAAAGGAACACAAAACGGAAATAGACGATTTCAAACGCGCATATGCCGAAGCGTTCAACAAATATCACAATAGCTGAATAAAGAACGATTCCTCCCTTCGGGGAGGATTTTTTGGCTTTAATAAGATTATTTTAATATTGCAAAATCTTTCCTTATATGTTAAAATTAAATGCGGTAACCGGAGGAGAAAGAATTGCTTTACATTGACGAAATCGAAAGTAAATTTAACAGAGAAAAAAACGTATTTATTTGTTATCGAGGATCGAGAAGAGACGGAGGACTCGTCGCGCAGCTCTTGTATCATATCATACTTGAAAGCACCTATGAGGATCTCGTTCCTTTTTGCGCTCCTATGTGCAACAAATTTGAGGATTTTGAAGAAGCTTCGATAACAGCAGTCGAAAAATGCAAGTTGTTCGTGCCCGTATATACGGAGGATTTTTTCTCTGCGGACATGAGCGAGGACGATCAGGTCAGAAAAGAGCTCGTCATGCTGGCAAAGAGGATAAGAGAGTCTGACGTCGAAATACATTATATTCCCGTTTTCGTGGAGATCTCAAACAAAGTCGCGTTTTTGAACAAACTCAAAAAGTGGATGTTCGCTCCCGAAGTTGTCGACGCCAATCGCAAGGCGTGGAAGGAGATGTATCCTGCGGACGAAGATATGTCCGACGAGGAGTTCGTCGTCGCGTTCGAAAATCTGAAAAAGAAGGTATTTCATTGCTCAAACGAGTTTGCCGTCAGTTTTTCCGAGGGAGTCAAGAACAAGCTGGAGTCTCTTGTCGACGCCTTGACTGACAAGCTCAAGGAAAGACCGAGCGTAGGCGACGGGATCGTCTGGGTGGGACCGAGGCATTCCGACGTCAGCGACGTCAGCGACAAATTTATAAAAGGCGCGATCTCTCTTTTCGGCGAAAACGACGAGAAAAACAATCTTTACGCCATGTGCGACGAGAAGTCGGGACTGCGCGTCGATCACAACAATATAAACGACAAGTCTCAAGACAAGTTCATATACGATCAGATAAAACAGATAATCACAAAGGACAAACAGGCGAGATTCTATTTTTACAATCAGCTTTCTATATACAATATCGACGGGCTTGAAAAACTTTTGAGGAACAAAGCCGTATGTTACAACAAAAAGGACGTGATCGACAGCCTCAACAACAAGCAGTTGTTCCATTCTCTTTATAAAGACCTGAACGGAGGCAAGGGGTTGCTCGACGTCGTTGAGGGCAGTTATGCCGACTGCGACTACAAGTCTTTCTGCAACAGATTTTCGGTGCCGGACGACGGCAACTACAAATTCATAATGCAGGCTACCGTCGCGAGCGGGGGCAGCGGAACGTACATAATGACGAAGAAAAATTCCGACGCTCTGCGCACACTTCTTTCGCAGGAACAGAATAAAAATTACATATATTCGGTTTTCAGAGAAAACAACGTGCCCGTCAACCTTCACGCGATAATCTTCGACGACGGGATATTGTTCACGCCGGGGTCCATACAGGTGATGAAAGCGGACTATACGAAACTCGATACAGACGGCGAAATATGCAGGCTTATGTACCGCGGCGCCGATTTCATCGAATACGACAGGCTTGCTTCTCTTGATGATTCTCCCGAAAACAAGGTCAATTCAAGTCAGATAAAACGCTTCAGGGCTTTGTGCAAGGAGCTGTGCGAAAGGATCAAAAAGACAGGATACAGAGGCGTGCTCGGTATAGACGGTATAATATACCGCGATTCGCTTGCCGACGACGCTTCCGAAGTCAGGATCCTCGAAGTGAACTGCCGTTTTCAGGCGTCTACCTGCCTGATAAACAGAGCGCTCAAAGAGAAGGGTTATCCGTCCGTACAGGAGATCAACTTTGCTGCCTGCAACGGCAGGAAGTCGGGCGAATACAAAAAATATTTCGACGGACTCAAAGTCGGATTTTCAAATTATTCATACAATTACATCGCTGAAAACGCGCACGTCAAAAACGTGTTCTCCCGGGCGGAAAATTGCGAGCATGTCGTTGCCGTCGAAAAGGACGGCTATTCGGGAGACGAAGGCGACAGACCGTACGGGAATACGGCACATCTGTTCAGGCTCGTTTTCGATACGAATATATGCTGGGCGAACGAGGACGGAGGAGTTTATCTCGAAGAGCTTATTACGGAACCCGTCAAGGAAATGAGAGAAAAGATCACGGAGATAGGCAGAGATCTGTCTGAAAGAGACTGCATTGCGCCGGACAAGCTGCTTCTCCTGAAAATAGCATTGCTCACGCAAGGCGTCAGGATCACGGACAGGGCGAGAGAGGCTCTCGAAGAACAGGGCGGTCTGCGTCCTGCCACCAACGACGCGGTCGACATAAGGTTCGGCAGGAAATTTTATGACGCCGTCATAAACGCGCCGCTATACAACAGATTTCAGATATTCTGTCCGTTTACCATAGACGTGAAGCGAGGGGAATATTCGCTGTATTATTATGACAACCTGATCACGGAAATAGAGCTTTACAACAAAGATCCGCTCGAAATGGACGGCAAACGGCGCAGAAAGACGAGCGCGGGCAATTATTATTCCGACGTGGCGTATCTTTCCACGGACAGGCTCCGCGTGCACGTTACGAACGAATGCGTCTTCAAAAAAGAGGGCAAGGGCTGTGCTTTCTGCAATATTAAAATGGTTTGCGGAAAGATAAATCTGGACGAGATAAAAGAGGTCGTTTCGAGACATTGGGAAGAGCGGAAAACGAGCGGACTCGACCATTTCCTCATCGGTGGTCAGTCTCCCGAGCAGAGCGATGACACCATCAAAACTGTTGAAGCCATAACGAGGATTATCCGCGGCGTTACGAGAGAAACGGACAACAACGAGGATCACGAAATTTACGCGATGATCCTTCCGAGAGAGGACGGCCTCGACGAGTTGAGAAAAGCCGGTCTCAATCAGATCTCATTCAACATGGAGATATTTGACGACGTTTGCGCGAGAAAATATATGCCGGGCAAAGGCAACTATTCCCGCGAATATTACAAAAAATGTCTTTTGAAAGCGCAGGAAGTGTGGAGAAAGAACGCCGATCCTTATGACAGGAACGAGGTTTACAGACAGATCAGATCCATGATAATCCTCGGACTCGAATCGGACAAGACGTTTATGGACGGCATGAAATGGATGATAGAAAACGGAATCCAGCCGATAATTTCGCTGTTCCGACCTTTGAAGGACACCCCTCTGGAGAATTTCGTCGCGCCTCCTATGCTTTACGTTTTCAGAACGTACGAGAGGATACAGGCGGAAATACAGAAAAAATACAGATACGGCAGAGGAGAAAAGAGATATTATTTGCTCGGGCCTGAATGCAAATGTTGCCAGAACAATACGCTCAGTCTTCCTGCGGAAATAATTTACGAGGTGAAAAAATGAGAACGAGTTATATTGAAAAAATGAGCGCTTCGGACAGAAACATCTCTCTCGAAGTTTATTTCAGCAAACTGAAAAGAAACTATCGTGAATACACGATGATCATAAACAAGCCTATCGACAGCGACAACGGCAGAGACGAGTGTCTCGTTCCGCTGAAAGTCGACAATCTGTCCTTTTACAACACCCTTCAGGAGTTCAATTGTCTGACAACGATGAGCGGATCTTATACCGCCGTCGAGATGGACGCGCTCAAGTTCAAACTTGCGAAAAACCTCAATCTGATAGAGTCTTTGCTGTACAAACTGTGCCACGACACGATAGACAGCTCGATAATTACCGAAAATTCGAGTATAGAAGAAGTAAAGAGGGCGATCGTGTGGCAATTCATCGACTGTGTCAACGAGGACAATCCAGCTTATCAGGACGTCGAAAGGATCAAGATGATCTATGACGAGTATTCGCAAAAGACGAAAAGAGAAAAGCCCGTGATCTACGAAAACGGCAAGATAAAGAAGTCAGTCGTCCTCAAATACAAAGAGACCATGAGAAAGATGATCGAGGATATGTTTTCGGTGCTCGAAAACCTCGTAAATTTCAATCAATATCTCACCGTAGTCGAAGATCTGTCCCTCTATTCGAGCACAAAAAACGAAAATCTCGTCTATATGCAGGGAAAACCCGATATGGAGTGTATACTCGCTCTGGCGGAAACGGTGAAAAAGCTCATTCTCAACTACCTTGTAGGGTATGTAAAGATAAAACAACTCAACCTTCCGCACAGCTTCCTGAAAGAGGCAAAATTCAGCCACAGCATTCTTTATGACAGCAACCTTATGTCTTCGGAGCTTACAAATGCGAATTTCTGTCAGGCAACGATGAGAAATTGCGATCTTTCGATGTGTGCGCTCGAAAACATCAAGGCGAACGGAGCGGACTTTACCGGCGCGACGCTCAATTATTCCGACCTTACCGGCGCGGACCTTTCAAATTCGGTCATAAACGATTCGGCGATAAACTCGGTAATATTCTCAAACAAACAGTTTGCGGGAGACTTTGCGGAGGAGATAACGAACTCTCAAAGCTCAGTTACCGATATGTATTACAAGGCGCGCAGCGAGATCAGGAGTACGAACGAGGGTACGAACTGGAAAACAGAGCTCACTGACAAACTCGGCAGAAATTCCAAAGACGACCTCAAATCGTTGACGTGGAACAGGACGGGCACGATCGACGTCCTGACCGACGATATAAACAGAGAAATAGGCAAACTTCTCGACAAAAACGAAAACTTCAATTACAAAAAATGTATCACGCCGCATTCGATGAAAGAGATCGAAAAGGATTGCGACGGGAAAGAGGAAAAGATCAATCTTGTGCCCGCAAAACTGAAAAACGCGAGCGTAAAGCGTTCTGCGCTTCCCAACAGCAACTTCTCGTTTGTTGAAATGTCCGGATCGTCTTTCGACGATACCGACATCAACGAAAGCGTTTTCAACTACAACAACGCGAGAGGGTCTCGCTTCAGCAACGCAAACTTCAGTAAGTGCATGGTATACCGCAGCGATTTCAGCGACTCGACTTTCTCAAACGCAAACCTCGTCGCGACGGAATTTATGAACAGCAAACTTTCCGCCGCAAGTTTTGAAAATGCGCTCCTTATCACTTCGAGGTTCCTCAATTCGGACAAACAGTTGTCCTATTACAAGGATCTGGCTGTTGTCAGGGACGGCAAGATAGCGGAGCTTGCAGACAACGAACTGATGCCCGCGGAGACGACCGAGGAGTGGAGAGGATCGGTTATCGCGCATTCTGATATGCAGGACTGCAATTTCCAGAACTGCGTGGCGACATCGAGTATATTCATCGGTGAAAATCTCGACAGGTCTATTTTCAGCGGCGCTGACATGAAAAAATGTCTTTTGAGCAACTGCCTTTTGAGATGGGCGGATCTGTACAGAGTGGTCTTGTCGTATTCTTTGCTTATGGGCGTTTCGTTTGCACATTCTTCTCTGCATGAAACTGTATTTACAAACGGCAGAATGTTTGCGTGCGATTTCTCAAAATGCAATCTTTCGGGCGCGAATCTGACGAGTTGCAGAGTGGACAACGTCATATTCGACAACTGCGACATGAACGACGCCATTTTGTCAAATGCGGTATTCGTCAACTGCGTATTCAGAAACATGAGCTTTGAGAACGTGAACATTTCGATGACGAAGTTCGTTAATTGCAGGTTTGAGCACGCGGGAATATCCAAAGCCAAAAATCTGGATCTGAGTATTCACGAAAACAGCTATACGACCGACGAAGCGGAGATATTCCAGTGCCTCGACGGAAGCATTAAAAATCTTTTCGAGTTCAAGGGAAAGAGTTTCAGAACGATATGATTTAAGGTCAATATGATATGCGCAAAAAAAGCGCAAGCCGTGCGGCTTGCGTTTTTTTGTAGTTTGCTCTTCAAGTTTTGCTTGAAGAAAGAGGATTGACGTTAAAGAGAAGCGACGAGGTCGGGCATTGAATAAAGCCCCGGCTTTTGCTTTGCGACAAAAGCCGCCGCGCGGATCGCGCCCTGCGCGAAGACCGCCTTGCTGTGCGCTTCGTGCGTCAGGGTGACGACTTCATCTTCACCGAAGAAATGCACTTCGTGTTTGCCGACGATCGTGCCGCCTCTTACCGCGTGCACGCCGATCTCGCCCGCCTTGCGCTTTGTGTCGTTGCCGTGTCTGCCGAAAGTGAGATAGGAATTTTCCTTTTCTTCTTTTATCGCGTTTGCGAGAGTCAGAGCGGTGCCGGAAGGGGAGTCAACCTTCTTGTTGTGGTGAGTCTCCACGATCTCGACGTCAAAGCCGTCGCCGAGGATCGCCGCAGCTTTCTTGCAGAGATGAACGAGAAGATTTACGCCGAGCGACATATTGCTCGCGCGGAATATCGCAATGCTTTTTGCGGCTTGCCTGACGGCTTCTTCCTGTTCTTTGGAATAGCCGGTTGTCGCAAGCACGAGAGGGACGTTGTTCGCCTTTGCGTAGGCGAGCAGTCCGTCGAGCGCTTCGGGGCGTGAGAAGTCGACGATAACGTCTGCCTGCACGTCTATATTCTGCGGTTTGTCGAACACGGGCACGGAAAATTTGCTTTTGTCCGAAAACGCGTCTATACCCGCGACGCAGGTGACGTCGTCAAAGCCCGCAAGCGTTTCGAGTATCTTCATGCCCATCTTTCCGCCTATGCCGCAAACGATGATCTTTGTCATAAAATCTCCTTACAGGATCGCAAGATCCTTCATTATTTTTTCGAGTTTGTTCTTGTTGTCCGCGGTGAGAGTGGTCAAGGGCAGACGCATATAGGGCTTGCACATACCGAGCAGAGAGCACGCCGTTTTGACAGGGATCGGATTTACTTCGAGGAACATACCGTCAAAGAAAGGCTGGTATTTCAGCTGCATATCGAGAGCTTTCTCGTGATCGCCGTCGAGCCATGCGTGTATCATTTCGGAGACGATCGAAGGGATCGCGTTCGAAGCCACGGAAATGAGTCCGCTTCCTCCTGCCGACATTATCGGGATCGCGATGCAGTCATCGCCCGAATAAAGGCTGATCTGCGAGCCGCGGATACGCCTCGAGACTTCGAGGATCTGCGCGATATTGCCGCTTGCTTCCTTGATGCCTTTCACGTTTTTGAGAGAGGTGAGCTTTTCGACCGTTTCGGGTTTGACGTTTACGCCCGTTCTGCCGGGGACGTTGTAAGCGATGATCGGCAGACCGATCGCGTCGTTGATCGCCTTGTAGTACAGATAAAGTCCTTCCTGCGTGCACTTGTTGTAATAAGGAGTGACCGCGAGTACGCCGTCGGCGCCGAGAGCTTCGGCGTGCTTGCTCAATTCGACGGCATGAGCGCAATCGTTGCTTCCCGTGCCGACGAAGACGGGTATTCTGCCTTTGATCTGTCCGATCACGGCTTTTATCACGGCGTCTCTTTCTTTTTGGCTCATTGTGGGCGGTTCGCCCGTGGTGCCGCAGACGAACAAAGCGTCTACGCCTCCGTTGAGCTGTCCGTCAACGAGTTTTTCGAGAGCGGGGAAGTCGACCGCACCGTTTTCGTCAAACGGCGTTACAAGCGCCGTACCGAGACCCTTAAACATAACTTTCACCTCGATTTATTTCAGATTTTTCCGTTTTCGATCATATATTCCGCGATCTGGACGGCGTTGCTTGCCGCGCCTTTGCGGATATTGTCTGCGACGACCCAAAGGTTTACGCCGCTTTCGACGGTATCGTCGATCCTTATCCTGCCGACGAACACTTCGTCATGACCCGTCGCGTCGATGGGCATCGGGTATTTGAGGTTTGCGACGTCGTCGACGACCAGGCAGCCTTTTTGCCCCTTGAGCGCTTCGATGACGCCTTCTTTGGTGCAGGGCTTTTCAAACTCCACGTTGATGGACTCGCTGTGAGAATTGAGGACGGGAACGCGCACCGTGGTAGCGGTGACTTTGATGTTCTGATCGCCAAGGATCTTCTTGGTCTCCTTGATCATCTTTTCTTCCTCTTTGGTATAGCCGTTGTCGAGAAAAACGTCGATGTGGGGGAGGCAGTTGTTGACGATCTGGTAGGGGAACTTCTGCGTCTTGTAGGTCTCGCCGTTTGCGAATGCCTTGATGCCTTCCATCAGGTCGTTGTAACCTGCGACGCCCGCGCCGCTGACTGCCTGGTAGGTGCTGTAAACTATTCTCTTGATGCCGAATTTGTCATAGAGAGGTTTGAGAGCGACCATTGCCTGAATGGTGGAGCAGTTGGGGTTTGCGATTATGCCGTGATGCCAGTCGATGTCCTGCGGATTGACTTCGGGAACGACGAGGGGTACGTCGTCGTGCATACGCCACTGGCTGGAGTTGTCGATAACGACTGCGCCGTGCTTTGCGAATACGGGTGCAAATTTCGCGCTCGTGGAGCCGCCCGCGGAGAAGAGAGCGATGTCTATCTTCTTGTCGAGGACGTTGGCTTCGGTGAGCTCGATGACGGTGTAGTCTTTGCCCATAAAGTTTACCGTCTTGCCCGCGCTTTTTGCCGAAGCGTAGAGGTAATAGTTTTCAACGGGGAGTTTTTTCTCCGCCAGAACTTCGAGGAACTTGTTGCCGACCATGCCGGTTGCGCCGACGACGGCTACGTTGTACTTTTTCATATTTACTCCTGTTTTTGCGGCGTTACGCCGAATATTTTATCTTATTCGATAGGGAAACAAAAAATCCGTTCCCCGAAGACGGAACGGAAAAATTGAAAACAAAAAAATGTTTTCGCAAATAGCGCTCCATCGTAAGATGACAGATACGGAACTCTTAACTCCGCATCCAGCCGCAGATCCTTCAAGGAAGAAAGGCGACTTCGGCGATAAACCCTTTCGGCGGCGTCCCTTGCGACGTTGACCCGCGTACTGATGAGTACCGCGCCTCTATTGCTTTGAACAATAATAACACAATCTTATCGTCCTGTAAAGCGTTTTCAGCTTAATTTTGCAAATAGTTGTCGATAATTCTATTGCTCTTTTTATAAAAGTAGTGTAAAATAATGTGTACAATATTTTTATTATCTTTAGGAGTAAGCAATGTCAAAACTGACGAAACTTGCCGCGCACATGACGCTCGGCAAAGATCTCGGACCCGAAAGGGATTACAACGAGAGGGGAAGGATCCGCAAGGCGTTTTCTGTTTTCGCCTCCAATCTCAAGAACATGCTCGTTCTCAATCTGATACTCGACCTGTTCGCGTTGCCGTTCATCATAATGTTCATCTTTCTGATGTCGCGCTACGAGCAGAGCTCGATCTCGGAAGCGGGCTTCAGTTTTTCGGGCTTTCTGGGCATAGGTTACGGGCTTGTCGACGACACAGTAGCCGGCATCAACATGATTTACGGCATAAGGAGTGATTTCTTTCTGTATTTCTTCACCCCTTGCATGATGATCTTCTCGATCGGACTTGCGGGTGCTTACCACTGCATAAGAAACTACTATTGGGGTGTTGAAGTCAAGATCGTCAAACACTTCTTCAGAGGTATAAAACTGCATTGGTGGAAATTTTTGATCACGTTTACCGTGCTCGGTCTCGTCGGTACAAATGCGGCTTGCGGCACGATAGAGCTGATGAGACTGATGGCGACGCAGGGCAGCGCGGGCGCCGGGATATGGATATGGAGCATACTTTCGCTCGTGCTTTGTCTCCTCTGCATGCTGTTCTGTTCGGTATTCGTACCTATGAGCGTGTCGTTCAGGTTCAATTACGGTCAGTACATCAAAAACAGCGTGATCGGAGCGCTTATCATGATACTGCCTGCGCTTATACTGACGATAGCGCTTGTCGCGCCGATGCTCCTTCTTATGGTAAATCTCGCGAAGTACATCGTATATTTCGTGATGATCTCCGTCGGAGCGAGTTTCTATATCACGCTGAACGTCGCGTTCGGCAATTTTTGCAACGACCTTCTCATCAACGCAATGTATGAATACGAGCAGGAGCAGGCGGCTAAAAACGCGCTCGCGCAGAAAAAGCAACAGAACAGAGCGACTGCAAAAGCGCAGCGCGCAAACCCGAAAAAGGGCAAGAAGAGATGAACGGATACAGCTGTCTCGCCGCGTATTACGACCGTCTGATGACGGATTTCGGATACGATTCTTACCTCGGGCTTCTCGGCAGGGAACTTGAAGGCAGAGAAGGAGTGGACCTATGTTGCGGCAGCGGCAGGATCACGATCGCGCTCGCTTTGCAGGGAAAGAAGATGACGGGCGTGGATATGAGCGGAGAGATGTTGAGCGTGGCGGCGGACAATGCCCTGAAAGCGGGAGTCAAACCGCTGTTTGTCAGAGCGGACGCGACCGCGTTCAGACCGCAGCACGAAGTGGATTTCGTCACCTGCGTTTGCGACGGCATAAATTACATAAGACAAAAAGATCTCGCCGTGTTTTTTGAAAATGCGGCTTGCTCTCTCAAAAAGGGAGGCAAGCTGATATTCGACGCGTCGAGCGAATACAAACTCAAAAAGACGATAGGAAACAACGTCTTTTTCGAGGATTACGACGACCTGACGTATATCTGGTCGAATACACCGTTCGCCGGCGGAGTGAAGATGGATCTGACGTTTTTCATACGCGGCAGGGACGGCAAATATATTAAACAGACGGAGGAGCATACCCAATACGCGCATTCCGAAAGCACGATCGGCAAAGCGCTCGGAGACAGGTTTTCTTTCAGAAACTTTGACTTCGGGACGTCGGGACCGGTGACGGCAAAGACGCAGCGCATAGTCTGGGTTTGCGAGAAATTGTAATGGACATACTTTGCAGGTCTATGCTTTTCGACGGCAAAGCGATCGTGACCGCGATCGACAGCACCGAAACCGTCGAGACGGCGAGAAAGATACACGGCACGTCCGTGAGCGCCACCAACGCACTTGCGAGGGTGCTGACGATGGGCGTTTTCATGAGCGCGGGTTTCAAAGGACTCAAACACAAGCTCACGCTGATAGTCGACGGCGGCGGCAAGGGCGGCAGCATCATAGTGTGCGGAGATTGCGGCTCAAAAGTACGTTGCCGTATGGACGAGCCCCGTTGTTTCGAAGGGGAAGCGCTCCGTCCCGTAGAAGAAGTTATCGGAGCAAACGGCAGACTGACCGTTATCAAGGATTTCGGGCTCAAAGAGCCTTACAACGGCACGGTGAAGCTGGTGAACGGCAACGTGGATACCGATTTTTCCTATTATTTCACCGTATCGGAGCAGTTGCCCAGCGCGATCGCGACGGGAGTGGCGTTCAATCCCGACGGGAGCGTCAGGGCGGCGGGCGCGGTAATAGTACAGCCGATGCCCAACTGTCCGCAGGACATCATTGCGAAGCTCGTCGACGTGGTCGGTCATTTTTCCGATATGGACAAGATCGTCGCGACGCATACTCCGACGAAACTGATCGAAGAATATTTCGGAGAGTTCGACAGCAAGCCGCTCCAGCCCACTTATCCCGCATACGTCTGCAGTTGCAGCAGAGAGGCGATGGAAAGGGTGCTTATCTCTATGGGCAAAAAGGACGCGCTCGAGATAATCGAGGAAAGAGGAGAGATCGAGTTTCACTGCGATTTCTGCAACAAGACGCAGGTATTTACCAAAGAGGACGTAGAAAAGATATTCGAGGAAGCTGATGACAAGAATAACGGTTCCGACAAAGGATAATTTCGATCCCGAACAGATTATTTCTCTCGCGGAAGGTATGCTTGCGAAAGGCAAGTCCGCCGAATGCGTCAGGATGCTCAACCGTTTCGGGCTCTGCGATATACGCGCCGACAAGGCGCGCGGCATTGCTTTTGCCGAAATGAGCAATTATCCCGTCTCGAATTATTATCTGCACCGCGCGCTCAAACAGTTTATGAGAAGCGGCGGCAACGTCAAAGACGCTTCGGTCAAACCTCTGATAAGAGAGCTTGTCAACAACAATATCCAGATGGAGAACGCCGAAGCGGTCGGTTACTATTTCGGACTCGTCAAGGACACTCTCGATTTTTCGTCTGCTCCCGAGGGCGAGAGAAAGGCGCTCGAGCGCGCTTTCCGCGATTTTGCGATGTCGTTGCAGAGCTTTTCGCAGCCTATGGACGGACTCGACGCGGAGCCTATGCCCGACGAGAACGTATACGAGGTGTTGCAGGAGGCGAAGCGTCTGATAGAAAAGGGAAAGTGCCGTCAGGCGGCGAATTTCCTTTTGGGAAAGATAGACACGGCGGGAGAGTACACCTGCGAATTTTACAGGATGATCGCGCGTTGCTGTCTGCGTTACGATTGCGAAAAGGCGGTATTTTATGCCGACAAGGCTTTGGAGATCTCTTCATACGACGTTTCCGCGCTCTGTATCAAGTTCAACGCGTCGTTCATGCTCGGAGACAGGTATGCGACCGACGAGTGCGCGGACAGAATGATAGACAGCGTGGATTCGGACGACCTCAAGGGGCTCCGCGACATCTTCGCCGCATTCGTTTCGTGCAGATATTACGACAAACTGCTCGAGCTTGCGCGTTCGCTCGCGATCGAGGATCCCGATTATTACTATTACAACAAGATGTATGCTATCGCGCTCAATCTTTGCGGAAGGAGAGAAGAAGCTCTCAAAGTAATAAATGCGCAGGTCGCGCTCATGGCGGACTGCGACGACGCAAAGTTTGTCAAATTATATCTCGAAAAGTACGCTGACTGCGAGGTCTCGCCCGCGTTTTACGACTTTGCTCCGAGAGAGATGAAGGCGGACATGAAGGCGGGACTTGACGAGATAATCCGCTTCCTGCCCATGCGCACGACTGCGGAAGGCACGCGCATGACGGGTACGCAGAGAGATCTCAAAAACGCACTGCTCAAAGTCAAGGACAAAATGCTTCCTTACGAATTCTTCATACGCTTCGGTCTCGAAACGTATGCCGTCGACGAAAAGATGGGGATCATCACTTTTGCGATATTCCTTTGCGACAGCAAACAGCTCAAAGATCTGCGCGAAAAGGTGGCGGATATGCTTCTCGACGACGACATCACGCCCGTGCTCAAAGAGGAGATCGTGACATGTATGTTTCTGTATTCGCCGACGAGCGTCATATATTACGTTCACGACGGCAGAATGTACAAGATGAACACCCGCGCGCCGAGGATAATCGACAATTCCGATCTCGTATTCAGACGCGCTTACGTCACTTTGAGGATAAAAGGAGCCATGGAGGGCAAATACTCTCACAAACAGCTCGACGACGCCGTGGAGCGCATAATGGCGGCGCTTATCTCGCAGGGAAAGGCGGAGCAGATCGAAGAATATCAGACTTTCGTCAAGATGGTCGTCTATTATCTGGAAAACGCAGTCGGCGGAGGAGACAACCGCCGCGTGCTCGAAAAGGCGACGGACATCGCCTTCGTCGACAAACACGACGACTACGAATTGTTCACCTAACGGAGGAACCATGATAACTTACGAAGACGTCAGAAACAACAAGGAAATATCTCTTCTCATCGACGGCTCGAATCACGTTCTGAGCGCGATGAAGTATACCGAGCACGGCTTGAGACACGTCGGTTACGTTTCCCGCACGGCGTATATGATACTCGACAAGCTTGGATACGACGCAAAGACGAAGGAGCTTGCAAAGATTGCCGGTTACGTTCACGACGTCGGCAATATGATAAACCGCAAGGATCACGGCGTAACGGGCGCGATACTCATGTATCCGATACTCAAAGATATGGGCATGCCGCTCGAGGACGTATGCACGGTGTGCACCGCGGTCGGCAATCACGAGGAGGAGATAGGCAACGTGGTCAACGAAATAGCCGCCGCTCTCGTTATTGCGGACAAGAGCGACGCCCACCGCACCCGCGTCAAGAGGATAAACGAACGCGCCGACGACATTCACGACATAGTAAATTATTCCATACGCAAGAACATCGTGCTCGTGGACGGAGAAAAGAAGATAATAAGCGTGAAATTCTATATGGACAACTCCTCGTCGGTCATGGATTATCTCAAGATATTCCTGCCCCGCATGGTCATGAGCGAAAAGGCGGCGAAATTTCTCGGTTGCGAATTCAGGCTTTACATCAACAACGTCATAATAAACACTGTCAAGAGGATGAGCAAGAAACAGATCGAAAACGTACCCAAGCCCGATGACGACGATATAGAATGACGGAAATAGGATATATTAATGATTTCAGGGCGCGCGTAAGGCACTACGCGCGCTTTTTATATTTATTGCGAGGGGGTCAGGCGGAACGGTCGGATTTTTCGCCGTATACGCGTGAAACGACCGCGAGAACGAGCACGACGGTAGCGACGGCGATATAGTAGGCGCGCAGGGGGGTCAGAAACGACATTGCATACAGCACGAGAGAGGAGAACGCGAAACGGTACGAATTTTTCGTGTTGAATACGACGGGGAGAAGGGTTTTCAAGGACGGGCGCGACGCGGGTTTAAGTTCGTCTCTCCCGACGAGTCCCGCCTTTTTCGCTTTGCGGTATATCGTTTTGAGGCTTTTGAATCTGAATTGCACTTCGGGAAGAGTGCAGGCTACCGCAACGCTTGCGCGGTCGAATCCCGTGCATATTACGACGAGTTTCTTTATTTCCGCCGCGACGCATTTTTTGTACAGGGAAACGATCTGATCTTTGGATGGTCCGGAATATTTCAGATGAAGCTCGGCGGCGCCGTCACCGCACGGGTAAAAGCCGTTTGCGTCTCGCTCCGAAGCGTCGATGACTCCCGCGCGGCGGAACATATCCGCAATCTTTTTTTCGTCGGAGATAATGCAGTATGTAACGAACGTCCGATAATCTGCGTTTTTCCTTTTGCCTCCCTTGGTGAAAAAGGCGACTGCCGCCGCAAACGCTGCCGTGGAAAGAAAGGCGACGCAGAGTTTGAGTGCAAAATTCGCCGCGACGAGTCCGGTGAAGACGAAACTCGCGACGAAAACGCCAAGCAATATAAAAAAAGCGTCTACATATCTGTGCATATCTGTATTTTTGACGTATCCCGCAAAATTAAACGCACTCGGCAAAATTCGGTAAAACCGTTGATTGAACATGCGATTTGATATATAATAAACATATGGCGAAAACGGGTATTTTCGGGGGCGCGTTCGACCCCTTGCACGATTCTCATATTGCAATGGCGGAAAAAGCGCTTTCGGACGGTATGGACAAAATAGTGTTCGTCCCGTCGGGAATTCCTCCGCACAAAAGTTGCAACGTTTCGTTTGAGGACAGGATAGAAATGCTGAAAAAAGGTCTGTCCGATCACGATAATTTCGAAATAAGCACGATCGAATACGAGCTCGGAGGTACGAATTACGCCTGCGACGTGATTCCGCTTCTCAAGAAAAAATACGGTGATATAATGTATATCATCGGAGGAGACAGCCTGATAGATCTCGGAAAATGGAAGAATCCGGACAAGGTGATAAAACTCGCTCCGCTGTACGTCTTCCCCCGCGCGGACAGAGACGAAGAATTTGAAAAAGCTCTTTCGTTCTGGAGAGCAAAAGGCGCTGACGTGACCGTGTCGGATTTTGAACCGAAAGCAGTGAGCTCCACTTGCGTCAGATACCTGATAAATATGGACAAAACGGACGGTATACCAAAAAAAGTCGCCGATTATATCATGAAAAAAGGTCTTTATCGCAAATTTGCGGGTATGGCGGAAAAACTCAAAAAAGAGGTGCTCGAAAAGACTTACGACCATATCGCCCGCACCTGCGAATGCGCTTTGAGACTGAATTTCGAATGCGGGCTCTGCCTCGACAACGACAAGGTCTTTCTCGCGGCGATGCTGCACGACTGCGCCAAGCTCCGCAGCAGGCAGCCTCACGACGCGTCGTGCGTGCCGGCGGATTGCGTGGGGAGCGAAGTGGAGCACCAGTTTCTCGGCGCCGTGATAGCCGAAAAGGAATACGGCGTAAACGACGGAGAGATATTGTCCGCCATACGCAGTCATTGCACGGGAAAACCCGATATGAACGCGATCGAAAAGCTGATATTCTGCGCGGATATGCTCGAAGACGCGAGGGATTTCCAGGGGGTCGACAGGTTGAGGACTCTGATACGCGAAGACTTTGAAAGAGGTTTCGTCGCGTGTCTCGAAAAATCTTACGAATATCTTGTCGAAAAACAATGCGACATCTATCCGCTTACTCAACAGGCGGTCGATTATTATCAATAAACGGAGACATTATGCAGACAAACGAATTAAAAGATCTGATTTGCAAAGTGCTTGACGACAAAAAAGGCATAGACATCGTCGTCATAGACATCGGAGAACTGTCCATCGTGGCGGATTATTTCGTCATAGTGAGCGGACGCTCCACCACGCAGGTAAAGGCGCTCGCCGGAAACCTCGAAGAGGAATTGAGCAAGAATTACGGCGTGGAGCCGCTCCGCAGCGAAGGCAAACGCGACGGAAGATGGGCTGTCGTGGATTACGGCAGCGTCGTCGTCCACGTTTTCCACGAGGAGACGAGGAGACTTTACAGTCTCGAACAACTCTGGGGCGACGGGCAAAACGTCACGCGTTACGGCGATCAGGATTGATTTTTCCGTTATGCGTATAATTTTGTTTATAACGCAGACGGATATAGTATGAACGCATTGATTATCGCGGCTCTGACCGCTTCCGTGGCAACTTACGCTCCCGCTTATGCGGACGTCGGGGAATATCTCGACGGTTACAGGCTCGTAGAGAGTTATTGCTATACCGCTTGTGACGAAAACCTCGCGGTAGGACTCGTGACGAAACCCCTTTTCACGTTGAGCGGCATAAACGCATATATAAAAGAGCTCGAGCAGGATCTCAAAAGCGTTTTCGGCTTTGAAAACGTCGTCGTAACTCTCGATACCGATCTGATTTACCGCATAAAAAAGGCGGGCGCAGAGGGCGGCGAAGAAGTTGAAAAGATCATTGAGACCGCACGCAAAAGGAGATAAAATGCGCATTTACGATATTATCGACGACAAACGCAGAAGCAAAGAACTCACAAGAGAACAGATCGGATTCTGGATAAAAGGGGTAGTTGACGGCAGCGTTGCGGATTATCAGTCGTCGGCTTTGCTGATGGCAATAGCGATAAACGGCATGACGGAACAGGAGACCTGTTTCCTGACGCAGGCAATGGCTGACAGTGGAGACAAGGCGGATCTTTCCGCTTACGGCGACAGAACGGTCGACAAACATTCGTCCGGCGGAGTCGGAGACACGACGAGTCTCATCGTAATACCCGTCATGGCGGCGCTCGGCAAAGTGTGCGCGAAGATGAGCGGCAGAGGGCTCGGCCATACGGGCGGGACTCTCGACAAGCTCGAATCCGTGGACGGAGTCACGACTTCGATGAGCGAGAGCGCGTTTTTCGGTCAACTCGACACGATAGGGCTGGCGATAGCGGGTCAGACGATGAAGATGTGTCCCGCGGACAAGATACTGTATGCGCTCCGCGACGTGACCGCGACGGTTGAGAGCATACCTCTGATCGCCGCTTCGATAATGAGCAAAAAACTCGCGTCGGGCGCGCGCAATATAGTGCTTGACGTAAAATGCGGCAAGGGAGCGTTCATGCACGATCTGAAAAGCGCGGAAAAACTTGCGCGGCTCATGGTCGATACGGGCTTGAAGGCAGGCAGAAAGGTTAGCGCTCTGATCACCGCAATGGACGAACCGCTTTCGGACTACATAGGAAATTCGCTTGAAGTGCAGGGTGCCGTCGAGGTGTTGAAGGGCAGGACGGACTGTCCGCTTTACGAGGTCTCCAAGGCGCTTTGCGTCGCGCTTCTCGACTGCGAAGGCGCGGGTGAGAAGGTGGACGAGGCTATACGGTCGGGAGCCGCTCTCGCAAAGTTTTCAAAGATGCTGGCGGCGCAGGGCGCTGACGAAGACGTGCTTGACAGACCGCTGGTGCGTTCCAAATGCAAAATAGAGATATTTGCCGCAAAAAGCGGATACGTTCAGAGCGTGGACGCGATGAAGATAGCGGAAACCGTGCTTGCGCTCGGCGGCGGCAGGAACAGGAAAGAGGACGAAATATTGCCCCACGTCGGCGTAAAGACGGATGTGCGCAGGGGCGACTTCGTCAACGAAGACGATCAGATCGCAACGATGTATTTTGACAAATACGAACACGTCGCGCTCGCAAAAGAGGTGCAGGACGCCTTTGCGATAGCAGACAAAAAACCCACGAAAAAGAGCTTCGTGCTCGAAACGGTAAAATGAGGTGAATATGGACATAAGCAAATACATAGATTTCACGAATCTCAAGGCAGACGCCACGACGGACGACGTAAAAAGACTTTGCGCCGTCGCAAGGGAGAGAGGATACGCAAGCGTGTGCGTCAATTCGAGATACGTTTCCCTTTGCAAAAAAGAACTCGCAGGCAGCGGCGTAAAGGTCGCGTGCGTCGTCGGATTTCCGCTGGGCGCGGCAAGCACGGCGGCAAAGGCTTTCGAGGCGAAAAAAGCGGTCGAGGACGGAGCGGACGAGATCGATACCGTCATTGCCGTCGGCGCAGTGAAAGAGAGAGATTTCGGGTACGTCGAAGAGGACGTCAGGGCGGTCGTCGCTTGCGGCGCAACGGTAAAGGTCATTCTCGAGACCTGTCTTCTTACCGACGAAGAGATTGCCCTGGCAAGCGCGGCGTGCGCGAGAGCGGGCGCAGACTTCGTAAAGACGAGCACGGGCTTTTCTACGGGCGGGGCGACGTTGCGCGCAGTTGAGATCATGAAGGCTAACTGCGGAAACTGCGGGATCAAGGCTTCGGGCGGGATAAAAGATTACGACACCGCCACAGCGTTTATAAACGCGGGAGCGAGTCGCATAGGCACGAGCACGAAACTGTGAGCGCAAAGGCACGCAAAATACTCTATATGCCCGACGATCCGTTTTTGAGCGGATTTTACGAGTACGCTTCGGGTTGCGAAAAACTCACGCTCGTCGTATGGGCTTACGAATATTCGGAAAAATACGTCGGGTTGTTCGGTGAATACTCGGACGACAGCCGCGTCGCTGCGGCGAGAGAGGCGTCTTTTGCTTGGGCGAAAGGTCTGATTAAAATGCCGGAAGCGAGACGTTATATCCTTGCTGCGCACGCCGCCGCGCGGGAGAGCGGCAGCGAGACGGGCGAAGCGGCGGGCAGAGCGGTCGCGCAGGCGGCTTCGACGGTCCACAGTGCAAGACACGCGTTCGGACTCGTACTGTACGGGCTCACCGCGCTCGCGAAGAAGTACGGCAAGGACAGCGCGGAGGTCATGCAAGAAAAGGACAGATTGTACCGCGGCTTGATAAAAATCGCGGAAGAAAAGCGTTTCAAAGAGGAAAGCTGGGCGCCGTTTCTCGTGCGCAAGCCGAAATAAAAGGTTTTGCCTGTGTCTGTAAAACGGGTTTTTTCAAAAAAACCGCGGTTTGAGCCTCCGATTTTTATCGCAATGTAAAATTTTTGCCGACGGTATTGTATTTTTGCACGGTATGGGCTATAATATAGTTGACCGAAGGCGATATCATTAACCGCAGTTATTAATAAGGGAATGCGGAGTTGACGGTCGGATGGCGTGCCTCGCTGAAACGCATTGCGTTGAGGATTACAGAACATCGTCACAGCATACCCACCTGCTTGAAGCGGGTTTTAACTTTTCGTCTTTGGTTGTTTGAAGCAAAGCGGCACTGCCGAGGCAGAGGGACTTTTCAAGTCCCTCGTTTTTTACCGAATTAAAACACGGATAAGTCGGAAGGGGTTTTGCGCTCAACGTCTCAACTGCCGGGCGATACGGCACGTTTTTTTGTCGCTCGCAAGTCTGTGTCGAAAATCAAAAGAAAGAGGGCTTCTATTTTTTCATTTTTGCGCGTTTCATTTGCTTTTGACGCGCCTGTGTGCTAAAATCAGTAATACTATAATATGCTTTTGAGCAAAAACGGAGTAGTTATGCAAGAATTGACTTTGAGAGAGTTGGGAGAAAAGTTTGGCGCGCTCGACGGTCAGACCGTCAGGGTAAAAGGTTGGGTCAGAACTATAAGAGACAGCAAGAATTTTGCTTTTATAGAGCTCAACGACGGCACTAAATTCAAGTCCACGCAGATAGTTGCGGACGCGGATATGCAGGGATACAAAAACGTCGTGTCGCAAAACGTCGGCGCAGGACTTTGCGTCGTTGGCACCGTCGTGGTTACGCCCGGTGCGCAGCAACCTTACGAGATCAAGGCGCAGAGTATAGAGGTGGAGGCGACGTCTTCTCCTCAATACCCCTTGCAGAAAAAGAGACACAGTCTGGAATTTTTGCGTGAGATCGCGCATCTTCGTCCGAGGACGAATACCTTTCTCGCGGTTTTCCGCGTCAGGAGCGTTGCGGCGCAGGCTATCCACGCGTTTTTCGCTTCGAGAAATTTCATTTATGTAAATACGCCGCTCATCACGGGCAGTGACTGCGAGGGCGCAGGCGAAATGTTCAGAGTCACGACTCTCGATCCCAAAAATCCGCCTCTCAAAGAGGACGGAAGCGTCGATTTTTCGCAGGATTTCTTCGGAAAAAGCTCCAACCTTACCGTCAGCGGACAGCTCAATGCGGAGTGCTTCGCTCTCGCTTTCCGCAACGTTTATACGTTCGGACCGACGTTCAGAGCGGAGAAGAGCTATACCAACCGCCATGCCGCGGAGTTCTGGATGATCGAGCCCGAGATCGCTTTTGCCGATCTCAACGACGATATGGATCTCGCCCGCGACATGATCAAATACGTCATAAAGGATGTCCTCGAAAAGTGCCCCGAAGAAATGCAGTTCTTCAACAACTTTATGGACAAGGGACTCATCGAAAGACTCAATCATATCGTCAGCAGCGACTTTGAGAAGGTCACTTATACCGAGGCGGTCAGAATTCTCGAACAGCATAAGGACGAATTCCAATATCCCGTATATTGGGGCGCGGATCTTCAGACCGAACACGAGAGATTCCTCACCGAAAAGGTTTTCAAAAAGCCTATTTTCGTCACCGATTATCCCAAGGAGATCAAGGCGTTTTATATGCGCCTCAACGACGACGGCAAGACTGTCGCCGCAGTCGATATGCTCGTGCCCGGCGTAGGAGAGATCATCGGCGGCTCGCAGAGAGAGGAGCGCCTCGACCTTCTGACCGCCCGCATGAAAGAGCTGGGACTCAAAGAAGAGGACTATTGGTGGTATCTCGATCTGCGCAGATACGGCGGCGTCAAGCACGCGGGCTTCGGTCTCGGTTTCGAGCGTCTCATCATGTACCTCACCGGAATGCAGAACATCCGCGACGTCATTCCGTTCAGCAGGACTACCGGGAGCGCGGAATTCTGATCCCGCCGCGAATATCACGACATCTTTTGCCGTTTCGGCAAGACGCAATAGCGACCGTGTAAAAATACGCGGTCGCTGTTTTCATGTCAAATTTTAGATTGTGTAAATATTTATTCCAATTCAAGCTCTTCGCAGGTGAAGACAGGGTCGTCTAAAAATTTAATCAAGGAGATCCCAAAGCCGTCGGCTATAATCATTACGGTATTTAGCTCGACGCTTTTGTATCGTGCACTGATAATGCTGTTCATCGTGCCGTGCTGAATATCGTAGTACTTTTGAATAAGTCTTTTGATGTTTATTTTCAGAATAAAAAAGACGATTTTTCATTTTTTTCTTTGAGTTTTTGCACAACGCGAACGGTTCAGAAAACGCAAGTAACAACTTTGCTTTCCTTAATTCTCTTTTGCGTTTTCTTTTTGCGCAGCAAAAGCCCCCGCCGAGGCACTATAGTCTCAGTGTGTGACAGTCTGAATTAGTGACGTTCGCTTCGCTCTCTATTCCGTCTCTCCCTTTGGTTCTCCCCCGCTCGCAATTACAAATTGCTTCGCCGCTTTA
>CALWRI010000019.1 GCA_944383905.1 uncultured Christensenellaceae bacterium
GTTGGTGGAGCTGAGGAGAGTTGAACTCCTGTCCAAACGAATTCGCGCAACACTTTCTACATACTTATCGGATAATTGAATTTCCCTTTTAACCTCTGTCCGCAAAGGTTATTTCGGTGAGTCCCTTAAGTGGCGCGACGCAGTACGGGACGCTCCTGCGAAGCCCTGTTCCACTTTCCGATGCCGGGTGCGGGGTCGTGGAGCCCCCGTCCGACAGCTATGCGCGATTACGCAGCAATAGCAACTTGCTTGTTATTAGCGTTTAATTTTAATTTCCGTTTTTACGAAGCCGAGCCTTCGGTATGCTTATGTTACCCTCTGTCCGCCTGTCGAATCCGGGACAGCCCCATGGGTCTATATTGTATTATGTTTTATAAATTTTGTCAACACGGCAAACAAAAATATCCTCACGGAATCCCTGCTCGCGCGTTTTTATTTGACGTTGAGATCGACCGTTACCTTGAGTCTGACGAAACCGAGGTATGAAGTCGGAACGCTCGCTTTCCATTCTTCCCCGAATCTGCGGTAAAATTCCTCGCCGAGGTGAAACACGTCTGCGTCGTAATATTTGCAGACCTCGAAGCAGTCCGCAACCGACGAGATGATCTGCGCCCTGATCTGCTTTTTTTCGGCTTCGCTGATGCCAACCGAAGCGCCGTTTTGCGACACATAGTATTTTTGAGACGATCTGACGGATATATCGAGAGCTATTTCCGCCTCGTCGAAGGACAGCGCGCGTTTAGAGCAATCCGTCCGCAGGATCACGACTTCTTTTTTCATTCCGTCGTCGCCGACGTAAGATATGCTGCCCGCGTTGAGTTTTTCGGTAGTATAACTCAATGCTGCGCTCTGCCGTCTGCCTAATCTGACGAGGTAGCCTTCTTTGTTCATAACCGCGACGTGCGAAACGTCGAGAAGTTTCGTCTTTTCGCCTCCCGCCTGCTCTCCGAGAAGCCCGAACTCGCTCTCTCTCAAAAACACGACGGGAAGGCACGCGGTCTCTCCGACATTGTATATATCTTCGAAATACGAGCGGAGATCCGCGCTGACCTGTCCTGCGTCCTTGCGATTGGACTGCAATATCTCCGCGAGATGATACGAGGCGACTTCGTTGACGGGCATCTGTACGGAAAGGATCTCTTTTGCCTCTCCCGCGCTCGCCACGAGGAGCGTATTGTCCGTTACGAGGTCGCTCGACACGAGAAAGGCAAGCACGTCCGTTCTGCCGCTTTTCAGAAACGAATCCCCGGCGATCACGACGTTGGTATGCGCGAACGACGCTTTGAGTCCTATCGTATAAGACAGATTCTCTACCGCCTCCTGCACGTTTTTACCCCTTGCGGAATAGACGACGAAATCGTTGCCCTGCGAAGCCGAAGAACTGTTTTTCGGGATAATAACCTGCACGGACAAGACGAGCTCGCCGTCCGGACAGTCTATGCCCATACCGACTACGACGGCGCGGTCGAGGAGATTTATGTTGGACGAGAGCCCGTCGAGCGACGCAACGGCGACGATCACGGCAAGCAGTATGACCCATTTGATTTTAGCGCGCTTCTTCATGCGATACCTCCGACGGCGCATAAGCCCTTTTTCCGTACAACGCAACCAAGACGAGCGCTATTGCCGGAATCGCGTAATCCGCCGCAAGCGTCATATAGCGCAGCGGACCCGTCATCACGTCGTAAACTTTCTGCGGATTGTCGATCCCGAAAAACGCGGCGATCCCTGCGGCAACGCACACCGTGATCGCGACGTATCTCCTGCCCCCTGCGAAACTGCACACGCTCTCCGTCACCGCGTTGGCGAGAAGCGCGAGTTTGAGGATCGCGATCAGAAGCCAGGCACAGACGACGGTAAAATCCACCGTGCCGAGCAGCGTCGAGAGCTTGTTGAATATCGCGAGTTTGTTGAAGGCGTTTGAAACGAGCACTCCCCCGCCGCCGTATACCGACGTAAAGGCAAGCGAAACTCCGACAGTGAACGTGAGAATAAATATATATGAAATCAACACGGGCACGATATTTTTTCTCTTTTTCCCCGAAACGGAAAAGAACAGAAGCGGCGAAAAATCTCCGAACCACGCCAGATATTTATCGCACGAGAACAACACCTCTTTCCCGTATCTGACGGGGAGAATATTGAATACGGAACCTGCCGATTCCGCAAACATCACGTTGAGAGCGACGACTGCAGCGACGAACCAGATCACTATCTGCGCCGTGCGTGCGAGCACGTTGCCGCCTTTTACCGTCAGATATGCGAGCGCGGGGACGAGACCCGCAAGAACGAGCCGCCACAGTCCCTCGTCGAACAAGGTCGTGGAGCAATACGAAGTCGCCTCGCCCGTAAACAGCACGAGTTTTGTAAAGCACGTCGCTCCGACTACTATCATCATCGCTCTTTTGAGCGGTACGGGCGCGGGCAGAGCCCTGAAGTCGACGCGCGTCGTAACGGCGTATACGCATACGAGCGCCGCCCCGTCCGCAAGGACGAGGGTAAGCATTGCGAGCCAGGCGTTTCTGCCCGCGGTTGCGGCAAGATACTGCGGCAACATCACGACCTTGAAGCAAACCGAAGATATAAACGCGAGTATCGCAAACTGCCCCGTATAGACGTTGTTTGAGATCCTGTCCCTCATTTTTTGAGCCTCTTTCTGTTTATGTTGGGAATACTGTACGGTCTTTCGTACAGCTCGTCCACTCCCGCCTTGAACATCGCGTCGTTCCAATCGTGCGAAAAAGATGGAGCGTAAGGGGCGAGATACGACGTGCCGTAACTCCGCAGATTGACGAGATACGCGGTGAGGGCCATACAGCCGAGGATCACCCCGAACAAGCCGAGAAGTCCCGCCACAGTCACGAAAGCAAGCCGCAGAACGCTGCCCGTATTTGCCTCGTCGGGAACGCAGTACAATCCGATTGTCGAAACGGAAATTATCAGAATCGTCGGCGTCGACAGCAATCCGGCTTTGACCGCCGTCTCGCCCAGAACGATGGCTCCGACGACCGAAAGCGCCATGCCGACGTAACGCGGCATACGCACGCTTGCCTCGCTCAATATTTCAAATATGAGGAGCACGAGCAGCATCTCGAACATCGGCGAAAGCGGTATCCCGTAAACCGAATTCATTATCGTTACGAGAAATTTGAGCGGGAACATCTGATACTGAAATTCCTGCAACGCGACGTAAGCCGCCGGGAGAAGCACTGCGATCAGCAGCGCCGCAATCCTTATCATTCTTATCAGAGTGGCGCGCAGGCTTTTGACGTAATAATCTTCGCTCGCCTGAAGATGCTCGAGAAAGATAAATGGCAACGTGAGCACGACGGGAGAACCGTCGACAATCACGGCGACTCTCCCTTCGAGAAGTTTTGCCGCGACTATGTCCGGTTTTTCGGACGTGCCGACCCTGTCGAAAAGCGACTGCCCCCCGTCCTCAAGGAATGCGGCGACGTATGACGACTCTACCACCCCGTCGATGTCGATCGACTTTATCCTGCGGCAGATCTCGTCAACTATCCTCTTGTCCGCGACGGACGAAATGTAAGCTACGCTGACGACCGTGTTGGTAAGTCTGCCGACCTTGAAATTCAGAAAACGCAGTTTGGGCGTGCGAAGGCGGCGGCGTATCATCACGCAATTCGCCTTGAAATCTTCGACGAAACCCTCGCGAGGACCTCTCAACACGTTGGAAACGGGCGGTTCCTGTATGCCTCTTATCTGATATTTTCGTTCCGAAAACACAAAAGCGCCCTCACCGCCGTCTATCACGACGACGATATCCCCGTCCGCAACCGTCTGTGCAGCTTTTTCGGGAGAGCAATCGACCTTTATCGGAGTCGTCGGGCGGGTGACCGCGTTTATGGTGTCGACGTAAGGATATTCAAGCTCCGCGAGCGCTTTGAGCGGAGCGAAGATATTGAGCTCGCAAAGCTCTTTGTCTATCACTCCGTCCACGAAAAACACGCTCGCGCTTCTGCCTGCGACGTCGAAGTCCATTCTGACAAGGTCCTCCCCGTCTCCGAAAGCGCTCTTTACGCCGTCCGAAAACAGCGCGTAGTCCGTCCTCTTTTCCATACCGTTGTTATGCGGATAATCGAAAATTTTATTCGCGCGGCAAAAGCAAAAAAATCGACACGATTCCCCTTTGACGGAAGTTTTGCGACAATCGCAGAGACCTATACTTGTGTTATGAAAAAGCTGTACAACTACCGCGACGGAGACATCCTGCTCTATCTGTTGTCCGTCGTGCCGTTCTTTTTGTGCGCGAACGCGAAGATCGACGAAAACGTGCTGGGGCTTTCGCTCGGTCTGTACGTAGCGCTGATATATTGCAGATGCAATTTCTTTCTGCTGTCTCCGATGTACGTCGCGGGCTGCGCGCTCGCCGACTCGTCCGTGGTGGGGCTCATATATGCGATCTCTCCCGTCGCATTCCTCGGATGCGCGAAACTGCTGCATTACGCGTTTGCAAAACCCATGAATATGTTGAGCGCAAACGTGTTTGCCTGCATAAGCCTTCTTCCCGTATTCATATTCGATCTCGGCGCTCACCAACTGCCTTACGCGATCGCCTCGGTCGCCCTCAATCAGGTGTTCTGTTATTGCGCGACGGTGATCTGTTACGCTCTCGTCGTGCGCGGAGTGCGCAACAAACTTTCCGCGGACGAGATAACGGGCGGCGCGATATTCCTGACCGTCGCGTCACTCGGACTTTACAGATGCGACGTCTTCGGATTCATGCCCTATTTTCTCGTCGTCGGCTGGACGGTCATGGTCTGCACTCACAGCTTTTCGACCTCGGGCGGGACGTTGCTGTGTTTCGCGATAGGCGCGGGAGGCGCTGCGGCGCAAGTCGACCTCGCGGTATGCGCGGCGGTAATAGCGATGTTTGCGGCGGCAAACTGTTTCAAAAAGCTGGGGATATGGTTTTCGTTTGCGGCGGTGATGCTCGTCGACCTGCTTTGCGGGATATTCTTCAACGCGTACACCTACGACCTTCTCCATCCGATCGCGCTGGGTCTTGGCGCTTTCGCGTTTGCCGTATTGCCGAAAAAGATCCGCGCGAAAATGCCCGTATACATATCCGACAACGGACTCGCCTCCGCAAAGCAGATGGTCAGGCATAACCGCAACGAGGTCTTTGCGCGACTGACGGGAGTCGCAAAGGTCTTTTACGAAATGGGCGACTGCTTCGGCTACCGCCCGACGCGCGCGTTTCAGGACAAAAGCCCCGCGCAGATAGTCGCGCGCGAAGTCATGCTCCGCACCTGCGCGGGCTGCCCTTCGAGAGCAAATTGTCAGGCGGCTCTCGGAAGCGATACGGGCGTGCTTTTTGAAGGCGTTGCCTCCGTCGCGCTGTCGGGCGGACGCGTAAATTCCGCCGATCTTCCCACCTTCGTCAACGCGAGGTGCACGAATATTCCCGCTCTCCTTTCAAACTGCGTGCAAAGCGTAAGCGACTTCAACAAGCGCCGCGAAAACGAAAAGCAATACGAACTGTCTCAACAGATTGTCGCCGAGCAGATGTACGGCGTGGGAAAACTGATAAGCAATCTCGCAGACGACGTAAACAAAGGCGTGAACTTCGATTCTTCGCTCGAACAGAAACTCGCCGAAGAACTGAGCTACTGCAATATCGTATGCACGGACGTCGTGATGTACTCCCGCGACGGAGATTTCTTCGTCGATCTGACGGTGCGTTCGGACGACGTGTCAAAGCGCGCGCTCGACGAGATCGTAAGCAAAGTGATGGGGTGCCGTATGCAGCGCAAGGAACTGCCTCAACCCGTGGGCAACGGCAAAAGCGCGCTGTCGTTCTGCACCGAACCGCGTTACGGCGCTCTGTACGGCGAAGCGACGGCAAGAAAGGACGGCTCTGCGGAAAACGGAGACGTAAAGAGCGTGCAGAAACTCGGCGGAGACAAGATCTTCTTTGCGATATGCGACGGTATGGGAAGCGGCGAAAACGCCCGCGAAGGAAGCGACGCGACGCTGAACATGGTGGAGAATTTTTACAAAGCGGGCTTCGAAGGCGAAAACGTCCTCAACATGATAAACAGACTTCTTATGTTGAGAAGCAAGGACAGTTTTTCCGCGCTCGACCTTTGCGTGATAGATCTGCGCAAAGCGATTGCGCATTTCGTGAAGCTGGGTGGAGTTCAGAGTTTTATCAGACGCGCGGACAACGTGGACGTCGTAAACTCTTCCGCTCTGCCGATAGGCATAGTCGAGGAAGCGACGCCGTTCACCGACCACAAGCTGCTCTCCTCCGGAGATACGGTCGTCCTCGTCTCCGACGGCGTCGCCGACTCTCTGGGCGCGGACGGCATTTCTCTGATACTGTCGCGAGCGGAAACGAATTATCCGCAGGAGCTGTGCGACCTTCTTCTCGCGCAGGCAACGAAACACGGGGCGAGCGACGACTCAACCGTGATCGCCGTGAGACTCGTATGATCCTGCCCCTGCAAAATCTCTCTTGACTTTTTTACGATAAAATGAGACAATATTTCAGACGGGCGGAACAAAACGCAATCGGTTTTTGTGACGCCCCGACGAACGCGCGTTTTCGTAAAGGATCGAAAGGCGCGTCAACGCCTGCATATGCCGCAAAAAAATTTGCGTGCCCGTGTAGGTAATATTTTGTTTTATCAAAGGACGAGTATGCAAAAGAAATTCACTTTCGGTTCGTTTTCTGCTTTCGACCAACTCAATGACGACGGTTGTTACACCGCTCAAAGCAGATACCTTTTTTCTGTCGGCGCCGACAAACTCAAAAGCGTGAAAGGCTACGTCGCCAATTCTTCTCCCCATACGAAGAACGAACAGACGAGACGTTTCGCCATCGTGCTGAAAAATCTGAAAAACGTAACCGTCGACGGCAACGGATCGAGGATCCTGCTGACCGACAAAGGCTCTTTCGCCTACCTCGAAAACTGCGAGAACGTCACTATAACAAACTTTACCTTTGACGTCGAAACCCCGTGTTGTCCCGAATTTACCGTGATCAAGACGGGTCTCACTTCGGCAAACGTCAAATTTGCGCCCAATACCCGAGTCGAAAAGATCGACGACTCCTCTTTCGACCTGTTGTGCGGCAAGACGAAGATACCCGTCGACGGCAAAGGCATCACCTATGTGCGCGCTCTCGACGCAGACCGCAACGCCGTGTTCACGATGGGGAAAGAACCCGCCGACGTCTTTTCCAAGGTGTCCCGACTCGACATACTCGAAGACGACGGGACCAACCAGACCGTCAAGCTCTCTTTCAAGTCGCTCTGTCCGCTCAAAAACGGATATTCCTATTCATACCGCACCAACGTGCGCGACGAAGCGGGTTTCGTCTTCAACAACTGCAAGGATGTCGCTCTGAAAAACTGCAACGTAAAATATATGCACACGCAGGGTATCGTCGCACAATTCTGTCAAAACTTCACTGCCGAAAAACTTGACGTTCGCCCGAAACCGGGACAGAACGTGGCTTGCACAGGCAACGTATTCGATTTCTACGCATGCACGGGCAAGGTCTCCGTATCCGACTGCTATTTCTGCGGCTGTCTCGGAAAGATCGTCAATATGAGCGCGCAATATGCGAAGATAAACGGAAAGATAGACTCTCACACCTATGCCTGCTCTTATGCAAACCCAAAATATTACGGCATCCCGTTTTGCGGAAAGGGAGACGTGCTTGCGGTCACGGAGGTCTCCGACCTTGCGTCGACAGGAAGATATCAGGCAGAAAAGTGCGCGATCGACATCATCAATCCCGACCTCTTCAATGTGACTTTCTGCGACGAGATACCGTCCGACGCGGTCGGAAAAGTGCTTGAAAACTCGTCGGTAAACAGCGCGGATCTCCTTTTTGAGGGCAACACCATTTACGACGTGCCGTCCGCCGCGCTGTGCGTCAATTCGTCGGGCAACCATACGATAAAAAGAAACAACTTCAAAAAGGTAACGAAAAGCAGCGTGTATACGGGCGGCGATGCGGTCAAAGATTTCACCGCAGGCAGGATCGGCAGTCTGAACGTCTGCAACAACAGATTTTCCGACTGCAACTCCCCCGTAATCGCGGTCTGTCCCGAAGTCGGCGAAACGGTGGGCGATTTTGCCGAAAAAGTCACCTTATCCGGCAACGATTTTTCCGAAAGCGAGAAGATACTGTACGACGTGCGACATGTCCGTGAATTCGAATTCGACTCCTCAAACGTATGCGACGACGAAAAGTATACGGGCACGACTTCGTCCTGCCTCTCCGTCCGCGCGGACGAATACGAAATAAGATATTGACCTCAAAAAAACGTATACTTGTCGCGAAAAGTCAGACATACCGACAAAATCGACGCCGGAAAATTCTGTGCGTAAAAACATCCCGACCCTGAAAGAGTCGGGATATTCGTTTTCCGCGGCTCGCCGCGTACAACTTTTGTGATCCTTATTTCGTTGTCACGCCTTGATCTCGTCGAGTCGGACGGGTCTGCCCTCTTCGAGCGACTTCTTTGCGGCAACGCCGATGACGACCGCCTGCAAGCCGTCCTCTATGCCGACGGCGACGGGCTTATCGTTGACTATGCTGTCGATAAAGCAGTTGACTTCGTTGACGTAAGCCTGCATATATCTTTCAAGGAAGAACAGCAACGGCTTTTCTCCGCACACTCCGTTTGCGTCGGAAACGACCGCATTGGACGCGCAATCGTTGGATATCGCCACCTGTCCCAGCTCGCCGAACGCTTCCGCTCTCTGATCGTAGCCGTAAGTAGCGCGGCGGCAGTTGTCGATGACCGCGAGCGCGCCGCTCTTGAGTCTCATCGTGATCACCGCGGTATCTATATCGCCCGCTTTGCCGATCTCGGGATCCACCATAACGCCGCCCATCGCAAACACGCTTTCGACCTCGTCGCCGGAAAGGAATCTGACCATATCGAAATCGTGGATCGTCATGTCGAGGAATATGCCTCCGCTGACCTTGATGTAAGATACGGGAGGAGCCGCGGGGTCGCGGGAACATATCTTGAGCACGTTGAGCGCGCCGATCCTGCCCGCTTTTACAGCTTCTCTGACCGCAGCGAAGTTGTGATCGAAACGGCGGTTGAAACCGACCTGATATTTGACTTTGCTGCCTTCGAGCGCCTTTTTGACTTCGAGTATCTTTGCGATATCGTGATCAACGGGTTTTTCGCAGAAGACGTGCTTTCCTGCCTTTATCGCTTCGATCGAAATGGGCGAATGGGTATCCGTCGAAGAACAGATCAGGACCGCGTCGATCTCCTTGTCCGCAAGGATCTCCTTGTAATCCTTCGTCGTCTTTTCGACGCCCATGTTTTTGAGCCAGGATTCGGTCTCCCCGTTCATAAAGGGGTCCGCAACGGTCTTGACCGTCGCGCCTTTGACGTAACACATAATGGATTCGCAGTGGACTTTGCCTATTCTGCCTGCTCCGATTATACCGATTTTCAACATAATTTTACCTCGTAAAGACGTATTTATCAGATCGTTCCGTCCCAGGTGGAGACGCTTGTCTGTTTCATTTCGTGTTCGTCAAACCAGTGCGTGGTGACTGTCTTGCTGTCCGTGAAGAACTTGAAGCTGTCTCTGCCGAGGCAGTGCAGATCTCCGAAGAAGGACTGTTTGTGACCGGTGAACGAGAAGAAGCCGACGGGCACGGGGATGCCGACGTTTACGCCGACCATGCCGCCGTCCGTATAGCGGACGAACTCACGCGCATAGTAACCGTTCTGGGTGTATATGACGGAGCCGTTTGCAAACGGGTTTGCGTTCATCACCGCGAGACCTTCTTCAAAAGTCTTGACTCTCTTGACGCAGAGGACGGGTCCGAAGATCTCTCTCTGTCCGACGGTCATCTCGGGGGTCACGTTGTCGAGTATCGTGGGTCCGAGATAAAAGCCGTTCTCAAATCCCTTTACTTTTGCGTTTCTGCCGTCGAGAACGAGCGTCGCGCCCTCGTCTATACCCTTCTGGATCCAATCGCATACGCTCTTTTTGTGTTCCGCGCTGTAAACGGGTCCAAGCTTCGTCTCCTTGTCGTAAGCGGGACCGACTTTGACTTTCTTCGCAAGCTCGACGAGCTTTGCGACAAGTTTGTCCGCAATGCTTTCCTGTACTACGACGACGGGAAGCGCCATGCATCTTTCGCCCGCGCAGCCGTAAGTCGCGTTGATTATGCCTGCCGCCGTTCTGTCGAGCGCAGCGTCCTCGAGCACGAGCGCGTGGTTCTTCGCTTCGCAAAGGCACTGCACTCTCTTGCCGTATTTTGCCGCAGTCTCGTAAATGTATCTGCCCACCTTGGTGGAACCGACGAAGGATACGCCGACGATCTTGTCGTTGGATATCAGCTCCTGCGTGTCGTTTCTGTCGCAACTGACGATATTGAGCACGCCGTCGGGAAGTCCCGCTTCGCGGTAAAGCTCCGCAATCCTCAAAGAGGTCATCGGAGTCGCGCCCGCGACTTTGAGCACTATCGTGTTGCCGCACGCGATACACACGGGGGTCATCCAGCCCATCGGGATCATTGCCGGGAAGTTGAACGGCGAAATGCCCGCGAATACGCCGAGAGGCATACGGTAAAGCACCGTGTCGTAACCGTTGGAAGCGTCCATAAGGCTCTCGCCCTGAAGAAGCGACGGCATGGAGCAAGCCAGCTCCGTACCCTCTTTCGCTTTGAGGATGTCGCCTTTGCTCTCGTCGAGGTTCTTGCCGTGCTCGGTCGCGCAAAGCTCGGTCAGCTCGTCCATATGCTCGATGAGCAGGTCTCTGACCTTGTAGAGTATCTGCACTCTCTTGATGACGGGCACGCGGGACCATTTCTTGTACGCCTCGTGCGCGTTGTCTATGACCTTTGCGACCTCCGCGGTGGTGCAGCGGGGCATCTGCGCGATCTGTTCGCCCGTAGACGGATTGAATACGGGATAAAACTTGTCGGTCGCAGACTGTACGAACTCGTTGTTGGTAAAGTAACCCAAAGTCTTGATTGCCATAATATTCTCCTTGTATTTCGTGAATTTATATCAGATGTTTGCGGTTTTTCTGATGTACTCTCTCGCCTTGAGCGCGTATTCGAGTGGATTCGCCTTTGCGGGATCCTGTTCCGCCTCGACGATCATCCAGCCCTTGTACCCCGCGCGATCGAGCGTATCGAATATCGGCGCGAAGTCGATGCATCCGTCTCCGGGAACGGTGAACGCTCCCGCCCTGACGCCTTGCAGGAAGGACAGCTTCTGCTCCTTGACGGTCCTTACGACGTCGGGTCTGATGTCTTTGAGATGAACGTGTTTTACTCTGTCGACGTGTTTTTTGAGCACTTCGAGGTAGTCCTCCCCGCAATAAGCGAGATGTCCGCTGTCGAACAGAAGGGAGAACTTGTCCGCGTCCGTCATTTCCATCATTCTGTCCACTTCTTCCGCGGTCTGCACGACCGTGCCCATATGGTGATGGTAAACGAGTTTCATGCCCATCGAAACGGCGATCTCGCCGAGTCTGTTCATGCCTTTTGCAAAGCGCTCCCACTCCTTGTTCACCATCGTGTATTTACATTCGAAGACGGGGGTGTGCATCTGCCCCTGAATGCTGTAACTCTGTTCCGAAGCTCCTATCGTATCCGCGCCTACCGCCTTGAGGAATCTGCACTGCGCGACGAAATCCTTTTCGACTTCCTCGATGGGTTTCGTGAGCACGAATGAGGAAAACCATTGATTGGCTATCCTGAGTCCGCGCAGATCGAGCGCCGCTTTGAGTACGGCGGGATCTTTGGGGTATTTGTTGCCGACCTCGCAGCCGGAGAAACCCGCGAGAGCCATTTCGCTCACGCACTGTTCAAAGGTGTTTTCCGCGCCGAGATCGGGCATATCGTCGTTGGTCCAGGCTATCGGAGCTATACCGAGTTTTATGTCTTCTTTCTTCATATTGATTTGCCTCCGATCAGTATTTTCTCGCTTTTTCAAGCATCTTTCTGCGGTTTTCGCGCGCTTGCTCGCTCTTTGCGCTGTGCGGGTTGTCGGTAACTCCGACGTGCCACCAGCTGTCGTAACCGTGCGTCATAGATTTGGGCGCAACCTTTATGTCGATAAGCGTAGGACGGGTCTGCCTGAGGCTGTCCTTGAGAGCCGCCCTGAGCTCCTCTTCCGTCTTTGCGGTGTAAGAAACGAAGCCGTAAGAACGCGCGTTCATCGCAAAGTCGATATTCATAAATTTGCCCTCTCTTATCGGCTTGTTGCCCTTGCGGTAACGCAGCTCCGTGCAAAGACTGTCCACGCCCTGCTCCATCTGCAGATTGTTGATACAGCCGAACGACGCGTTGTCGAATACGAGCACGTTGATCTTGATGCCTTCCTGAACGGCTGTGACCATCTCCGTGTGCAGCATAAGGTAGCTTCCGTCGCCGACCATCGCGTAAACTTCACGGTCGGGATTTGCCATCTTCGCACCGAGAGAGCCCGCGATCTCGTAGCCCATGCAGGAATAACCGTATTCCATATTGTAACTGTCGACGCAGTCGGTCGTCCACATTCTCTGAAGATCTCCGGGGAGACTGCCCGACGAACCGACGACGATCGCGTCATCGGGGACAAGCTCTCTGACTATGCCTATCGCTGTAGTCTGCGCGAGCGCGCCGCCGTGCGTCTTTATGTAATTTTCAACCGAATCGGGAGTATGAGAACCTATTTCGGGCTCGTAACCCTCGCGTATCCTGATAGAGGTGAGCCTCTTCATCTCCTTGTCCCAACAATCTTTAGCCGCCTTGATCTCGCCCGTATAAGCGCTTTTGTATCCGTCGAGCAATTTGCCGAGCGCGACTATGCCGCTCTTTGCGTCGCCGACCGCCTTGACCGCGTCCAGCTTGTTCGCATGGAAATCGGAAGCGTTTATCGTGACCACTTTCGCTTTTGCGAAGAGGGACTTTGACGCCGTGGTGAAGTCCGTGAATCTCGTGCCGACGGCTATGATGACGTCCGCTTTTGAAGCTATCGAATTGGCAGCGCTGTTGCCCGTCGCCCCCACGCCTCCCAGATTGAGAGGATGAGAAGAAGGGATCGCGCTCTTTCCCGCCTGCGTTTCGCCGAACGGAATGTTGTATTTTTCGCAGAAAGCCGCGACTTCTTTGCCGGCCTCACTGTACTTTACGCCGCCGCCGACGATGAGCATCGGCTTTTTGCTTCCCCTGATCGCCGCCGCTGCTTCTTCGAGCTGGTCAGGCGCGGGAGTGGGGCGCGCAATGCGGTGCACTCTCTTTTTGAAGAAATCCGCGGGATAATCGTAACATTCGCCCTGTACGTCCTGCGGGAGAGCTATCGCCACTGCGCCCGTACGGCCCGGATCGAGAAGCACTCTCATCGCGTTGACGAGCGCGGTCATTATCATTTCGGGTCTCGTGATCCTGTCGAAATATCTCGTGACTGCCCTGAACGCGTCGTTGGTCGTCACGGTGGGATCGTATTCGTGCTCTATCTGCTGCAAAACGGGGTCGGGCTGACGCGTCGCAAACGTGTCTCCCATAAACAGCAAAAGCGGAATGTTGTTCGCCGTAGCCGTACCCGCCGCAGTGACCATGTTTGCGGCACCGGGACCTATCGACGAAATGCAGGGGATTATCCTGCGACGGTTGCTCTGCTTTGCGAAAGCAGTCGCGACCTGCGCCATACCCTGCTCGTTTTTGCCCTGATATACCTTTATCCCGTGTTTCGTCATCGAAAGCGCTTCTCCGACTCCGAGCACGCATCCGTGTCCGAATATCGTGAAGAACCCTTCGACGAACTTCGTCTGAACTCCGTCGAGTTCGACGTACTGATTGTCAAGAAATCTGACGATAGCCTCGCCAACGCTTATTCTCTCTGTCTTGCTCATAACTCCCTCTCGTTTTTATTTCTCCCAATATTCGTATCTGGGATCGACGATCCTCGTCTTGTCCCAGGGATTGCCGTCGAGATGTCTTATCATCCAGCAACAATACATCGGATAGCCGGGAGCCGTGACCTGAACGTGAGTCTTGCCGCCCGGGAAACAACCCACGCAACCGTCCACGACGGTGTGTGGCTCCATCTCTCCGATGAAGCAGGCGCCGAACGCCTCCGGGGTCGTCATCTTGTAATAATATACTTCGGGCTGCGGATGGCTGTGCGGGAGATAGCTCCACCATCTGCCCTGTCTCGCAATTACCTCGCCTACCACGAGGTTGGAGTACGGCGCGTTGGAATAGTCGAAAACGGTGTTAACGTCCCTGACCGCCGTGTTTTCCCAAAGCCCCTCGCAGGAAACGCTTCTGATAACGTCAGATTTGTCGTAAAACTTCGCGGGAAACTCTCTGTCGTTGAAGGTCGCAAGGTAGATTATCTCGCTGTCCTTTTTCGCTTCGACAGTAATGGCGTTGCCTTTGCAGACGTGCATGGTGACGGGCATATCGTCGAATACTCCCGTCCTCGAGCCGCTTCCTTCGAGCTCGCCGCATTTCATGACGACTTCGCCCTCCGTCAGAAGCACGCACATTTCCTTGTCCTTTTCGGCAAACGTCTTTTTGTCGCCCGCCTTGATCTTTACGACAAGGATGTCCATAAGCATATCTTTGTTTTTGCCGCCGATCCTCGTCAGAGTCTTGACGCCGTCCTTGTTGAACTTCGGATACCCGAAAGACATATTGACACCTCCGATAAAATTTTTCTATCCGTGTTGATTAAACGCGTTATTCTCTTGCGATCATCTCGCCGTATTCTTTCTTCTCGTCCTCGATGAACTTCTCAAGCTCTTCTCTCGTGGGCATAAACTCGCTGCATCCGTGAGCGGATACGAGCATGGACGCGGACGCAGAACCGTGCTCGAGACAATCCATTATATCCGCGCCGTCAAACAGCCTGCAAAGGAACGCGCTGCCGTAACCGTCGCCGCCGCCGAAAGACTTGAACGCCTTTACGGGGAAGGGTTTGATATTGTACTTCTTGCCGTCCGAAGTGTGCGCCGTACTTCCCTGTTTACCGTGTTTGATAATGACTATCTTCGCGTTTTTGGAGAACCAATATGCCGCGGTAGCCTCGTCGTCTATGCCGGGAGCGAATATCGCCTGCGTCAGGTCGTACTCCTCTCTCGAACCCATGATTATGTCGCTGTGCTCCGCGACCGCGGTGTAATATACCGCGATCTCGTCTGCGCTCTTCCAATTGTAGGGACGGTAGTCTATGTCGAAAATGACCTTCGTGCCCGTCTTCTGCGCAAGCTGTACAGCTTTGAGACAAGCCTCTCTCGACGGACTTTGCGCAAGCGCGGTGCCGCTGATCAGGATTGCTTTCGCGCTCGCGACGTACGCTTCGTCTACGTCCGCGGGATCGAGCGAAAGATCCGCGACGCCGTCGCGGTACATCAGTATGCTGCTTTCGGTCGGAGAGAGTATCTCGGTAAAAGTAAGCCCGAGTTTTTCTCCCTTTTCCGCTCTCTTGACGTGCGAAACGTCTATGCCTTCGTTCTTGAAGAAGTCTACGACGTAATCGCCGAATTGATCGTCCGAGACCCTTGCCAGAAATCCGACTTTCTTGCCCAGCCTCGCAAGTCCTACCGCGACGTTTGCGGGAGAACCCCCGAGATATTTACGGTACTGCTGGCTGCCCGCCAAAGTCTTGAAATAGTCGATCGGATTGAAATCGATCGCGATCCTGCCGACCGCTATCAGGTCGAGTTTTCTGCTTTCGTCAAAAGTAACGTACTGCATAGATGATCTCCTGTCTCTCAAAATTTATTTGTCGCTTTAAGCGTCTTTATTGCAAAGCAAAATGATCGTTTCCGCCGCTTCTCTGACCCTTTCTATCGCCTGCGGGAGATAGACTTTGGGATCGAAGGCGTCGGGGTTTGCCGCAAGTCCTTCCTTGAGTCCCTGCGTAAAAGCCTGTCTGAGCTGGGTCGCAAAATTTATCTTTGAAATGCCCGCCCTGATGCACGCGCGGACAACGTCGTCCGAAAGACCGCTCGCGCCGTGGAGCACGAGAGGCACGTCCACCTTTGCCGCTATTTCCTCTATCCTGTCGACGGCTATGTGAGGCACGCCTTTGTATACGCCGTGAGCCGTCCCCACCCCGATTGCAAGACTGTCCACGCCCGTGCGCGCGACAAATTCTTCCGCCTCGGCAACTTCGGTATATCTGACGACCGACTCCGTCTCCTCTTTGCCTCCTATCGTGCCAAGCTCTCCTTCGACGCTGACGCCGCGGGGATGAGCAAGCTGCACCGCTTTTTTCGTCAACTCCACGTTGTCGTCGAAAGCGAGCGCCGAACCGTCTATCATAACGGAAGTGTAGCCTGCGTCAATGCAAGCCGAGCAGATCGCGAGATCTCCTCCGTGGTCGAGATGTATAGAAATATCGGGATTTCCTTTGTAAAGAGCGCGCACAAGAGCGCTGTAAGCGGGAACGCCGCCGTATTTGAGCGTGCGCGGGATCGTCTGAATTATGACAGGTCTGCCTGTATTTTCCGCCGCGCGGAGCACTCCGAGAACGCTCTCGAGATTGTCCACGTTGAACGCCGGAACGGCATAGCCGCCGACGCGGGCCTTTTCAAGCAGGTCTTTGTTGGTAACTATCATGGTTTTCTCCCTTATTTGGACGCGTCCGTCCATAATTTATTTTACTATCAATAAAATGCGGTGTCAATGACTTTGAAAAATTTTTTGCTCGTTTTATCCATTATTTTTTTACGCTTTGACGTTGATCGAAACTCATAATATTAAATTAAACCTGCATATTTTAATATATTTTGTGTTTTCAAATCGTTTTTTTAATTTATCATATACATAAATCGTCCATATTTTCTACACTTTTTGTTTCATAGTCTGTCTCTATTTTGTATACGAAAGTTCTCCCCTTTTTATAACGCGCATAAAAAAATTCCCTTTTTGCGTCACTGCGGCGTGCAAAAAGGGTGTTTTTCGGTTGTCTGCGGTCTCTTTGCTTATTATGGCGTTTATGCCTTGAGCGCTTTTGCTCTGAAAACGAGATATTTGCACTGACCCGCCTCGTTTACACACTTTGTGCTCGCTCCGACAAAGTCGTCACCGAGCATATCGAAAATATTGCACGAAACGGTAAACTCCGGCACTCTGCCTATAAGCGTGCCGTTTTCGTAAAGATACGCGCTCTGCACGGGGATCCCTATTTCTCCGCTCGGGGTCATGTCCCCGCCGCTCGCGATCGAAACGTATACCGCCTTTTCTCCTCTGATGAGTTCTCCGACGCTTTCGTCGCCCGCCCCGACGGTAAGTCCGCGCGTCCCGACGGCGGGAGTTTCGGCATAAGGAGATTGCGCGGTGCCGCAGTTCTCAACGCCAAAAGTCGCGGCGCTCTTTTTTGTCGTGAGGAGATTTTTCATCACCCCGTTCTCGACAAAATAAACTTTGTCGTCTTTGCTGACAACTCCCTCTCCGTCAAAGAATATCTTGCCCATACCCTTTGACGAATCCTTGTCGCAGTAAAGGCTGAACTTTTCGTTGAATACCTTTTGCCCGAGTTTGCCGTTCAGGATAGACGCACCGCTAAAATACATCTCCGCAACGAAGGACCTGACGAGACTGGACAGGACGGAGATGTCGGCTATGACTACGATCTTGTCCCCGTCGGGGATTTCGGCTTTTTTGAGATAGGCGCCAAACAGCTTTTTGGCGTCAGCTGCGATCTTTTCAGGCTCGAACTTATCGTCCGAAATTTCGTAAATCTCGTCCATTATGTTGGCGGAATCTCTGTGTTTGCCGATGAAATACGCGCTGACCACGCTCGAAACGCATTCATAATCCACTCCGTCGCTGTCGCTGAAACGCTCTTCATCGTCTGATATAGCAAATTTGCCGCTGAATACGAACGCGGGATTTTCTTCGGATATGCGCTTCACGAGTTTTGCGCACTTTTCAACGACTTCGCTTTTTTTGATTATTTCTTTTCTGCAATCGCACACCCTGCGGGCAGGCTCGCTCTTGTCGCAAGGATAAGGGACTTTGTTTTCAAGCGAGGATACCGCTTTCTTTTCGAGCTCTCCGATATCGCAGTTTCCTGCGGCGCCCGCCACGCCGATATAACCGTCTTCATACACTCTGACCGTGGTCGCCGACGTGTTCTTTATCCTCAACGAGTCGACTGCGCCGGCAGTAAAATTGAGACAACTCTCGCGGCTTTTCTCCGAATATATCTGTCTTTTCATATTTCACCTCACTGCACGTTCATCTTTCTGACCCTGATATGCGGTCCGCCCAAACCGACGTTGAGCGGGAATTGTTCCATCTTTCCGCAACCGCCTGTGACAAACGTAAGTACCGTTTCGTCGTTTGCGACTCCGTCTATATCTCCGAGCGTTTCGAATACGTTGCCGGTTATGACCGAGATCTTGACCGGATCTCCGATCATGCCGTCCTTTATTTCATACGCTGCGTTCGGCGCGATGGTAAATGTGCTCATGCCCGAACCGTGCTTGCAATTCTTTATATAATATCCGTGTTTTACGCCGCCGATAAGTTCGTCGACCGTACTTTCTCCGCCTTTTATAACGGTAGTGGTCATTCTGACGATGGGTTCGTAACCGCAGTTTATCGCCCTCGCGTTGCCTGTGAGTTCCTCGTCGAGGCTTGCAGCCGTAAGAGCGCTGTGCAGTCTGCCGGCGAGCACTCCGTCCTTGATAAGGTAGGTGCAAGTGCACTTTGTCCCTTCGTCGTCGTAGGGGACATATCCTGATCCGGGATAGGTTCCGCTGTCGACTATAGAAAGAAGTTCGCTGGACACCTTTTTGCCGATAGCCCATTCCTTTGCGAGAGTTTCGTCTCCCAGCATAAAGTCCGCTTCGCTTTTGTGCCCGAACGACTCGTGCGCAAAAACTCCGGTAACTATCGGCGCGAGCACGACGGGATAAACTCCCGGATTTTCGAGTTTTTTCGCGTTGACAAGCACGTTTTCACTTTCCTTTACAAAGTCGTCTATCTCCTTGTCCTCAACTTTTAAGTCGTCAAAACGAGTCCCCGACTTTTGTATCGAATCGCTGAAATTCTCTTTGTCTTTTGCAAAGCTCATGGAAAACACCGCGCCCGACGTCTGAAAGTCGTATCTGATTTCCGCCCCCTTGCTCGAATAAAATTCGTAAACGGAATATCTGTCGAGATAGACCGCGATGACAAGGGAGCAATATTCCGATCTGAATTTCGCCGCCGTATTCTCCAGATAAGCTCGCTTCTCGCTCAACGGTACGTTTGCCACGCAATCGTTTTCAAAGCGCATCGCAGTATCCCTGTTGACCTGGAACTTCCGCACGACAGGGTTGTTTTCAATGTCCGCGCAAGGCGAAGCGTAACCGTAAAGATTGTCCAGCTCCTGCTGAACGGAATCGACGTTGTCGGTCGAAGCGTAATACCACATCCTGCCGTCGAACACCCTGATGAACGCCTTTTTCTCCCGCAGGTCACCGCATTGTTCCGCGACGCCGTTTTTGTAAGAAATGTTTGTCGTAAATCTGTCTTCTATGCGGACGTCCGCATAAAATCCGTCTCTGAACCTGAACATCGTTCCTCCTGAAAATACGCCCCTTTTCAGGGGCGCATTCATCATTTCATTTTGTAATATAAAACCAAAAATACCACGGATACTGCAAAGTAGACGAGTCCGCTGAAAAACACGCACGCATAGCCTTTCGTAATGCCTTTGGCGCGTTTCCTTTCCTTGTAGTCCGCATAGGTCTCGTCCTTTCTGTTCGCAAACGGCACGAGCATCCTGACGAGCCTGCTCAACGCGTAACCTATGCCGTCAAAGCCGCCTTTGGAACTGATGAACACCAGCGCCGCAAACAGCATCAGAAGCACTCCCGCGAACGTGAAGGCGTCGCTTAATATCTTGTATTGCAAGAGCTTTTCGGTAGCCGAGAAATACTCTTCGACAAACACGACCACAAGCACGAACAACGCGCCGACGACGAGCGACAAGAGATATTTCAGGGCGGTGATAAGCGCTCTTTTAGTCTTTTCTTCCACTTTGCTTTACCGTCTTTCCCGCTTTGGAAGCCTTTGCGGATTTCTTTTTATTTTCGCCGGTCCCACCGCTCTCGTTCTCCTGCGTGCAGACCGCCGTCTTTTCTTCCTCGGGCTTCTCCTCTTTTTGTTTCTTCAAAGTGTCGATCTTTTCTATCTCCGCCTTATACTTTATCTCCTCTTCGTCGTTGCAATATACGAAATGTCCGGGAGCTATCTCACGGAGCGACGGCTTGTTGACGCTGTAATCGTGCTCTGCAAGCGGATTGTACGTCACCCTTACGCGCTTCTTTTCATAACGCGGATCGGGGAGCGGGATCGCCGAAAGGAGCGACTTGGTATACGGATGGAGCGGATGGTCGAACAGCTCGTCCGACGAAGCGGTCTCGACGATCTTGCCAAAGTACATGACCGCGATCCTGTCCGAAAAATACTTGACGACGGAAAGGTCGTGAGCTATGAACAGTATCGTGAGTCCCAGACTCTCGCGCAACTCGTTGAGAAGGTTTATTACCTGCGCCTGAATGGAGACGTCGAGCGCGGAAATAGGCTCGTCCGCAATGATCATGTCGGGTTGCATTATTACCGAACGCGCAATGCCTATACGCTGTCTCTGACCGCCCGAGAATTCGTGCGGATAACGACCTGCGTGCTCGCGCACGAGACCGACGGTTTCGAGCATTTCGTAAACGCGCTCGTCTATATATTTCTTGTCTCTTATGCCGTTGATGATGAGACCTTCTGAAATGATCTCCCTGACCGTCATACGGGGATTGAGAGACGCGATAGGATCCTGAAAGATCATTTGTATCTTGGTGATGAGCTTTGTCTTTTTCGCGATCCTTCTGCGCTCTTTGAATTCCTTTTCGATCTGCGCGGTCTCCTGCTCCGTGTTGGCGGAAGCGAGCTTTTCCTTGTACTCCTTGTCCAGCTTTTCGAGCAAAGTCCTGACGTACTCCTTGTCGGAATACTTCTGGTCGTACTTCGCCTGCGAAATATTCACCTTTTCTCTTGCGTATATTTCGCGGAAAGCGCGCTTTGCCTTTTTGATCTTTTCGTCACGCTCTTTTTCGATCTCCTGTTTGCGGAACGGCTCCGAAGCCATCGCTTCTTCCGCCTCTTTTTTGAACAGTCTGACGTTGTCGCGCATCTCCTTGCGCGCCCTCTTTATCTCCTCTTTGTATGAAAGCGTGCCCGCGCATATCCTGCTGCCCTTGAAGTAGACGTTGCCCGACGTTGCTTCGTACAGTTTTATTATCGTCCTGCCCGTAGTCGTCTTGCCGCAGCCCGATTCGCCGACGAGTCCGAAGACTTCGCCTTTTCTGATCTCGAAGCTGACGTCGTCCACCGCTTTGAGCCGTTTGGAGCCCATTTTGAAATACTGACAGAGATGTTCGACTTTGAGGATTACTTCGTTATTGTTTTCCATCGTCTTCACCTCCGTTTTTCTTCATGCGCTCTATGCGGTCGCTGATAGCCTTGGGTCTCTCCACCTTGGGAGCGTCCGGGTGCAACAGCCACGTCGCAGCCTTGTGGGTTTCGTTGATCTCAAACATCGGCGGCTGCTGCTCGAAGTCTATTTTGAGAGCGTACTTGTTGCGCTCCGCAAACGCGTCGCCCTTGGGCGGGAATATCATATTGGGCGGGGTGCCCGGGATCGCGTCCAGCTTTTCGTTAGTATCGAGATCGGGCATCGAGCACAGAAGCGCCCATGTGTAAGGATGTCTCGGGTCGTAGAAAACGTCCTCGCTGGTGCCGTACTCGACGATCTTGCCGGCATACATGACCGCGATCTTGTCCGCCATGTTCGCGACGACGCCGAGGTCGTGCGTGATGAATATGACGGAGAGATTTCTCTCCCGCTTGAGTTTGTTGATAAGCTCGAGTATCTGCGCCTGTATCGTGACGTCGAGCGCGGTGGTCGGCTCGTCGCAGATGAGTATGTCGGGATTTGCCGCCAGCGCTATCGCAATGACTATACGCTGTCTCATGCCGCCCGAGAATTCGAACGGATACTG
>CALWRI010000020.1 GCA_944383905.1 uncultured Christensenellaceae bacterium
TTATGCTCAACTTCTACTTCTTACCTTTCTGTTCAGTTTTTAATGTCCGTTTTGTCGCTGTCTTTTTCAGACAGCTTTGTAATTGTAGCATACCCGTTTTTTAATGTCAACGGATTTTTTGCCGTTTTTTACAAATTTTTTATATTTTTCTGCACGCATACCTATACGCACAAACAATATATTGCAATTTGGTCAGACGTCGTATTTGCGCTCTATCACCCCGCCGCCGAGGCATTGCTCTCCGATGTATAAAACCGCATATTGACCCTCGACGATCGCGCGTTGTGCATGCTCGAAAACCAACTTTATTCCGCCGCCCGGTTTCTTATGACATACCGCCTTCTGAAGCGGCTGACGGTGCCTGATCCTCGCTTCGCATTCAAAGACTTCCTCTTCGGGCTCAAACGGGATATAGTTGAAACCGTCGGTCTCGAGCGCGTTGTGATATAAAAGAGACTGATCCCCTTGAGAAACGTACAATTCGTTTTTCTCAACGTCCTTTCCGACGACAAACCACGCGCCATCTCTGCCGTCTTTCACCCCTCCGATACCGAGACCTTTTCTCTGCCCGAGCGTATAATAGAAAACACCGTCGTGCTCTCCGATAATTTTCCCGCCCGTGTCGATTATCTTCCCTTTTTGCATGGGGATATAATTTGAAAGAAAGGCCCTGAAATTGCGCTCGCCGATAAAGCAGATCCCCGTGCTGTCCTTCTTTTCCGCAGTAGACAAACCGTACTTTGCCGCAAGCTCTCTCACCGTCGGCTTGTCAAGATCTCCGATCGGGAAAAGCACGTCTTTGAGCTGATCCGAAGTCACCTGATTGAGGAAGTAAGTCTGATCCTTGTTTTCGTCCTTTGCCTTCAAAAGAAAGTTGGCGCCGTCTTCACGGTGAAATACGTTGCAGTAATGCCCCGTCGCGATATAATCCGCACCCATAGCCCTCGCCTGTTCGACAAACGGCGCAAACTTGATCTCCTTGTTGCAGAGCACGTCGGGGTTGGGAGTCCTGCCCTTTTTGTATTCCTCCACAAAGTGCGTGAACACTCTTTCGTAATACTTGTCGGCAAAATCCACGCTGTAATACGGCACACCGATTTTCGCGCAAACGGCGCGTACGTCGTAAAAGTCCTCGTCTGCGGTACAGCAACCGCTGTCGTCCTTTTCATGCCAATTTCTCATAAAAAGGCCGACGACGTCGTAGCCCTGCTCCTTAAGAAGCAGCGCCGCCAGGGAGCTGTCCACTCCTCCGCTCATTCCGACAACGACTCTCTTTGCCATATTACCTCTCTTTCCGCTTTTTGCGGCATAGCTATTATAATATAAAAACGGGGATTTTTCAACAAAAAGACGCAAAGCGTTTTTCTTTGCTCTGCGTCTTTCATTGCGGCAATCGTTTATTTGTCTTCTTTCAGATAAGAAAGCTCCGGGCGGTCTTCGATCACCTTTTCGAGCACGGGTTTTATGTAGTCATAGCAGTAGTATAAGGAGCGTAACATAAGGAAACATGTTAATCTGTTTGACGTGATATAGAGAAGAAAACTCGTTATAATTATATGGTTTTCCTCCCCTTATCTCCACCAAGCATAAAAAAACGAGCCTTTCGGCTCGCTTATGCGTGGTGGAGATAAGAGGAATCGTGTTTGAGCGTATGCGAAAACCCAGACGTAACGTCTGACACATTTCGGTGCACCGAAGCGGATCTACGAGCCTGCTCTTTCATTTTTTCTGACGGGGAGTTTCGCCTTATGGCGAAAACCGCGGCATCGGGAGTAATTACGACTGTCGAAAATGTGTTTTGCCGCGCCGAACCCGTTATAAATAACGAGGTTCTTGTCCCCCTTTCTCACCAAGACAAACAAAAACGGCACCCGTTAAGGTGCCGTTTAGCTGTCTTGGTGGAGATAAGGGGAGTCGAACCCCTGACCTCTTGAATGCCATTCAAGCGCTCTACCAACTGAGCTATACCCCCGAGGTCGCTATGTTGTGTTTTTATTATACATACTCTTTCCCGCGTTATCAAGAACTTTTATAAAAAAGTCGCAGAAAAGGTTTTGCTTTATTTTATTTTTTCGATATTTAACCGCGAACGCAGTGAGCAAGTCGCAAAAAGTTGGTAGTGCAACGTGACTTTTTGCGAAAGCGGAAAAGCAAGTCGCAAAACAGACTTTTGATAAAAAGTCGCGGAAAAGACTTTGCTTTTCCGCGTGTGGCGCATCCGAGCGGAAGCGTAAGGAGCAAACTTGTTTGCAACAGAATAGCGAGGAGCCTGCCCGCATGAGCCCTGCCCTGCGACGAGCGTCCATATTTCGGTGTCCCGAGGATGCGACGCTTAAAGCGAAGCTATAACGACTAAATAAAAAACAGGACAATCAGTCCTGCTTTTTATTTTGGCTCAAAGCGAGCTTTAACAATGGCGCATCCGAGCGGAAGCGTAAGGAGCAAACTTGTTTGCAACAGAATAGCGAGGAGCCTGCCCGCATGAGCCCTGCCCTGCGACGAGCGTCCATATTTCGGTGTCCCGAGGATGCGACGCTTAAAGCGAAGCTATAACGACTAAATAAAAAACAGGACAATCAGTCCTGCTTTTTATTTTGGCTCAAAGCGAGCTTTAACAATGGCGCATCCGAGCGGATTCGTAAGGAGCAAATTTGTTTGCGACAGAATAGCGAGGAGTCTGCCCGCATGAGCCCTGCCCTGCGACGAGCGTCCATATTTTGGTGTCCCGAGGATGCGACGCTTAAAGCGAAGCTATAACGACTAAATAAAAAACAGGACAATCAGTCCTGCTTTTTATTTTGGCTCAAAGCGAGCTTTAACAATGGCGCATCCGAGCGGATTCGAACCGCTGACCTTCAGAGTCGGAGTCTGACGCTCTATCCAGCTGGGCTACGGGTGCCTGTCAACTATTTATTATATCCTATAAGGGCGATGTTTTCAAACAAAAGCGTGCACTTTGTGACAAAATGAATATTGACACGAAAACAGCCTCATTATAAAATGTATTTGAATTTGTTTGAAAGAATACGAAAAAACGCGCGTTTGAAACGTATAAGATACGGAGAGGGATCGTGAGAGACAAAGCCGATAAAAAGATCTCAAAACTCGTAGTCGCAATGGCGTGCGGCAAAGAGTCTGCGCTGGACGAACTCTTTTTTGCCACAAAGGAGCAAATGTATTTTTTAGCCTATCGTTACTTGCGCGACAAAAGCAAAATAAACGACGTACTCAACGATTCTTATTTCAAAATTTATCGGGCGAGCGCAAGTTACAAGCCCTATCAAAGCGCGAGAAACTGGATGTATACCATCGTCAAAAACACTGCTTTAACCTACACGCGCGGAGATATTTCACGCAAAGAGGACGAGTTGTCGGAGCCTGACGCCTGTGCTTCGGACTTTGTGGAAAACTGCATAGAAAACATCGCTTTGCGATCTGCTCTCGAAAAGCTGGACAAAGACGAACGCACGGCGATCGTGATGAAATTCTGGGGCGGATACACTTTTGACGAAATCGCGAAAGAGATGAAACTGCCTCTCACCACCCTTTACGGCAGATACAAGTCGGCGCTAAAAACGGTTGAAAAATATATAAAGGAGGGTAACGTATGAAAGCGGAGAAAAAACTCGAAAAGATCGTACTCGGCGGAGATCTCGTCTCTCCTCTCCTTCTCGAAGACATAAAGTCGCGAGTAAAGAGTCAACCTCTTGAAGAAAGCGAAACGAAAAAAGCGAAGATGAGACACAGCGTGAAATCGGCTTGCAAAACCGCTTTGAGCGCTTGCGCCGTTTTCGTCGTCTGCTTTTTCTCGTTCTTCCTCGTCTTGCCTCTGTTTATGAGAGCGGGAAGTCCGATGGATTCAAGCGCCCCCGTCTATCTCGATGAACTGACGGAAGATCGGGTCGGCGAAGCGTATATCCCGGATATTCTCGACGATCTCACAGCGGAACTGCCGGAGTGGAGTACGAATACTCTCCTTTTTCTGAACGGAAAATGTGATTTTTCAAAGTTGTATTACGACAACGAGCTGTTTGCCTTAAAGTCGGTTTACGACTACCGGGAAAAAACGGTGACGATCGTAGAATGTCTATCCTTTTCTGTCGTCAAAGATTATCAAAGCGAAATCCAGGAATCCGAGCTTGTAGGAAACGGTGAACTTTACGAAGGCTCTTTCGTCTATTACGAGACTTACAAAACTCCCGACGGAACCTTTATCGTCGTGTTGCAAGACTCTCGTCATACGGCATATATCGTGACGGACGGAAACTATTTCGACCACGTCGTCCCGCTTCTCGAAGAGATTGCGGCAAACCTGAAAACATACGACTGACTCCTCCGACGAAGCAAAAAAAAAGATACGGTCTCCCGTATCTTTTTTTATACAAGTATTGACTTTTAGCCCTCGAATTGCGAGTTGTAAAGGGTCGCGTAAAAACCGCCTTTCGCAAGCAGGTCTTCGTGTTTGCCCTGTTCTATCACGTCGCCGTCTTTGAGCACGAGTATATTGTCCGCATGTCTTATCGTCGACAGACGGTGTGCGATGATAAAACTCGTCCTGCCTTCCATAAGTCTGTCCATTGCCTGCTGTATCAGTATTTCGGTGCGCGTATCTACCGAAGAAGTCGCCTCGTCGAGTATCAGGACGGTCGGATCCGCAAGTATCGCGCGGGCGATGGTCAAAAGCTGTTTCTGCCCCTGCGAAATATTGTCCGCCTCGGTATTGATCTCAAAGTCGTAACCGCCCGGGAGAGTCTGGATAAAGTGATCTGCACAAGCTATCTTCGCCGCGCGTCTGACCTCTTCGTCCGTCGCGTCCAGCCTGCCGTAACGGATATTCTCCATTATTGTGCCGCTGAACAGCCATGTGTCCTGCAAAACCATGCCGACCTCGCCGCGCAGCCCCTCTCGGGTGAACGAACGTATACTCTTGCCGTCGAGGTAAATATCGCCGCCGTTCAGTTCATAGAACCTCATAAGCAATTTGACTATCGTGGTTTTGCCCGCGCCCGTAGGTCCGACGATTGCGATCCTCTGACCTTTTTTGACGTCGCATGAGAAGCCCTTTATTATTATCTTGTCTTCGACGTAACCGAATTTTACGTTTTCGAAACGCACGTTTCCTTCGACGTTCTGCGGGACTTCGTCGCCCGTCTCCTGCTCCTCGGGCTGTTCGAGGAACGCGAATATCCTCTCTGCCGCCGCGACTGTGGACTGGAATGTGTTTGCAATACCAGCGACCTGGTTTATGGGCTGGTTGAACTGCCTGACGTATTGGATATACGACTGAATGTTACCGACGGTCATCTGTATGCCTGCAACGTTTCCGTTTAGGACGAATACGCCGCCCAGAACACACGCGAGAACGTAATTGAGGTTGCCGACGAATTTCATCACGGGCATCATCATACCCGAGAAGAACTGCGACGACCACGCCGACGTATACAGTTTTGAATTGTACTCCGAGAACTTCTCTATGCTCTTTTCCTCGCCGTTGAAGAGACTGATTACGTTGTGCCCCGCAAACATCTCCTCGATATGACCGTTGACGTGGCCGAGGTATTCCTGCTGCATCAGGTAATAGCGTTGAGAACGCTTGACTATCAGCATGACGATCGCAAGCGAAACGGGAACGATCAGCAACGTCACGAGCGTGAGTATCCAATTTATCGTGAACATCATCACAAGCACGCCGATTATCGTCGTAATGCTCGTTACTATCTGCGACAAGCTCTGGTTGAGAGAGTTGGAGATCGCGTCGACGTCGTTGGTAATATAGCTCATGACCTCGCCGTTGGTCGTCGTATCGAAAAACTTGAGCGGCAGGCTGTCGATCTTGTTGTTGATGTCGCGACGGAAACGGTAGGACACCCTCTGCGCCACTCCCGCAAGCAAAAGGCCCTGAACGTAAGCGAGTATCGCGGATACGCATACAAGCGCGACTATCTTGGTCAGTATATCGACGATCGCCTGCGTATTCATCTTAGGCGCGGTCTCAAGCGAAGTGCCGTACACTCTCGCACGGTACGAAACGGCGAGGCTGTCCAGAGCGCTGTTTGCTCCGAGCGCAGAGAAGAACTCTCCGACAGTCGTCGCCTGCTTTGCCTCGACGAGAGCCGTCAGTTTGAGATCGAGCATCGAATCGTCGATCTCCGTTCCCGCAGGAAGCAACCCCATATCTTTGAGATCTCTCAAAGTCATGTCGGGATTCTGCTCTATAAAGCCGAGTTCCGCATCCGAAAAATCGGGGATCGAATCCTGCATTTGCGACGCGTTTTTGAAAAAGGTCTTTTCCATCGCGCCGCCAAGCAATTCGTCGGTAGCGTCGCCGAGTATGTCGGGGACGAGCAACGTCGCCACGACGCTGAATATCGCGAGAATGAACGCGGTGATTATTATGGCAAGATCCTTGCGCATATAGCGGATCGTCTTTTTGATGGTGCCGAAAAAGTCTTTTGCCTTTTCTCCGGGAATTGCCGCTCCGCCGGGACCTCCGCCCATGTGTCCGCCCCTCTTGAGAGGCAACTTCTTTCTTTCTTTCATAAACCGAGTTCCTCCTCCGAGAGCTGTGATTTTGCGATCTCCTCGTATACGGGGCAATTTTTGAGCAGTTCTTCGTGTGTGCCCTGACCGACGATTTTGCCGTCGTCGAGCACTATTATCTTGTCTGCGTTTTTGATCGTGCCGACGCGTTGAGCGACCATTATTACGGTCGATCCCGCGAGTCTTTCTTTTATAGCCTGGCGCAGATTTGCGTCCGTTTTGAAGTCGAGCGCGCTGAAGCTGTCGTCAAAAACGTAAATGGGCGCTTTTTTCGCAATCGCTCTCGCAATCGCTATGCGTTGTTTCTGACCGCCAGATACGTTGTCGCCGCCCTGTGCGATCTCGCTCTTGTAACCGTCCGCCTTTTCGCTGACGAATTCTTTTGCCTGCGCGATCTCGCCCGCTTCTTCCATTCTCTCGTCGGGCATCTCCTGATCCGAATATTTCACGTTGCTTTCTATCGTGCCTGAAAAGAGTATGTTCTTTTGCGGGACAAAGCCGATATTTGCGCGCAGTTTCTTGAGATCGAAATCCCTGACGTCCACGCCGCCTATCGTGATCTTGCCTTCCGTCACGTCGGCAAGCCTCGGCAGCAAGTTGACTATGGTCGATTTTCCGGACCCCGTACTGCCTATGATCGCAAGAGTCTCTCCCTTTTTTACTGTGAAACTTATGTCTTCGACCGCCTCGGTCTCGCCGCCGTAGCTGTAACCTACCTTGTCAAACACAATGTCGCCGTCCACGGGCGCGTCAACAGTCGTCTCCTTGTTCTGCACGCTGATCGGGGTGGTGAGAACTTCGCTCACTCTGCCCGCGGATACCGCCGCACGGGGCATCAGTACAAACGCGAGTGACAACATCATAAACGACATTATTATCTGCATGGCATACTGTATGAACGCCATCATATTGGCAACCTGCGTGATGTCCTCCGCAGTATACGCCGCTATCCAGACCACGGCAACCGAAACGCCGAACATGACGAGCGTGATATAGGGAGACAGGAGCGCCATGACTCTGTATGCAAACAAGCTCGTCTTTGTGAGCGCCTTGTTCGCCTTGTCGAAGCGTTCCTCCTCGTAACCCTGCGTGTTGAATGCCCTGATTACCATAAGCCCGTTGAGCTCGTCGTTTGCAACCTGGTTCACGCGGTCGATCTGTCTCTGCAACGTCTTGAATTTTGGCAAAACGGTTGCTATGAGCACGACGACGAGCACGAGGAGCGTTGCGACAGCCACGCCTATAACGATTATCATCGAGCTCATTCCTTCGCTCATTCTGATCGCCTTTATTATTCCGCCGACTCCCATGATAGGCGCGTACATAACCATGCGCAGAAACATGACGGTGAACGTCTGCACCTGCGTAACGTCGTTGGTCGCACGCGTTATCAACGAAGAGATCGAAAACCTGTCGAACTCCGCGTTGGCAAAATTGCTGACCTTGCAAAAGACGTCGTTGCGAAGATCTCTCGCAAGCCGGGCGCCCACCTTTGACGCAAAAAAGCTGACGCATATCGACGATATGCTGCCCGCGAGCGCAACCGCAAGCATAATAAGACCGTATTTTACGACGGTCTGCATATCCCCGAGCGCTATGCCGTCCGCAACGATTTGCGACATATAAGTCGGCAATTGCAGCTCGCAAAGCGCCTCGCACGTCAGAAAGGCAAGCGACAGCAAAATCGTGACCCAATATTTTGCGTAATACTTGAAAATTGTCTTTGTCACTTCAACTCTCCGAAAAGGTCGCGCTTAGCAAACGCAACCCTGAAATTTTATTGCCAATATTTATTGTACTACACGAATGCGTATTTGTAAACATTCACTTCCGTCGTCAATGACAAATCCTGGTAAATTTATCGTTAAAATAAAATTAAAATATCGTTTTTTGACGTCTGCAGACAATCGGTATTTTCCATACGGGCAACTTTCTGCCATATTGCTCTCAAACAGGTTCTTTTGACTCTGACTGCGAAAAACCCGCAAACGTCGCGCCGCCCGGAAGTCTTCGGGACCTTTTTTCGCACGGCGCTTCGCTTATTCATCGTCACAGCTCCGTCTCCGACGCATTATTAATATGATACTATTAATAATCTATATATAAATAATAAACAGACAAGAACAAAAAACCGCTCCGTTTCCGGAGCGGTGAATATTGCGATAAACTCGTTATCTCTTGCTGAACTGCGGAGCCTTTCTCGCTTTTTTGAGACCGTACTTCTTTCTTTCCTTGGTCCTGGAATCTCTGGTGAGGAAGCCGGCTTTCTTGAGCTCTGCCTTGTAAGACTCGTCCGCGAGAACGAGCGCTCTTGCGATGCCGTGTCTGATAGCGCCTGCCTGACCGGTAAAACCGCCGCCGCAAACGTTTACGCAAACGTCAAACTTTCCGGTAGCTTCGACGAGCTCGAGCGGCTGACGAACGATGAGTTTGAGCGTGTCGAGACCGAAATAGTTGTCAATGTCTCTCTTGTTGATGGTGATGGTACCGTTGCCGCCGGGGATAAGTCTGACTCTTGCGATAGCCTTCTTTCTCCTGCCCGTACCCCAGTACTGAACCTTTTTCTTTGTCTTCTTAGTAGCCATATCTCTTAACGCTCCTTATTAGAATTTCAATTCTTCGGGCATCTGTGCCTGATGATTGTGCTCCGCGCCTGCGTAAACTCTCAGATGCTTGAGCATCTTTCTGCCGAGCGAGTTTTTGGGGAGCATGCCTTTTACAGCGAGCATAACGGCTGCTTCGGGCTTGGTTTCCATAAGTTTCTTGTACTGGATCTGCTTCAGACCTCCGACATAGCCTGTGTGATAGGTGTGGAACTTCTTTTCGAGTTTCTTGCCCGTCAGAACGACTTTTGCGCAGTTGATGACGATGACGTTGTCGCCGGTGTCTACGTTGGGGGTGTAAGTCGGCTTGTTTTTACCTTTGAGAACGGAAGCGACGTTGCTTGCGAGTCTACCGAGTACCATGTCGGTAGCGTCGACAACATACCACTTCTTCTGAATCTCTTCCGGTTTAGCCATATATGTCTTCATGGTGAGACCTCCGTGTATTATTCTTTGTCTTGCCCGATACCGCGCTCAAGAGGGGCTATTCTTTTGCGTTTTTTCGTGCGTGCGTATTTATATTATCAATAAAGCGGTGGCTTGTCAACGGTTTTTTAACGCGTTTTTTGATTTTTTTACAAAATTCTCCGCCGTTCACGACCCCCGACGCGGTCAGGTAAAGTCGTAACCGTCGTAACTCACGCTCTCGAGATAGAGCCCGCAACCTTCAAGCGTCTTGCCCGCGTCGCTGCGTTTTTTGCTTGCTATTATCGCGGGTATCTGTTCGAGCGTAAACCTCCCCCTGCCGAGGTCGATCAGAGTGCCCGTGATCGCGCGCACCATATTGTGAAGAAAACCGTTGCCCGTATAATAAAAATCAAGCTGTCTGCCCTCTTCGGACACCTCGATGTGCATGTCGTATATCGTCCTGACCGTCGTCCTGACCTGCGCACCCGACAGCATAAAACTCCTGAAATCGTGCTCGCCGACAAAATATTCGCACGCCTGCCGCATGAGCGGAACGTCGAGATCGTAAAAACAGACGTGATTGTATTTCTGTTTGAGCGGACTGTGTATCTTTGAAAGATATACGCGATAGACGTAAGTCTTTTTCTTGGCTCCGAAACGGGCGTGAAAACTCTCGTCCACCTTAACGCATTTTTTTATCGCGATGTCGGAAGGAAGAAGCGGATTCATTCTCCAGCCGAAGTCCGAACAGTCGATTTCGACGTTGCTGTCGAAGTGCACGACCTGTCCGCGCGCGTGGACCCCCGCGTCCGTCCTGCCGCTCGCTATGACGGTCACGCCGTGTTGCAACTTGAGCGAGAGCGCGTCCTCAAGCTCCTGCTGTACGGACGGCAACCCGTTCTGTCTCTGAAATCCGTGATAGTTCGTTCCGTCGTATTCGACGACAAGCGCGTATCTCATGCTGCAAGCCCCGTAAAGAATTCGACTATATATTTGTCCGCTCCTACGAGCAGATATTTGTCGAGAAAAATAAGCGCGACGAACACCGCGACGAACAAAAACGCGACGAGATCCTTCCACGTCAACCTGAGCACTTTCATCTTCGTTCGGCGGTCGGTGGCGTTGTAACACCTCGCGTCGAGAGCGTCGGCAAGCTCGTCCGCCCTTCTTATAGCACTGACGAAAAGGGGTATCAGAACGGGGAGCATCGCCTTGACTTTTTTGACGAGTCCTCCCGTATCTATTTCCGCTCCCCTCGCCTTTTGTGCCATCATTATTTTGTCCGTTTCGTCCATAAGACCGGGTATAAAGCGGAGCGCAATGCTCATTATCAGAGCAATGTCGTGAACGGGGACTTTTATATATTTGAGCGGTTTAAGAAGACTCTCTATCGCGTCTGTCAGCTCCATGGGCGTGGTCGTAAAAGAAAGCATAGAGGTACCCATCACGAGAAGGGATATGCGCAGCGCCATCTTTATCGCAAAGTCAATGCCTCCAAGCGTGATCTTTATCTTCCACCACTCGAAAAGCACCCTGCCGCTGTCATAGAAGAATATGTTTATTATCGCGGTGAAAAGCATTATAAAAAGTATTGCTTTCACGCTTTTTATCACGTTTTTCACGGGGATCTTCGAAGCAAAGCAAACCGTGAGGAGAAAGAGCGCGACGACCGCGTATCCGGCATAAGAGGACACAAAGAAGATCGTCACCATAAAGAGTATCGAAAACACGACTTTCGCGCGCGGATCGAGCCTGTGTACGACGGAGCCCGTGGGATAATACTGTCCGAAAGAAACGTCTCTCATCTCTCCCCCTCCTCTCTGCCGCAGGCGCCCGGAACGCCGAAGTCGAACGCATTGAAATTTATGTTTTCTTCAACCGTTTTGTCTATATGCTTTTTGTTGTAAGCCGCAACTATGGCTCTAAGAAGATCGTCGAGAGAGACTATGTCTCCTTCAAGTTCTATCCCCCTGTCCTTCAACATCTTCGCGATCCTGACTGCTCTGGGTATTTCAAGCCCGACGGAATGCAGCTCGTCCGCGTGTCTGAACAGTTCGTTCATCGGGAGATCGAACATTATCTTTCCGTCGTTGAAGACGACGATCCTGTTTGCGAATCTTGTGATCTCGTCGACGTCGTGAGATATGACGATTACTGTCGGCGAACATTCCTTTTTGAGATGAGTTATAAGAGAAAGTATCTGTTCTTTGCCGTAAGGATCGAGTCCCGCCGTTGGCTCGTCGAGAATGAGTACTTTGGGTTGCATGGCTATTATGCCGGCGATGGCGACTCTCCTTTTCTGTCCGCCCGAAAGCTCGAACGGCGCGCGGTCCTTGATCTCGTCGTAATCCAGCCCGACAAGCTCTATCGCCCTTTTTACTCTCCTGTCCACCTCGTCCTTGTCAAGCCCCATATTTTTGGGTCCGAACGCGACGTCCTTTGCGACGGTGTCCTCGAAAAGCTGATATTCAGGATACTGAAACACCATGCCGACCGTACCGCGCAGTCTGCGCAGATCGCTCTTTTTCTTCTTGTCGGGCACGAGTTTTATATCGAACACGTCGATCTCCCCGCTCTGCAATTTGTACAGACCGTTGAGGTGCATGATAAACGTGCTCTTTCCGCTGCCGGTATGCCCGATTATACCGAGGAAATCGCCTTCTTCTATCGTCAGATTCACGCCTTTGAGCGCGTGCCTTTCAAACGGAGTGCGCGCGCTGTAAGTATAGTTGAGGTCTTTTACAACAATCTGCATAAGCCTTCCACGAGCGCCTCCTCGTCCGTAATGCGCGGGTCTATCTCCATGCCCGCCTTGTTGAGCGTGACCGCAAGCTGCGTAACGCAGGGCACGCCCAGCTTTATCTTCGTAAGCAATTCGTGTTCCGCAAACACGTCTTCGGGTTTGCCGTCGAGCACTATCCTGCCGTCGTTCATTACGACGAGCCTGTCCGCATCGAGCGCCTCGTCCATATAATGCGTAATGTGCACGACGGTCATTTTTTCCTCTTTGTTGAGCTGCTTTACGACGCGCATGACCTCGTCTCTTCCTTTCGGATCGAGCATCGCCGTCGATTCGTCGAGCACCATGACGCGCGGTCTGATCGCAAGCACGCCCGCTATCGCGAGTCGTTGCTTTTGCCCGCCGCTCATCTTGAAAGGAGTCGCGTTCCGAAATTCGCTCATTCCGACCTTTTCGAGCGCCCAATCCACCCTGCGGATTATCTCCTCGCGGGGCACGCCGAGATTTTCGGGTCCGAAAGCTATGTCGTCCTCGACGTTTGTCGCTATCATCTGGTTGTCGGGGTTCTGAAACACCATTCCCACGCTCGAGCGGACGTCGTATATCTTCTTGTCGTCCGCAGTATCCACTCCGTATACGAGCACTCTGCCAGAAGTTGGCAAAAGCAGACCGTTGAGCAGTTTCGCAAGCGTCGACTTGCCGCTGCCGTTGTGCCCGACGAGCGCGACGAAAGTGCCTTCCTCCACTTCGAGAGAAACGCCGTCTACCGCCTTGTGCTCCTCGCCTTCGTTCGCGGGATAGGAAAAAGATACGTTTTCGAGTTTTATCGCAGAAATCGCCATGTTTTGCCTCGCAATATTCAAAAGTATAGCACAACCGCGCAAAAACCGCAATTATTTGACGCGTATTTGCGCTTGCGCGCGGTGTGCCACAGATACTTTATCCTGCGGATCCTTCTTGTTTCCTCAACAGCGCCGTTTCCTCGTCTGCCGGATATTGCAACTTATTATTCCATCTTCCCGCCGTCTTCTTTCCGTTACCCTGCCGCGCGTGCAGAAATGCCTTTATCCGACTTTGAAAATGTTTATTTTTTTTAAGACGACGGACAAGTTGTTGACCGAAATCCATTGACTTGCAAAAATCAATCCGATATAATTACAGATGTGTGTGAAATAAACGCGCACACATACGCAATCTAAAAAACAACAAACTAAATCAACAAACTATTAGTAATCGGAGGTTTACAATGGGCAAAAAAATGACTATTGACGGCAACACCGCGGCGGCGCATATCGCTTATGCGTTCAGTGAAGTTGCGGCAATCTATCCTATCACGCCGTCCTCGCCTATGGCGGAAAACGCAGACGAGTGGGCAAATGCCGATCGCAAAAACTTGTTTGGTCAGACTCTCAAGCTGGCTGAAATGGAATCCGAAGCGGGCGCCGCAGGCGCGGTACACGGTTCTTTGAGCGCAGGCGCTCTCACCACCACATTTACCGCAAGCCAGGGTCTCCTTCTTATGATCCCCAACATGTACAAAATCGCGGGCGAGCTTACCCCTTGCGTGTTCCACGTCAGTGCTCGTGCTCTCGCATATCACGCTCTCAACATTTTCGGCGACCACAGCGACGTTATGGCTTGCCGCCAGACGGGATTTGCGATGCTCTGTTCCAACTCCGTTCAGGAAGTTATGGACCTCGCTCTCGTCGCTCATCTCGCGACTCTGAAATCCAGAGTGCCTTTCCTGCACTTCTTCGACGGTTTCAGAACGTCTCACGAGGTTTCCAAGATAGAGATGATCGATTACGACGAATTCAAGCCGCTCGTATTTGACAAATATATGCCCTATATCAAAGAATTCAAGGCGCGCGCCCTCAACCCCGAGCATCCGACTCAGAAGGGCACCGCTCAAAACCCCGATATATACTTCCAAGGCAGAGAGGCTTCCAACAAATACTACAACGCGGTACCCGCAATCGTCGAAGAAGCCATGGAAGAAGTCAAGAAGATCACCGGCAGAGAGTATCACCTCTACGACTACTACGGCGCTAAAGACGCTACCGACATCATCGTACTGATGGGCAGCGGCGCGGAGACCGTCGAAGAGACCGTCGATTACCTCAACGCTAAAGGCGCAAAGACCGGTCTTCTCAAAGTCAGACTTTACCGTCCGTTCGCGATCGACAAGTTCGTCGACGCCATCCCCGCTTCGGTCAAGAACATTACCGTTCTCGACAGAGTCAAGGAATGCGGCAGCGCGGGCGAACCGCTCTACCTCGACGTCGTCGCGGCTCTCGCAGAGAAAAACCGCAAGGCGAACGTTGTCTGCGGCAGATACGGGCTCGGCTCCAAAGAGTTCAACCCCTCGATGGTCAACGCTATATTCGAGAACATGAAGTCCAAGTCTCCCAAGACCCACTTCACCGTCGGTATCGTCGACGACGTGACCGGCACTTCTCTCGAGATCAAAGAGAAGATTGACGCGGCTCCCGCAGGCGCAATCAGCTGCAAGTTCTACGGTCTCGGTTCCGACGGCACCGTCGGCAGCAACAAGAACTCGATCAAGATCATCGGCGACCACACCGAAAAATACGCGCAGGCATATTTCGCTTACGACTCCAAGAAGTCGGGCGGTATCACCGTTTCTCACCTGCGTTTCGGCGACAAACCGATCAAGAGCGCATACCTGATCGACCAAGCGGACTTCGTGGCTTGCCACAACCCCGCATACGTCGTCAAGTACGACATGGTATCCGACCTCAAGGACGGCGGCACCTTCCTGCTCAACAGCCCGTGGACGGCTGCGGAAATGGACGAGAAACTGCCCGCTTCGATGAAGCGCGCGATCGCTAAAAAGAATATCAAATTCTACAACGTCGACGCGATCAAAGTGGTCAAGGCTATCGGCCTGGGCAACCGCATCTCCACCGCAATGCAGTCCTGCTTCTTCAAGCTCGCAAACGTCATTCCTTACGACGAGGCTGTCGGCTATATGAAGCAGTTCGTCGTCAAGTCCTTCTCCAGAAAGGGTCAGGCTGTCGTCGACCAGAACTTTGCGGCAATCGACAACGCGGTCAGCAACATCGAAGAGATCAAATATGACAAGAAGGCGTGGGAAAACGCTACCACCGGCGCGGCCGCGAAGGTCACGACCGACGACAAGTACTTCCTCGAGTTCATCAACCCTATCCTCGCGCAGGAAGGCGACAAGCTCCCCGTTTCCGCTATCGAAGCGGACGGCACCGTTCCCACCGCTACCACCAAGTACGAGAAACGCGGCATCGCGGTCACCGTTCCGTCCTGGGACAGCAGCAAGTGTATCCAGTGCAACCAATGCGCGTTCGTCTGCCCCCATGCGGCTATCAGACCCGCTGTTCAGAAGCCCGAAGTCGTCGCAGACGCTCCCGCTTCCTTCGGCATGGTCGACAGCAAGGCGGCAAAGGGTTACAAGTACCGTATGCAGGTCAGCCCGCTTGACTGTACCGGTTGCGGCAGCTGCGCAAACATCTGCCCCGCAAAGGAAAAGGCTCTGACCATGATCCCGCTCGACACCGCTCTCGCAAACGGCGAAGAGGAGAACTGGGAATATGCGGACAAACTGCCCGAGACCGACGCTCCCGTCAAGAGAGACACCGTGCTCGGCAGCCAGCTCAACAGACCTCTGTTCGAGTTCTCCGGTGCGTGCGCAGGCTGCGGCGAGACCCCGTATCTCAAGGTCATCACCCAGATGTTCGGCGACAGAATGATCATCGCCAACGCTACCGGTTGCTCGTCCATCTACGGCGGCTCCGCTCCGACCTGCCCGTACGCTAAAAACAGCAAGGGTCACGGTCCCGCATGGGCAAACAGCTTGTTTGAGGACAACGCAGAGTTCGGTTACGGCATCAACCTCGCTTACAACGCACGCCGCGACGCGCTCAAGACCAAGGTCGAAGCTCTCGCAGAAATCTGGAAGGATTACGCAGACGGCAAGGCAGCTTGCGAAGCATGGCTCGCAGGCATGAACGACGCTGACGCAAGCAAGGCGGCAAGCGAAAAACTTATCGCTGCTATCGAATCCTGCAAGGATTGCGGTTGCGACTGCGACATGCTCTGCAAAGAGATATACGACGAAAAAGACTGCCTCATCAAGAAGTCCGTATGGATGTTCGGCGGCGACGGCTGGGCTTACGACATCGGCTACGGCGGTCTCGACCACGTCCTCGCTATGGGTCAGGACGTCAACGTCATCGTCCTCGACACCGAGGTTTATTCCAACACCGGCGGTCAGGCTTCCAAGTCCTCCCCGACAGGCGCGGTCGCGAAATTCGCGGCAGGCGGCAAGATCACCAAGAAGAAGGACCTCGGCAAGATGGCTATGAACTACGGTTACGTCTACGTCGCACAGATCTCCATGGGCGCAAACATGAACCAGTGCCTCAAAGCGATCAAGGAAGCGGAGGCATACCCCGGTCCGTCCCTCATCATTGCGTACGCTCCGTGCATCAACCACGGTATCAATATGTCCAACAGCCAGATCGAAATGAAGAAAGCGGTCGACGCAGGTTATTGGCAGCTTTACCGTTACAACCCGGCGCTCGCAGAGGAAGGCAAGAATCCGTTTACTCTCGACAGCAAGGAGCCGACCGGCGATTACCAGGCATTCCTGCTCGGCGAAAACAGATACGCGCAGCTCTCCAAATCCAAGCCCGAAGTTGCTAAGAAACTCTTCGAACTCAACGAGAAACAGGCTAAAGAGAGATACGAAGGGTATAAGAAGCTTTCGGAGTAAACGCTTCGCTTAGCAAGGGGCACCAAAATCCCGACGCTTAATCAAAGGGCTGTTCGCAAGGACAGCCCTTTTCATATACACTGGGATTTGTGTTTCCCCTTACTATATCCCCTCCGACAAAACGGCTCCCCCCAACTCGCCGTTTTGCAAGGTACTTTTGTCAAAAAGTGTGATTTTTGCCAAAAGAAAATATCGTTTCCCCTTATGCTATCCCCTCCGACAAAAAGTCTCGCCCCGACTCGACTTTTTGCAGTGTACTTTCGGCAAAAAGCGTGGTTTTTCCCGAAAGGATCATAATAAGGACAGCCCTTTTCATATACGCTGGGATTTGTGTTTCCCCTTACTTTATCCCCTCCATGCTTCGTCCTACCCTACGGCTAACGGACTCATAAAGTTCTTTTCACAAAAAGCGTGGTTTTTGTAAAAAGGAAAAATAGTTTCCCCTTATGCTATCCCATCCCTGCTTCGACCTCACCCTGCGGCTCTCGGTCTCATATAGTACTTTCGGCAAAAAGCGTGGTTTTTCCCGAAAGAAAAATAATATATTTTTGTTCTTATGCTATTTAATATTATTATGGAAATGATTGATTTTAGGTCTTTTGACCTAAACACTAAACTGCTAACAACGGCACCAAAATCCCAACGCTTAATCAAAGGGCTGTTCACAAGGACAGCCCTTTTCATATACGCTGGGATTTGTGTTTCCCTTTACTTTATCCCCTCCATGCTTCGTCCTACCCTACGGCTAACGGACTCATAAAGTTCTTTTCACAAAAAGCGTGGTTTTTGTAAAAGGAAAAATAGTTTCCCCTTATGTTATCCCCTCCGACTTTTCGCAAGGGACACCAAAACCGCTACGCTTAATCGTCGCGGACTCCTCATATACGCTGCGGTCTGTGTTTTCCCTTACTTTATCCCTTCCGACAAAAAGTCTCGCCTTGACTCAACTTTTTGCAAGGTACTTTTCACAAAAAGCGTCGTTTTTGTGAAAGGGAAAATATCTGTGTATATCTTTGTATTATTATCAGCTTCCCCTATATACCTATAGGGTCGATTTTACCAGGTTTTTGGTAAAACAATTTTTCCGCACTATTTTAACGTCTCAATTTTTAATCGGATTTTTTTATTATCCGGCGGCAGTTGGTTTTAGGTCTTTTGACCTAAAATATGCCTTTTGACCTAACAATCAAAATGTGGTCTTGTGCTATTATGAGTTTTTCCGATATGCCGAGAGGGCTGATTTTACCGAGTTTTTTGGTAAAAACACTTTGACGTCTGCAAAAATCGGTCGTGGAAATAGCTTTTACCAAGATTTTTGGTAAAATAAGATTTGCAATTAAACAACCGTTTTTGAACTATTGATCGTATATTTTCCACTCGCAATATTTCGATTCGAAAGCATATTCTTGTGCGTTTTGTCAGGCGTTTCATCTTCTTGTTGACAGCTTTTCGTTTTTCTCGATAAATCCGTTGTCAGACAAAACCCCTTGATCGATTTCTACTCTGCTAAAAATCTAACGATTTCAACTGCAATATTTTGCTTAACCGATCCATCAAAAAAACGGCGTCTGACGATATGTCTGATGCCGCTATGCAATTGTTTTTTAATCAATCTCCTCGAAAAACTCGTTGTAATCTATATCAAAAACTTTGATAAGAGCTATTATATATCCGATTTTAGGCTCGTTGACTCCCCTTTCCCAATAATCGACAGCCTTTTGACTGACCCCTATCATTGCCGCCAATTTCGTTTGAGAAAGCCGCCTTTCCAATCTTAACTCTTTGATTTTTTCTCCCACATTCATATTAATTATTATAGAAGTTTTCTTCTAAAAATAATTGACAAAGAAGTATTCTTCTTATATCATAAATCTGTAAGTATTTACCGGAGGTGCTTAATGTCGATTAGTCGTGTGATTGCAGGAGATTATCAGGGACAATTGGTAACTGTTTCTTGGAAAGGAGAAGCCGTAATAAACAACAGTATTCCGCTTAACAAAACAACCGTATCTTCTTACGATCTTGTCAACGAAACTCAAAGAAAAAGCGCAACGAGCGCCGTTACCAGGGCAGCCATAGGAGGTTTCCTTCTCGGCCCCGTGGGATTATTTGCAGGATTGTCGGCAAAATCCAAAGGAAAATATACAATTTCAATTAATTTCTTTGACGGACGTAAAAGTCTGATCGAAGTGGACGACAACGTCAAAAACGCCTTGATAAAGGCTTTATATTGATATTTTACAGATAATCTTTGAGTTTGAGCCACTCCTCTTCATTCCAACCGCCTGCATTGGCGGGCGAGGTGGAAGGAAGGCTTATGAAGTCTATCCCGGGATAGGCTTTTTTTGCGACAGAATACGACTTCTTGCCGTTGCAGAATACGGCTTTTATGTCAGTTGCCGCGAGAACGGCGGGGATGTCGCTCGGCACGGCGTTCTTTATATCGCTGTCGAGAGACCCTTCCCTTTCGCAGGAATATATGCTGTCCATAAGCGCGATGCCGTTTTCGAGAAGAAAAGCGCGCTTGCCGTCTATCGTATCGGGCACGGGCTTTCCCGTTATCTTTGCCATTGTAGACCAGAAGCGGTTCCTGGGGTGCATATAATAAAATCCCTGTTTCAGGGATTCGACCGAAGCCATGCTCCCCAAAATAAGGATCTTGCTGTTTTTGTCGTATATCGGCTTGAAGCTATAAATCATTTTATATGTATATGCGTGCTGGGCGCGCTTCCCGACAGAATGTCGCTTATCGCGTATTTCGGGCTGGCAATATAAATTTCGGTGCCGTTTTCAAGCGGCGCTTTGATATATTCGAGCTTCGCATACGCACCGTTTGCGCCCTCTCTCGAGCTACCGACGCAGACTTTCTGATACTCGCAGACCGCGTCTATCGCCTCGTAGCTGTCCTTGCCGCATATTTCGGGTATTAGCGTCGCGGGGTCGCCGGGCACGCTGTAAATGCCGTCAGTCGACGTTAAGATAAGCAAGGTCTTGCACTTGACCAGGCAGGCGATCTGCGATGCAGTCTCGTCGTTATCCGCGCAATGCACGACGTGCTTTCTGCTCTTCATAAGGTTCTGCAGTTCTGTCTTGACGATCTCCTCACTCGACAGGGGGTCGTTGTAGTTTATTATCGGAATAACTCCCTGTGCCGGACAACGCAAAAGCAGATTTTTCAGATATTCGCGCTTTGCGTCGTCGTTGAAATGCTGATGCTCGACGAGGATCTGACGGAGTCCGTACTTGGGATCCGCAAACTGACGGTAGTTGGACATAAGGATCGCCTGTCCTTGCGCCGCATAATCCGTCTTGACGTCCTCGTATGCGCCGATAAGCTCTCTGCCAGTGCGCCTGATATAGTCGAGTCTTCCTATCTCCGTTGCGCCGCTCGTGACCCATATATAGCCGGGGCGTAGCTGACGGCTGATTTTGGCAATTACGTTATAATCGATGTCTCCCCACTTTTTGTTGACGAGAGCCATGGAGCCGACTTTTCCGACAAGTTCTATATCAAAGTTCATTTTACTATCTCCTTCAACCATTGTTTGGTACGGTTGCAGACCACGTCGTACCTGTTGACGTGCTCGAACACCAGATCCGCACGTTCGCGGACAAATTTCCATGTTTGAGTCAGTTGCTTTTTCGTCTGACCCAGCGCGCGGGCGAAGTCGTCGGCGTAAAGCCTTTCCGCCGCCTTTGTCAACGCGCAGTCTATGACCACAAGATAGCTGTCCTCGCACAGCGCGCAGAGCGTCGCTTCGCTGACGAGGTTCGCACTCAAAGCCACGACGGAATTCTGGCAGTCGGCAAGCGAATTGACGGTATCGTCCGCTTTGGACAACGCAAACTGCTTGCTGGTGAGCCTGACGAGCACTTCGGGTTTCTTCCCCGCGGAAAAATAGTCGAAAATCCCCTTCGAGCAGGCAAAAGTCATATCGAGATCCTTTGCGAGTTTTTCCGCCGCCCTTCTGCAAAGAGCGTAATCCGCGCCGACGAGCGCTATGTTATTCTTGTACGACATAAGCTCCGCGCTTTATACATACGGCGTACAGTTTTCCTTCGTTGACGAACACCGCCGACACCTGCACTTCGCCGTAATTCTTATCCGGCGCTTCGGACGCTGTGATATTGATGCCGCCGTTTGCGCCTATTCTGACGGTGATATCGCCGTCGCTGCCCGTTATGTATATCTGTCTGAAGCCGTTGTAATCCGCGTCGGGAACGGCGTCGACGTATCCGTCGAGTCTTGCCAGCAATTCTTTGGTCGGATGCTCGTAACTACCCGGCACTTCCCTTGTACCGTTTGTCGATATGATAGCGAACTCCGCGTCTATCTT
>CALWRI010000021.1 GCA_944383905.1 uncultured Christensenellaceae bacterium
ACTTGTAATATCTTGCCCATATCAGTCCTCCACTCCGCGCAGCGACGGGTTGAACGCGTCTCTGAGTCCGTTACCGAACAGGTTGAAACAAATCATCAGCAACGATATGACTATCGCGGGGAAAATCATAAGGTGCGGATAGTTTGTCCAGATGCTGCTTGCGTCCGACAAAAGCGTACCTAAGCTGGTGCGTTCTGCACCGCCGAGATTGACTATGCCGAGGAAGCTGAGCATGCTTTCCGAGAAAATAACGTTGGGGATGACAAGCACTGACGAAGTGATTATCGTGCCGAGCGAATTGGGGAATATATGTTTCCATATAATTCTCGCATCGCTCGCGCCAAGCGTCCTTGCCGCCATAACGTATTCCTGATTCTTGAATCTGTAGAACTGCATACGCACGTTTGCCGCCGTACTTATCCAGCCCGTCATTACGAACGCGAACAACAAGCTCGGGATCGCACCAACTTTCATTGCGAGGTGGATCTGGAACAACGTCGCAACGACTATGAACGGTACGCCCGCAAGTATATCGGCGATACGCTCCATCGCAAGGTCTATCGCTCCGCCGTAATAACCCTCTATCGCGCCGTAGATCGCACCGATTATAAAGTTGATCACGGATACGAATACCGCTATCATAAGGCTGAGCTGTATACCGTTTGCTATACGGTAAGCGAGGTCGTATCCCTGGCTGTCCGTACCCATAAGGTAGTTAGGCTCATGACCGTTAACATAATGATAATAATTATAATACAGCACTCTCACTCTGTACTGAGCGGTTTCTATGGTACCGCCGCCGACGTATTCGTAATAAACGGCGTTGCCGTTTTCGTCGCGTTTATAGTTGTCTTCGAGCACCATGTCTTCCGAATACGGGATCCTTACAGCCTGTCCCGACGCATTTATCCTCACCGCGTTGCCGGACTCAGTCTTATACCAATAATTCGCGTCCTCAGAATCGTAATTATATTGGTTTTTTTCAATGAGCGGATACAGGACTTTCAACCCCGTTTCCTTTTCCCACTCAACGATTTTCGCATACTCGGACTGCTCTATGTTTCTGTAGATAAATCCTACTTCGAGATATGTGTCTATTTTTGCGTTGTAAACGGTTTTGCCAACTTTTGTAGTTTCATTGTTTATCTTGATGATAGGCTGATATTCGTTCTCAAGCCCTTCCGAAAGCGGCACGCCGCCTTTACCTTCAACGTCTGCTGCAGCCACGCCGATGCCTATTGCATTTACGATCCCTTTCTCGGAAAATTCTCTTTCTACGCCGCCGTCGGCAATGCCGAACTGCCTGAGCCAGGTGACTCTCGGACCTTTCTTTGCATAATAGGTGTCCATGAGCTGAGTATCTTTGCCTATGGAGAACAGAGGTACGAGAAGCGCGTATAATATAATAATCAATATAATTACAGACGCGAAAACAGACGCCCTGTTCTTTCTGAAACGCAGCCATGCGTCCTTGAAATATCCGATAGGCTTTGTATCGAACTTTTTATCGCTGAGTTTTTCGCCGACGTTGGCGAACTCAAACATTTCTTTAGGTATGTCTTTATATTCTTTATCCGCCATGGTCAACGCTCTCCCATCCTTATTCTCGGGTCGATAAAGCCGTAACTGATGTCAACGACTATACCTGCCAGAAGTCCGACGAACGTATAGAAAATACTGTCCATCATAAACACGTCGTAGTCTCTCAGAGTGATCGAATCCATATAAAGCTGACCTACACCGGGGATAGAGAAAATTTGTTCTATAATGAGCGAACCGCCCAGAATACCGATAAAGCTCGAAATTATCATAGGCATTATCGGCACCATCGCGTTTTTAAGAGCATGTCTGGTGGTCGCCTGCGCCCGCGTAAGACCTTTTGTACGGGCAAGCAGCATATATTCTGAAGTAAGTGTTTCCGTGAGTTCCGCACGGGTAAAACGAGTAAGCCCTGCGATAACGCCGAAAGACAACGCAAGTATCGCCGGGATCATACTGTAAAACATCTTGGGTGTAAACCACGATCCTCCCGCATCTGCGAGCGAATAAACGTTTTGCGGAAACCAGTCGAGTTTGAAATACAGAAAATACTGCACCAAAAATGCGTAAACGTAACTCGGGATAGAAACGAAAAGCATGACGAGCGTGCTGATAACGCTGTCCTGCCATTTATTCTTTTTTATCGCTGCAAGCACGCCGAATCCTATACCGATAGGAATACTGAAAAGCAGCGAGTAAAGATTAACTAAAACCGTGGGAAGAAGTCTGTCAATAATGACGTCCCACGCGGGTTTCATAACCGAAATATACCAGGACGTACCGAAGTCCCATTTAGTAATGATATTTTTGAGGTATATGCCGTACTGAACAAGCAGAGGCTCGTTATAACCGAGCGCGTCCCAACGCGCCTCTATAACCGCCTGCAAGTTTTTGTCCTGCGGCAACTCTCTCGGCAAAATTCTTACCAACATGAAGCAGATCGTCGTTATTACAAACAACGTAAACAGCATCAGCAGAATTCTTTTTACAATATATTTTGCCATTGTATCTCCTTTGCATATTCCTGCCGCGCACGGAAGATCCGGGCGCGGCAAGCCGTAAACATCTGTGCGACGGGAGAAATCTCCCGCCGCATATATTATTCAATTGACGTCTTATCAGACGTAGCTGAGTGTGCCGCCCTCGTCTTTAACGAACTGAGCCCACTCTGCGTCGCTCATCGTGTAATCCATAAGTCTGAGCCCGCCGAAACCGTACATGATGTTGTAGCTCTCGGTGTAGTATTTGCACTGATAAGAGAGCATCGAGCAAACGGTGGTAGAGCACAGAGGAATACGATAGTAAGTGTTCAGGAACGCCTCTTCGAGTTTTGCAGTGATCTCGAGTTTTACGTCGTTGCTCGACATGGCGTACTTACCGGTACCGATCATGCTGTTGGACCATTCCTGCCAGGTCAACGTAACGTCTTCGCCCTGAATATTGAGGGTGAGCTCGTCGACGGTCGGATCGTAGTTTGCAGCCTCGTTGATGTCATATTGATCGGGATCCATGTAAACCTGGAAGTTTCTGAACGGATAGAACGCCGCACCGCCCCAAGCGCCGTAGCCGATAGCGAAGTTGCCGCTCGGGACCTCGGCATATCTGTTGTTGAGGTTGCCGACAGCCTCGAGAGTAACGGTACCGAAACCGGAACCTTCGACAGCAGCGTTGATATACTTGTTCATAAGTGAAACCTGCTTGTTGTCGTCAGAGGTAAGAGCGCCTGCCGCCCATGCTATTCTGATCTTGATGGGCTGACCTTTTGTATAAAGACCTGCCTCAACGAGTTCGTCGCAAGCCTGTTTCATAAGAGCTTTAGCCTCGGTCAGGTTGTAACCGGTGATAGAGTTGTAAGCAGTTTCGAGATCCTTATAAGGAGTACCCTCGCCGTACTGTACGCCGTAAAGGTTGCAGATAGCCTGCATTGCCTCGTCGGTATGTCTGTAAATAGAAGTAGGATCGTTATAAACGTCGTAGAAATACAGCTCGTTCATCAAAGAATAGGTGGGCTGATATCCCGGGGTCGCGGTAACGTATTCGCTACGGTCTATTGCAAGACTGAATGCCTTTCTGAAGTTGGTGTTGGTAAGAACAACGCTGTTCTGGTTGCCCTTGGACGAGTCCATGGTCTTGAGCATAGATTCGTTGGTGTTGAAGAAGAAGCTCATCGTATAGGTATCGTCTACTCTGTACAGCTGATCGCTGAGGTTGTAGTTGGAAAGCTCTTCTGCAGACGGAGACCACTCGCTGAGTTCGCCCTTGAGGAATGCCTGCTTAGCAGCCGCATCGTTCATAACGTTTATGACTATTTTGTCGGTCTTCCACTGCTCGATGCTCTTGCCGTCAACCTCGAAGTTGGTGTAAGAAACGAGCTCGCCGTTATCGTTCTTGGTAAAGCCGTACCAATTTTCGTTCTGAGTAAATATCATCTGCTTTCCTTCCTGGAAGGAATCGAGCTTGTAAACGCCGTAAGACATCGTGGTCTCTTTGCTCGTGCCGTATCTGGTGGTTACGAGCGCGCCGCTGGTGTCCTTGTTAGCTTCGTAAAGCGGCTCGTATACAAGCCATGTGGAAGTAAGAGAGGTAAGGAAGTTGTTGAGATCGAGATAGGTTGCCGTAACGTAACGGATGGTGTAATCGTCGACCTTGTAGCAACCTACGGTGTCGTATTCTACCTTGTCGGAGAACTTGCCGGTATTGTAGAAGAGGAATTCTTTGAAAAACTCTTCGTTAACGGTTTTATCTGAATTATAGATAGAAAGACCGAACGCAGAAAGATACTGATCCATGATCTCAAGTATCATAGGCTTGGTTTCTTCGTTTACTTCGATAAATCCGTAGGGGTTAGCGAGCTTGGAGAGTTCGCTGTAAGAAGTTGCGCCGGTAGCGCCGGTCTTTTCATCGTCGCGGATATATCCGAGATCTTTGATATCGGCAAACGAATAGCCGGAAATCGTCATGCTCTGGCTGGTAAGATTGATATATACAGGCTGAGAAGTAATGTCGAAAGAATAATCAGGGGTATCGCCTTCACCGTAAGGAGGAACTACAGGATCGTAAATAGGAGCCTCGGAATTGTAATAATTCGCAGCGCCTGCGATCGCGGATTCGCCTGCAATGTACAGGTTAGCGCGATAGTTTCTCATCTTGGGGTTAAGGAGCTGCTGCATAGAATAAATATAATCGTCTGCAGTGATCTTCTCTCCGTTCTGCCACTTAGCGTTTTCGTTGAGTTTGATCTCAAAAACGTAACCATCGGTAACGCTTTCAGCGCTTGTTCCGGAAGGAAGCGAGCAATTGTACTTCGACAGATCGCTCTGGTTGGATTCGGTAACGTCAGTTACGCTGGTAGCCATCTCATATACCCACTGATACTCGCCGTTGACGGAATCTTTGATAGAAAGATCCACAAAAGGCGAACTGAGGTAAAGGAGAACGGACTGGTCTGCATTGGTTTCCCACGCATGCGGATTCCAGTTGGTCGCAAGAGCCGTCGAATAGGTCGTATAGGTATAGGTGCCGGTAGAATAGTTCTTCTTGCATCCGACAGCGAGTACCGCAAACGAAACTATGAGGCAGACGACGATCACGAGAATCAGCATCTTCTTCATAAATTTGTTCATATTGATTCCTCCGTTTTTATTATGCGCATTGCGCATCTTTTTTCTTTGTGATACAATTAAAAAACGAAAAGGGGTTCGCTTCATTTCCGCCCGTTTTTTTAATTATATTTTATATTTTATTATATTTGCTTTTTGTTGTCAATCCGAAAGAACGCATTGTACGGGCGCGCGAGCATTGTTCTACAAATGTGTAAAAAGTAACAACGAAGAACAATTCTGCCCGTTACTTTGACAAAATCAACGTTGTCACGCTCCCTGCGGAAGCGGTGTAAGCGTTATCGGAATTGACTGTCGCGACCTTTTTGAGATCCATTTCCGCACTCGTCTCATACGCTTCTTCGATCGTGTATCCGTCAGGCAGATTGATCACGGCTTTTTTGTTGCCCGTGTTTGTTAACACCACAACTATATCGCCGTTGCCCTTCTTGAATACGGTGGCGAAAACGCCGTCGTCCGCATTGTCGACATAGCCTTCGATGCGCTTGTCTCCGCTGTCGAGGAACCTGGAATAATTGCCCATCACATAATAGCGTTTCGTCGGCTTGACTTCTCCGTCTTCACTGCCCCACATCCAGGTGACGATCCCGTCGTTGTAGTCGTCGCAACTCGTCGCCATCCACCAGCTCCACGCCTTTGCGCCGAGATTGACGAAATCCTTGTTCATGACTTCGGACAGCCAGAGCGCGCTCGTCATGCCTTCGTCCAGCACGGCTTCCATATAGCATATCTCGCTCATCTCGACAGAGATCTTGTCCCCGTAGAGGTTGTTGAGCATATAGACGAACGATTCTCTTGCTTCGACCGAAGTCGGAGAACCGTAAGAGTGCACGCTTATCGTGTCTATCTCGTCGAACCAGTCGTATTTGCTCATCGCGTAGATATATTCCATGACCCTTCCTTTCGACTTGTAGACGTCGTAATTGCCGCTTTCGAACACGTCCATCTTGACGGTCGTGCCGTATCTTGCGTTGAAATCGGAAAGATAGCCGTGGAAGACGTCGTAGAACGCCGCAAGCTCTTCCGGCTCGTAATGGCAGCCTTCCTGCGGAGAGTCTTCGCCGCCCCACGCGTGCTGCGGCTCGTTTATCGCGCTGACCGCTTCGACGTCGAGTCCCATGCCGACGACGACGTACTCGAGATATTTTATCAGATATTCGCAATAAGCCTCGTAGTTTTCTTCGGGCAGATTGCTCTGATATTTATAATCTCCGTTAGTCTTGCCCGACTTTGTCAGGAGATAATGGGGAGAGTTGGCAAACAGGATTATCCTTTCGACCGTCGAGCCTTCCTGCACGGCGCACAGTTTCATGAATTCGAGCGCGTTTGCATCCTTGGAAAAATCGTAATTGTCGGCTATTGCGAAATTCTCTTTCGCGGACAACGACTTGTCGTAATTTTCCGCAATAAATGCGGATTGCGTATTGCGGTACTCCGGGAACACGACAAAGTCGCCCGCACCGTGATCGTTGTAAGCCTCGTAATCCCACGATCCCCCTCCGATATTGTAACGGTATATCGAAAGCCCTATGCCGTCGTCGGTATAAAGGCTTTTTGCGAGATCTGTCGCCGACTGCGAGCCCTGCGGTACAGTCTGCGCCCACCATGCCGCCGACGCGCCGAAGCCCGTGACGGACTGATACTCCTTGCTTTCGTCGATCACGAGATAGTTTTCAAGACCTTCGGGGTTTGCCGGATTCGTCTTGCAGGCAGCGAACGCCGCAAGGACGAAACAAAGCGCGACCGCCGCGCATACAACACGGAAATATCTCTTTTTCATACCTGTGCCTCCCCGTTTCCGACGTCGGAACCGTCCGTCGCAATCTCGTTAACTTTTTCTCCGCCCTCCGGAGCTTCGCTCTTCTCTGCTTTTGCGGCGACGGCGAATTTTTCACCCGCAAGCCCTCTCAACAGCGCAAGTCCCGCCGCGCAAAGAGAAAACACGCCCGCAACTATCGCGGGAGCCGCAAGACTCACGCCCGCCTTTCTGTACATATCGGCAAGCTCGTCGGTATACTTCGTCAAATATATCTCTTTCATGAAAAAGATCACAATCCCCGCCGCAAGCAACAAAAACGCCGCCGCGTAATACACTTTCTTTTCTTTGAACGGCAGTACCACCGCCGCCGCGCACAAAAGGGGTATCAGATACGCGAAGAAAGCGCGAGCGTTGAAATGCAGTCCGTCGATCATAACGTCAAACGCGATTTTGAACGCAGACAGACCGTCTCCTCCCTTGTCCCCCACCGCGTCTGCAAAGAACAGACCGAAAGCCACAAGAGCGAAACACGCCGCCGCAACGCTCAACAAAAGTTGTAAAAACGTGGGCTTTTCAAATGCTTTTTTTATCATAATTTCTCTCCGAAAGCGGAAATCCCGCCGTTTTTATTTTAACATAATTATTGCGAAAGAGCAACGGACTCCGCAATATTCGCCAATACGTTCCGCCACTTCTCTTTACTGTCCCCTCCGACGCGGCAGCCACGACGGTTTATCTCGGGCGTGATTACCGTTTCGTGTTGCTTTTTCCCAAAATAACACATAAATCGAGACTTATTATTGACTGCTCGAACGTACGGTGGTATAATATAAGCGCTTGACGGGACGACGTGCTCCCGTTTGCAAAGAGGTGTCTATTTTATGATTTCAAAGCCCTATCCACTCTTTTCGAAAGAACGCGGTCCGGCGGGTAATTACCGCATCCCTTCGATCGTATGCACAAAACACGGAACCCTTGTCGCGTGCGCTGACGCGCGCTATTTTACTTGCAGAGACAATCCCAACAGAATAGACAAGGCGATCTGCCGTTCTCTTGACAACGGCAAGACCTGGCAGGACATGTTCATTGCCGTAAAAGAGTGCGGCAACGATATGAACTTCGCCTCCGCGGCGATCGATCCGTGTCTCGTATACGACGAAGACGCAGACAAGCTGTTTATGCTTTACAGCCACACTCCCGCAGGAGTCGGCATTCTCAACAGCATGAAAGGCACGGGCTTCGACGACAAAGGCAGGCAGATCGTATGCCGGGATAAGGAGCGTTATTTCCTCGAAAAAGGCTATCTTTTCGATAGCGACGGCAAACCGAAGTTTACCGTAAACGAAAACTTCGACGTATACGAAGGAGACAAAAGAGTCGGCAACATCAGAACTTTCGACGGCGGTTTTACCGAATACCGCACCTCATATCTTTATATCTGCGAAAGCGTCGACGACGGCGTGACCTGGAGCAATCCCGTCTGCATTTCTACGCAGGTTAAAAGCGACTATATGTGCTTTTTCGGATGCGGACCGGGCGTGGGAATAAAAATCGGAAACGGCGCTTTCAAAGGCAGGCTCGTCGCCCCCGTATACTTCACTCCCCGCTATTGGCCGCTTATGGAATGCACAGCGTGCATTTTCAGCGACGACGGAGGAAAGACCTGGCAAACGGGCGAAGCAGTCGGCGAACACCGCAAAAGGCTCGGGATTTTCAAAGTCGGGCACAAATTCCTGTTCGACGGCGAACGCACAAGCGAATCTCAACTCATCGAGCTTCCTGACGGGACGCTCAGGATTTTTGTCCGCAACCACTCGCCGCGCAGAAAAGTCGCCATTGCCGAAAGTACGGACGGCGGGCAAAGCTGGCACGACTACCGCTTTACCGACGTGCCGCAATGCATCTGCCAGATCAGCGCGATCAACGTCAAGGACGGCGACAGAGAGGCAACCCTGCTCCTCAACGCTTCCGATCCGAAAAAACGCGAAAACGGGGTGATCCGTCTGTCGTACGACTACGGAAAGACCTTCCCGTTCTCTCTGACGATAAAGCAGGGCGACTTCGTTTACAGCAGCATGTGTCAGGCAAAAGACGGCACGATATGCGTGCTCTACGAAGGCAGTATAAAACACGAAACGGTGGACTTCATCACTCTTACCGTCGACGATATAAAAAATAACGAATCAAATTAAAGAAGGCGAATTTATGGCACATCTCAACAGAGGACTCATAGTATCCTGCCAGGCAGTCAAGGGCGAACCGCTCTACGGTCTCGGTATAATGAAATATATGGCGCGCGCGGCGGTCGCGGGCGGCGCGGTCGGTATACGCGCAAACTACGTCAGCGACATCGTTGACATACGCACCGAAGTGGACGTCCCGATAATCTGCATAATCAAAGCGGAATATCCCGACAGCGAAGTCTACATAACCCCGACGAAAAAAGAGGTCGACGACCTGATCGCCTGCGGCGCAAAAGTCATCGCGCTGGACGCGACTTTGAGAAAACGCCCGGGCGGCGTAACTCTCAAAGAACTTGTAGACTACGTCAGAAAGACCGCTCCCGACGTCGAACTCATGGCGGACTGCAGCGATTACGACGAAGCGAAAAACGCCGTCGGACTCGGTTTCGATTACGTCGGCACAACACTGCGCGGCTACACCGCACACACCAAAGGCACTCAACTTCCGGACGTGGATTTCATTGCCAAACTTGTAAAGGACTTCCCTTCGACGAAGATAATCGCAGAAGGCGGCATCTGGGAACGCGGACAACTTGAAAAAGTATGGGCAACGGGCGTTTACGCGGTCGTTATCGGCAGTTCCATCACCCGGCCGAAAGACATAACTAAACGCTTTGCAGAGGTAATCAACAAGTGAAAATAGCCTGCCTCGACGTCGGTGGAACGACGATCAAATCCGCGGTGGTGACGGTATCCGATCCCGCCGACATAAAAAGCTACGATCTGGGCGCGTTCTCCTTCGTCCCCACTGAAGCTACAAAGGGGTTTGACCGCATCAGGGCGAACATATTGTCATCTGTATCTTCTCTTGCCGAAAAGTACGGATGCGACCGCATCGCCGTCGCGACAGCCGGCACCGTCGACTGGGACAGCGGTAAGGTCACTTACGCGACCGACGCTCTTCCGGGCTTTACCGGATACGACTTCTGCCGCGACCTGAAAGACGTCTTCTCTATGCCTGCGACAGTGATAAACGACGCGACCGCGGCTGCCGTGGCGGAACACTGCTTCGGCGATCCTTCGGGACGCGACGTCGTGCTCACTCTCGGCACGGGGCTGGGCAGCGCTCTCGTCAAACCCGGCGTGCTCGACGCGGACTGCGTCGAAGATCTGCACCTCGGACATATCGTGCTGCACGAAGACGGATACGTCTGCAAGTGCGGCAACAAAGGTTGCGCGGAACAATACGTCTCCGCAAGCGCGCTCAAACGCGACTCCGGCGTCAACGACATCTCGCAGGTGTTCACCAAAAAGGAGTTAGCAAAGGTAAAGGCGGATTTCTTTGAAAATATGAAAAAAGTCGTCGAATACGCGATAAGCAAGTACGCCCCCGACGACGTCGTGATAGGCGGCGGAGTCGTGGAGATAAAAAAGCTGTGGTGGAACGACTTTACCTCTCTTTGCGACAAAACCGGCAAAACCGTCATCCGCCCCGCGGTACTCGCCAACAAGGCGGGCGTTCTCGGCGCGGCATACTCCGCTCTCTGCGGAAAATTCAAAAATCAATAATCTTATTCGGAGGCGAATATCATGACAGACAAAAACAAGTTCAAGGGTGTGTTGCCCGCATTGCTTACCCCGTTCGATAAAGACGGCAACGTAAACAAATCCACTGTGGACAAACTCATCAAATACAACCTCAAAAAAGGCGTGAACGGATTCTACGTCGGCGGCTCGACGGGCGAAGGCATCCTTCTTACGGTAGAAGAAAGGATCGCATTGTTCAACTATGCCGCGGAAGCGAACGAGGGCAAATCCACCCTTATCGCGCACGTCGGCACCATTGCGACCAAACATGCGATCGAAATGGCTAAAGCAGCTGAAAAAGCGGGCTTCGACGCGATAAGCGCAGTCGCTCCCTACTACTTCAAGTTCGGCACCGAAGCGATCAAGCAGTATTACTTCGACATTGCTTCCAGCGTAAACATCCCGATGATAATCTACAACTTCCCCGGCGCAAACGGCTTTTCTCTCGACAAGGAGACCGCGGAAAATATGTTTGCCGCAAACGACAAGTTTATCGGTATCAAGCACACCACTTCGGACATGTACGCTCTGCAACAGTTCAAGACCATGAAGGCAAACCCGATCGTATACAACGGATTTGACGAGATGTTCATCGCTGGTCTCGCAATGGGCGCGGACGGCGGTATCGGCAGCACCTACAACTTCATGGCTGAAAAGTTCATCGCGATTTACAACGCTTTCAACAAGGGCGACATCAAGGAAGCTCAAAGAATACAGAACGAAGCGAACGAGATCATCAACGTCCTGATCAAGTACGGCGTGTTCGCCAGCGAAAAATACGTCCTCGACTGCCTCGGCATGGAAATGGGCGGCTGCCGCAAACCCTTCCTTCCTCTCTGCGAAGAAGGCAAGGCCGTGCTCAAAGAGATTGCAAAGCAGTTTGCTAACGCATAAACAATCAAAAAAATTGCAGGGGAAATTATGGCAAAAGAAAACTCAAATCTCTTTCAAAAAGCAAAATTTTTAGTAAAAGACTTTTTTAGCCACTGGAACACCCCTGCAAAAGAAGGATATTATCTCTCCAACAAAGAATTCATGGCGTACGCGGTAGGCGGCATGGGCGTGCAAGGCATGGGTATTCTCACCCAGTACTTTGCCATCTCCATGGGCGTCCACCTCGCGTACGTCTACAACTTTGATCAACAGATAGTACTCTACACCACTTGGATAGTGGCGATCCTGTCCCTTTTCCGCGCTCCTCTCGTGGGCTGGATAATCGACAATACCGAGACCAGATGGGGCAAATATCGCCCATATCTTCTGTTCACGGGCCTACTCAGCGTAGTTTGTTTCTGGCTGCTTGCGTTTATTCCCAGCATATTTATGCCGAAAGCTGGAGAAACCTACACGGAGACAAAAAAATGGTTGGTCGTAGGCTCTTATCAACTGATATATTTCATTGCTCTTACCGTATACAGTTTCTTTTCTTTCGGAAGAGTGGGACTGTCTCAGGTCATAACGCCCAATACAAACGAACGCACAAAACTTTATTCCGTGGGCGGAGTTATAGACTCTCTCGGACCTTCCATCGTTCAAATGCTTTTCCCTCTTATCGCTAACAACGTTTACGGTCAGAAAGGTCTTGTATTCAATGACCGGTACGGGGACTGGACAGCAGAACAGATAAAAGAAGCCGGCCTCGGTTTCGGCATGGAAAATATTCTAACTTATCAAATCATATTCCCCATTATGGGATGCATCTGCGTTGCAATAGCTCTCATAATGTTCTTCGGCACAAAAGAACGTATAATCCGTGAAAAGAAAGTCAAACAGAAAGTCAGTTTTATCGGCGGTATCATAAAAAGTTTCAAAAACAAATATTTCTGGATATTCAATATATCAAACGTGCTTGCGTTTGGTAGACTGCTTATATTCACTTCCGTCAACTACGTCTGCGCGTACATGATTGGCGGTTCTCTCGGCGGAAACCTGCGCGGTATAATCCCGACTTTGATGGCAGTTGGATTTGTACCCGGCATGTTGTTCTCGCCATTGATCCAGAAATATCTGGGCAAGAAAAAAATGACCCTGCTGTCTTTTTTAGGCTCATCAATAATATCGTTGTTTATCCTGATCCTTGTACTGTTCTCATACAACGGCGCGGCAACTCCCTACCTCATATTCGTGGGTATATTCCTGCACAATATATTTGCAGCGCTGTGGACGGTTACCTCGCCTGCAATGACTGCCGACTACTGCGAATATCAGCAATGGAAGACGGGCGACAGACTGGACGGCTACATGTCTCAATACACGCAGGTATTCTCCACGGTTTGCAGTATGTTTACAGGACTTCTCGTCTCTGAGATACTCATCAATATAGGTGCAAAAGACTCTGTATCATACGAAAATCCCGAAGTAATGCGCAACGTTTTCATAATGTGGTCGGTTCTCGGCGTGGTATGCGGCATACTGGCAATGATTCCGTTCCTGTTCTGGGACCTTACGGAAAAGCGCCAGCTTGAAATGACAAACGAGATCAAAATGCGCGCTATACAAAATAAACTGAATGAAAACAAGCTCACCCAGGAAGATGTCAAAGAAGCTATGGAACTGGGCGTTTTGACGGCTGAACAGATAACGTCATTGGGCCTTATTGCAGAAAACAAAGAACCTGCGGCTGAAAAACTTTCAGAAACAGCGGCAGATGAAACGATCAAAGACAGTTCGACATTATGATCCTGCGAAGCAATATCCGACTATTAAAAGCGCGTATCCACGTTAAGATACGCGCTTTTTACCCGTATAAATTATTACAATTTTATACTCCGATGTTTGCACCGTTTTATTCACCGACAATCGTCAGTACAAATCAAAATATTGCGATTTGTATATTCAGTCACTGAACGGATATCCCCATGCAACATCGCCAGAAAGCAATTCAATATTTAGTTTTTTTCAGCGTCAGTATTTACTGCGCGTATATCCTTTCGGAAAAACAATAAAAGTGCACCCTTATCGGATATTCCTTGTTTTTTTCTTTCCAATCCGACACGGCGTCCACGGCGCTCTTCGTCGCCTTCTCGAACAGATAGCCGTAAACTCCAGTGGAAACGGACGGAAAAGCCGCCGCGCGCGTCCGATCGGCAATTCCGAGGTTTGCCGCTTCCCGGACTGTGGCCGATGCTGCCTCATCGTTTTTGAACGCCTCGTTTGGATTTTTCCTTTTCCGAGATAATAATCAAGCGCAGTCAGACTGTCGGCAATCTGAATTACGCGCATTTAACAGACACGGGCGCCAAAATTCTTATTAATCATACACCCATAAAATGCGCGAAAACCGCCGCGACCGCAGCGGAAAAAACGCTTGTTTCTTTGTCCTTTTTCCCGTCTTATTCCGCGTCCTCGGCGTATTTCAGTATATCGTCGTAACAAGCGGAGATCTGCGTGGAGACGACATTCAGCATCGCCTTTGCCTGTTGCTCCTGCTCATAATCTTCGCCGACTAGCACCTGCGCATAGCGGTGATATATCTGTCTGTAAGGCTTGTAGACGTGAAACGAACCTATCGCGACGTATCGGAGATTGTAGTCGTTTAGTTCGAGCTCGCAAGGGTCGAGATTGTCTTTGTCAAGATTGAGTGCGACCGTCGTGAACATCTGAAGCGCGGGAGCGCCCAGCTCGTCGAAATCGATGAAATTAATCTCCGCAATCGCGCTGCCGTCGTTGTTGTCTCCGAGCCCCGTCAGCGTGGCTTTGAGTACGGGTATGCCTTTCACTTCGGTCAAAAGGCAATCTATCTTCGCCTCGCAAAGATAGTCTTTTAATATTTTCAGCAATTCGTATCTCGTCATATTTTCTCTTCCTCTCCGTTTATCGTTTCGATATAGAAACTGACGGGTCTGAAGCCGTCGTTGCATGAGATCATCGCGGAATGCGGATCCTTCATCCAGCCGTCGTAAAAATTGCCGCCGCCGTTTGCGAGTTCCTCCACAAAAATCCTCATACTCTCCCACGCGCTGTCGCAAAGTCCCTGCGGCTTTTCTCCGTTTTCGGAAACGAAGACGTCGCCTTCCCGAATATCGCAGGCATGTTCTATCGGATTTTCATACTTTGCGATAAGGTCTTCGTATCTTGCTTTTTTCAAAACCGTTATCCTGACTTTCATTTTACCTCACGGTCGGTTTCCGCAAATACGGCGCACATAACCTTGCGCGTCCGCTCTGCGGCTACACGAAATATATCATTCCCGCCGCCGCGGACACGAGTATAGTCGCGATCGGCGGCATGCTCTTTTTCTTGATCAGCCTGTATATCAGCATCGTCGCGCCTACTATCGCGAAAACTATAAGCGCGTGCCAATTGAATTCGCCTTTTACGTCAAAGTTGTTGTAATTTGCGTAAAGGCATTTCGCGACGAGGAGAAGTCCCGTCGAGATTATCAGCCCCCATATCACGGGCGTTATCCCGTCGAAAGCCGCTTTGACGTACTTGTTTTTGGCAAAACTCTTGAAAACCGTCGCGATTATCAGGATTATGCAAAACGCGGGCAGCACTATCCCGATCGTAGCCACGAGACTCCCCCAGAACCCCGCCTGATTGCTTCCTATGAATGTCGCGATATTCACGGCGATAGGTCCCGGCGTGGACTCCGCGATCGCGATATAATTCCACAGCGCGTCCGCTTCCAGCCAGCCGCGCGAAGTGACTTCCTGCTGTATCAGAGATATCATTCCGTATCCCCCGCCGAAAGAGACCGCGCCGATTTTCAGAAATACGAGGAAAAGTTCGAGGTAAACGCTCATTTTTCCCCTCCTTCGGCTTCGTCGCGCCCGGAAACGGACGCGTCTTCTTTTTCGCCGTTTTCTTCCTTTTCGTCCGCGCCGTCGGAGCCTGCGCGCTCTTGTCCGTCACTCTCGTCCGTGCCCGTCATATCCTCTCCGGCACGCTCTCCGCTTTCAGCCGTCGCGCCGTCTTTGAGTCTTTCTCCTATCCCGAACGTATAAGCGCCCTCTTTGCATATTATACGGGACGCCTCTCCCGTCCTCGCCGTTCCCGTCGACTCTCCGCTTTCCTCTTTTTGCGCTCTGCCCTTCTTTTTCGCGACGACGTCTTTTATTATCTGCAAAATTATGCCCGCCGCCGCGCCTGTCAGAATGATGTAAACCGTTGAAAAATCGAGAGAGAACAAGTCGATGCATATCGCCGCGGCAAAGGTAAGAAGGAACACTCCGAGCGAAAACGCGTTCTTCTTGGCCTTTCTCATCATATTGACGCCTGCGACGGTTATCATTATCGCAATGCCCGCCTTTATACCTTCAAACGCATAGGCGACCGCGGTCAGCGCCATGAATTCGTCGTAAAATATCGAAATCAGATAGATTATCGCAAACGACGGGATACATACCGCAAGCGTCGCGAGAAAAGACCCTATGAATCCGCAAACCTTGTAGCCGACGAAAGTCGCGCAGTTTATCGCTATCGGTCCGGGCGTGGACTCCGCGATCGCGATTATCTCGTAGAGTTCCACTTCGCTTATCCACTTTTTGCGCACGACGAATTCGCGCTCTATCAGCGCTATCATCGCATAACCTCCGCCGAACGTGAACAAGCCTATCTTGAAATAACTCAAAAACAGGGTCAAAGCGAGCTTGACCCTGTCTGCCGAAATCTTTTTCATCTGTCTTCCAGCGTTTTGTAATCCTTTATCTTTACTATATCCTTGTACGCGGGACGTATTATCTTGTCCGCGTTGATGAGTTCTTCAAGCCTGTGCGCGGACCAGCCGACTATGCGCGCTATCGCGAACATGGGCGTATAGAGTTCCTTCGGTACGCCGAGCATACTGTAAGCAAAACCGCTGTAAAAATCCACGTTTGCCGACACGCCTTTGTATATTCTCCTCTCGCTGGCGATCGCCTTTGCGGAAAGTCTCTCCACCGTCTCGTAGAAGGAATAGAGCTTGCTCTTTCCTTTGGACTTGGACAGCTCGCCGACAAAACGCTTGAACACCTGCGCGCGCGGGTCGGAAAGCGAATAGACCGCGTGACCCATGCCGTATATCAGTCCTTTGTGATCGAAGACCTCCTTGCGGAGTATCTTTATCAGATAATCGTATATCTCGTCCTCGTCCTCAATGTCGCGGACGTGTTCTCTGATATGCTTCATCATCTGCACGACCTTGAGATTCGCGCCGCCGTGCTTCGGTCCTTTCAGCGAAGCGAGCGCCGCCGATATTGCGGAATAGGTGTCCGTCCCGGACGACGTGACGACCCTCGTCGTAAACGTCGAGTTGTTTCCGCCGCCGTGCTCCATGTGCAGTATCAACGCAAGGTCGAGCACCTTCGCTTCGAGCTCCGAAAACTTGGTATCGGGTCTCAACATACGCAAAAAGTTCTGCGCCGTGGACAACTGCGGATCGGGATGATGTATGTAAAGACTGTCGTCGCACAGATAGTGGTTGTATGCCTGATAGCCGTATACCGACAGCATCGGAAATACGCTTATCAGCATCAGGCATTGTCTTATGACGTTGTGCACGCTTATGTCGTCCGCCTTCTTGTCGTAAGAGCCGAGCGTCAGCACGCTCCTCGACAGGCTCATCATCATGTCCTTGCTGGGAGCTTTGAGTATTACGTCTTTCGTGAAGTTGCGCGGCAGTTTGCGGAAATCCGTAAGCGTTGCCGTGAATTCTTCAAGCTGTTCCCTGTCGGGAAGATCTCCGAAAAGAAGCAGGTATGCTATCTCCTCAAAGCCGTACCTGTCGTCCTTTATCAGACCGTCTACCAGCGAGTCTATGCTGTAACCGCGATAGTAGAGTTCGCCCTCGCACGGAACGAGAACGCCGTTTTCTTCCTTTGACGATACTATTTTAGAAATATTGGTAATTCCTGCGACCACACCCTGTCCCGACTTGTCGCGCAGACCGCGCTTGACGTGGAATTGGTCGTAAAGTGAAGTATCGAGAGGATAACTGTTCAGACACTGTCTTTCGTATTTGTCGATAATCGCCTTATCTGTCATGGTTACCTCCTTTGATATTATAAAATTTTTTTCGGCTTGCGCCGTTTGTTTCACAAGATGAAATTAGTCCTCGTCGTCTTCTCCCCCGTCGGCGCACCCGACCCGGTATTCTGCGCAGCCGTCCACAGCATTGAGGACTGCTTGCTCCACCGCTTTGGCGGCGGCAATTTCCACCAGCACGGTATTCAGTACGGGCTTCCTTCCCGTCGCCATAACGAACAGACTGTCGCCGTCAAAATCCGTATGCACCGGATGTATGGTCCTCGCAAGACCGTTGTGCGCAACGCTCGCCACCTTGTTTGCGGAGACCTTGCTCAACTTCGCGTCTGTGACAATGCACCCTATCGTGGTATTTCCGGTGAGCAACTTGAAATATTCTCCGTCGAGTATCTTCTGCTCCGCGCCGACGAAAGCGCCGTTTTTTCCTTTGCAACCGGCAACGATTTTTCCCGTGCCCGTGTCGATTACGTCACCCAAAGCGTTGACGGCGACGATTGCCGTGACCGTGATCCCGGCAACTTTTACCGTTGCCGCGCCCACGCCGCTCTTGCTCGCGTGCTTCATACCGCGGAACTTCCCCACAGTCGCGCCTTTTCCCACGCCGACCTGACCGAAAGGCACGTCATTCGCGCTCGCGTTTTCGCACGCCTTTCTGCCTGCCGCCTTGTCAGGCCAATGGTAGTCATCGTATATCAGGTCGAATATCACCGCGCCGCAGACGATTGGCACGCGTTTGCCGCCCACCTTGACTCCGACGCCCTTTTCTTTCAGATATTCCATGACGCCGCAGGTGCTCTCAAGCCCGTATGCCGAGCCGCCCGTCAGCACGACCGCGTGCACTTCCTGCGCCGCCTTCTCGCTTTTGAGAAGGTCTGTCTCTCTCGTTCCGGGAGCGCCTCCGCGCACGTCCGCGCCGCATACGCAGCCCTTTTCGCAGAGCACCACGGTGACGCCCGTATAGTCGTCGTTGCTGTGCCCTATTTTTATTCCTTTGGGTATGGTTATATTCATATTCTCTTGAACACTTCGCCGACCAGCTTCATATCGCATTTGCCCGCGTAATTCGTCTTGAAATGCTTCATCACGGAACCTATGCTCTTGTCGGGAAGAGACATGATGACTTCTTTGATCTCGTCCTCGCTCATCATTGCGGGGATAAACTTTTTGACCGCGTCGATCTGTTCGTCGAGCTCCTTGACCTTTTCGGGTCTGCCCGCCTTTTCAAAGCTCGCGCGTTCGTCGAAAAGCTCCTTTTCCGTCTTTTGCAGAATCGAGATCACGTCCGCGTCTGTCAGCTCCTGCCCCTTTTCGCGCTTGTCTATCTTCGCGAGCATCACCTTGTTCATCACAATGCTCAGGACGTCGGACACGTTCCTGTTGTGATCCTTCATCGCCTGGATCCTCGCTTTTTTTATTTCTTCGTCCAACATAAAATCACCTTCTTGAGCGTACTTTATCAAAGATTATACCATTTTTTACCCGTTTTGTCAACCCGCGCGTTTTCGGGCGCCTTCCGTAAGCCATGTCCGCGACTTTGCGCCGCGATTTTTGTATTTTGGCAAAGAAAAATCGCGCAAATGCGGGATCTGCGCGCGGTTTTCGGATAATATATTCGTCAGCCTGTGGTGAATATCACGTTCCTGCCACCGGTGAATGGCACGTCGTTGTAAAGCCTTATCCTGTCTTCCCCGTCTCTGCCGTTTACGAATTCCACCGATATTTCGCCGCCGTCATAATCAAATTCGTATACCTTCTGCCCGAACTGCACGAGATCGAGATAGTCGTACTTCTCCGCAGGCAGGACCTCTTCGCCGTCGACGTATATTTTCATATAGTAATTATAGGGGCACGCAAAACCGTAATTCGTGATCATAAACGACGCCTTGCCTCCGCCCGTCTTCAGATTGCTCGCGACGAGCTGGTAGCCGAGATGACAGCGCAGATATTCGTATATGCTTATCCTGCCGCCTTCGAGAAGCGACGGATTGTACGGCAGACGGTTTTCCTTCAGTTCGCTCTCGGTAAGATATACGGATTTCCATTGCTCGAGGCAGTATGCGTTCCCGTCCTCTTTGTAATTGTGCTCGATCGACATACTCGTCAGACCGTAACCCGCGCACTGCAAAACGACCCCGACGGGATCGATCTTCTCTCCCGCTCTACCCCAGGGCATCTCGCCGTCCGTAACAGTGTACTTGCATTTGTTGAGCAGTTTTGGATAGTTCTCGTCATCCCACGACATCATTCCCCATTCGTGATCGTACCCGACAAGGTAGTCGTCGTGCACTCCGAATCTCGCTTCAAGTTCCTCGGGCACCTTGCTCAGAAATTCCGGCGTCCTGACCATAAGCGGTATGCTTTCGGGAATGGCGTCCGCAAGCGCGCTCGCCACGCGCTCCGCGTCTATTTTGTGTATGCTGCCGTGCCATTCTCCCCACAATCCTATCATGCCCATCTGAACGGCATATACACAAGCGCAGAACAGACTTTCGTTTTCCCGAGCAAACCGCTTGATCTGCGCGCAATGACGCTCTATGTCCTTCGTGCGCGGACCCGTTTGAGAAGCCTCCGTCTCGTAAGCGAAACGCAGCAGCATTTTCAAACCGTAGCTCCTGACGAGCAAAAAATATTCCTTGAGCTGTTCAAACGCGCTTTCCGGGATGTCCGTATTGCTGTATTTGCCCAGATAGACATAAGTCTGCACGATCGTTATCCCGTCTTCGGAATACGCCTGCACCTGGTCTTTCAGCCTCTGCACATAGCTCTCTCCGCTGCCGGGATAAGCCTCGTCCGTCCCGAGATTTATATATGTTTCCCCTCTGAACCCCCTGCTTCCGTTTGCGACGTAACCGTCTTCCGCGGTGAGCAGCGGGATGCTGTCGTCTACTTCGCAGGCAAATTCCGTCGCCGTCGGCGGATAATATTCGATCTTTATCGTATCGCACGCCGTGAGCGTCATAATAAAAGCGACGATCAGTACGCAAACGACAGGCAACAATCTCTTTTTTGACATAACCTTTCTCCCCGGCAGACTCTTTGCAATGTCACACCTTTGTCTTCTTCCATTTTATCACCGCCCGGACGTCAAGTCAACGCGCCCCTCAATGCACAAACGTGACGATTATCCGACTCCCCTGCCCCGTTTCCCGCCATCCTCGCCCTGCAAGGATATTTTCTCGACGATTTTGTTGATTTCTCAAAAATAATATTGTATAATCTATCCGTAAATACGACGGCGCATTGCCGTATTTTTTATCAACCGCAGATCTGTTTCCGTAGCTCAGTAGGATAGAGCGTTCGCCTCCTAAGCGGCA
>CALWRI010000022.1 GCA_944383905.1 uncultured Christensenellaceae bacterium
TTATGCTCAACTTCTACTTCTTACCTTTCTGTTCAGTTTTTAATGTCCGTTTTGTCGCTGTCTTTTTCAGACAGCTTCCACATAATATCACAACGATTTTTTTATGTCAAACATTTTTTCGGGGTTTTCGATAAATTTTTTAATTTATTTTTTCTGCCCTTCAAATCGTTGCCCCTCTTTTTTGGGTGGACTTTTATAATATCATACTTTTTTCCCGTTTACAAGAGGTTCAAACAACTTTTTTACATAATTTTTAACTTTTTTTTACACGGCGGACGCCCTTTTCTCTTTTTCATTCTGCCCCTTTTTCCTCTGCCCCGTCTTGTCTGTCGCAAAAAAATAGCCGCCCCGCTTATCTCCGCGGAGCGGCTATATAATTATAATATTATTATCAATAATTTTGTTGTTCCGACAATCTCGGTTTCAATCCCACCACGACGTGTCGAAATACTTTGCGACTCCGATGTCGTTGAATTCCGCAAGCGGGATTACGAGTTTGCCGGACGTGTCTATTATGCCGTAAGACGATCCGCTTCTGACAAGAGCGTATCCGCAATAAAAGTCGGTGACGTTGTCAAAACGCGTCTCGATCGCGACATCCCCTTTATTGTTGATAAATCCCCAAAGCTCGTTTTTTCTTACTGCAGCATAACCTTCACTGAAATCTCGCGCCTTGTCATAAGAAGCGCTTTTCTGGTCGCCTTTGGTGTTTATGAAAAACTCCTGCGAACCGCTCTTGACTCTCGCAAGCCCGTCGATAAAGTCGCCCGCGTCGTTGTAAAGCGCGTCGATCTTTATCTCTCCGTTCGTGCCTATATATCCGTATTTGCCGCCGACGTACACCCATGCAAGTTTGTCGTCGTCACCGAACTGTCCGACGGGCAATCTGTCGCCAAGCTCGGTCGTATAGGTAAACTTTTTGCCGCCCTTCGCGTTGCCTTTTTTGTCTATCAGATACCAATAATTATCTATGATGCCGTCCTTTTCCGTAACCTTGTTCACAAAAGCGACGCCATATTTGAATTCGAGCGCGTTTTCATACTGACACGCGATGACGACCTTGCCCTTCTTGTCAGCATAACCCCACTTGTAAATGGGCGTGCCATCCTGCGTGTCGCCGACCTTCTGATATACAGGAGTCAGACCGTTGTTGAAAATATCGAGAGTCTCTTTTTCGTTGACCGTGATCTTGAAAGGAGCCGTGAACAACAGCATGAGAAGGATTATCAGTACAACCGAAATAAACGCGACTATGTAACGCTCCGGCAGCTTCTTTTTGAAGATCTTGAAAATGCCGGTGTTTATCCATCTCGCGATGGTCGTGACGATGGCGACGATATACGTCCATATCTTCAGGCAGAACATATCGAACTTGTTGAGTTTTTTTGCCTCCGCATGTTCGCCTATTCTGATTATGCCGTCGGATTCGCTCTCCTTTTGCGCTTCGGGAGCAGGCTCCGGCTCGGAATAAGACGCAGGCTCGCGCTCTACGTCCAACTCGTCGGTAGCAAGACTCTCCGTCTCTTTCTTTTTGTAACTTTTCGCCATATCTCAACGCCGCCCGCTCACAGCGGACCGTCCCCTCGTGTTATTTTCGTTTATCGTACGCAACTGTACATTTTAATATTATATCAAACGCGCATTTAAATGCAAGTATTTGACTGTATTTTTTATGACGGTACGCTCACGTCCGCATCGTCCGTTTCCAGCCTGCCCGTGTAGGAAGAAGCGTAATAACAGAGTTTTACGCAGTCGTCGCACCCCAGATACACGTTGTCCGCAACGACGCCGAAAGGCTCTTTGTTTTTTCCCGTAACCGAGTCGCGCATATCGATCTCCACGGCGACGTCGGCGTCCGAAAAATCGTTGTTGACAATGCGTATCTCGCCTTCGGTCGCTCCGATTTTCACGCAGGTCGAATATCCCGAAAACGAACAGGCGCGCAGATATACCCTGACCGCGTCCGACGGCGAAAGCACAGCCGTATCAGAAGGAGGTTCTTTCTCCTCCCGATCGTAAAGGAAGGAGCACCCCACCGCAGTAAATTCTGCGTTTTCATTCATATTCACACATGCTTCGGATCCGCTTCCGGACGCGGCGTAAATTTCCGTCGAATACAGATAAAGCGCGCCTCCGTCCTTTATCTTTACATCCCCGATTCGTGCGCCTTCCGCACCGGTTACGCTTACCCTTTTCGATACGATAAGCGAAGGATAATATCCGCCTTTAATCAACACATATCCGTCATTTTTCACATTGTCGACAGCTTCTTGCAGCGCGTTTATTCCTGCCTCGGGATCCACAGTCTCGTCCGCTACCGTCAATTTCATCGCAGCTTTGTAAGGAGTGTTCTTCGCGCTTACGGTAATCGTCGTTTCGCCTCCCGAAAGTGCGGTGACTTCTCCTTTTTCGTCCACAATCGCCACGTTTTCGTCAAGGCTTTCCCAGACTGTTTCGTAACCTGCCTGCGCCGGGTATTTTTTTATATAATATCTTCTGCTCTCTCCTACTTTCATATAGTCGAACGAACAGTTAAGCACGAGGTGCTTGTCTGCCTCGGCTGTCGCCTGCGACCCCGTGCAGCCGACCGCAGTCAATGCTGCCGCGGCAACTGCGAAAATCGTCACGCAGACAAAAAAATTTTTCCATCTAAAACCTACTGTTTTCATAAATTAACCCTACCTGAAGATAATACGGTTTTTTAACTATATTATAGGTAATTTTAATAAAAAAATTTAGATAACGCTTGATATCGATTGTTGCATTATGCTATAATTATCACAAGGCTTATTACGCCATCTGAAAACTATCATTTGGAGGAATTATGAACAAGAAAGTTGTGTTTATTACCGGTTCGTCCGGCTCAATGGGTAGCCAGGTTCTGAAGTACGTAATGGAAACAAAGAAGTTCAAGGGTCTTGTTCTTTTGAGAAAGAAACCCGCGAACGAAAAACTTGCAGAAAAACTGCAGAAAGAGTACGGCGCCGACATCGAAGTTATTTTCGGCGACCTGTCCAACAAACAGGACTGCGTAAAGTGCGTTGAAAAGAGCGATTACATCTTCCACTGCGCCGCAATCATTCCGCCCACTTCCGACCATCATCCCGATCAGGCGAAAAAGGCAAACTTCACCGGCACCTGCAACCTCGTTGACGCCGTCGCGGAAAGCCCGCGTGCAAACGACATCAAGCTGGTACATATCGCTACCGTTGCAGAATACGGCAACCGCGATTGGCAGCACCCCTGGGGCCGCGTAGGCGATCCTCTCCTCCCGAGCGCGTTTGACTTCTATGCGATCACCAAGCTCCGCGCCGAGAGATACCTGCTTGACAAAGGTCTCCCCAACTGGGCAGTCCTCCGTCAGTCCGGCGTCCTGCACGACAATCTGTTCAAGAATAATATGAGCGACGGTCTCATGTTCCACACCTGCTGGAACGTGCCCATCGAGTGGGCGACCGCTCGCGAAAGCGGCATCCTGATGAGAAACCTCGCCATCAAAGACAGCGAAGGCACTCTCAAGCCCGGTTTCTGGAACAAAGTTTATAATATCGGCGGCGGCGCTTCCTGCCGCGTTACCGGTTACGACACGATGGCTGCCGGCTTCGGTATGATGGGCGCTATCCCCGAACAGTTCTTCAAGCCGAATTGGAACGCTACGAGAAACTTCCACTGCTTCTGGTACTACGATTCCAACGTGCTCGACGATTATCTCGACTTCCAGAAGACGGACAGCTGGGACGAGTTCTGGGCAAGAATGAAGAAGCAGAACTGGTACTTCAAGCTGGGCGTTCTCGCTCCGAAGAGCCTGATAAGCAAGCTTGCTATCCAGAGACTGTTCAAGGACAGCAACGCTCCGATGTTCTGGCTCAACCACGGTCTCGAAAAACGCGTCGAAGCGTTCTTCGGCGGCAGAGAGAAGTACAACCAGATCGGCGAAGACTGGAGCAACTTCCCGCTCTTCTGCAAGAATCAGATCAAAGATAAGGACGGCAACGTCGTCGACTACGAATACCGCAGAGACATCAAGAACGCTAAACAGTTCCTGCTCAACCACGGTTACGACGAAAGCAAGCCCGACAGCGAGCTCGATATCGAAGATATGCAGCAGGCTGCGGAATACAGAGGCGGCAAGTGCCTGAGCAAGACGATGAAGAAGGGCGACCTTTACACCAAGCTCAAGTGGCAGTGCCACGACGGTCATGTGTTTGAGTCTTCTCCCTACACCGTCATCAAAGCGGGTCACTGGTGCCCCGAATGCTGCATGCCCGCTCCCTGGAAGTTCGACGAGCTGGCTAAACACATCCCCTTCTTCGCACAGGTCTGGTACGATACCCACGATCCGTCGGAGAACTGCTACTACGACGAGAATTGCTACAAGGATATTCTCGAAGCGGAAAAAGAACTCAAAAAGTAAAAAAACTTGTTGTCTCTCCCGTTTCCCGACGGGGGAGACAACTTTGATAAAAAGAGGTGAAATATGGAAAAAAAGTTGGACGTTAAAAAGGTGTTTATCTGCGGCGGTACCGGATTCCTCGGTTACTACTCCGCAAAAGAGTTTTTGAGACAGGGCGTTGACGTGTCCGTCCTCGCTCTCCCCAAAGAGATCGTGCTCGGCGCTGACTGGTGGCCGAAGGAGATCACCGTAAACTACGGTATGCTCTTCAACCTCCGTCAGATGCATGCCGATGAGAACTGCCTCACCAAAGAGCAGCTCGTCGACTACTTCAAGGGCTACGACGTGCTCGTGTACGCAGTCGGTCCGGACGACCGTATGCATACGCATCCCGGCGTAAAGGGTTACGATTTCTTCCACTACTATCTCGTAGAGAAAGTTATCCCCGTTTTCGAAGCTGCAAGAGAGGCAGGCGTGAAGAAGGCTGTTCTTCTCAACTCCTACTTCGCTTACTTCGACAGAGTTTGGCCCGAGAAACATCTCGCAGAGAACCATCCTTACATCAGAGTTCGTTGCGAGCAGGCTGACGCCCTCATCAAAGTCGGCGGCGGTCAGGAAAACGGCGGTATGGACGTCGTCGTTCTCGAGCTCCCCTACATCTTTGGCAATATGCCCGAGCGCGAGCCGCTCTGGAAAGAGGTCTTCCTCGACAGATTCGCAAAGATGCCCGCTGTCATGTTCCCGAAGGGCGGTACCAATATGATCCACGTTCAGGGTATCGCAGAAGGCGTCGTTTCCGCTGCGTTCTACGGACAGCACGGCGACAAGCTCCCGATCGGCGCTTACGACAGAAAGTATAAGGACATGATCAACATGATGATGGAAGACGTCGGCGCTACCAAGCGTTATATGGGCGTTCCCACCTGGATGGCTACCCTCGGCGGCTACATGGTCGCAAACAGCCTCAAGAAGACCAATCAGGACAGCGGTCTCAACTACAAGAGACTGATGAAGGACATTCAGTCGCAGGATCTCTACTTCGGTCAGGACGTCATCGACAAAGTCAGAAAGCATCTGCACTACGACGAGTTCGGCTTCAACGGCGGCGGCACTCTCGAAGACGGTATCAAGAAGACCATGATCGCTTGCTACCCCCACAGATTCGACGAGAACGGCAACCTCAAGAAGGAATGGATCGGAATCAACCCCATCAAGAAGGAAACCGCTACCAACAACGTGTTCGTCAACAAAAAGAAGTAATAATTCTCCAAATTATCATAAAAAAGTACCTGCGGGAAACCGCAGGTACTTTTTTTGTCCGTATTTTCGTTAAAGCAGCGACTACGTCTTTTTTCTCGCATCTTTCTCGCTTTTTTTCTCTCTCCTCGTCGCGCTTTGCAGGCAAAAAGCGCCACTTTTTCAAAGAGTTATCCTTTCAACTCTCCTCTCGCCTTTTTCGCCGCGTAAGAATAGATCGCGACAAGAGTCTTGCTGTCTCTTATCCTGCCGCTCGACGCCATGCCGTACGCTTCCTCGAAAGGCACTTTTTCGACGCCGAGAAACTCTCCGTCGTCGAGATGCGCCGCTTTTTTCGTGAGCCCGGTCGCAAGGTAAACGTAAAGCGTTTCGTCGGTGTAGGCGGGCGTCGGATAGACCGTGGCGATAAGCTCGTATTTTTCCGCGACGAGCCCCGTCTCCTCCTCAAGCTCTCTGACCGCGCATACGAGCGGATCCTCACCTCTTTCTCTCTTGCCCGCAGGGATCTCGACTGTCTCCGCGGCGTAGGGGTATCTGTACTGCGTGACGAGATATACGTTTTCATTCTCGTCAACGGCAAGTACGCTCGACCCGCCGCTGTGACGGATGTATTCTCTAATGCTCTTCTTGCCGTTTTCCAACTCCACTTCGTCCTTGTACAGCCGCATGATCCTGCCGTCGTAAATCAGAGTGCTGTTGATCGTCTTTTCCTTTGACATAATCTCTCCTCGTGCGTAAATCCCGCATATATATTGTATTATCCCGCAGACGAAAAATCAAGACCGTAAAAGCATTTTGCGATCACGCGCCCGTTGCGCCCTGCGCGAAAAATCCGTCTTGGCTCCGCGAATAAAAGAATTTGAAACGGCAACGCGCCCATTCGTCTTATCCGCGCATAAAAAAAGAACGGATCGCTCCGTTCTTTTTTTGAATACTTCGTTTTACTGTACTTCCTTGACGATCTTCTTGTAAACTTTTGCGTTTTGCTGTATGCACTTTTCCGCAAAGTCTTTAAGGAATTTATTCTGGACGTCGTTGTAATTTTCGCTTATCTTGCCGTCCTTGATCGCCTCTTTGATCACGTCCTCGAGAGTCTTGATCTCCACGGTGATTTCGGAAACTTCGTCGGTATTCTTGCCGTCCTCGTCCTTGACGTATTTGACGGTCACTTCTTTGGAATATTCGTAACCGAGACCGAGCAGATATCCGGTGACTTCGCCTTCGCTGTCGGTGCGCTCGGTGATCTTGTCGCTCTGGGTCTCGTCTACAAACAGATTCTTGACGAACACGACGTGGATGCCGTAATCGTTGACGATAAAGCTGATCTCGTTGCCTTCTTCGGTTTTGAGGGTGTACACAGTCGTGGAAAGCTCCTCGCCGTCTGCGTCGGTAGACATCACGACTTCTTTGGAGATCGAATAGGTCTTGCCGTTTGCCTGTTCGAGAAGCTCGGTGGGAGTAGCGTCTTCTTCAACGGTGTATTCAAGCTTTACGCCCGTCTCGAAGCTCGCAGCCGACTTGTCGTAATAACTACCTGCGCCCTGCTTTGCAAGCTGTCTCGCAAGCACGGTGTATTCTTCGACGTAACTCGAATCGGAGCCGTCGGGAGTGACGGTGTAGGTGTCGCTCTCGAACATTCCGTCGTCGTCGTTGACGAGATACATCCAATCGCTGATCGCCTCGTTGAGAGCGTAATTTCTCACAGCTTCGAGCTCACCCGCATCGGTGATGCCGAGCTCCTGCGCCTTCGCAACGAGCTTGTCCGCCTTGGAAGCGATATCGTTTGCCATCGCGTAAAGGACTACTCTGTAATCCACGCCGAGATCGGTGTAAGCGTCTTTGAGCTCGTCTTCGTCGGGATCGTAATCGGGATTGCTGACGTTGACGAGAATGCCGTTATCGCAAAGGTTTTCGTATATGCCGAGGTCGCTCGTGCTCGCAACATCGCTGCCGAGAGCGAGAAGCGCGCGGTAATTTTCGATCGCGGTATCGTTGCCGGAAAGCAGAGCCTTTACGTTCTCAAGCGCCGCAGTCTGATCGTCGCTGAACTTGAGGAGTATGCTCCTGACCTGCGAATAGCCTTTGGTCGTGTGATATACGATATTCGTCGTGGAAGACAGCGCGCTCGAATAAGCCGCCTCGTCCACATAATTGCTTATCTGCGTGTTTTTGAGTTTGGTGTAATAGGTGTTTACTTCCTCGTCGGTTATTTCGGGCAAAGAATCGCCGAGCATTTCCTCGTACTTCTCGAGAATCCTGCTCTCGTAATAACTGTTGAGATAATAGTCGTAATCCTTATAAGTGCTGCCGAGGTTCTTGTTGAGGTCGTTGAGAGCGGTCTGCATATTCTTCTTTGCCGTCTCGTCTTCCTCTGCGGAGATCTTGTCGTTGACATAATCCTTGAACTTTTCGGGCAACTCTGCGGGATCGGTCATGCCTTCGTCGACGTAATCGTCGGACTCTTCCTCTTCCTCTCTGACGGGACGCGCCTCGAGAAGATCCTCGTCTTCCTCAGTCTCCTCTTCATCTTCGTCGGTTTCTCCCGCGTTTTGTTTTTGCTCTTCCTCGAGATCGCTGATGAGCTGCTGCCAGCTGTCTTCAAACGTCTTGTTGGTCAACTCAATGCAATATCTGCGCTCGTCGACCGTCAGGAAATCCTCGTTGGAAAGCTTTGCTATCGCGGCGTCGTCGGTTATGCCGAGATCGTTCTTTGCAAGATAATCTTTTGCATAAAGCAAGAGCAACTTCTGTCTCGAAAGGCTGTCGTAGCACAGCTCGACGACTTCCTCTGAAGACATACCGTAATACTGGATATAAATCGCGGCGTATTGGCTGTAATATACCAGAACGTCGCCCTTGTACAGCGGCTCGCTCATCTGATTGTATTGAACAGTTGCAACAACTTGATGATAATCCCTGTAACCGTCCACTTCGAATATGCCGGACGAACAGCCGACCGTCAGCGATGCTACGACGATCAGGACTATCACGATTGCAAGCAATTTTCTTTTCATTACATTTGCTCCTTTTATTATAAAAATAAAATACTACTTATATTATTATACACATTACTTTGCGCGTTGTAAAACGTTTTATTCAAAAGATTTGAGCGATTTGCTCAAAAACTCGCATACAAGAGCGAATTTGCGCTCGTTGGAAAGGTATTTGCAATCGAAAATCACCTTCGGTTCGTCGTCGTTGGTGAGCGTGCATGTCGCGCTCATCTGCGACAGCGCGTCGAATACGCGTTTGTTGCGCACACGTCCCGCGTCGCGGAATACCACCTCCGCCATTCTGTCCGCAACGGTTATCTTTTTGATGCCGAGCCTCTTTGCGTAATTCTTTGCGACAGCGATGTTGACGAGATTGACGAGCGGCGCCGGTACGGGTCCGTAATTCTCGCGCAGTCTGTCGATGAAGCCGAGAGCGTCTTCGGGACAACACAGATCCGCGATCGTGCGGAATATTTTGAGTCGCGCGTCCACGTCCGTGACGTAATGAGAGTCGAGATATGCGTTTATCGCGACGTTGACTTCGACGTCAGCGTCTTCTTCACTCTCCTCTCCACGCAATTCCGCAACACACTTTGCGAGCAGTTTGCAGTAGAGATCGTAACCTATCTTTGCGATATGTCCGTGCTGTTCTCTGCCCAGAATGTTGCCCGCTCCTCTGATCTCGAGATCGCGCATCGCGATCTTAAATCCGCTGCCGAATTCGGTATAATCCATTATCGCGGTGAGCCGCTTGACGGCGTCGCTCGACAGCACCTTGCCCTGCGCGGTCGTGAAATAGGCGTACGCGATCCTGTTGCGCCTGCCCACGCGTCCTCTCAACTGATAGAGTTGAGCGAGACCGAGCCTGTCCGCGTCGCATACAATAAGCGTGTTGGCGTCGGGTACGTCTATGCCGTTTTCTATTATCGTGGTGCACACGAGCACGTCCGCCTGTTTGGAAAAGAACGCCTGCATCGTATTCTCAAGCTCCGTCCCGTCCATCTGTCCGTGTCCGACGACGACGCGCGCCTGCGGGAGAAGAGTCCTGATCTTGTCGGCGAACTCCGCAATGGTCTCCACCCTGTTGTACAATATGAACACCTGACCGCCGCGGGCGAGCTCTCTGCCCACCGCGTCTTGCACGAGAGCGTCCGTAAGCTCGGTGACGTAAGTCTGCACCGGGATCCTGCTCGAAGGCGGGGTCTCCAGCACGCTTATGTCCCTTATCCCCGAAAGAGACATGTTGAGAGTGCGCGGTATCGGCGTTGCCGACAACGTGAGCACGTTTACGTCGCTCTTGAGAAGTTTGAGCTTTTCCTTGTGCTCGACGCCGAAACGCTGCTCCTCGTCCTGTACGACCAGCCCGAGATCCGCAAACTCAACGTCTTTGGACAACAGTCTGTGCGTTCCTATCACGAGCTGCGCTTTTCCGTCTTTCGCGTTTTTGAGAGACTCGGCAAGCTGCTCTTTCGTCCTGAAACGGTTGAGCAACTCTATCCTAATCCCGAAACCTTCGAACCTTTCTTTCGCCGTATCGTAATGTTGCGAAGCGAGAATGGTCGTCGGTGCGAGAATGACCGCCTGCTTTGCGTCCATCACGGTCTTGAATATCGCGCGGAAGGCGACTTCTGTCTTTCCGTAGCCGACGTCTCCGCACAAAAGCCTGTCCATGACGAGCCCCTTTTCCATATCCGCCTTGATCTCCGCAGTCGCGCGCAGCTGATCCGAAGTCTCCTCATAAGGAAACGCGTCCTCGAAGCGCTTTTGCTCCGGCGTATCGGGAGGATAGACGTGCCCTTTTGCCCTGTGCCTCGCAGCGTAAAGCTGAACGAGGTTTATCGCCATCTTCTTTATCGACTTTTCGACCTGCTTCTTCGTCTTTTCGAAGTCCTTGCCCCCCAGCTTCGACAGCCTGGGAGCACGGTCGCCGCCCGAGTATCTGCTGAGCCTGTCCATCTGATCGATGGGCACCTGAAGCAGACCTCCGTCCGCATATTCGATGACGACGTAATCTCTCTCGACGTCGCGGTATTTTATGCGCTCCGTACCTATGCAGCGTCCTATACCGTGCACCTCGTGCACGACGTAATCCCCCACCTTCGGCAACGTGAATATCCTCGTCTTGGAAGCGTCGGAACGTATGCCGCTGCCTTTGAGCAGGTCTCTCTTGCCGACGAGCACTAGTCTGTTGCCGGGATAACAGAAGCCGTGTTTGAGCGCGATCGGCGTCACGAGGAGCGTATTCTGCCATTCGGCAGGCTCGTCAACGTACCTCGAAGGCACTCCTTCATGATACAGACTTTCGGCAAAACTCTTTGCCGTTGCCGGATCGCCCATGCAGGCAACGACGCAATAGCCCGCGGCGACGTAATTCTTTACGTCGATATGAAATTGTCTGATGTTGAAAGTGTAATTTTCGACCGAAACCGCGCGGGGGCTGTAAAGCGCCGACGGCTCTGCGATCAATTTGCTCGACGACGTAATCTGCGCCGCGCCTACCTTGCATACGTTTTTTAGCTTCTCGACGACGTAGTCCGCGCACATAAAAGCGCCGACGTGCTCTTTGAGCACTTCGCCAAACTCGGAAAGACTCTTGACCCTCTCCGTCGTTTCGCGCTCGTAAATGCTCATCTTTTCGTAGATCGCCGCAGGCTCGTCGGCAAAGACTGCCGTCCCTTTGGGCAGATAGTCCCAGATTGCAGCCATTCTGCTCTTTACGAAAGGAACCAGCCATTGAAAAGACTGACTCACGCTCTGATCCGTTTCGAGTTCTCCCGTTATTTCGAGAGCGCGTTCCGCCGCCTTCGCGGGCAACCTGGCTATCTTCGCCTTTACGTTTTCGACCGCATTTCGCAGATAGGTCTCATCGACCAGCACATCGCTCACGGGAAATATCGTAACGGACGGGATCGTCGAGACTGTCGTCATCGTGTCGGGATCGAAGACCTTTACGTTTTCGACAGTATCTCCGAAAAAGGATATTCGCACGGGAAGATCTCTGTCCGCGGGATAGACCGAAAGTATATCGCCGTTGAGACAGAACGTGCATTTTTCCTCAACGGCGCTCTCTCTGCGATAACCTGCCGCGACCAGCTTTTTGCACAACTCGTAGACGTCCGTCTCGTCTCCTTCGGTAACGGTCATCGTTGCCCCGACGAGCTCGTCTTTTCTCGGAACGTACTGCATGAGCGCCGCAGCCGTGGTGATACAACACCTGATCCCGCCTTCCGCCAGACGGGACAGCACGGAAAGTCTTTTCGCAAGAGACGTCGCCTGAAACGCCTTGCGGTAGATCAGAACGTCGTCTTTTTCAGGCAGAAAAGCTATCTCTTCAGGCTCGAAAAAGTCGGATAAAGCCTCCTCCGCTTTCAACGCATAAGTGCCGTCCTTGACGACGTAAAGCACAAACCTGTCAAGTCCCCAAGCGACGTGAGCGCGTTCAGGGGTATTCAGTCCGAAGACGAGAATATCCTTGTTTTGAGCGACGTCGTCGTATATCTTTCCGAAGTCGCCTCCCAACTCGCGAAGGGACAGCATTTGTTTAAGTTTATCGTTCATAACCTACACGGGTGCGTAAATTTATTTGTTTTTCTTCGAGTTGTACTTTTGCATTATCGCGTCGAAATCCCTGTTTTCGATATAGTCTTTGAGCGCGAGTGCGGCGTCGTCGAGAGTCTTTGCCACGACGTCGCGGTACTCCCATTCCACTTTTGAGAGCACGACATCGCGCAGTTCACTGCCGTGCGCGTCGTGTCCGATCCCCACTCTTATGCGGGGTATCGTCGTGACGCCGACTTCGGCGACAATGTTTCTCATGCCGTTGTGAGTGCCCGCGCTGCCTTCTTTTCTCAGGCGCAGATTGCCTATCGGCAGATCGACGTCGTCGTATACGATAACCGCTTCTTCCGGTTTCATCCTGTTGGCTCCGAGAAGCTGCTTGACGCTCGTCCCAGACAGGTTCATGAACGTCTGCGGCTTTGCGATGACGATCTTTTCTCCCTTGACGTAAAGCGTCGCCACGAGCGCGTCGCAACTCTTTTCCTTTATCTGCACGCCCAGAAGTTTCGCAAGTCTGTCCGCGACCTGAAAGCCCATATTGTGATATGTGTTCTCGTATTTCGCTCCCGGGTTCCCCAATCCTACGATAAGCATTTTACTCTCCTTTCTCCGTCTTCGCCGCTTTGTTGAGCGCGCGTTTTTTCCTGAAATAATCTCCGAGAACGGCGGCGCATTCCTCTTTGAGTATGCCTCCTTCCGCCTCTAGCGTATGGTTGAAGCGCTTGTCCCCGACAAGATCGTAAAGACTGCCGCAACAGCCCGCCTTGGGGTCGTAAGCCCCGAAATACAGCTTGTCCAGCCTTGAATTTATAAGAGCGCCCGCGCACATCGGGCAAGGCTCGAGGGTGACGTACATCTCGCAACCGTCGAGATACCAATTCCCGAGCTTCTTGCACGCCTTTCTCAAAGCCACGATTTCCGCATGGAAAACCGCGCAGTTTTCGCGCTCCTTCCTGTTGCCGGCAACGGCGATTATCTCTCCGTTCCTGACTATCACGGCGCCGACGGGGACCTCGTCCCTTTTCGCCGCGCGTTTTGCCGCAGCAAGCGCCTTTCTCATAAAGTATTTTTTGTCTTTCATCTATTCTCCCGCCGCGCGCGAAAGCGCGTCAAGCAATCCGCCGTTCTGCGCGAGCATGGACGGCAATTCCTTTTGAAGTTCTTCATAAGGTGTGTATTCGTTGCCCACCTCGACGGTTATGCCCGCTCTGCCCGTCGTGAGCACAAACCAATCCTTGTATCCTCCCGCGCTCCCTTCGGAGGTATACGCGGGATAGCCGGTCTGCCTGCTCGCTATCCTGTGCACTTCAGGATCGGGATCCGACCCGTTGAAACCGTAATATATAACGCGTCCGCGCGCATGATAGCTGACCGTATAGAGTGGTCTGACCTTGTCCGTAAACTGCGCGAGCGCTCTGCTTTCTCTCTCGCTGAAAGGATAAGGTCCGATGTAATTCGCAGGCGTCGGGTATGTCAGATTACTCCTGCCCGTACCCCACAACGCGTTGAAATTCACGTTGAGATCCACCGCTCTCGCGTTGGCTTTCCACAGCGAAAAATCCTGATTATATCCGTTTATCCCGTAAAGAAAATCCCTTCTTTGCGGATCTCCGACGCTGTCGAGTCCGTACTGCGCGAGCATGACTCCGTCGGGGTTGCTCATGGGCACGCACCACAGACCGCATTCGCCCGAATAGCGTTCGGCAAGCAGTACGCACAGTTGCGCGGTGACCCATTCGCGCGCGTGGATAGCGCCCTGAACGAGAAGTTGCGGCCCGTCGGTATTGCCTTTGAAAATCCCCTTGATCGGTCTGCCCGATTCGCTGTAACCGACGGTGAATATCTTTGCTCCCTGCGCGCCGAGAACGGCGAGGTCTTTGTCGAGATCGGATACCGTATACATACTACACGGTATGCCGCGATCTTCGTATTGTTGCGTTATTTGTGGTATCCGCTCCCTTCCGCGATCGTAAACGCACGGTATATCTGCTCCGCCGCGATCACCCTCATTAGCTGATGCGGAAAGGTCATTTTGCCGAAAGACAGTACGAAATCCGCTCTCTGCAAAACGCAGTCCGCAAGTCCGTAAGAGCCTCCGATGACGAAAGTCACGGTGCTCGTGACGTTGGTAAGTCCCGTGAGCTTTGCCGAAAGCGCTTCGCTCGAAAGCTGTTCTCCGCGCATATCGAGCGCGACGACATACCCTTTGACCGCCTTTACGATGCGTTTGCCTTCGTCCTCTTTGACAATGCGTATATCCGCTTCGTTTTTCCCTTCGAGCTGTTTTTCCGCAAGTTCCGTAACCGTGAATCTGCAAAACCTCGAAAGGCGCTTTGCGTATTCGTCCAGCGCGTCTCTGAAAAACGCCTCTTTTATCTTGCCTATGCAGACGACGTTTACGTTCATTGCTGCACCACGTTGGAAATAAAGCTGATTATCCACACTGCGAGAGTGACTATAAAGCTGTAAATGAGCGCTTTTTTATCCTTCATTCTCGCTTTGCCTTCTCTGTCCTTAATATCCTTGGTGACGACGAGTTTTTCCGCCTCAGTCTGTGCTCCGTCGAGCAACGTCTTTATCTCTTCGGCGCGCATATTGTCCGCGGCTATCTCTCCGTCGGTGCGGTGCAGAGAGAAAAAGGTCTTCTGCATTGCGGGCACGGCATATTTTTTCCTCGCGTATTCCGTCTCCGCCGCTTCGGACAGAGTCTCTTTTGCGGGATGGGCTTTTTTGTATCGTCTGCATACGAAAACGATCAACCAAAGCAAGCCGACCGTCGCGATCAGACCCGCGACGCATACGAGGACGGCTTCCCATGCGGAAAGCACGATCGGACTGCCTTTCGACTCGAAATACCCGAGGACGAGCGCTATAGCGTTGTTCAGGAAGTGCACGATTATCGAAGGCCAGAGGCTTCTCGTCGAAAAATAAAGCACCGCGCATACTACACCGAGGAAGAATTGGTGAACGAGCTGAAGCGGGTTGCCGTGCATTATCGCAAACAGCGCAGACGAAACGAAAATCGCAAAGAAGTATCCGTTTTTGGACAGTCCGCGCGCAATGTTTCCTCTGAACAGATATTCCTCCGCCACCGCGGGGATGAGCGCGACGAACACGAGCGTTATCGCAAGGTCGGACCCGCTGTCCACTACCACGGAAGTCGCCGACGTGTCGTACCCTATAAGTTCAACGAGCTTAATAAAGCCGCTCGCGAGCGGGGATCCGAGGCAGATGACGGCAACGGTCAGAGGTATGCACAAAAGCGCCGCCAGCGGCGAAAACCTGCTCTCGAAGCCCATATCGAAAAGAAGGTTTTTGCCTCTTATCTTTCCGTACGCGACGGGCGTAAGGAAAAACGCTATCTCGTTGAGAGAGGTGATAAGGCACGTCCCTCCTATCGTCGCAGTAAAGCTGTCGGGCACGTCCGTGAGCGCGAGAAGCAAAACTATCGCTATCTGCAGAAACAGTTTGAGCACATAACTGCCTATGAACATCGCGCCCGCGTCGTACGTCTCGAGATAGGGATGATTTTTGTTTGCGTATTGATAAATCTTCATAATTCTATGATCTCCGAAGGGCGGTATTGGTACGCGATGTCGAGCACCACGTCCTCACCTTCCCTTATGCCGTGTTTTTCGAGTTGTTCCTTCGTCGCCTGAAAAGCGAGCTCCGGCGTATTGTTGTCCTCGCTGAGGTGCGCAAGCAATATTCTCTCCGCCCCGCTTGCTACGAGTTGCGAAGCTATCGCGGCGCTGTCCGCGTTGGACAAATGCCCGTTCTTGCTGGCTATCCTGACTTTGAGGGGATACGGATATCTCCCCTTTTCGAGCATGAGCGGGTCGTGATTGCTCTCCACTATGACCGCTTTGCAACCGCACAGCCTCGCGAGCGTGTTGTCACTGACGAACCCGAGGTCGGTTGCGACGGCAATATCCGTCTTTCCGTCCGAGATCCTGTACCCCACCGTGTATCTCGCGTCGTGCGGCACCCTGAACGGCTGAACGCGGAGATCCCCGATGTCGAACCCCGCCTCGAAACCGTCGACGTGTTCGTACCGCGAAAGTATCTCTCCCCTCGAACGCATCGTCTGGAAACAGGTGAGCGGCATATACACCTTGCTGCCGAATTCGCGCGAAAACTGTTCCACTCCCTTGATATGGTCGGCGTGCTCGTGAGTGACGAGAACGGCGCCGACGTCCGAAAGATCGATACCTCTCGTCGCTGCCCTGACCTTGAGCTCCTTTACCGTCAGTCCCTCGTCTATTATAAGCGCCGTATTTCCGCTTCTGATGTAAGTGCAATTTCCCTTGCTTCCGCTCGCAAGAGTGCAGATCTGAAAACTTCCCATGTCCCGATATGTGTCCTCGCGTATACGCGTGTATGCGTGCACGTCGTTTTGCGCGTTATATAATTGTATCACAATTTTCTTGTGCAATACAACTCTATTGTGGTAAAATGCAGATAAACGGAGGACGTATGACAAATATTGACGTAAAGCTGATTGCAGACGGCATAAAAAACTGCATCGACAGGATAAGTTGCGAAGTCGAGCCGTCCTGCGCGACCGCGCTTGCCGCGGCGCGCAAGAAGGAAGACAACGCGACCGCGCGTTTCGCTCTTGACGTAATGTGCAGGAACATAGAGTACGCAAAGGCGTCTCACCTCCCCGTATGTCAAGATACGGGCATGGTCGTGGCGTTCATAAGAATAGGTCAGGAAGTCAGGCTGACGGGAGACTTTCTCGACGAAGCGGTGAACGGCGCCGTAAGAGAGGCGTTCGCTCCCTTGCGCAAGTCCGTGCTCGACCCGGTGTCGAGAGTCAACACGAAAGACAATACCCCCGCCGTGATCCACACGAGCATAGTCAGAGGCGATACGGTCGAAGTCGAAGTCATGCTCAAAGGTTTCGGCAGCGAAAATATGTCCGCGATATATATGCTCAATCCCGCGCAGGGACTCGAAACGGCAAAAGACCTGATCGTGGATACGGTAAGAAAAGCGGCGAGCAACCCCTGCCCGCCCGTTATAATCGGCGTAGGACTGGGCGGTACTTTCGAAAAATGCGCAGAGATGAGCAAACACGCGCTTTTCCGCAAGATAGGAAGCGATAATCCCGATCCCGTACTCAACGCGCTCGAAAAAGAACTCTGTGGCAGAATAAACTCTCTCGGGATAGGAGCGCAGGGCTTCGGCGGATCTCTGACGGCTCTCGGCGTTTTCATAGAAAGCTATCCTACCCACATATCGTCTCTGCCCGTCGCCGTCAATGTACTCTGCCATTGTTCGCGCGCGGCGCGTTTTACCGTCGACGAAGGAGGTCTCAACTATGAATGAGATAAGACTCACGATGCCGTTTGACAAAAACGAACTGAAAAAACTCAAAGCAGGCGACAACGTATTGCTCTCGGGCGAGATGTTCGTCTTCCGCGATGCGGGACACAAGCGCCTTTTCGCGAGCATCGAGGCAGGCACGCCCGACTTCGGATACGAAGGCGAAACGGTATATTTCATGGGACCCTGCCCCGCGCAGAAAGGTCAGGTAATGGGATCGTGCGGTCCGACGACGTCGTGCCGTATGGACAAATACACTCCCTATATGTTCGATCACGGTCTTGCGGCGCAGATAGGAAAAGGCAAAAGAAGCGCAGAATGCGTCGAAGCGTTCAAACGCAACGGCGGCGTATACTTTGCTGCAATAGGAGGCGCGGGCGCGCTTTACAGCAGATGCGTTACCTCGGTAAAGGAGATCTGCTACCCCGACCTCGGCACGGAAGCGGTCAGACGCATTACCGTCAAAGACTTCCC
>CALWRI010000023.1 GCA_944383905.1 uncultured Christensenellaceae bacterium
ACAAAAAAATTCGTTTATTATTTGGAGGATACAAAAATGGCAGATATTGCTAAAATCATTGAAGAAGTAAAGGGCATGACCGTTCTCGAGCTCAACGAGCTCGTCAAGGCTATCGAAGCCGAGTTTGGCGTAAGCGCTGCAGCTATGGCAGTCGCAGCTCCCGCAGCAGGCGCAGAGGCTGCTGCTCCCGCAGAAGAGAAGACCGAATTCGACGTCATCCTCAAGGGCGCCGGCGCAAACAAGATCGCCGTTATCAAGGTCGTCAGAGAGGTTACCGGTCTCGGTCTCGTCGATGCGAAGAAGATGGTCGAAGAAGCTCCCAGCAAGGTCAAAGAGGGTATCAGCAAGGATACCGCAGAAGAGATCGTCAAGAAGTTCAAGGAAGCAGGCGCAGACGTCGAGCTCAAGTAATTTCTATCTCGAAGAAATCGAAAAGACGCGTGAGAACGCGTCTTTTTTTTATTGAAAAATTCTCAAAACTTCCCGATCTCATAGCGGCGCGCTTTTATGCGGTGTTTTTTTCGCTATGACAAAAGGAAATAACGGCTCGCAAAGCGTAGATAATAAATGTTTCCGATCGCACCTGCGACGGTTTTTGCGATAAAATAAAATTATGACGTCTTTTTGGCAAACACGAGCAGTTCTCTCGTGCCCGTAGTCTTTTCCTTGTAATCCTTTTCGAGACGAACGATTTCAAAGCCGTTGTGGCAGAGTGCGGAGAGCAGTTCATCGAGTCCGAGCGCGGCGTAGCAGAACGTCTCGCCGAACATCGGGTTTTCGACTTCGCCCCGGTCTTTTCCGTGAGTAAACATCAAAAAGCCGCCCGTTTTCAGTAGCTCGGCTGCCTTTTCGTATAGCTTCGCCTGATCGGAGAGAGGGACGTGCCAAAGAGAATCGAAAGCTATTATCGCGTCGAAATTTTCCTCGCTGTGATAGTCGAGAAAATCGCATTTTATAAAATCTGCTCCGTCGAGATAAAGCGCGCGGGCATAAGAGAGCATCTCTTCGGAAACGTCGATGCCGACGACTTCAAATCCTTTATCCGTCAGATAGCAATCTATCGGGTATCCCGTTCCGCAACCGACGTCGAGCACGCGTGCGCCGCAGGGCAGCAGCTCCGCAAATTCTTCAACGCATTTGTTCGTGACGCATTTATTTCTGAAATCGCTCCATTTGTCGGCGATCTTGTCGTAAGACAGACGGTTATCCATGCCTTTATTATAGCTTTGTCCGCGTTGCAGGTCAACAAAAAAGCCCGCATAGCGCGGGCAATACGAGTTGAGAGGAGAGGTCAGACCGCTTGTCCGAGCGCTCCCGCAAAGACGAGAGAGGAGAGCAATCCTTCGCCGTAAGCCGCGCTCGCCGCGCATACCGTGCGCAGAGCGACGTCTCTCGTGCAGTACGAGCCGAGCCAATATCCCGCGTCGTCGTACAGCCTGCGAAATTGCCTTGCGGAGCCTTTTGCGTTGCCGAACAGCTCGCGCAGTTTAGCGTCGAGATCGGGCGCGTATTCCTTGAGGACGTAAAGATCGGCTTCGCTGCCGCGGTTTCGCTTCGCGTGCGACAGAAGCGTGATCCCGTTTTGTCCGCATTGCTTGTCGAGAAAGCGTATATGTTCGGGAAGACTCGAAGGGATGAACAGATCTTCGGGAGAGACCGCGAGATAGCTGTCGAGAACACAGTAGGACAAAAACGAGCATATCGCCGCGTTTTCGCCTGTCAGGCGGGAATTTCCGCACCTTGATCGCAGACATAGCGAAGAAAAGTATTCGCTCCCCTGGCAAAAGTCGGTTTCGTCGGCGAGCTGCGATATTATGCCAAGCCGCAAAAGGGTACGGCAGACGCGCAGGGAGACGGATTCGCAGGACTGCGTATTAAAAAAGTCGGTCAGGTTTTCTTCAAATTCCGACGTGAGATACGAGCATCTTCTCTTGTCCGTCAACTTGTCGAAATAAAAGTCGAACGCGCGCACGAGTTTTGAAAGCAGAGTCCCGTATCCCGCTGCTATGGTGAATTTGGGGGCGTTTTCTATCACGGTATAGTCAGCAATCGCGGCAATGGGCGGCGCGGCGGGGAAAGTCTCCCTCGTCCCGTTTCTGACAAATTCGCAGTAAGGGTAGAGCACGGCGTCCGTCGTGGGCGCGGTGAGCACGAGTACCCATTCGTTTTTGCGGACGTTTGCGACGTAGCGCACTGCGTCTGCAACGCTGCCGCATCCGACTGCGACCCAGAGGCGCACGTCTTCGCTTGCGCCCGAAAGCGTTTGTGATTGCCCGTATGCGTCGCCGGGTGCAGAGCAAAATAGTTTTGTGCGGTATCCTGCGCGGACGAGCAGTCTTTCGGCTTCTTCTGCGATAGTTCTGACGTTTTCGTCGCAGGCAATGCCGACTCTGCCTTGGGCGACGAGTTCTTTGCACACTTCAGGGAGTTTTTTCATTGCGCCTTCGCCCGTTTCAATTCTGCGCGTGTAAGCGGTATGAGTCTTGCCGCATCTGCACGCATATTCGGGCGGCGTGTATTCGTTGAGATCTATCATTTTTTTCTCCGTGATATTATTCAAAAACAATGATAGCACCGGTATGACGGCGGGAAACGGCAGAAAACGTCGGAATATGTCTTTTTATGAAAAAACCTCCCTTTCGGGAGGCTATTGTCAATTCCTGTTTCTGACTATTTTTTTGATCTCGTTTACGAGCATCTTCATCTCGTCCGCGGTGCCGATGGTTATGCGGACGAAATCGCTTATCCTGTCGCCTTTGAAATGCCTGACGAGGACGCCGTTTTCTTTGAGCTGGAAGTAGATTTCACTGCCCGAAAGCACTTTGTGTCTTGCGAAAATGAAGTTGCTTGACGAGGGCAGGACTTCGAAATCGAGCGCGCGGAGAGCGTCCGCGGTCTCTTCTCTTTGAGAATTTATCTTGTCTATCACGCCCGCATAATACTTTTTGTCGTTGAGCGCCGCGATCGCAACGGCTTCCGTCAGCGCGTTTACGGTGTAGGAGTTCATCGAGTTTTTCACGAGTTTGAGCGCGTCGATCAGTTGCTTGCTTCCAAGCGCGTAACCGCACCTTGCGCCTGCGAGCGCATACGCCTTGCTCAACGTCTTGACGACGAGCAGGTTGGGGTAGTCGTTTACGCGGTTTGCCACGCTGCAGGAAGCGAATTCTCCGTACGCTTCGTCCACGATGACGATCTTGTCGCTGTTGGACTCCACGATCTTGAGCAGGTCGAGCCTGCCGAGCGCGGTACCCGTCGGCGCGTTGGGGTTGCAGATTATGACGCCTTTTACTCCTTCGAGACCGAGGTAGTCGGTATGGAGAAGTTTGAAATCGTCGTCGAGAGGTATCTTGCGCGACGTCACTCCGAACATATGCGCCCAGACCTTGTAGAAAGAGTAGGTGACGTCGGCGTAGGCGACCGTGTCGTTTTCGTCGAAAAACGCGGGGAAGCACATACAGAGGACTTCGTCGCTGCCGTTGCCGACGAACACGTTGTCGCAATTCAGACCGTGTTTTTGAGCTATGACGGAAACGAGTTTCGCGTTTTGGGGATCGGGGTACAGACGGAGCCTGCCCGCGTCAAAATCCTTGATTGTCTTTTCGACTTCGGGAGAAGGCGGGTAGGGACACTCGTTGGTATTGAGTTTGACATACTTCTTGTCCTGCGGTTGTTCGCCCGCAGTATAGGGAAGTATGGATTTGCAACGTCTCGATAAATAGTTCATAAAAACCTCACAAGACAAATATAACACACGCACGCGCGCGAGTCAAGCGGAGCGCCGATCAACCGTAAAATCGCGGAAATTGCGGTATAAACGGCGCAAAACAGGTCAACAATTGTCTGCGAGGAAGGTGAAGTATGAAAAAATTTATGCTCGTATTGTTCGTCGTGGCGGTAGCAGCCGCCGTGACCTGGACCGCCGCGCAAGGCAGCGTCGACGGGTTTGTACAGAAGGCGTGCGACGCAAGACTCGCAAGCGTGGAAAGAGTCGAGGTGTACGCGAAGGGTGCGGACAAAAATTATACATATACCGCGACGGGGGCGTTCAACATTTACGCCTGCGAATTGAGCGCCGCAGGTATAATTGTTTCCGACGTGGACAATATTCTCGGTGCGGCTGTCTATTACGACGACGAGTTGTCGTTGGACGAGGTGCTTGAAGCCTACGACGCCGTGTCGCTCATCATTCAGAGCGGAGAGGATTGCGTCATAGTGTACGGCTATTCCGACGGTTGCGGCAAAACGGTCTCCGTCGACGGCAAAAAGGTCAACATTCAGATCGTCCTGAAGAAGGGGCGCACCGTGGTCGGGAGTCCGCTCGTCATGGGTAGTTACTGAAAACGTAAGCTATACGCTTTGCGGTATAAAACAAAAAACAAAAAACGGAGGTTTTTATGAAAAAGGCAAATCAGGAAGGCGGCAACAAGGTTTTGGCGTTCTTCAAACGCAACATCTATTTCGTGCTCATAATCGTTTGCGTACTCGCAATCGGCACAATGATCACGATAGCCGCGGTCAACGGTTCAAACGACGGCCCCAGCGATCCTACGATCAATGACAACGTCGACGACGACAACAATGACGTTGACGACGACGACAAAAATCAGGATGATGACGAGGACGATGAGGACGAAGTCAAGACGTTCGCTATCGGTGCGGTACTCGACGATTACACCGTTGATATAGGTTTCAGCGACAGCGAGCTCGTATTCAACCCGACAATGCAGCATTGGGCGACTCACGAGGGGATCGACCTTCTCGCACCCGAAGGAAGCAGCGTGTACTGCGCGTTCGACGGCACGGTAAAGAGCGTCGACGAGGATACTTTCTACGGCACGACGGTCGTCATCTCTCACGATGGGGGATATGAGACGACTTACAGACTTCTCGACGAAGTGTCAGTCAAGACGGGCGAGACGGTCAAGCAGGGAGACAAGATCGGCGTCGTGAGCGGAGAAGCGCTTGCGGAAATAGCGCAGGGAGCGCATCTGCATCTCGAACTGACAAAGGACGGCGTAAGGGTGAATCCCGCCGACTTCATGCAGGAAGGAGACAAATAAATCTTCCGGAAAGAATAAAAAAACTCCGCTTCGTGCGGAGCTTTTTTTATGCGTTTTTAGATTTTGTAAAGCATTTCGTCTTTACGAGTCCGTCGCCCATGTTGACCACGTCGGATGAGCAAAGGCGGTTTCTGTTGAACACGCAATCGGCGCAGTCGCATTGGATGAGCACGTCTTTGCCACCGTCGAAATCAAAGTCTTTCGCGGCTTCTATATTCACGCTGTTTTGCTGGATTATCCCGTAACGCCGCTTTTGCTTTGTCTCGCATACGCCGGATTTGCCGACTTTTATCACTCCCGCGTTGCAATGGCAAGCGCGGTTGAATTCGCAGTTGCACGTCGTACATTTGAGTCCTTTCATATTTTCACCTCCCGTCGGTAGTATGGGCAACGACGCGGGATTTAATGCTATTTTGCACGCAAATTGCGGACTGTTGTTGCAAACTGCGCAAGCTTATGCTATCATATTATAAAAAGACAAGGCAGGACAGCTATGAAAGTATTACTTTTGCAGGACGTCAAAGGACAGGGTAAGAAAGGCGAACTCATAGACGTCAACGACGGATATGCGCGCAACTTCCTTATAAAGAAAAAACTCGCGGTCGAAGCGACGGCTTCGGTCATCAACGAGACGAAACAGAAACAGGCTGCGGAGGAAAAACGCAGGAAAGACGAGTACGACAACGCGGTCGCGCAGTCGAAAATGCTCAAAGGGCTTGCGGTCGACATAAAGATCCGTTGCGGTGAAAACGGAAAACCCTTCGGAGCGGTCACGGCAAAGGAGATCTCGGAAAGACTCGGAGAGATAGGTTACGACATAGACAAGAAGAAGATATTGCTTTCAGATCCGATAAAAGCCGTCGGCAACTACCAGATCGAGATCCGTCTTATGGCGGGCGTGAGCACGTTTATCAATCTCAAAGTTATGCCTCTCTAAAAAAACAACGACCGCAAGGGTCGTTTTTTTAACGTCTTCTTCCGTTCCTTCTCACAAGAACGATGAGCAGCAGCCTCAACATCTGCATGAGAGAGAAGACGAAATTGACGAGATAGGTCTTTGCCGCCGCGCTCAACACTTTGGACGCGTCCGCCATTTCGCTTTCGTCGAGTATACCGCATTCCACAAGCTGTTTTTTGGCGCGGGAGCTTGCGTTGTATTCGGTCGGCAAAGTGATGAACGTAAACAGGCAGTAGCAGAAATAACACAGCACCGCGAGACCGAGGAAGAAAGTCGAGACGTTCATCGAAAATTCGCTGAAATACCCCATAAGCTCAAAGACCATCGCAATGAGTATGAGCGGCATACTGAGTTTTGACGTGAAGTTTACCACGGGCACGAGTTTGGTGCGGATCTTTACGGGGAGATAATCGTCCTCGTGCTGTATTGCGTGACCCACCTCGTGCGCCGCAACGCCGATAGCCGCGACGGAGGAGCTGTCGTGCGTCGTCTGCGACAACGCGACCGTTCTCGTCGTCGGATCGTAATGGTCGGTCAGACTGCCTGCGCAACGCACGATCTGCACGTCGTTGAGCCCGTTGGCGTCGAGTATCGCGCGCGCCGCCTGCGCGCCGGTATAGCCCTTCGCGGACATCACGGTAGAATATTTTGCAAAACGCGTTTTGACCCTTATCCCCGCGACGAACATCCAGATTATCAACGGGAGAAAACACAGGGAGACGATCAGAAGCGCGACTTGAAGTTTGTCCATTTTTCACCTCTTCTTTTGATATATAAATGATACCATATATTGTTTAATATTTGTTAAAAAATATGTAAAACGCAGGTAAAAAACGGAAGTTCCCGTCAGAAAGGCGAGCGACACGGAGTTATGCCGCATATCAAGTCGTTTTCCGTTGAGAAGCGGAAATAACGGACTTTTGAATAGGGGGTTTTATCGTATACGCCGGCGACGAACGGATGTGCCCCGAGAGAGGGGAAGTCCGCTACGCAGTCGAAAGAGCCGATCGTTTCTTTCGCCGCTGAGACGGAAAAGCCGAGTTTTGTCAGTTCCCGCGCGCCGTCGTCGTCACCCGACAACAGCCTTTGCAAAAACGCGAAAGGCTTTATCGCGTCGGGATATTCGTGTGGACGGAGATAGGAAAAACGCGTTTCCGCGGTGTGATATTTGCCTTGTCCGATGGTAAGCCTGCGCTCGCGTACGCAACGGTTGCAGCCGCCGAGTCTGTCCGTAACGAAAAGATCGCTTCCTCTGAAAGAAAAGTCGTCGCAGAAAAGCTGAAGCAAAGGAGAGTAGTCTCCCGAATAGTACAGCAGAGCAAGCAGCTTTTTTTCTCCCGTTTTCGCGGTGATTTTCAGGACGTGTCCGCCCTTTGTCTCCGCCGCGGATACCGTCGGTTTTTCGGGAGCGTAAGGGCATGGAAACTCGAATATCTCGTCCTTTGTTTCGATCACGACGAAATAGCCGCCGCGCTTGCATACCGTTACGAGATGTTCGGTGTTGCCGGCGTGGCATGTCGTCTGAAAGAGTACGCTCTCGTCGGTATTTGTCGGACGGAATGAGCCGAAGGATAAATACAGTTGCGCTCCGCCTGCGTCGCAGACGGAAACGAAAGGAGAAACCGGCCCTCTGACGACTTCGGGTATCCTGACGAAAACGGGTTCGCATCCGTCCCTGAACGCGCCGAGAACGAACGCTTTGTCCATGCGAAATCCGCTTTGAACGAGCGCGCCGTCCGCGGTCACAAACACAGAGTTGTCGTCAAAATGAAAAGTAGTCATGGTTCACCCTGAAAAAGTCTATGCTTGATGAAAGGATTATATAACGGGTGACAAAAAAAAGAGCCTTGCGGCTCTTTCGTTTTTCAGTTTGTCTTTTCAGTCTTTTGCGCTGACGAGAGTGTAGGTCGTGTCGCCTTCGGTAATGCTGACGACGAGTTTTTTGATCTCGCCGTTTTCGGTTTCATAAGGATCAGAAGCGATCATGCAGGTGAGACTTTCGCCGCTGCCGGGGAAGGTGCGGTTGAGCGCGATCTGGACAAAATAGCATTTGAATTCCGTTTCCGCTTCATCTGCCGCCTTGATCGTGGTCGTCGTGCCCGTCGCGGCGCTCATCGTTACGCTCTGCGTGTCGCCGAGAGTCACGTCGGGGACGTCAAAGGTGAATGAACTGACGCTTGAAGGTATGCATCTCGCAACCTGATAGAGTATCGCGTTGTCGATAAAAGGAGACTCGGAAAAATCTCCCGTCTTAATCTCGCCGCTCGATTTGTCATCGCCTTCGAACACGGTGTAATAACATTTTTCGTTTTTGTATTCCGCGGTATAGCCGCTCGTCACGCCGCCGTAAGTCTTAGTCTCGCTTGCGTATTTGACTTCGACGTTGGTCGTGAAGAAAGCCTGCGTGTTTTTGACGTCGCCGTTGTCCATCTCGAGGGTGGTGGTCGTCAGGTAGCCGATGGCTTTTTCCTTTTTCCATTCGCCGATCGTGACTGTATCGCCTTCCGCGCCGTTGAAGCTCTTTACGGTCACGGTCATGGTGCCGTTGAGCTCGTCTTCGGTGCCTTTTTTGTAAACCACCTTGTACTCGAAGACTTCGTCTGTATCCCGGCTCGTCCAGGGTCTGCTGTTGGAGAGCAGTTTTTGAGTGGGAGTGGCATTGCCGCAAGCCGCGAACGAAACGCCGAGCGCTGCGATCATAACTATCGTAACAATTATCAGAACAATCTTTTTCATAGTATTTTTATTATATCATATATTTCGTTTCTATCAACTGTTTTTGTATTGTTTATTATTTTCGCGCACGCGAAATAAAGGGAAAAGTATTGCGTGCGCGCGGTTTTGCGGGTATAATGGGGGTATGGTAGAGTTTTTTGTCGGCGATTCGCTCGATTGCGGCGCCGTATTCGAAAAGATAAGAGAGAGGAGAAAGGGCGGCAATCGCCAGATACTCATCGTTCCCGACAGATTCATGCTTTATTACGAAAAGGCGGTTATGGATTATCTCGATCTGACCGCGAGTTTCGATATAGAGGTCGTGAGCTTTTCGCGCCTTGCCAACAAGACGATGGGCGCGAAGATGAACGATTACCTCTCCGCGCAGGGAGCGGTAATGCTTCTGCGCAAAGTCATAGAAAAGAACAAGGACAAACTCTCTTGTTTCAGAGGGGCTTACAACAACGCGGATTTCGCGAGCGAGATCTACGCCGTCATTTCGCAGATCAGAAACAGCGGCGTTTCTTCCGATAAGATAGAGGAAATACTGCCTCTTTTGCCGATAAAGATCCTCAACAAGTCAAAGGACATCGTGCTGCTTTACAAAGGCTACGTCGAGGAACTGTCGTCGGGTTATACCGACGGATCGTCCAAGCTCGAAGCTCTGACGGACAGCATTGAGAAAAACGGAATGCAGGACTGCGACGTATATATAAGCGATTACCTCTATCTGAGCAACGTCCAGAGAAGGATTTGCGAAAAGATATTTTCCGCGGCGGCGTATTGCGCGGTTTTCATGGTTTGCAACGAGGGGGCGGAAAACGCGAGGATCTACCCCTTGCGCTGTCTTCAGACCCTGATCGCGAGAGCGGAAGCGTGCGGCTGCTCGCCGCGCGTGCACAGACTCCCGTCTTCTCTCAAAGGTGACAAAGCGGTGATAAGCAGGGAGCTTTTCGCATACGGAGGACGCAAATACGAGAGCGACGGCTCTACAGCGGTGTATTGCGCGGAGAATGCGGAAGAAGAGATCAAACGCGTCGCGCGAGAGATCAAAAGAAAGGTGGTGCGCGAGGGCGCGCGCTTTATGGATTTCGCTGTGGTATGCTGCGACGTCGCCGCCTACGCTCCCGTTGTGGAGAGGGTCTTTGAAAACGCGGGTATCAATTATTTTTTCGACAAAAAGCAGTCTCTTGCCGCACAGGCGGCTACGAGGCTCGTATGCGGCGCTTTGAGGACGGTTGCGAGAGGTTTCAGGCGCAACGACGTTGCCGAACTTGCGAAAAACGCGCTTCTCGGATTCGACTATTCCAAAGTGTGCGCGTTTGAAAATTTCTGCATTAAGTACGGCATAGACAATCTCCGCGTCGATTCGCCTTTCAGGATCGGGGAAAACGACGAGGATTACGCTGCGGCGGAGGAGACGAGGGAATATATCGCCGATCTTCTCGGATGTTTCGTTTCGAGGACGGCTACCGCGGAAGAATATTATGCGGAGATAACCGCGTTTCTCGAAAAGGCGCGCTTCGACGCGCGCAACGAGGAATACGTCGCGAAGCTCAAAGACAGAGGCGACGAGGTCGGCTGCAACTGCGCGGTTCAGGCAGTGGAGAAACTGCGCGACGTGTTTTCAAAGAGCGTAAGACTTCTCGGCGACTGCAAATTTCCGATAAACTCTTATCTCAACATAATCAATTCGGCGATAGCTTCGATGCAGATCTCGCTCGTGCCGCTTTATATCGACTGCGTCTTTGTCGGCGAGTCGAGAGAAAGCAGATACGACGGCGTAAAAACGATGTTTGTCGTCGGCGCTTCGCAGGGTGCCCTTCCTCCCGAACACGGAGACAACGGCATTTTTGCGGGGAAGGAGAGCTCGGAGTGGGCAAAATGCGGCGTTGAGGTGGAGCCTGACGTGAAAGAACTCAACAATGCCGAAAGGCTCAACACTCTTATGTTTTTGCTCAAACCGTCGGAGAGGCTGGAGATCAGTTACAGCAGATATTCGCAGACGGGAGAGGCGCAGAGCGAAAGTCTCGCGGTAAAACAGCTTTGCGAGATGCTTTCTCTCGAAAGACAGCGCCCGACGAGGACGGAAGATCTGACTTCTTCTTCGGGATACGCGGAGTATTTTGCCGGGACGGGCAACGCCGCCGACGAACTGATAAGCTACAAACTTTCGGTGCAGAACGGTATCAGACATTTCGATCCGAAGGAATACGACGCCCTGTTCGCGCTCGCTTGCGGGAGATACGGCAGAGAACGCATGGAAGCTCTGCTCGGCGACGACACGATCGAGGACGCGATCGACGTGTCCCGCGCTTCGGTCTGGAAGGGCGGGCATACGAGCTCGAGCCAGATAGAAAAATATATGAAATGTCCGTTCCTGCATTACGCCGACTATATTCTGCGCCTGCATCCGCGCGAGAAGGCGGAGCTCAAAGTACGAGATATGGGCAGCATAATACACGAGGTGCTCCAACGCTTTTTCTCTGTCCCGTCATACAGGAAAGAGAGCGGCGAGAAGATAGAAAAAAGGGTGCTCGCGATCGCAAAAGACGTGCTTGCGGGAGAGGAATACGCGCAGATGTGCTCGATTCCTCATCTCAAAGGAGAGATCGAGGAGATAAAACAGCGCTGCGCGTTTCTCGTCAGAACTCTGTGCGAGAGAATGAAAAACAGCGATTTCGAGCCGTATATCCTCGAAGAGGCGTTCGGCATGGACGGCAGATACGCCCCGATCCCCGTAAAACTGAAGAACAGGACGGTCGATCTCCTCGGCAGGATAGACAGAGTGGACCGCTACGGCGACTTCATCGTTATAGTTGACTACAAGAGCGCCGCTTCGATACATTTTTCCCTGCCGCAGGTAATATACGGCGAGAGGATACAGCTTTTCGTCTATATGAAAGCGCTTGCGGGGCAACTCGACGCAAAGCCTGCGGGAGTCTTTTATCTTCCCGTAAACAACAAGTTCATGTCCGAAGACAAGAGCGGTTCGAGATTCAAATACGTCGGTTTTATAAACACAGACAAAGAAATTTTGTCACATTTCGATCACGTTTTCGACGATCCGTCCGACGGCGTGACGAGCAGTCAGTATCCGGTATGGCGCTCGGATAAAGCGAGAAGCGCGGGAAAGATCTGCGCTACCGAAGACGGCGTGGCGACGACTCACGGTCAGTTTGACAAGCTGTGCGACTACGTCGAAAAGCTCGTATCCAAGGCGGCGGGCGAGATCGACGAAGGGTTTGTCAGACCTCTGCCGAGAGGCAAAGCCTGCGAATACTGCGAGTACGGAGACATATGTATGTTTTCCGCGTCAGGCACTCCCGTCCGCAGCGGCAAGGGCGGAAAAGACATAGAAGAATATCCTTTCTTTGCGGAGGCGCACGGCGATGAAACAGTGGAATGACGATCAGATCAAAGCGATAAACAGCGCGGACAGAAACACGCTCGTCTCCGCGTCCGCGGGCAGCGGAAAGACCGCCGTCACGATAGAGAGGATAATCAGACTCATAAAGCATGGCACTCCCGTGCGGAGAATAGTAATGCTCGCGTTTTCCAATGCCGTCGCGGCGGAACTCAAGGACAGGATATCTTCGGAGCTCGTCAAGGCTATGAGGGAGGACGGCGCGGACAGGGATTTCCTGCGCGAACAGATAGACGACGTCGCAATGGCGGACATAAGTACGGTACATTCTTTCTGCGGAAATCTCGTCAAGGAATTTTTCGAGGAAGCGGGGGTGGATCCGTCCTATTCGATACTCGAGCCGTCGGAGAGCGTCGGAATGCTCGATAAGGCGATAGACGTCGTGTTGAAGGAGTACGGAGAGAAGGCGGACCCCGTCGTTTCGTCGCTCAAATTTCTGTTCGGATCCGACGCGGAGCTTCGCGCGGCGATAAAGGAGGTACACGGTTTTCTCGAAGCGCAGACGGACAGAGAAAAGTGGTTGCAAAACGCTCCCGAGGGGTGCGGAACAACGGACGAAGCGGCTGAATATCTGATCTCGGAATTGAGAAACAAGACTGCGGAGATAGGTCGCGCGGCGAGGCAGACGGCGGAAAGACTCAACGAATTCCCCGGCTTCGACCCGAGCAACAGGGTGGAGCTCACGTTGCTCGCCGATGCGTGCGAGAGAGCGGTGGACGCGGAAGGCGCCGCGTTCATTGACGCCGTTGCGGGCATCGACTTTTCGTTTACCGCGGGACGCAGGGCGGCGAAAGCGACGATACTGAAAGCGGCTCGGGACGCAGGCAGGGACGTGGACGCGGAGTTCGTCTACGACGAAATAAAAGCCATGCAGAGGGAAGTCGCTGCAAAATGCAAAGCATGGGGCGAAAAGATCCTCAAAATCAGCGCATATTCCGCGAAAGAATGGGAAAATTACGGACAAGGTTCGCGGCTTTACGCAAAAAAACTCGCGGAGATCGTTTTCAAGGTCGCGGATGAGTACGGCGCGAGAAAGCAGTCCGAAAACAAGATGGACTTTGCAGACCTCGAATACTATGCAATCAGAATACTGAAAAACGATGAGATAGCCAAAGAGGTGTCTTCGCGTTACGATTACGTCTGCATAGACGAATATCAGGACACAAACTACGTTCAGGAGTTCGTGTTGAGCCGCATTTCGAACGGCAAAAACCTGTTCATGGTCGGAGACGTAAAACAGAGCATATATCAGTTCAGACTGACCGAAACGGGGATTTTCCTCGACAAGATGCAGGGCTATTTGCAGGATCCGTCGGCGGGCAGGCTGGTGACTCTCAACGAGAATTTCAGGAGCGACAACAGGATCCTTCACTTTGTCAACCGTGTGTTTTCGAGGATAATGACAAAGGAGACTGGCGGCGTCGACTATGCGGACAGCTCGATGTTCAGAATAAAAGAACCGTTAGTAGAAGACGGAGAGCAGGTCGTCAGGATATGCCCGTTGCCGAAGACGAGAAAAAGCGGCGACGTAGAGTTCCCCGACGACGGCGTATACAGCGTCAGAGAGGACGTCCCGCAGGAAGAGGACGTCTTTGCGGAGGCGCGCTATATCGCGAATAAGATTGCAGACCTCGTCGGCAAAAAGGAAATAGAGTACAAGGACGGGGACGAGATCAAAAGACGCAAGTTGAGATTCGGCGACATAACCTTGCTCTGTTCGTCGAGAAGTCGGCGCGTTCAGGCAATAGTCGGGCATCTGCACAGGCTCGGAGTCCCTCTTTCGGGCGCGAACATAACGAGAAAAAAAGAGGTCGCAAGCGTCAGGATCCTTCTTGATCTGTTGCTCGCGATAGACAATCCGCGGCAGGACGTCGCGCTCGTCGCGGTGATGAAAAGCGTTTTCGGAGGATTCGATCTGACAGAGCTTGCCGCCGTCAGAAAGGAATATCCGAAGGAGGATTATTTCTGGACGTGCGTCGAAAAATATGCCTGCGAAAAAGACGACCCGCTTGCGGAAAAACTGCGTTCCTTCTCAAAAAGCATGCAAAAGTTGAGAGACGAGTCCGGGCAGGTTACGGCTTGCAAACTGCTTGAGAACGCAGTGGCGGAATACAATTTCGACAAATACGTCGTTGCGCATTTCGGCAACGAGGACTGCGAGCGCATGAGAGCGTTCATAGCCGGACTTGCGGACAAGTCTTACGCGTTGACGTTGCAATCTCTTCTCGCTTACGGCGAGGACGCTTCGGTCGTCGCGGAGTCCGCAGAGAGGCCGCAGGACGCGGACTGCGTGCAGACATCGACGATACATTCGTCCAAAGGGCTCGAATACCCAGTCGTATTTCTTATCGACGCTTCGGAGATGTTCTCGGGAAAAATGCGTTACGGAGATCTTCTTCTCGACAAGGATCTGGGCATTGCGATCAGATACCCCGAGGAGGATACGAGACTCAAGAAGAACACGCTCAAATATCTCGCCTGCGAATACAGGCTCAACAAAAAATACGTCGAGGAGCGCATGAGGCTGTTTTACGTTGCGCTCACGAGAGCGAAGAATATGCTGTTCATAACGGGAGAGGCGACGAATTTCGGCACAACGGAAAAGGTGAGCAATTCCTTTATGGACTGGCTTGGCAACGTCTGTTGCGCGGACAGATCATTTTACGACAGATACGTCGAAAGGTACGACATGGCAGACGACGGAGACGAGGAGGAAGAGGAGCCTCCGTCCGTTACTTTCGCAAAACCCGACGAGGCGATGCTCAAGGAATTGGATGGCTATCTTAATTTCGTTTATCCTTTCGCAGACAGCGCGAAAACGGGTATAAAGCACACGGTTACGGGAATAAATAAAGAAAATCCGGACGATTACGGCACCGTATACGTCGGGAGCTGGTTCGAAGAGGACAGCGCGGGCGTCGGTACGGCGTATCACAAGGTGATGGAAAACGTCGATTACGACAGTCCGAGCGCGGAGGCGGTCAGGATGCAGATCGACAGGATGTGCGAAGAAGGACTGCTCGATCTTGCAGAGCGCGCGGCGGTCGACGAAAACGTCGTGTTCAGATGCCTTTGCAGCGACGTCATAACAAAGGCTCGCGCGTGCGTGCATATGCGCGAAAAACAATTTATGTTGCGCGTAAAGGCAAAGGACGTGCTCGACGTCGACGTGGAGGACATGATACTCGTGCAGGGAACGATCGACCTCCTGATACCCGACAGAGTCAACGGGACTGCGACGGTGGTCGACTTCAAGATGAGCAGGCTTGCGCCCTCGGTGATTGCGGACAAATACCGCAAGCAGCTGCAACTGTACGCGCTCGCGGCGGAACGCGGGCTCGGACTCCGGGTCGACAAAAAACTCATATACGTTTTGGGACAAGACGTCGTTTTGCAGGTGTAAAACAAAAATCTTTGGCAATCCTTATCAAAGCGGCGCCGCAACGGGGCGGAGACCGCGGCAGTACATATCAACAAAAAGGAGTATGTTTGCTGTGGAAAAAATCGTTATGCAAATCGGCGACGCGATAGACGGGATCCTTGATCTTCTCCCCGTACAGATTATGACCGTCGTTTGCGCCGCTCTCGCAGTAGTCGCCTTTATTCTCCAGATTTTTTATATTTTGCTCTGTTCCGGAAATATCAAAAATTATCGCAGAATCAAAAGGTTTGTAGTCAAAAGAGGGGATATCGACCTCTCGAATTCTCACAGGTTTTACAAGAAATGCGTAAAACATATGCCGCGTTCGGTGAGAAAAGCGTGGAAAAATCACGCGCTTGTAGGATCGGGTTACGCCGGCAGCGACCTTCAGTACAGGATGAACAAGGCGCTGACCAAAGAAAAACGCCCGATGATGTTCTATTATTATCTCGCATTCTCGTGCGTTGCGGCGTTGCAGACTCTGCTCATGTGCAAGGGGCTCGGCTGGACGACGGCGGTATGCTACACCGCGTTGACTGCGTCCGTATGGGCGGCAGTTGGGCTTGTCGCAAAGCTGTATTCTTATATCATGATCAGGCGCAACAAGCACGCCGCGGCGCGCATTTTGAGAATATTCGAAAACAGACTCACTCTCGAAGACAAGAGCAGGGCAAAGGTATTCTTTGTCAATCGGGACGCTTTTGAAGGGATAAAGAAGTCGCAGGACGCGCCCTATAACGGTGCAAAAGAGAAACTCGCGGGGAGCGTCGCGGCATTCGTGCAAGAAAAACCCGACAAGGAGATCGCAAGAATAGTAGAAAGCGGAGTTGCGGAGGCGGTAAGCGTCGGAGAAGAAAACGTACAACTCAAAGAGGCGGCGGAGGCTTTGAAAAAATATACCGCCTAAAACTTGCAAAATCCTTTCGGATGGTGCTATTATAATGAATAGGAGTCGCGGATTTCTGTTATAATCTACCGAGCGTTCGGCGTAAGGACGGAAATGCGCGACTTTATTTTCTTGAAAACCCGAGCGGCTTGCCGCGAAAAGGAGGTCCCGTCGATGATCGAAATCTTCAGAACAGACGAATTTGAAAAACTCCAACACCTGCAGGAGGAAGTGTTCTCCGCAGAAGGGTTTTCACCAAAAGATTGCTGGATAAATCTCGTGAATCCCAGCGATAAGGAGATCGAGTACATAGCCGGGCTCACAGGCATAGAGGCGGACGTCCTCAAAACGCCGCTCGACGATGAAGAAAGATCGCGCGTTGAGACCGAGGACGACTATTCCATGGTGCTCGTCGACATCCCGATCATAGAAGAAGAAGCGGATTATTACAGCTATTTCACGATCCCTCTCGGCACGTTTATCAAAAAGGATTGCATAATCACCGTATGCCTCAAAGATACGGCGGTGCTCCGCGACTTTGCGAGAAACCGCGTAAAGTCTTTTGCGACCTACAAGAAGACGAGGTTTTTGTTCCAGATACTTTACAATATCGCGACAAAGTTTCTCAATTATCTCAAGCAGATAGACAAGGCAAGCCAGAGAATTCAGAACGAGTTGCACAAGTCGACGAGAAACAAGGAGCTTATTCAGATGCTCGACCTCGAAAACTCTCTCGTATACTTCAGCACTTCGCTCACGGGCAACGACGCGGTAATAACCCGTCTTCTGTCCACCAAGACGAACTCGAACAGCGTCGTCAAGATATACGAAGAGGACAAGGATCTTCTCGAAGACGTCGCGGTCGAGACCAAGCAGGCAATGGAAATGTGCTCGATATACAGAGACATTCTTTCGGGCACTATGGACGCGTACGCTTCTGTCATTTCCAACAACCTCAACATCGTGATGAAAGTGCTCACTTCTGTCACGATCATTCTGACGATTCCGACGCTCATCGCTTCGTTTTTCGGAATGAATACCGGCGTTCCGTTCGAAGGCAAGTGGTGGGGCTTCTGGGTGGTTGCCGCAATAAGCGCCGTAACGTCGATAGTGCTTGCGCTTTTCCTCAAAAAGAAAAAACTTTTGTGACGAGGTGAAGGAAAGAAAAACGGAGGCGCTCCTTTGAAGGGGCGCTTTTCAAATAAAAAACCTTTCTCCGAATGGCTGAAAGTGGTATTTTTGTCGCAGTCGGGCGAGCGCCGCGGCAATGCGAAAACCTTGAAAAAATTTTATAGAAAACCTCGCAAAATTGTTTGACATCGGACGACAGTAATGATATTATATAAAAGCTGTCGAAAAAACAGCGCAAATATATATCCCGTGGGGGTGTAGCTCAGTTGGCTAGAGCACCTGCCTTGCAAGCAGGGGGTCAAGGGTTCGACTCCCTTCATCTC
>CALWRI010000024.1 GCA_944383905.1 uncultured Christensenellaceae bacterium
GGGCTGAAGAATTCGACAGGGGTATAGTTGCCCTGGTCGAGGTTGTATTCGAACCATCTCGTGAGCGGATACTTGTAGTCCATACCGTACATGAGTTTCGCATACGCGTAAACGCAAGAGAGGTACGGCCAGTCGCCGCCGTTGTGGTAATAATAAGGAAGCGAAGACTTCTGAACGATGTCCTTCGTGTTCTTGTAGAACGGGTAAACGCTCAAAGTGCCGAAGTCGCCCGCCTTCTGTTCTTTATTGTTTTTGGACTCAAGCATGCTTTCCATATTCTTGAGGACGCGCTTTGCCCTTTCGTCGTCCGCTATGCCGTAAAGCACGGTTACTACCGTATCAATCGAAAGGTTGTCCTCCGTGAAATCTTTGCTCTTGTAGTTGACGTAATAACCCTTTTCCTCGTCCCAGAGAAGATCGTTTATCGCCTTCTTGACCTTGACGTACTTCGCGTAATAAGGATCGCCGTCCAGACCGCACGCGTCGCACAGCTCGCTCATCGCGAACAAAGCGCGCGCATAGAGCGCCTCGTCGTAAGTGACGTAAACGCTGCGGAAGACGTTGTCGCACCAGTCTCTGCGGTTGTACTCGCCGCCTTTGACGAGAAGTCCCGTTTCGTCCGTCTCCTGCTCAAGCCTGTCGAGCACGAGTTTTGCCGCCTGTATTATCGTGCCGCACGCACACGCTTCGTTGAGTACGCTGAGGTCTCCCGTGTGCACGACGTAATCGTATATCATCGCGACGAAGAAGGACGGAGAATCATAATGGTTTCCCCAGTAATTCTTAAAGTTGAACTTGACCGCGCTGGGGCACTCGCCCTTCTTGTTTATGCCGTTTGCGAGCGTGACGATCTCGTTGCGCACGAGAGCGGGTCTGACCGGCAAAACGGAAAGCACCGTCCAGTAAGCGTCGCGGTAATACGTTCTCGCGGGGAACTGATAGACTATCCCCGCAAGGAAGCCCTTGAATTTGCCCAGCTCTTTGTAATTGGAAATGCTGCAGTTGAGAAGCGATTTGTAATAAGTCTCCAGGAAATCGTCGCCTTTCACGCTTGCGGGACATCCGAGGTCATCGATGTACTTCTGCGCCTCCGCCATCGCGAGATCGAAGTTGTCGAGAGCTTTTGTGACGTCGCAGAAAGTAAAGTCGTTTCTCGTGCCCGCGCTGACGACGTATCTGAACTTCTTGAGCTTACCCGCGCGCATCTTCGCGCCGTAGGAAAACTGATTATGGAAGCCTCTTTCCGCTTCTCCCGCCTGCGCGCCTTCGCTGATCGCATAGTCGAGATAGAAGTCGCCAAGCACGTCTCCGTGCAATTTCGCGCTTTCGCCGTTGAAAGTCAAACCGTTCTTCTTGCTCTTGATAAAACCGGTGAGCACGGTCGCGATCGTCTTGGGGCTGAGCCTGTTGGCGAGAAGCTGCTGAACGTAGCTCTCGTAATTTATGCCGAAGTTGATCGTGTTGTCGAAATCGAGGTCGCATTTCGCTTCGACCGCGGTCTCGACGTAGATCGCGTTGCTCTCGTTGTCGAGAAACTGCGTAATGGTGAGTTTACATTTTTCGTGCTCGACTTTGGTGATTTGTCTCTTGCCCTCCATCGTCACGACTTTGTCTTCCATATAGTCGAACGGAACGCCGTCCACCGAGTACATGGAATAAAAATTGGTGAACACGGAAAACTTATTCATGACCGCGTATTTGGAAATGCCGCCCCTGCCGTCGAACTGCGCGGTTATGCGGTTGTTGCTGACGTCGTAAAACGCTCTCTCGTGCATTTTGCCGGTCGTGATTATCTTTCCGCCTTTGAGTTTGTAATTCATATATTTCTCCTTATCCTGTTAGCTTTGTCGGATATTTCCGTTTACTTGACGCTGGATTTTTTTTCTTCTTCGATCCTCTTGCCGAGCTCTTTGACGTAGAGATCCTCGTCGTAAGGATAGACGACCTCTTTGCCCGTCCATGCGGAAAGATGTATCGCGTTGGAGAAGCCGAGACCGTTGAGACCGTCCGCATAAGGAGCAACCAGCTTGTCCGTCTTGCCGAGCACGACTTCGGAGAAGTTGCGGATGACGACGATGTGCTGCTGTTCGATAATGCCCTTTATTATGTCGACGAGCCCCAGCTGATACTTGGACTTCTTGTTGGGAATCTTGCCCATAAAGACCTTGTTCGTCTTGGAAAATTCGGGTTCCGCAACGCTGTTTTCGGTAAATTTGAGCTTCATGCTGACGTCGTTGCTTCCTTCGATGACGATCTTGCCCTTGTCGCCCGTGATCTCGAGCCTGTTGGTGCCGGGAGCGTCGTGCGTGGACGTGATGAACACGCCGGTTGCGCCGTTCTCGAATTCGCAGACAGCAGTCACGTCGTTTTCGACGTTGATCTTTCTGCCGACCGTCTTCGCGTTGCTCCAGACCTTCTTTATCGGAACGCCTGCAAGCCAGGTGAACAGATCGAGCTGGTGGGGATCCTGATTGATCAGAACGCCGCCGCCTTCTCCCGCCCAGGTGCCTCTCCAGCCGCCCTGGTCGTAATATGCCTGGGGACGGTACCAGTTGGTGATTATCCAGACAATGCGTTTGAGATTGCCGAGCCTTCCGGACTCGATTATCTCCTTCGCCTTTTTGTATACTTTGTTGGTGCGCTGATTGTAAAGAAGACCGAATTTGAGCTCCGGCTTCGTCTTGCCGAACTCCGCAGCCTCTCTGACAGCCTTTGTGAATACGCCCGCGGGCTTGTCGCAAAGCACGTTGAGCCCCGCCTTGAGAGCGTCTATCGCGATTGACGGATGAGCGTAGTGAGGAGTGTCGATGATGACGGCGTCGATGAGCTTGCTCTCAAACATCTCCTTGTAATCGCTGAAAACTTTTACGCCTGCGAGATTAGTCTCCGCCCACTTTCTGCGGTCTTCCGCAATATCGCAAACAGCGACAAGCTGACCGTTCTTGTCCATGCCCTTGAAAAGCCTCTTTGCGTAATTGCTGCCCTGTTTGCCGATGCCGACTATACCGTATCTGACTTTATCCATTATTTATTCTCCTTTTCAACTTCGTTGATTATTTCCTTGAGTCCCTGATACTGCCAGGTGAATATGTCCTTTCTCGTCACCGTCTGCATCGGAGCTATGCCCTTTGCGGCGTTTATGCGCTTGAACACTCTGTTCCACTTGCCGACGTAAGGCAGCATCCAGGTGAACCAGCCGAAGACGTAGAAGAGCTTTTTGTGATCCGCATACTTTCCCGTGTGCGGCTCGAGCGTCATGAAACCGTCGTAATTGCGGTTGACGATGAGATCCTTTATCATCTCCTTGTAGTTGCCGAGTCCGAGTCCGACGGGGACTTCGACTTTTTCGGGAGAGCAATCCTTGATGTGGTAATAAACGACGTAATCCTTGAGCATTTCGTACGCCTTGGGCACGTTTACGCCGCACTGTATGAAGTTGGACGCGTCGAATGCGAGTTTGAACTGCGGATGATTGATCTCGTTGTAAAGTTTGAGGCATCTTTCGGGAGTGTCGCCGTATATCCTCTTTTCGTTTTCATGCAACAGAATAACGTCGGTACCTTCGACGACCTTGAGGAAGCCGCGGATCTTCTTGACGACCTCGGGGAAATAAGCGTCGTAATCCCCGCTTGCCTTTACCCTGAAGGAGAACATCCTTATGTACTTGCAGTTCATGTCCTTGCAGATCTTGACCAACTCTTTGAGCTTGTTGAGCTGCGCCTCGTAAGCCTCGTCGTCGTAAAGACCGACTTTGCCTATCGGAGAACCGATAGAGGAGAATTTTATGCCGGCGTTGTCAAGGCGCGGTTTGATCGTGCTCCTGAACTCCTGCTCGGTATAATTGGCGATGTTCTTGCCGTCCACCACTCTGGGGCAAAGATAACTTTCGCCCAACTCTTTGATCAGTTTTATCTGTTCGTCGAGATTTGAACTGACTTCGTCGTAAAAACCTGAAATCCTGATGTTTGCCATAATTTTATATCCTCCTCACCGGCAATTACTTTGTCTTTTTCTCGCTCTCGATCTTTTCGGCGAGCATTTTTTCGTATTTTTCGGGGTCAACGGGCACGTCGACGGTGTGCCCCGTCCATGCGGACGCGTTTATCGCGTTGATTATGTTGAGCGCGTTGAGCCCTTCTTCACCGCGTGCTCTCAACAGCGAAGCGTCCTTCTTTTCGACCGCCGCAGCGAAGTCTCGAAGTATGTTGCATTGCTGCCCGTAAAGCGCGTCGGTCAGATAGTTGCCTATCCCGTAATACATACGCTTTTTGACGTATTTTTTATCCTTTCTGTTCCCGTAATCCCTCGTCGCTCTCGCGTTGACTTCCTTTTCGTCCATTTTGAGGAATTTGCAGACAGCTTTGTGTCTCGTTATCACAAGGGTGCCCTTCGACCCGACGATCACAAAGCGGTTTTCACCGGGAAGCTCGTGCGTCGAAGCCGTGAACACGCAATCGAAATCCTTGTACAGGAAAAGCGCGGTCACGTCGTTTTCGGTAGTTATGTTCCTGCCGGCGGTCTTGCACCTCGAGATTATCTTTTCGGGCATACCGAGAAGCCATTGCAGTATGTCGAGCTGATGCACGCATTGATTGATGAGCGTGCCTCCGCCCTCTCCCGACCAGCTCGCGCGCCAGCCGCCCATATTGTAGTAATACTGCGTCCTGTACCAGTCGGTAACGGTGAAAGAAGCCCTTTGCAGGTCTCCGAGTTTCCCGCTTTCTATTATCTTTTTCGCCCTCGCGTAAATGCTGTTGCTGCGTTGATTGTACATTATCGCGAAGATCGCTTCGGGGTGCGCTTTCGCGACGTCGACGAGCGCGAGCGCGTCCTTGACGGTCACGGTTATCGGCTTTTCGACGAGCACGCTTATCCCCTTTTCGAGCGCCTTTTTGGCTATCGCGGAATGAGAATAATGCGGAGTCGCGACGACGACCGCGTCAAGAGGAGTTTCAGAAAGCATTTTGTCGAGATCGGTATATACGGCTACGTCCGCGTGCTTCGCGGCAAAGGTTTCGCATACCTTCGCGTCCGTATCGCATACCGCGACGAGTCTTGCGTTTCCGACAGCGCCTTTGCAGAAATTGCGCGCATGTTTTCCGCCCATTCTGCCTATGCCGACGACAGCAACTCTTATCATTTATTCTCCTTTGCCGCGAGCGTCTCGAATCTTATCGTAGACGCCACGACGGGGTAATTTGTCGTTATGTTGGCAGGCTCCATAGGGACCAGCCTTTTGAGCTCTCTGTAACTGTCGACGGTGAATATCGACAGCTTTACTCCGCACCTCTTGCATTCCTCGAGAAATCCGTCGGTAGCGTAAACTTTGTTGATGTTAAGTCCCGCAAAATGAGGATTTTTCGTGTCTTCTATCGCCTTTTTAATCTTTTCTACGTTTTTCGTTATGTACGGCAGTCCTTTTATCCTGTTCACCCAAGCTTCCCCTTCGGTCAGAACGTCGCTGTCCGTGAGCCTGACAGAACCGGTGAATATCAGAAGATCGGTCACTTCCATTTCCCTTGCCAGCTTTATCACGTCCGCGACGAGACCTCTGCCTTTCAGGTCGCAGTTGATCTTGACCCTGTTCTTCTTTGCAAATGCAAACGCCTGGGCAAGAGTAATCTTCTTTCTGTATGTAAACAACGCGGGAAGGTGGCTCAGATAGAGCAAGCCTCCTCTTCTGTGGACGTCGACTTCGATGGCGTCGGCTTTGAAGGTGCTGATATTCTCAAAATAAGTCTTTGAGTTACGCCCTGTTCCCAGCGCTCCGCCGTGTGCCGTGATCATCACAAATCCCTCCCGCATAAAACGCACTTGTTATTGCGAGCAGTTGCTCCTCGCGTTTTCTTTTGCCGTATATTTCGACGACGCAGTACTTTTCAAACGTCGTTTTTACCTTTATCCTTTCGCCGAAGCGTATCGGCGCAGACGTTACTCCCTTGTCGGTGCGGATCTCCGCCCTCGTGAGTTCGTCCGGTTTGTCCGAGCGGTAATCTTCTATCCTTTCGCAAAGGACGGAGATCTCCGCTTCCCCTTTCGGAAGCACGCTCCCGATCGGGTATTCTCTCCCTTCGCATACCGCCGCGCAGTCTGCGAGGACGCCGACCGTTATATAGGTCGTTCCTCGTCCGAGCCCGGAAAGAATGTCTTTCTCCGAAGCGCTTTCCGCCCCGACGTAAGTATATGCGTAAGAAGGCGGCACGTCGTCTCTTCTGTGCCAGTCGTATCCGTAAACCGCTCCTATGCGAAGCCCCTCCGACAACAGCGAATACCACTGCTCTCTCTGTTGCCTCGCGGCGACTCCCTCGTTGGGATAATAGTGCGACCAGACCTCGTAGTTGTTCGCGCCCTTTATCTTGCAGGGGTCGTAATCGCAGTGACAGCCGCTGCAAAGCGGAAATCCCATCCTTTTCGGATGCGCCACGGCGACGACGTCTCCTTTTTCCTGCGCTCTTTTTATCATTGCGTCGACGTTTTGAGGAGTTATATCTCTCCACAATACGTCGCTGGTGCCTCCCGTCACCGTGAAGTGCCCCCAAAAGGTCGTCCACTCAATGCCGGGTATTACCGTAAGCCCTCTGTTTTTGCCCGCCGAGATCGCGCGCTTCACTCCCGCGACAGTGTTGTGATCCGTCAGTACGATCGCGTCGTACCCGCATTCGACGGCTCTGTCCACGAGTTCTTCGGGCGACATACTTCCGTCGGACGAGGTCGTGTGAGTATGCAGTTCGCACCTGAAAAATCTCATTCTTCCGCCTCTATTCTCAACGAAACCGTCACCGTGTCGGTGATTATGCAGGTCGCGCTTATCACGAAAGTCCACTCTCCGGCAACCGTTTCGCACGGATAAAAACCTCCGTCCGCGAAGTCTTCGCTTATCAGAAAACTCTGCCTGTCGTTGCCTCTGTGCGCCGTTCCGATCGCTCCTTTCGGAGAGTCGATCGAATAGGACAGATGATTGTCGAGAGGAAGACAGGCACGCATTTCGCCTTTCGTCATAAGCGGTTCGCCCGCCTGCTTCATCATGCTCTTTTCTATGAGTGCGAGACCGTACTCCTCGTTGTAATTGTACTTGGGCGAATACGCGACGTCGATATGCAGCTTTTTTACGCCCTCGGGCAGGTAAAAAGGTATCTTCGTGTGCGTACTCATATCCGCTCTCGCGAGCGTGTACGTCCCGTCCAGAACGACGAACATCACTTTTCTATGTCGGGTATCTCCGTCATATCGACCTTGCGGCCGCCGTTCTTCCTCGAGATCTCCGCCGCGGTGACTATGCGGTGGCTCTCTATCGTATCTTTTATCCAGGTATACTGACCTTTGGGATCCAGCTTGCCCGCGAGCATATCAGCAGTCGCCTTTGTAATGCCCTGGTCTCCGCCGTAATGTCCCTTTATCACCGGGATTATGTTGACGATTATCTTTTTGGGTTTCTGATCGAAAAGTTTGAGTGTGATCACGCTGCCCGTGTCGTCGGCAACGAGTTCTCCCTTGGTGCCTCTGATCTCCGTATGTCTGTGATCCTTTTCGTTAAACGCGTTTGCGGTCATCACGATCTTGACGCCGTTCTCCATCTCCATATTGACGGTCTGGCAGTCAACAACGTCGTTGTCGCAGCCGAATACGCATCTCGACCAGAGCTTGCCTCTCTCGCCGTTCTTGAGAGCATCGACGACGTCCGCTTTTTTGCCCGTCGTGCAGAAAGCGTATGTACCCCACGGGAATTTATTGCGCTTCGTTCCCCTGCCGACGTACTGATATTCGCATTCGAATATGCAGGTATCCTTGTGCGGGCAGTCGAAGCAGGTCGCCGTTGCGCCCTCGGGCGCGTTCGCCTTTGTGAAATAGCTCAGATCTCCGTAAGAAGACAGGCTCTTGCACTTTGCGCCCGCAAACCAATAAAGAAGGTCCATATCGTGGCAGCATTTTGCGAGAAGCATCGGAGTGGTATCCTCCTCTCTGCGCCAGTTGCCTCTGACGTAGCTGTGGCAGAAATGCCACCATGAAATGTGCTCGTCGTGCTTTATCAGTTTTATCTCGCCCAGCACTCCGCTGTCGAGGATCTGTTTTATCCTTCTGTAATAATTCGCATAGCGGAGAACGTGGCAGACGAGGACTTTGAGACCTTTTTCTCTCGCGAGTTTTTCGATTTCGAGACACTCTTTCACGTCGGGGCTGACCGGCTTTTCGAGAAGCAGGTTGTAGCCGAGATTGAGCGCCTTGATCGCGTGCCCGTAATGGTCTCTGTCCTGAGTGGCGATGACCATGACGTCCGCTATCTTGCCCTGCGCGAAAAATTTGTCCTCGTCGGTGAAACACTTGTCGTCGGGGACGTTCCACGCCGTCTTTACTTTGTCTATTTTAGCCTGGTATTTGTCGCAGATGCTGACGATCTTTACTCCTTCTATCTTGTTCAGATGTCCGCCGTAATTCTTGCCTCTGTTGCCCAGACCCAATACAGCTACCGTACTCATAATCTCTCCTTCCTGTTATCAGACTCCGGAATAAGCGGAGAAGCCGCCGTCTATAGGAACGACTATGCCGGTGACGAAACCTGCCTTTTCGTCGTCCGCAAGCCAGAGCATCGTGCCCATAAGTTCTTTCGCTTCGCCGAATCTTCCCATCGGGGTGCCGTTGAGGATCTTCTGCGCGCGGGCGGAAGGACTGCCGTCGGGGTTGAACAGAAGCGCTCTGTTCTGATTCGTCACAAAGAAGCCGGGCGCTATCGCGTTGACTCTTATGCCCGCCTTTGCAAAGTGGACTGCGAGCCACTGCGTAAAGTTGCTGACCGAAGCCTTTGCGCCGCTGTACGCAGGTATTCTCGTCAACGGTCTGAACGCATTCATAGAGGAGATGTTGATGATGTTGCCCCCCCTCTCAACCATATCTCTCGCAAACACCTGCGTTGTCAGGAAAGTAGCGAGGAAGTTGAGTTTGAACACGAAATCCACACCGTTGCCGTCAAGGTCGAAGAAACTTTTTACGTCGGGATTTTCCACGTCCGCCATATCGAAATAATCGTTGGTCGTCGTACCCTTGGGGTTGTTGCCTCCCGCACCGTTTACGAGGAGATCGCATTTGCCGAGGTCCTTGTTGATCTCGACTCTCGCATCCTCCATATTCTGCTTGTCGAGGCAGTTTACTTTGTACGCCTTTGCGACGCCGCCGTTTGCGACGATCTCGTCCGCGACCTTCTGCGCCGCTTCGAGATTGAGGTCGAGCACGGCGATCTTTGCGCCGTATTTTGCATACTCTTTTGCGATTTCGCTGCACAGGATACCGCCTGCACCGGTAATGACTACCACTTTGTCTTTGTAGACCGACATATTTTTCTCCTTCCTTATATATTGATTATACTTATATTTCCTTATAGATTATTTAGCGTTCTTCTCGACGGCTTCAATGATACCCTGAAGATACATTGCGCCGAGAGCGCGGTCGTAGAGTCCGTATCCGGCTCTGCCCGTTTCGCCCCAGATCATTCTGCCGTGGTCGGGACGGACGTAGCCGTCGAAATCGCCCTCGTAAAGAGCCTTGATTATCTCGTACATATCCAGGCTTCCCTTTTCGGAAAGATGTCCGCTTTCCTCAAAGCAATGGTCTCCCGTGATCTTGATGTTGCGCAGGTGCACGAAAGGCATTCTTCCCTTGCAGGTCTTTATCATGGATACGAGATCGTTCTTCGGATTGACTCCGAGAGAGCCGGTGCAAAGAGTTATGCCGTTGCTGGGGCTGTCGACTATCGACAGGAATCTCTTGAGATTCTTCTCGTCGATTATCACTCTCGGAAGTCCGAATATTCCCCACGGCGGATCGTCGGGATGTATCGCCATTCTGACGCCGCTCTCCTCCGCGACGGGTATCACCTCTTTGAGGAACACCGTCATATTCTGCCAGAGTTTTTCGTCGTCTATATCCTTGTACTGCTCGAGCAGTTCCTTGAGACCTTCTCTCGTATAGCTCGCGTCCCAGCCGGGCAGCGAAAGTTCGCTGGTCAGAGGATTCATGGAAAGCACGGTCTCGTGATCGTAAGCGAGCGCGTTGGAGCCGTCGGGCAATTCCTTTGCCAGATTGCTGCGCAACCAGTCGAATACCGGCATAAAGTTGTAGCAGATGCACTTGACTCCCGCTTTACCCAGCCTTCTCACGTTCTCTTTGTAATTTTCGATGAGTCTCGCCGCGTTCGCGTTGCCCAGCTTTATGTCTTCGTGCACAGGCACGCTTTCGACGACTTCGAAGGTCAGCCCCTTGTCGTTCGCCAGCTTTTTAAGCCTCGCGATATTTTCCTCGGGCCAGACTTCTCCGACGGGAACGTCGTAGATAGCCGAAACGACGCCCTGAACGCAGGGGATCTGCCTGATGTCGTCAAGCGTGACCTTGTCGTTTTCGCCGTACCATCTGAAAGTCATTCTGAATGCCATAATCAATCCTCCAAAAGTTTCTTTGCGTTGTAGTAGCACAGCCTCTTTGCGACCTCGACGGGCGCGTCCCCGTCCCTTTCGGACGAGTTGTCCGCGAGAAAATCGCACAGACACTGCCTGTAATAGTCGTGTCTCGTATACGACAGGAAGCTCCTGCTGTCCGTCAGCATACCGACGAGAGAACAAATATGTCCCAGCTCCGACAGCCTGTCGAAAGTCTCTCTCATACCGCGTTTGTGATCGCAGAACCACCAGCTAACTCCGAGATGCACTCCTCTGAACGCGCCTATCATCGTAATCAGTGTGTAATACATGGTCGGGTTGAGAGTGTATATTATCGTCTCCGGCAAAGCCGAAGCGTCGTTCATCCTGTTGATCATCGACGTGAGCTTGTCGGTATCGATCGCGTTGCCCACGCAGTCGAAGCCGCTGTCCGCGCCGCAGACCTTCGCCATCGCGTTGTTGGAATTGCGCGTGACGGCAAGGTGCATCTGCATCGTAATCCCGCGTTTTTTGTATTGTCCCGCAAGATAGACGTAAAGATAGCCCTTGAAAGCGTCAAGCTCTTTTTCGCCCGCGGTCTTTCCCGAGAGTATGGCGGAAAAAGTCTTTTCCGCCTCGCCGCGCTCCGCGACCGAGGACGGGAATCCCGCCACGCCGACGTCGGAAAACCTGCATCCGTTCGCAACGAAGAAATCCAGCCTTTTTTCTATCGCGGCTTCGAAATCCGAAAGACCGGCTATCTTTGCGCCGCATACCTTCGCGAGCCTGCCGACGTAATCTCCGTATCCTGCCGCTCCCGCGTTGACGAGGTTGTCCACTCTGAACGTGGGCGCGACGACCGCTTTGAGTCCGCCTTCCTTCTTTATCTTCGCGTGCCACTCGAGGCTGTCGTAGGGATCGTCCGTCGTCGCGATATATTCGACGTTTGCCATCTCTATCAGTTTGCGCGGAGAGATCGCCTTTTCCCTGATGACCGCGTTTGCCTTTTCTCTTATCTCTTTCGCGGTGTCCTTGTTGAGCGGGGTCGTTATGCCGAAGAAGAACATCAACTCCGCCGCGACCCAATCCTTGACCGGGTTGCCGAGAGCGTATCCGACCGCCTCCGCGAATTTATCGAACTTTTCTTCCCACGACGCGTCTCCCGTGATATACTTCTCGTCCACGCCGTATCCGCGCATGAGCCTCCACTTGTAGTGGTCCCCGGCAAGCCATATCTCGCTTATGTCGCAAAAGGGCTTGTCCTCGTATATCTCTTTGGGAGACAGATGACAATGATAGTCGATTATCGGCAGATCCTTGACCTTGCCGTATATCTTTTCCGCGCGTTCGGAGCCGAGAAGTCTGATGACGTTATCTCTGTACTCTACCACTGCCGTCGCCCTCCGCGAGTTTTTTCACTTCCGCTACCGAAGCGACGTTGAAGTCGCCCTCCACGGTATGCTTGAGACAGGACGCCGCGACTGCGAATTCAAGCGCCGCCTGCTCTCCCATATTGTTTTTGAGTCCGTATATGAGTCCCGCACCAAAGCTGTCGCCGCCGCCGACTCTGTCCACTATATCGATATCGTAATGTTTGCTCTGATAAACGGCGTCCCTCGTGACGTAAATCGCGGACCAGCCGTTGCGGCTTGCGCTGTAACTTTCTCTCAAGGTAAACGCTATGCCCTTGAGCGCGGGGAATTTCTCAAGCACTTTCGCGCCCAGATCCGCATAACCTTTTTTATCCAGCTTGCCGCCGCTTATGCTGCTGCCGTCCGCCTCTATACCGAAAACGTCCTTGCAGTCCTCCTCGTTGCTGATAAGCACGTCGACGGTCTTAACCAGTTCGGACATGACGGCATTCGCCTTTTGCTTGCTCCACAGCTTTTTGCGGAAATTGAGATCGCAAGAAACGGTCACTTTCTTTTTCTTCGCCGCGTCGAGGATGAGCGCGAGCACTTTTGCGGTCTTGTCGGAGATCGCGGGAGTAATGCCCGTCCAATGCAGCCATTCGACGCCGTCGAGAAGTTTGTCGACGTCCACGTCCTCCGGCTCTATCTCGCTGATCGCGCTGTGAGCTCTGTCGTATATCACGTTGCTGGGGCGCTGCGAGCAGCCCTTTTCGCAAAAATATATTCCCATTCTTTCGCCGCCGCGCACGATCTTTTTCGTGTCGACGCCGTATCTGCGCAGCTCTCCCACGCACTTGTCCGCAATGGTGTTGTCGGGCAGCTTTGTGAAGAAAGCGACGTCCTCGCCGAATTGAGCCAGGGACACCGCGACGTTGGCTTCTCCTCCGCCGTACACAGCCTCGTAAGCCTCCGCCTGCGCGAATCTCTTGTATCCGAACGGCTGAAGGCGGAGCATTATCTCTCCGACAGTCAAAATACTCATGTTGTCAACCTCTCTTATCTCTTTATGTTCCTGACTTTTTCAACCAGCTCTCTCGCCGTCTTTTCCACTTCTTCGAAGTCGCCTTTTTTCGCGCCCTTCGTGACGAACGAGCCAGCTCCTACCGCGACCGCGCCCGCCTTGAACCAATCTTCGACGTTGCCGAGGCTGACGCCGCCGGTGGGCATGATGTCAAGCTGCGGCAAAGGACCTTTAATGGCTTTGAGTCCCGTCGGAGTCGCAACGTCTCCGGGGAACAGCTTGACGACGGTCACGCCCATTTCGAGCGCTTTCACGGCTTCGGTCGGCGAGAATATGCCGGGCACTACCGCTACCGCGTAACGGTTGCACAGCCTGACGGTCTCCTCGCTGTAACAGGGGCTGAAGATGAACTGCGCGCCCGCAAGTATCGCCGCTCTCGCAGTCTCGGGGTCGAGCACGCTGCCCGCACCGACGACCATATCCGTACCCTTGTACTTTTCACAAAGAGTAGAGATTATCACGTCCGCGTGAGGCACGGTGAACGTGACCTCGATAAACTTTATGCCGCCCTTGTAGCAAGCGTCCACGGTCTTGAGAGCCTGATCCACGCTCTCTCCCCTGATGACGACCACCACGCCTTCCTTTTTGATGCCGGAAAACACTTCGTTCTTGTCCATTTTTTCTCCTCCGACGGCAGGCGGAAATTCCGCGCAAAGCGCCGTCGCCGCGGGTACGATGCGCCCGCTTATGTTTATTATAAAATAATGAAAAAATTTTTTCAAGGTAAATTGCAAAAAAATTATGGACAAAATAGGATGAATGAGTTAAAATAATAATCGGAGGTGGATTTATGCCGATTATCAATTACATAGGAAAGAACATGAAGACCTTTCACGTTTCCCAGCATCAGCACGACTATTGGGAAATCATATACTGCACCAACGGAGACGGCACCATCACCTTCTTCGACGGCAGCGACGCGATCGAATACTCGCGCAACCAGATGGTCATCATTCCCCCGCATACGCTGCACACCAACGACTCCAAAATGGGCTTCAAAAACATATACCTTACGGTTGCCAACTGGACCCCGTCTTTCAAAAAAGCGATGCTCCTCAGCGACAATCCACAAAAGGATATTTTCAACGTCCTGACGTTGTGCTACCGTTACTTCAATGCCGAGGTGCCCAATCAGGCGAACATAATCCTTTCTTTTACCGAGCTCGTTCTCAATATGATCTCGAGCTTTGCGGGATCGGACAACTGCTCGCAGCACGTCGAGATGATAGCCAACAGCATTATCGAAAACTTCTCCGATCCCAACTTCTCTCTCGACGACGTATACGCGACCTTCCCGTTGAGCAAGGATTACATACGCAGGCAGTTCATAAAGGAAAAGGGCATTTCTCCCCTTCAGTTCCTCAACGTCACGCGCATAGGCTTTGCACAGAAACTGCTGCTCAGCAAGAACATCAACAACTACAAGATCTACGAGATCGCGGAGATGTGCGGTTTCAGCGATCAGCTCTATTTCTCGAGAGTCTTCAAAAAGGTGACGGGCGTCAGCCCCAAGGAATACACGCAGATACCGCGTGCCGAAAAGTACAACAGCGACTGAACGTCTTTGACGTATCGTATCGCGGACGCAGACGCGTCCGCTTTTTTTATACGGCGCAAAGTCCGCACCCGGAAACACGCGGCTTTCTCCCGTCTCCTCATATTTTTTCAAAAATCGCTTCCCCTCCCGCGCATTTGGTGTATAATGTAAAAAAACAATATTATCAAGGAGCGTCACATGGTCATTGCCGGACTTCAGAAAACAACCCTTCTCGACTACCCGGGCAAAGTCGCCTGCACGGTATTTCTCGCAGGCTGCAACTTCCGCTGTCCGTTTTGCCAGAATTGGGAGATAGTAAACGGAAAAGGAGAAGATATTTCGCGCGAAGAACTGCTCTCTTTCCTTAAAAAGAGAAAGGGAGTGCTCGACGGAGTGTGCGTTACGGGCGGCGAGCCTCTCGTCAACGCGGATATAGACGTCTTCCTCCGCGAGATTAAAGAGATAGGCTATTCGGTAAAGCTGGATACGAACGGCTCCTTTCCCGCAAAGCTCCGCCGTCTCGTCGAAAACGGACTTGCGGACACCGTCGCGATGGACGTGAAAAACTGCCCTTCGCGCTACTCTCTGACGGCGGGAACGGACGTGGACGTCGCGGCGATAGACGAGAGCGTGAAATACCTGCTTTCGGGCGCCGTCGATTATGAATTCCGCACGACCGTAACCGACGAACTGCACGACGGAAAAGCCATGCTCGAGCTCGCACAGTGGATAAGCGGAGCAAAAAGATATTTCATTCAGAATTTCAAGGACAGCGACGCGGTCCCATTCAAAAACCTGTCCCCCTGCACGAAAGAAAAATTGCAGGGTTTCGTCGACGTGATGAGACCTTACGTCCTCTCCGCGCAGATACGCGGCACGGACTGACCTCAATATATTGTGTTCTCTGTCAAGAGCGCCCCGACGTCGAAAGGGCGCTCTTTTTGACGTCGTATGGGCAAAAAAGCCGTTCCGGCACCCGATTCAGGCAGTTTACGGCGTTTTCCGCACATTTTGCAATTTCGCCTCCGAAACACAAAAACCACAATATATTGTAGTTTGCCAAAAAATGTTGCCACAATATATTGACACGGCATCAGCATGATGATATAATAGGTTTTGCTCGCGGAAAAGCGGGCAAAAGGAGAAGGAGATATTATGTACCAGGTCATCAAGAGAGACGGCGCGGTTGCGGAATTCGACATCAAGAAGATCGCCGTAGCAATCACCAAAGCGTTCGAAGCCAAAGAAAAACAGTATCATCCGAGCGTAATCGATATGCTCGCGCTCAAAGTCACGGCGGACTTCGAGCCCAAAATCAAAGACGGCAAGATCGCGGTCGAAGACATTCAGGACAGCGTCGAATCCGTGCTCATTCAGGCGGGTTATTCCGACGTCGCGAAGGCATACATCCTTTACAGACGTCAGAGAGAAAAGATCCGCAACATGAAATCCACGATGCTTGACTACAAGTCTCTCGTCGACAGCTACGTCAAGGCTACCGACTGGCGTGTGAAGGAAAACTCCACGGTCACCTATTCCGTCGGCGGTCTTATCCTCTCCAACAGCGGTGCGATCACCGCAAACTACTGGCTCAGCGAGATCTACGACGACGAGATCGCAAAGGCGCACAGAGACGCGGACATCCACATCCACGACCTGAGCATGCTTACAGGATATTGCGCGGGCTGGTCTCTCAAACAGCTCATTCAGGAAGGTCTCGGCGGTATCCCCGGCAAGATCACTTCCGCTCCCGCAAGCCACCTGGCTACCCTTTGCAACCAGATGGTCAACTTCCTCGGCATAATGCAGAACGAGTGGGCGGGCGCGCAGGCGTTCTCCTCTTTCGACACCTATCTCGCGCCGTTCGTAAAGAAGGATAACCTCTCTTACGATCAGGTCAAGAAGTGCATCGAGTCGTTCATATACGGCGTGAACACCCCCAGCCGTTGGGGTACGCAGGCTCCCTTCTCCAACATCACTCTCGACTGGGAGGTCCCCAAAGACCTTGCGGAACTTCCCGCGATCGTCGGCGGCAAGGAGCAGGACTTCAAATATAAGGACTGCAAGAAGGAAATGGACATGGTCAACAAGGCGTTCATCGAGGTAATGATCGAAGGCGACGCGAACGGCAGAGGCTTCCAATACCCGATCCCGACCTATTCCATCACCCGCGACTTCGACTGGTCGGATACCGAAAACAACAGACTTCTGTTCGAGATGACCTCGAAATACGGCACACCTTACTTCTCCAACTACATCAACTCCGACATGGAGCCGAGCGACATCCGCAGTATGTGTTGCAGACTGCGCCTCGA
>CALWRI010000025.1 GCA_944383905.1 uncultured Christensenellaceae bacterium
CTGTTGTAGAGATTGTAATAGAAGCCTTTTTTCGCGAGCAGTTCTTCGTGCGTGCCTTGTTCGATTATGTTGCCGTCGTTCATCACGAGGATGAGGTCGGCTTCCTTTATCGTCGACAGACGGTGCGCGACGATAAAACTCGTCCTGCCTTGCATCATTGTGCCGAACGCGCTCTGGATCTTGATCTCCGTGCGCGTGTCGATCGACGACGTCGCTTCGTCGAGGATAAGCATCGGCGGATGGGTCAGCATTATGCGCGCTATGCACAGAAGCTGTTTCTGTCCCTGCGACAGGTTGTCGCCGCCTTCGGATACCACCGTGTCGTAGCCCTTTTCCATCTTTGTGATAAAGCCGTGTGCGTTTGCCGCTTTTGCCGCCGCGATTATCTCTTCGTCAGTCGCGTCGCGCTTGCCGTAGGCGATGTTCTCCTTTATCGTACCGCCCGTCAGCCACGTCTCCTGAAGCACCATTCCGAAGCACTTGCGCAGGCTGTCGCGCTTGACTTCGGTGACGGGATGAGAGGACACGACTATGCGCCCGTCCGTCACGTCGTAATAGCGCATGAGCAGGTTGATAAGAGTGGTTTTGCCGCAACCCGTAGGTCCGACGATCGCGATCTTCTGTCCGTTTTCAACTGCGAGATTGATGTTTTGCAAAAGTATCCTGTCTTCGGTATATCCGAAGCTCACGTCTTCGAGCCTGACCGTGCCGTCGCATTCTCCGATTTCCGGGAGAGCGGAATCGTCCGATTCGGTCGGCTCGTCGAGTACGGCAAAGACGCGGCGCGCGCCCGCCATAGCGGTCTGAAGCTCCGTGATGACGCCTGTTATCTCGTTGAACGGTTTGGTGTATTGGTTTGAATACATCAGGAATGTGGACAAAAGACCTGGCGTTATCTTTGCGATAGTGAGTCCTCCGCCGGAGATTGCGAGCAGGGCGCCCGTTATGCCGACTGCGGCGTAGACGAGCCCGTTCACGAAGCGGGTGCACGGATTGCTCATGGCGCTGTAAAACTGCGCTTTGTAGCCGTAGTTGTAAAGCTCTTGGTTGACTTCTTCGTAATACTTCTGCGCGTCGTCTCCGTAAGAAAATGCCTGCACGACCTTTGCGTTGGAGATCATCTCTTCGCCGAAGCCGCTCAATTTACCCTGCACGGTCGCTTGCTTTATGAACATATCGTGCGTGTGTTTGGCGATGAACGCCGCGACGAAAAGCGAGAGCGGGGTTATCAGGAAGACGACGAGCGCGAGCAGCCAGTTGACGACGAACATCACGATAAGTGTGCCGAGGATCGTGAACACGCCGTTGAGAAGCTGGGAAAATCCTTGCAGAAGTCCCGTTGAGATCTGTTCGACGTCGTTGCCCATACGGGTGATGAGGTCGCCGTGAGCGTGAGAGTCGATATATTTGAGAGGGAGCTTGTCGAGGTGGTCGAACAGGTCTTCTCTGAGATCCTTGACCGTCGAAAACGAGAGCTTGTTGGTGCTCCATGAGAGCAGCCATTGAAATATCGTTGCGCACGCGATCGTTATGCCGAGATAACCTATATATCTGATCACCTGCGAAAAGTCCACGTTGTCCTTGCCGACGATAAAGTCGATGGCGTCGCCGATAAGCACAGGAGTGAGCAGAGAAGCCGCCACGCTCACGAAAGAGGAGAGGATCGCGACCGCAAGCAGGAAGCGGTAAGGGCGGACGTAACGCAACAGTCTTTTTACGAGTTGAGAAGTCTTCATGTTCATCTTGCGTTTTCCTCCTTGCTGACCTGCGAGAGGCATATCTCGCGGTAGACGTCGCACGAGTCGAACAGCTCTGCGTGCGCACCTATGCCTTTGACTTCGCCCTCGTCGAGGACGATTATCTTATCCGCGTTTTTTATCGACGTCGCGCGTTGGGAAACCCAGAACACGGTCGCGTCGCCTTTGCTTTCGGCGATAGCTTTTCTCAATGCGTAGTCGGTAGCGAAGTCGAGCGCGCTCGAGCTGTCGTCGAATACGATTATCCTCGGCGAGCCGACGAGCGCTCTCGCGATGGTGAGGCGCTGCCTCTGACCTCCCGAAAAATTGCGTCCGTCGCGTTCGACGACCTCGTCGAGTCCTTTGCGTTTGGCGCGGACGAAATCCGCCGCCTGCGCGATCTCAAGCGCGCGCCAGATCTCTTCGTCCGTCGCGTCTTTTTTCGCCCATTGCATATTGCTTCTTATCGTGCCGCTTGCGAGCACCGCTTTTTGAGGGACGTATGCGACAGTCGTGCGCAGCTGGTCGAGCGGGTATTTTCTGACGTCGGTGCCGAACAGCTTTACAGAGCCTTCGCTGACGTCGTAAAATCTGCCGATCAGATTGACGAGCGTGCTCTTGCCGCTGCCCGTGCCTCCGATAACGCCGATCGTTTCGCCTTTTCGCACGCTGACAGAAAGACAGTCGAGAGCGTAATTGCCTTCGCCGTATCCGAAGCATACGTTTTCGAATTCGACTGCGGGAGCGTTTCCGTCTTCCGGGACGGGCAGATTGCCTTCGTCGGTTATCGAAGGTTGGGTTTCGAGAACTTCGAGCACGCGGTTTGCCGAAGCGGAGGATTTCGTTATCAGGATCACCATGTTGGCGACGACGACGAGCGCGAGCGAGATCTGCGTCATATAGTTGACAAATGCGATTATCTCGCCCTGCGTCATTTCTCCGCTTTCGACGATGCCTCCGCCGAAATAGAGTATTGCGAGAATGGCGACGTTGATTATCGCGAAAGTGAGAGGGTTGAGCAGGGCGGATATTGCTCCGACCGTATTGCTCGTGCGGGTCAGGTCTTCGGCGGCGTCCTTGAAGCGCGCGCGTTCGTATTCCTGATTGGCAAACGCTCTGACGACTCTGACGCCGGAGAGGTTTTCTCTGGTAATGCCGGTGACTGTGTCCAGCTTTTTCTGCACGGTCCTGTAATGGGGGACGGTGCGGGACATTATCATGTAGAGTACGAAAGCTATGAGAGGAGCCGCCGCGAGGAACACGAGCGAGAGCTTGAGATTTATTATCATAGCCATGACCGCGGCGCCGATGACAAGGAATGGCGCGCGGATAAACAGACGTATCATCATCGCAACCATGTTCTGCAACTGGTTCACGTCCGCGGTCAGACGGTTTACGAGAGTTGCGGCGCCGAATTTGTCAAGCTCCTTGTAAGACAGCTTGTTGACGTGCGCGAACAGGTCGTTGCGGAGCAGGGTACCGTATCCCTGCGAGCACTTTGACGCGACGTACTGACATATCAGTGCGCAGCAAAGCCCTATTACGCCGAGCGCGAGGATGATCAGTCCGCGCGTCAGGATATAGCCGGTGCCGGCGCCTCCGCTTATCCCTTCGTCGATGACCTGCGCCATTACGAGAGGGACGATCAGCTCGAAAATAGCTTCGAGCAGTTTGAAAAACGGACCGAAGATCAGGTGAGGTTTGTAATTTTTGAGGTATACAGCCAATCTTTTCATTTTCACTCTCAAATATTGACAATTTTTTGCGGATAAAATAAAATAATAACTGCGATAGATAATTATCTTGAAAGGGATTCTCTTTCCGATTTTAACCGCCGCATTTACAGTATATATATTGCGCGCGGAAAAAGCAAATATTTGGAGATCAAAATGAGAGACGGATTTGTCAAAGTTGCGGCAATCAGCCCCGACGTCAGAGTCGCGGATTGCGGATACAACGCCGAGCGTATCTGCGCGGGCGTTCAGAGGGCATATGACGACGGGTGCAAGATAGTCGTGTTTCCTGAATTGTCGGTATGCGGCTATACCTGCGGAGACCTGCTTTTGCAGGACGTTTTGCTGTCCGCCGCAGAGAGCGCCGTTGAGAGAGTTGCGCAATTTTGTCGCGGCAAGCAGATATTCACCGTCATAGGCGCTCCCGTAACGATCGCGGGAAAACTTTACAACTGCGCGGTTGCGATTTACGACGGCGCGATCCTCGGCATCGTGCCCAAGCGTAACGTACCTTCTTATGCGGAATTTTACGAGGGCAGATATTTCGAAAAAGGCGAAAAACTGGACGGGGTCGACAAGACGATTTATTGCGGCGAAGAAGCCGAAGTGTGTTCGCAGGCGGTTTTCAGATGCCGCAATATGCGCGATCTCTGCATAGGCGTTGAAATATGCGAGGATATGTGGATAGCGGGAGGTCCCGCGGACAGGCTGTGCGCCGCAGGCGCGACAGTGATCTGCAATCTTTCCGCGAGCGACGAAACGGTCGGAAAGGACGAATACAGGAGGCTTCTCGTCAAAAGCGCGTCGGGCAAATGCAACTGCGGCTATGTCTACTGTGACTGCGGAGGAGGAGAGAGCACTACCGACCTTGTGTTCTCCGCGCACGACATGATCGCGGAAAACGGGGCGATACTCGACGAGAGCGCGCCTTTTTGCAAAGGTTACGCCTGCTCGGAGATAGACGTTAAAAAACTCGCGGCGGAGAGGATAAGACAAAACACCACCCCCTCTCTTCCGCTCAAAGAGATATGTTTCGACTGCGTGCAGACCGAAACGGCGCTCACGAGAAAGATCGAAAAGATGCCGTTCGTGCCGCAGGGCGAAAACGACAGGGCGGAGAGGTGCGAGAGAGTGTTCGCAATTCAGGCAAACGGACTTGCCAAGCGCATGAGACACACCGACTGCAAACACCTCGTGGTAGGACTTTCGGGAGGACTGGACAGCGCGCTCGCGCTTCTTGTGATGTGCAGAGCGGCGGAGATAGTCGGACTTGACAAAAAATGTATAACCGCTCTTACGATGCCGTGCTTCGGTACGACAAAGCGCACTCGCTCCAATGCGGAAAAACTCGCGCGCGCACTCGGCGTCCGCTTTGATAAAATAGATATTTCCAAAACGGTCAGGGCGCATTTCAAAGATATAGGACACGACGGCATGACGGGTGACGTCGCGTTTGAAAACGCACAGGCGAGAGAGCGCACACAGGTGCTTATGGACTATGCCAACATGACCGGCGGACTCGTGGTGGGAACGGGCGATCTGTCGGAGCTCGCGCTCGGCTGGGCGACTTACAACGGCGATCATATGTCGATGTACGGAGTCAACGGCTCCGTACCCAAAACGCTTGTCAGACATCTCGTCAGATATTATGCCGAAAAAGTTGCGGGGACAAAAGCGCGCCGCGTGCTTCTCGATATACTCGACACCCCCGTGAGCCCGGAGCTCATTCCCGCAAAAGACGGGGAGATAGCTCAAAAAACGGAGGAGATCGTCGGACCTTACGAGTTGCACGATTTCTTCCTTTACAATATCGTCAGATGGGGATTTTCACCGTCAAAGACTTTCAGACTGGCAAAACACGCGTTCAAAGGCGACTTCGACGACGAGACGATATACAGATGGCTGTCCGCTTTCTTGTCCCGTTTCTTCGCTCAACAATTCAAGCGTTCGTGTCTGCCCGACGGACCCAAGGTCGGCAGCGTAGATCTCTCGCCGAGGGGCGGCTGGCGTATGCCGAGCGACGCCTGCAAGGCGGAATGGATGAAGGATCTCGCAAGCTGCGATCCGTCCAAAAATTAAAGCGCGAAAATAAAAGGTAAACAAAGCAAATCAAGATCCGTCCGCAAAAACGCGGGCGGATTTTTTTGTGCAACAAAATGGTCGAGATGCCGATAAAAGCTTGTCAATCGAAACAAATACCGACACGCGAAGCGACTAATGCCGCCGGGTCGCGGGGCGACAGCAGTATAGGCTGCGCTAATCGAAACAAGTACCGATACGCGAAGCGACTAATGCCGCCGGTCACATCGGCAAAAGCGCGACCCCCCGAAGGAAGCCGCGCAATAACGTTGTCAGATTGATTTGTCCGATTATTTAAGCGAGTTGATTATCGCCTGGGTCTCGGAGTGATCGCAATCCTCGAGAGTGTAGGAATACTCGATATAAGTGCTTGCGTTCGCAACACCGTTGAAGCCCATTATCGTGCCGTTCCAGCTCTCGTCGTAATACATCTCCTTGATCAGACCGCAATCCCATACCTGGATCTTGACTTCGAGCTTATTGAAGCTCATGCCGCTTGCGCTGTTGTCCTGCTCGAGTCTGGCGATGGTCGTGGAATCCGCGTTCGCAACGGAGATATTTGCTTTGAAAGTGATTTCGTAATAGCCCTTCTCGTTGTGAACGATGCTTACGCCGTCGCTACTGATAATGTTTTCTTTGGAGAAGTTGAGAGCGGTCTTTTTGGATTCTTCTCTGTTCTGGGTCTGGATAGAAGTTTCGTTCTTGTCTCCGAAATCGGAACCCTTCTTCCACGCGCCTTCTTTTACCGAGAGGAGACCCGTACCTTCGCCGTCGTATTCGAGATCGTCAAGCCCGGTTGAAAGTCTCCACAGTTTGCCGTCTGCGTAAATACCCTTGCTTTTTGCAGCAGTGCTGGCATAGAGATTGAACATTACAGAACTTGTGCCGAGGTTGATCGGGAACTTGAGGATGATGTCGTCCTTGATTTGTCTGTCCTGCTTCTTGAGACGCTGATAGATCATCATGAAGTCGTCTGCTTCGCTCATGGTGGTCTGTCCCTTCGTGTATTTGAAATAGGTGTAACGCAGGACCTTGGTCTCGTTTTCTTCGACCGCGTCCATAATGAGTCTTACTTTTTCGTTGTCTGCGAGAGAGGAGTCGTTGACGATGTCTTCTATGCTGACGGTGAGAGTATCCACGACTTCTGCGGAAGGAGCGGTATTGACGCCGGAGAGAATGCCGCTGGGGAGACCTTCGGAGATGGGACCATCATAGGGATCCACGCAACCCGCGAAGCAAGCCGCGACGAGACCGACAACTACTATGACCGCGATAAACGGTACAAATTTTTTCATAATAACCCTCTTGTTTTTTATTTGTCCGGCACAAGCCGTACGTTTTCGTCATATAAGCGCAGGCATACGCCCGTCCTTTTGTAACTATATTATATTATCCCCGTCAACGCGTTGTCAACTTCAAAGAACGCACAAAATATGGATGAAACGGTTATGATAATTTCAAAACCCCCGTTGACAACGTCGGGGAAGTAGATTTATACTGAAATCAATATAGGTTTCAGAGGTGAAACATGGTTGAAAGATTTTTGCTTTATCCTTCTCACGTCGCGTCTCTCGCGCGGGTCAGGAAGGGCATTTTCAGAACGGTGGCGAAGCTCAATGCGCGCGTATGCAGGGCGAAAGAGCCAATCAGCGTCGAAGAGGCGAAGAAAACGGGTTTTGAGACGATCAAAAAAGGCGAAGTCTGGGCGACCGATTTCGGTTGCGCCGTATTCGAATTCGTCGGCACGATCCCGAAGACTTCTGCCGGCGCAAAAGTCGCGGCGCTCGTCGATATTCAGGGAGAAGGTCTCGTGATAAGGGACGGAGTGCCGGTGATCGGGATAACGCAGGTGTCAGACGGGATAGATCTGGTCCAGAGCGTGAAGGGCAAACAGGAGATCCCCCTCTGCGACTGCGCGGTCGGGGGCGAAGACGTACGTTTCTTCGTGGACGCCGGGTACAACGGAAAGAAGAAAAAAACGGATACTTATGCGCAATTCCGCCGCGCGGACATAGTCGAGACCGACGAAGTCGCGAGGGCGTTTTATTACGATGCGTTGCAACTTTTCATGTTGCTTCTGACTTTCGGGCAAAACGAATATCTGACAAAGGAGAGAGCGAAAGAGGTCGACAAGGCGCTGTCAAAGGCGTTCAGGCTTTATTTTGCGAAGAAGAGAGACGAGGCGCGTTCTCTGCTCAAACAAGTTGCGCAAAAACGCGCGGATTACAAAGCGCCCGTCTACACCGCGATAGGACACGCGCATCTCGATCTCGCTTACCTCTGGCCGATAAGGGAGACCAAACGCAAAGGCGCGCGCACGTTTGCAAACCAGCTTGCAAACATTAAAAAATACCCGGGATACGTCTTCGGCGCGAGCCAGGCGCAACTCTTTCAGTGGATGAAAGATCTTTATCCCACAATATACGACGACGTGAAAAAAGCCGTTGCGGACGGACGCATCGAGATTCAGGGCGCGATGTGGACCGAAAACGATTGCAACATACCTTCGGGAGAGAGCATAATCAGGCAGTTTCTTTACGGAGAGGAGTTTTTTGCAAACGAATTCGGCAAGACGAGCAAGGTCGTCTGGCTCCCCGACGTGTTCGGCTATCCCGCTTCGCTTCCGCAGATATTCAGGGGGTGCGGCAGGGATTATTTCGCGACGATTAAACTGACGTGGAACAACCACAACAAGTTTCCTTACAAGACTTTCAGATGGAAGGGCATAGACGGCACGGAGATACTTTCGCACATGGCGCCGCAGGGGAATTACAATTCTTCCGCCACTCCGATGGCGTTTGTCAAATCGTTCAAGGGAAATCCGCAGAGCAAGGACGTCGGGCACGCGCTGATGATATACGGCATAGGAGACGGCGGCGGAGGTCCCGGAGAAGCGCCTCTCGAGCTTCTCGAAAGAGAGCTCGGGCAGGAGGGTCTCGCTCCCGTTAAATTCGGCGGTGCGGGCGAGTTTTTCGACGAGCTTGGCGCGGACAAGGACGCGAAAATACCCGTATACGAAGGAGAGCTCTATCTCGAAAAGCATCAGGGGACTTATACCTCGCAGGCGAGAAACAAGCTGTACAACAGACTTATGGAGCAGGAGCTGCATACGCTCGAATGGCTGTGCGCGCTTGCAGAGCTAAAAGGAATAAAGTGGGACAAGGCTGCGATCGACGAGATCTGGAAAGAGGTGCTTCTTTATCAATTCCACGACATAATACCGGGCAGTTCGATCAAGAGGGTTTTTGACGAAAGCGTGAGCAGATACAAGGTTCTGCACGACAAGGTCGTCGGCATGAGAAACAGACTTCTTCTTTCGATGAAAAAGAAAGACGACGTAAAGAGCGTCGTGAACTCCGTCGATTTCGAAAGGAAAGAATACGTCCGCGACGGTGCGAAGTGGTATCTTGCGAACGTCGCGCCTTACAGCGCGGCGGAGCTCGAAGAATGTCCCGAGGCGAAGGTCGGCGCGGGTGAGAACTGGATCGCCAACGACAAAATCAGAATAACTTTCGCAAAAGAAGGATGGATAGAATCCGTCAAAGAGATCGCGACGGGCAAAGAGCTTTGCGGCGGATATTTCGACAAGCTCGTCGTCTACGAGGATCCGAAACTTTATTACAACGCCTGGGACATCAGAGAGGACTACCGCTCGCTTCCCAGCACGACCATGACTCTTGCCGCAAGCCGCTGTTATACGGACGGACCCGCGGCAGTCAGAGAGGCTACTTTTGCATACGGCGCGTCCACTCTCGTGCAGAAGATAACGCTCAAAGCGGGGGATTCTTTCGTTGAATTCGACAACAGCGCGGATTGGCACGAAGATTTCAAGATGTTGAGGGCGGAATTCAGACCTTCGGTGTATTCTGACAAGGTCAACTGTGACATACAGTTCGGCAACGTGGACAGGGACACCGCCGACGAGACCGCCTTGCAGAAGGCGCAGTTTGAAATATGCGCGCACAAATTCGTCAACGTGGACGGGGAGGACGGCGGCTTTGCCGTGCTGTCCAACTGCAAGTACGGCTACCGCGTAAAGGACGGGTACATTTCTCTGAACCTTTTGAGAAGCCCGAAAAGACCCGATCCCGAATGCGACAGAGGAGAGCATTATTTCGGATTCGCGATGTATCCGCACAAGGGGAGCTGGAAGGACAGCGATCTTGTCAAAAAGGCGTACTGCTACAATTATCCGCTCGTGATATGCGACTTCCTGCCGTCGATAGAAAGGCTTGTGGACGACGGCAACGAAAACGTCATCGTGGAGACGATAAAGCCTTCTCACGACGGGAAGGGCATCGTCGCGAGGATATACGAGAGGTTCGGAGAGGAGACTCAAGCCAATATGCTCGCGGGCTTCAGGTACAAGGCGGTGTACGATGCGGATCTGCTCGAACGCAGGACAGGCAGGCTCGAAGGAGCAAAACTCAACTTTGGAAAATACAGGATCCGCACTCTTTATTTTGAATTGTAATGCGCTTGGACGCTCCCGGCATCCGGGAGCGTTTTTTGTACCCGTGTAGGTAAACGCTTGTTTTATGGTGAACGGAAAAGCGCAAAAAAGGTGCGGAGAACAGGTGAGGGCAAAAACGTCCGTGACGTTGCGAAACCGACGGAAAAATTTGTGTATTGACATTAAGTCGTGCGTATGTTAATATAATAAAAAAGCGCTGGTAATACGGCGCCGGGGGAATTATGAATTTATCTGACAAATTGCGCATAGGTGGCGTCAGGGTAGGCAGGATATGTCTCAATATAAGTATCCTTGCGACGATACTCACCCTGTTCACTGCGTTTTCGCCGCTGTTGATGGCGCTTTACATCCTTTGTCTCGTCATTCTGATCCTGATAACTCTCGGCACGATTTTCGTGCTGGTAGACGACTTCGGCTCGTTTTTCTCAAACAGCACCGAATATATGGCGAGGTTTACCGAGAGCGCACCAAAGGTGATGCCGATATTGGCGGCAATAGCTATCGTGGCGGCAGTCGTCGCGATCGTGTTTTATTCTCTTGACGTCAGAAACAAGAAGCACGGCGTCGCCATTACGTTGTCGGTTTTGATCATCGTGATTACGGCGGTGCTGTTTGTGCTGACGAAGGTGGTGAAATTATGATGACGACGATAAAGGTAAAACCGACCACAAGATATTCTCCCGTCATAAGACTCGACGGCAAAAAGATAAAATTCAAAAAGGCGGCTTCGGGTATGCTCGAGGCAGACGTCGACGTCGCCGAAGGCGCGGTGATGGAGATCAACAACTGGAACACGATTGCGGGCGGAATGTGGTTTCTGACGGAGATGTTCTATTTCTTCATCGGCATTTTCGGGATATTCGATACGGGCAGAGAGAAATTCAATATGGCGTTCAGGTTCAGGGCGGTGCTTCATCCCGTTCAGGGCTCGCAGATAACGGTAGGTTGGATAAACTCGCAACAGGAAGGATCTCCCGCGGTGGAGTTTATCCGCAATTTCGAAGCGGAAATTACCGACAATGCCTTTTACGGGCAAAAACAATTCAGGAAAAGACGCAGGATCGCGCGTTTTGCGAAATTCGTGATATGGCTCGCTCTTATCGGCGCAGCCATTGCGATTGTTGCGAAAACAATGGGATAAATCGGAGGAGTTATGGTAAACTTACTTATCAAAAACAAGATGTTCTCTCTTGGAGGACATTCCACAGTCAAAGACGAAAACGGACAGGACAGATACGTCGTCAAAGGAGCGGTTTTCTCTTTGCGCCGCAAAAAAGAAATTTACGACATGAACGGCAACTTGCAGTACGTCGTAAAGAACAAGCTGTTCAACCTTTTCATGAAGAGCAGTTACATCTTTGATGCCGAAGGCAACAAGATCGCTCAACTCAAGCAGAAATTCAAGATGTTCGAAAGAGAGTTCAACGTGCTCGGTTTCAAGGACGAGATTTCCATTCAGGGAGACATAATCCAGCACAGCATGGACATTTTCAGAAACGGTGAAAAGATCGGAGAAGTGGGAAAGAAATTCATATCTCTCGTAGACCAATTCAATCTCATCAGTTTCAAGGACGAAGACGCGCCCTTCCTCGTTGCGCTCATCGTCGGACTCGACAACATAAACGACAGAAACAAATAATTCTGAAAACATGAGTAATGCCGATGACGGTGTCAGGCGCGTCTGACAAACAGAAAGCGCCTGATATCCTTTTTTGCACTATATTGAAATCCGGGGCGATATTTTATCTGCCCTCAAAAAGAAAAGCGCGCCCTTCCGAGCGCGCTTTTTTATTGCCGTTTTACGACTTTTGAACGATTATTTGTTTGCCGCTTTTGCCTGGTTGACGAAGCGCATGATCTCGCTCACTCCCGCGTATTTTTCAAACGCGTCTTTTCCCGCTGCGACGAGGGTGGGAGCCTGGCGCACGCCGTAAGTCTCGACGAGATCGACGTTTTCTTCGGCGTACATCTTGACGTAAGAAATGCCGTTGTCGTTCAGGAATTTTTCGGCGATCTTGCAGTTGGGGCAGGTCTTGGTTGCAAACAGCATAAGCTGTGCTTCGCTTCCCGCGCGGCGGGTATCCTGCTTTTCTTCGCTTGCTTTCTTGCCTTTTTTGAGGCAGGAATGAGCGATGTCGTATACCTTTCTGTCCTTGAATTCCTGCGACTTGCCGTCGTTCCAGTTCTGGACCGGGCGGTAGTAACCGGTGATGCGGCTGTAAACTTCGGTCTTGCCTCCGCATATCGGGCAGGTGTACTGTTCGCCCGTCAGATAGCCGTGATCCTTGCATATCGAATAGGTCGGAGACAGCGTGTAGTAGGGAAGTTTGTAGTTGTCCGCGATCTTTTTGACGAGAGCCGCCGCAGCCTTCCAGTCGGGGAGCTTCTCTCCGAGGAACGCGTGGAATACGGTGCCGGAGGTGTACAGCGTCTGCAACTCGTCCTGAATGTCGAGCGCGTCGAATATGTCGGACGTGAAGCCGACGGGCAGATGAGAGCTGTTGGTGTAGTAAGGCGTGCCGTTCTCGTTTGCGGTAATGATGTCGGGGAACTGTTCCTTGTCGTGCTTTGCGAAACGGTAGGAGGTGGATTCCGCCGGCGTAGCTTCGAGGTTGTAAAGGTCGCCGTACTCTTCCTGATAGTCGGAAAGTCTTTCACGCATATGGTTGAGCACGTTTTTGGTGAATTCCTGCGCTTCGGCGCTCGTCATATCTTTTCTTATCCACTTTGCGTTGAGAGCCGCTTCGTTCATGCCGACGAGACCGATCGTCGAGAAGTGGTTTGCAAAAGTGCCGAGATAACGCTTGGTGTAGGGATAAAGACCCTCGTCAAGCAATTTGGTTATGACGGTACGCTTGGTCTTGAGGGAGCGCGCCGACACGTCCATGAGCCTGTCGAGACGCTTGAAGAACTCGTTCTCATCCTTTGAGAGGTATGCGATACGGGGCATATTTATCGTTACGACGCCGACAGAACCGGTGGATTCGCCGCTGCCGAAGTAGCCGCCCGACTTCTTTCTCAACTCGCGCAGGTCGAGGCGCAGTCTGCAACACATACTGCGGATGTCGCTCGGCTCCATGTCGGAGTTGATGTAGTTGGAGAAGTAAGG
>CALWRI010000026.1 GCA_944383905.1 uncultured Christensenellaceae bacterium
CAAGTACTAACTTGACCAAGTTCAAAGGGTATTTCTCAGCCGATTTTATCAGCACCCCTAGCTTTGACTCTATTATAATAACGCGCGCGAAAATTGTCAAACGATTGACATCTTTGAACAAAAACTTTGCAATATTTTTCTCAAAATATTTCGCAGACGGAGATACGCGGCACGATCATTGGCAAAAACTCTTTCCGCACGGAAACGTAACCCGAGCAAAATGCAGCTCTCCGTAGAAAACGGCGCAGACTCGGACTTTTATGCGTTTTTCAAAAAACAATAAAAGACCCGCGGTACTATCCTTTTGCGTAAAAGCCGAAATTTGCCGAAGGACCGACGAAAACACACTGCAAAGCGTTTTGAGCGAGAGGATTTGCGGGTAAACGCAAAGAGCCTCGGGGGTAATACTCTCCACGCATCAGATATACAAAATACTGCCGAAGAAAATCGGCGCAAACGCCTGCGAGAGCGTGCGTTTTTCAAAAGACAAGAAAAATACGGCTTGAACAAAAAGTCACAAAAATTGCCGAAGGACCGACGAAAACACGCCGCAAAGCGTTTTGAGCGAGAGGATTTGCGGGTAAACGCGAAGAGCCTCGGGGGTAATACTCTTGCGGTATTACCGTCGAGGCTCGACAATGTTTAATCGTAAATCAGCCGTTCAAAACCGTGTTTGAGTCGGTCTCTTCGGCAAACAAAACTAAATAATATACTTATTCAACTTCTGCGAAGCGTTCGCAAGCTCTGCCCTCTTTTCGTCATAACCGGGACGTCCGAGGAGCGCGTAAGTCGCGTTCTTGCCCTCTTCGACGCCGGGCTGGTTGAAGGTATCGATGCCCATAAGCGCGCCCGCATAAGCGGTTTTGAGCATGAAGAACATAAGAAGCTCGCCGAGCGTGAACTCATTGAGTACGGGGAGCATGATCGTGTGATTGAGTTTGCCCGCCTTGGTGAGCGCGTACTCGGTAGCCTTTCTCTCTGCGGTGATGAGTTCGTTCATAGTATGACCGCAGAGGAAGTTGACGTTGGGGAAATCCTCGCAACCGTCGGGGATCTTCACCTCTTCGCGGTAATTGTCGACGCCGATGAAGGTGATGACCTTGTCGAACGGACCTTCGGCATAGAGCTGGACCTGGCTGTGCTGGTCGGTAACGCCGAGGGACTTGACAGGGGTCTGACCCTTGTTGCACGCGGTGCCGTCGAGGTTCTTGTTTTTGCCGAGGCTTTCCGCCCAGAGCTGTGCGTACCAGTCCGCGACGTACTTGAGACCGTCCGCATAGGGCATCATGACGGAGATGTTCTTGCCTCTCTTCATAGCCATATACTGCATGAGAGCAGCGAGAAGCGCGGGGTTCTTCTTGACGTTGGGGTTGTTGCACTGCTCGTCCATATAACGTGCGCCCTGCAAGAGACCCTTTATGTCGATATTGACGACAGCCGCGGGGAGCAGACCGACGGGGCAAAGCTCGCTGAATCTGCCGCCGACGCCGTCGGGGATATAGAAGGTCTTATAGCCTTCTTTCTGCGCGATCTTGATAAGATTGCCGCTGTTTGCGGAAGTGGTCGCGATGATGTGATCTTTCGCCTTGTCGCCCAGTTTGCTCTTGAGAATATCGTTGATTATGAGGTACTGCGTCATCGTCTCCGACGTGCTGCCCGACTTGGTTATCACGTTGAACATCGTCTTTTCGACGTCGATAACGTCGAGAAGCGCCGCCATTCTCTCGGGATCCACGTTGTCCTCGACGTAGAATTTTGGGCCCTTGCGCTTGCGCTTGGGAAGATCGTTGTAATGCAGATGGCATATAGCCTGGAATGCCGCGATGGGGCCGAGCGCACTGCCGCCGATGCCGAGCACGACGAAATATTCGAAATTCTTGCGGACGTATTTTGCGGTGGCGAGAATATCCTCGACGACCTCATCCTGGTTGTACGGAAGCTCCGTCCAACCCATCATACCCTTGCCTCTGCCTGCGTTTACTGCAGCAAAAGCCGCCTCTACTTCTTCGACGTAAGAGGCGATTTGTCTTTCAGAAAAACCTTCGTGTCCGATGGATTTGCTCATCATATTGTTGAAATCCACGCGGATCTTGAGTTCTTTTTTGTTATAACGCATATATACTCCTTTCAACGCGAAAAAAACGCGCTGCATATTACCTGTCGGCAACGTATCGCAACCGTATGTGATACCAACTTGAAAATCAGATGCGAAACGGAGAAAACTCACTTTTTTACCCGTTTACGCGCCATTGTTTATATTATACCAAAGCCCCTCAAAAGTCAACGGGTTGAGGCTTTGATTTCGCACTCTTTCAAAAATTCGAACGCCCTTTTCAGCTCGCTTTCCTCTTTGTAACTCTTGGTATAAACCTCCATAAGGCAAGGACCCTCGTATCCGACGTCAGCAAGCGCTTTGTACAAAGTTACAAAGTCGAAGCTCCCCTTTCCCGGTAGACAGAGATTGCCGAAGTCGTCATAATCGCAAAGATGCACCGTCCTGAGTCTGTCCTTCATCACATCGAGATATTCTCTCCAGCTTATCTCCGACTGCATAGCTTGTTTTATGTCGAGCACCGCGCCGACGTCCGGGCAGCGGTCCTTTACCGCAGCGAAAAATGCGGGGTTTGAAAAATATGCCCAGTGCACGTTTTCGTAACACAGCTTCACACCGTACTTTGCGGCAATCGCGCAGATCGCGTTGACTCTCTCCGAAATCAGGTCATAGTTAAAGCTGTATTTGACTGCTTTTTTCAGCATTGTCGCGCCGTGAAACGTATAGTTGCGGGCGCCGATCTGCTCCGCGACCGCGCAAACCGACTCAAATGTCTCGACCGCGTCGGCGTATGCTCTGTCGTTGAGGCTGTACAGCTCGGGTTCGAATTGGTTTGTAAGAGCGTGCACCGAGTGTACGCAAAGTCCTTTCGCCTCGTCGAGCCGCGCTTTCAGCACGTTGCCGAAATCGCGCGTATATTCGCATCTCGAAGCGAAAAACACTTCGCAAACCTCTCCGCCGAGTTTTGCTATCTCACTCAAAGCGTCTTCCGTATAAAGTCTCGGAAAAAAAGAAGCTGTTGAAATTCCCGTTTTCATAATAATTATTATATCATTATTTATCCGACTTGCATACGGTTTTTTGAAATTCTGCGCCGCTTAAGAAAAACAATTCTAAAGTAGTACCATTACGCACGCACGCGCATGCCCGCGCCGCGCACCTGTTTACAAAAATTTGACATAAGTTGCTTAATATTTCACTTATTCAACGATTGTGTATTTTGTCGCAATGTGCTATATTATATATGAAAAAATTTTTAAGGAGAGTTTATGGCAAAGTTTACGAGGTGGCTCTTAAAGTACAGATATATCGTGCTCGGAGTTCTTATATTGTTGCTCGCCCTTTCAGTCGTCGGCAGTATGCTCGTCGAGAAAGAAAGCGATGTGCTGTCTTACCTCGATAAAGACAGCGATACCGTAAAAGGCAAAGAGATTCTCAACAGTTCGTTCTCTATCGTGGGCGACTGTACGATCGGATTGTCCTTCCTGACAAAGGATGAGGTCTCCGAGATAATTGCCGCTTTCGAAGAAAGTCCGAATATCGGCAACAAGGTCGTAGAAGAAAACGGCGAATACGTCGATCTTCTCAGCAAGATGGTCTGGATCGGCACTTTTGACGACCTGAGCCGTCTCGAAGACTTCATCGACATCGATCCGATGATGCAGCTTCTCCAAAAGAAATTTCAGGTTACGACGGACGGGATAGACACATTCGTCGTGAGCCTTTATTTTGTCCGTTCCGGTTCCGACGACGCCGTGATCGATGCTCTCGACGAAGCGGAAGAAATAATCAGAAATACATACCAGAAGAAGATCGACGCGGGAGAACTCGATACCACGGTCGACAACTGCTACTATATCGGCGGTATGGCGCAAAACGCGCGCGTTCTCGTCGACAGCTCCGTCAACGATATGCCAAAATTCGTCGCCGCAGCAGTCGTATGCGTCTTTATAATACTGTTTATTTCCACCAACAGTTATCTTGAACCGATCATCTTCCTCGCAACTCTCGGCATATCGATACTCCTCAATATGGGCACAAACCTGATCGCGGGCTATCCGATGGGCACGATATCGACGATCACGTCGTCCTGCTCTTCGATACTCCAGCTGGCGATCTCGATGGACTATTCGATATTCCTGATGCACACATATTATGAAGAAAGAAGAGCAGGCAAAGATCCCAAAGAAGCGCTTATATCTGCAATGCCGAAAACTCTCAAATCCATACTCGCAAGCGCTTTGACGACGATAGGCGGCTTCGTCGCGCTGTTCTTCATGACTTACGGCATGGGTTACGACCTCGGTTTCGTACTCGCAAAAGGCGTGCTGCTCTCGTTTCTCGCGGTCATATTCGTACAGCCGATCCTCATACTATTCTGCCGCAAACTCATAGACAAGACGCATCACGACTGGATCATCACCCCGAGACTCAACTTTATCGGCAAGACCATCACTTCAAAGGCAATAGCGATAGCCGTGCTCGTATTGTGCGTCGCGATAGCGATCCCGTCGTCAATATTGCAGAGCAAGGCTCCGCTCAACTACATAACGATGACGCAGGAAACGCCGGAAGACGAAATGTCGCTGCCCCAGCGCGAGATAACCGCGCTCAACAACCAGATCATCATGTGCGTTCCCATGGAATACGCCAACACTGAAGAAGGCGAAATAAAGCCGGGATCGCTGTATTCTGCGTCGTATAACATCGATCTTTCAAAACAATACGAGTTCATCGAAAAAGTCAAATCCGTCGGAAGCAAAAACGACTCTATCTCCGACTCTATCGCGGGATACGGATGCGCCGAAGTCACCGACGTATTCTCGCTCGGCACAATGATAGACAGCGCGACGCTCGAAACGCTCAAATCCAATGCGGCATGGTCGGTCATATCGTCGCAACTCGAGCCTCTGCTCTTCGGCAGTTTCATATCCAATCTGTCCGACAAGGCGCCGGATTCGACGCATTATATGCTGTATACCATAAACCTGACCGACACGCCTGAAGACGTAAAGAGTTACAACGCTCTGCTCAAAATAAGAAGCATCGCAAACGAGACGTTCGGTAACGACGTTTACATCACCGGTCTCGTCCAGGGCGCTTACGAGCTCTATTCCGTCACTCCCGATGACTTCACGCTCGTCAACGTATTGAGCGCGGTGATAGTCTTCGCTGTCCTGCTGCTCACCTTCCGCAAGCCGATAATGAGCGTGGTCCTTCTTCTTGTCATCGAGACGGGTATCTGGGCAAACCTGACTCTTGTATATCTGATCGGAGACAAGATAAACTTTATAGCTTATCTGATAGTAAGTGCGATACAGCTGGGCGCAACAGTCGACTATGCGATACTCTTCACAAGTAAATATTACGAGGAAAAGGAGACAAGCACGGGCATCGTCGCGGTCAAAAACGCGATACACCGCTCCGCTCCCAGCGTAATAACGTCTGCGTCCATACTGATCTTCGCCTGCGTAGCTGTCAACACTCTGACGACCAACGTGATAGTCGCGCAGATCACGAGACTTATCGCAATCGGCACCGTATTCAGTCTGATACTCGTCTTCACCCTGTTGCCGTCGATACTCTCGCTGAAAGAACGATTTACAAGAAAAATGTATATCAAACAAGGCAAGGGCGACCCCGACGAAGGCAAGGATAACGTGCCTATATACGACAAGAAAGCGCAGGCGAAAGGACTCGCAAAAGCTGCAAAGATCGGTTTGAAAGGTGTGATAATAAACGGAACGAGTGCGGCTCTCCTCGAAAACGCCGCGTCGGAAATCGCTCCCGTTGAAGCTCAAAGCGCCGTTGAAACCGCCGAGGCAAATGCCGCCGTTGAAAATTCGTCAGGCGATGTCTCAGAAGCGACAATAGCGGTCGATCAGGCTGACGACAAGCAAAAGAAAAAGGCTACTCCGCCGAAAAAGACAAAAAAGAAATAAAGACGTTTTAATAAAAAAAACCGCTCAATCGAGCGGTTTTTCTTTTGTCATTGTACATCGGATCCCGGGTCTTCTTTCTGTCCGTATGTCAAGCCTTTCCCGTCTTGCGAGCGCGGATAGCCGACTTTTCGAACAAAAGCCCTTTTTTTCACGCCAAAAAACATTCTTCAAAGCGTCGGTCTCCTCTGCTTCACTTTACGTCACGGTACGTTCAGAAGCGCTTGCCTTTTCTCCTTAATAGCGTATCGCCCGCAAAAAAAATCCCCTCTTTTCAGAGGGGAAAGTTTATGACCGTTGTAATTGCGTCAGAGTTCGCAGACCGTATCGATTTCAACGAGCACGTTCTTGGGGAGCGTCTTCACCGCCACGCACGAGCGCGCGGGTTTGGATACGAAATGCTTTGCATACACCTCGTTGAAACGCGCAAAATCGCCCATATCCGCGAGGAAACAGACCGTCTTTACTACCTTTGAAATGTCGGTTCCCGCCGCTTTGAGAAGGTTTTCGATATTGGTGCAGACGAGTTCGGTCTGCTCCTCTATCGTGCTTCCTTCCACGTTTCCGGTTGCGGGATCGATTGCAATCTGTCCCGAAGTGTATACCGTGTTGCCGCTCACTATCGCCTGCGAGTAAGGTCCTATCGCCTGCGGCGCTTTGTCAGTACTGATATATTTCATTTTTTTGTCCTCCGTGTCTGTTATACGAGTTTGAAGCCTCTGTCTGTCAAAGCCTTTCTGATCTGCGCGATGTGGTCGAAGTTCTTTGTCTCGACCTGTATGCGCAGGAAGCATCCGTTTACGTCGCTGCCCTCGTTGGCTCTCTCGTGATGTACCGAGATGACGTTTCCTCCGAGATCCGCGATAATAGTCGCGACGTCTTTGAGCTGTCCCGGCTTGTCCAGAAGCTCTATCATAAGCATCGTGTTTCTGCCCGACATCAGAAGTCCTCTCTTGATGACTCTCGAGAGTATCGTGACGTCTATGTTACCGCCCGAAAGCAGACAGCATACGCGCTTGCCTTCGACGGGGATCTTGTTGAACATGACTGCCGCGACCGAAACCGCGCCCGCGCCTTCCGTGACAAGCTTCTGCTGTTCGATAAGACTGAGTATTGCCGCGGATATTTCGTCGTCGCTCACGCTGACGATCTCGTCGACGTACTTGCTGCAGAACTCGAAAGTATTGATGCCCGGCTCCTTCACCGCAATGCCGTCCGCAATCGTAGTAACGCTGTCCAGCTTTTCTATCTTGTGATCGTGCACGCTGTTGAGCATACTGGGAGCGCCGCTCGCCTGAACGCCGTAAACCTTAACGCTGGGCTTGAGACACTTTATCGCATACGCGACTCCGCTTATGAGTCCGCCGCCGCCGATAGGCACCACAACCGCGTCTACGGACGGAAGCTGATCGAGAATTTCGAGACCGATCGTACCCTGTCCCGCTATGACGTCGATGTCGTCAAACGGATGAATAAACGTGTATCCGCATTCTTCCTTGAGCTGAAGCGCCTTGTTGTAAGCGTCGTCGTAAACGCCTTTGACGAGGCAGATTTCCGCGCCGAGACGTCTCGTCGCCTCCACTTTGGAGATCGGAGCGCCGTCGGGCAGACAGATAAGCGACTTGATGCCGTTTCTCGTCGCCGCAAGCGCGACGCCTTGAGCATGGTTGCCCGCCGAGCACGCGATGACGCCCTTTTTCTTTTCTTCGTCGCTGAGCTGTGAGATCTTGTAATATGCGCCTCTGACCTTGAACGAGCCCGTTACCTGAAGGTTTTCCGATTTGAGATAAACCTCGCATTTCTTGCAGAGATTGGGCGCGTAGATCATATCCGTCGGACGGATAGCCTCTTTGAGTACGAACGCCGCATGATATATTTTGTCTAACGTCAACATTTTTTACCTCTTATTTAAGCACAGCGCCTTTATCCGCGCTTGTTACGAGTCTGCAATATCGGCTGAGCCAACCCGTCTTGAATCTGGGCTCCGGCATCACCTGAGTCTTTCTTCTCTCTTCGAAATCCTTCTCCGAAACGTCCGCGCTTATCTTGTGAGCGGGAATATCAATCGTGATCATATCCCCGTCTTTGATGAGACCTATCTCTCCGCCGTCCGCAGCTTCGGGACAGACGTGACCGATCGATGCGCCTCTCGACGCGCCGCTGAATCTGCCGTCGGTAATGAGCGCGACGCTCTTGTCGAGCTTCATACCCGCGAGCGCGCTGGTCGGATTGAGCATCTCTCTCATGCCCGGACCGCCCTTGGGACCTTCGTATCTGATAACGACGACGTCGCCGTCTTTGATCTTCTTGCCGTAAATGGCTTCGATCGCCTGCTCCTCACTGTCGAACACTCTCGCGGGACCGGTATGAACGAGCATTTCGGGAGCGACCGCGCTGCGCTTTACGACGCAGCCGTTTTTCGCGATATTGCCCCAGAGAATCGCAAGTCCGCCCGTGGAGGAATAGGGATTGTCAAGGCTTCTTATCACGTTGTAATCGAGGACCTTGACGTTCTTGATGTTCTCCGCGACGGTCTTGCCCGTCACCGTCATAGCTTCGCCGTGGATATATCCTCCCTTGTTTAACTCCGAAAGCACAGCCTGAACGCCGCCCGCCGCATAGAGGTCCTGCATATGAGTGGGACCTGCGGGAGCGAGGTGACAGAGATTGGGAACTTTGTCGCTGTACTCGTTGAAGATGTTCAGGTCGAGTTCGACGCCCGCTTCGTTCGCAATAGCGAGAAGGTGAAGCACGCTGTTGCTCGAGCAACCCAGCGCCATATCGCAAGCCAGTGCGTTTTGTATCGACGTCATATTGATGATGTCGCGCGCTTTAATGCCCTTGTTGATCATATCCATGATCGCCATGCCCGCATGCTTTGCAAGCACCGTACGTTCGCTCATCACGGCAGGGATCGTACCGTTGCCGGGGAGCGCTATGCCGATAGCCTCGCAGAGACAGTTCATGCTGTTTGCAGTATACATACCGCTGCAAGAACCGCAGGTCGGGCAGACTTTTTTCTCAAATTCGGTGAGACCGTCGTCGTCGATTATGCCCGCCTTGTACGCGCCGACAGCTTCGAACATCTTGGAGAGCGAAACCTCGCATTTGTCGACGATGCCCGCCATCATCGGACCGCCGCTGACGACGACCGCGGGGATATTCATTCTGACCGCCGCCATGACCATGCCCGGCACTATCTTGTCGCAGTTGGGTACGAGCACGACGCCGTCGAGACAATGAGCGTTGACCATCGTCTCCACGCTGTCCGCGATCAGCTCTCTCGAAGCAAGCGAATAATTCATGCCGGCATGACCCATTGCAATGCCGTCGCAAACGCCGATGGACGGGATCATGATCGGAGTACCGCCCGCCATTCTGACGCCCGCCTTGACCGCTTCGGTCAACTTGTCGAGATGAATGTGTCCGGGCACGATGTCGCTGTGCGCGGATACCACGCCGACGAGCGGTCTTTCGAGTTCTTCTTTGGAAAAACCGCACGCGTAAAGCAGCGACCTTTGAGGAGCGGTATTTGCGCCGCTCGTAAGATATTTACTGCGAAGTTCCATATTTTGTCTCCTTAAATGAAGTCGCCTTGCGGTTGAGCAAAGCGACTTTGAACGATAGTAATCTTTATTCTGTTACTTTTTGAGCCAGGACATCATCTGTCTCAATTCGCCGCCGACTTTCTCGAGAGGATGTTCCGCTTCGAGAGCGCGGGTCGCGAGGAATTTAGCGCACTTGCCGCTTTTGTTCTCGGTCATCCATTCGCTTACGAAGGTGCCGTCCTGGATCTCTCTCAGGACCTTCTTCATTTCCTTGCGGGTCTCCTCGGTGATAAGTCTCTTGCCCGTTCTGTAATCGCCGTATTCAGCGGTGTTTGAAATGCTGTATCTCATCTTTGCGAAGCCGCCTTCGTTGATAAGGTCAACGATCAGTTTCATCTCATGAATGCACTCGAAGTATGCCATCTCGGGAGCGTAACCCGCAGCTACGAGAGTGTCGAAACCTGCCTTCATCAGCTCGGTAACACCGCCGCAAAGAACTGCCTGCTCGCCGAACAGGTCGGTCTCGGTCTCCTCTCTGAACGTGGTCTCGAGGATGCCTGCTCTGCCCGCGCCGATGCCGCTTGCGTATGCGAGCGCATAGTCTTTAGCTCTGCCGCTTGCGTCCTGCGCAACCGCGATAAGAGAAGGAACGCCTCTGCCTTCGAGGTACTGACTTCTGACGGTATGACCGGGTCCCTTGGGAGCGACCATGATGACGTCGATATCCTTGGAGGGTTTGATCAGCTTGAAGTGGATGTTGAGGCCGTGAGCGAACATGAGGATCTTGCCTGCGGTCATGTAGGGAGCGACTTCCGCCTCGTAAATATCCGCGCAGATCTCGTCGGGAACGAGCATCATGACGATGTCGGCCTTCTGTGCCGCCTCTTTTACGGGCATAACGGTGAGGCCGTAGTCCTTTGCCTTCTTTTCGTGTTTGCTGCCCGGTCTGAGTCCGACGATGACGTTTACGCCGCTGTCCTTGAGGTTCATAGCGTGAGCGTGGCCCTGAGAGCCGAAGCCCATAATAGCAACCGTTTTGCCGTCAAGCATTTTGAGATCGCAATCGCAATCGTAATACTTTGTAATCATTGTTTGTTCCTCCGAATTTATATGAAAATTGAGTTTTC
>CALWRI010000027.1 GCA_944383905.1 uncultured Christensenellaceae bacterium
TTGCGTCCTTCATCAGAGAGCGGTCGAATATCCCTTTTTCCGCAAAGCAATATTCCTCGATCTCGTGATTGCCGAACATTATCTGCAACTTTTCGTACAGGTAAACGGTCTTGCCGTCTTTTACTCCCCTTTTGCATTTGAATTCGGTGATGTCGCGAGGGTCGAACAGCAGATATTTCGTGCCGTTCGCCGCATTGTATTTGGATATGGATTCCTCCGCGACTTCCTTTATCCCCTTTGGCGAAAAGAGCTTACTTGCCATAACTGTCCTTGAGTCCCGTGATCATGTTGAACGCGTACTTGCCGTCCTTGCCGTAATCCTTCACCGCGCTGAAATAGCCCATGCGCATGAATTGGAAACGGTCGTATGCATTGACGTCTTTGAGAGCGGCTTCGCCCTTCGCGCACGGATAGACTCTGTGACTGTCGGGCGTAAGACGGTCGTTGAAGTCGCCGTCTCCGTCAAGCAGAAGATAGTCGTATTCGTGCAGAGTCAGATCGACGCAGTCCTTCGCGTTGACCCATTGGATAACGCCTTTGACTTTGATGTTCGCGTTTGCTCCGCCCTGTATGCTGTCGGGGATATAACGGCACGTCACCTCGGTGACCTTGCCCGTCTCGTCGCATTTGTGACCGACGTATTCGAGGATATAAGAACCTTTGAGTCTTACGGTGCCGCCCGGCACGAGTCTCTTGTACTTGGGAGGAGGCACGGGCGCAAAATCCTCGCGGTCAATATACAGCTCTCTGCTGAAAGTGACCTTGTGAGTGGTCGGCGTCTCCGCGTTGGGATTGTTGTCTATCTCGTAAACTTCGTCCTTTTCCGCATTCTCCACGATGAGTTTTACGGGGTCCTTGACGACCATCATTCTGTCCGCATTGACGTTGAGATAATCTCTGACGAAATGCTCGAGCATGGCGACGTCGACCTCGCTGTTCGATTTGGAAACGCCTACCGCGGCGCAGAAATTGCGGATGGCCTCGGGCGGGTATCCCCTCTCCCTCATACCGCTGAGCGTAGGCATACGGGGATCGGACCAACCGTCCACCTTTCCTTCTTCAACGAGCTTTTTGAGGTATCTTTTGGACATTATCGTCCTCGTCATATTGAGTCTCGCAAACTCGATCTGTTTGGGGAAATCACCGAAACCGCAGTTGTGCTTTACCCAGTCGTAAAGAGGTCTGTGGTCTTCGAATTCGAGCGTGCAGATGCTGTGAGTAATGCCCTCGAAAGCGTCCTCGAGCGGATGCGCGAAGTCGTACATCGGATATATTATCCACTTGTCGCCCGTGCGGTGATGCTTTTCGCGCAGTATGCGGTAAATGACGGGATCTCGCATATTCATGTTGGGGCTTGCCATATCGATCTTTGCGCGCAGCACCTTTTCTCCGTCCGCGTATTTGCCTTCTTTCATCTCCTCGAACAGGCGCAGGTTTTCCTCAACGCTCCTGTATCTCCACGGACTGTTCTGCCCGGGGGTCGTCAGGTTTCCGCGCGTGTTTCTTATCTCGTCGGCAGAATAATCGCAGACGTACGCGAGACCTTTTTTGATGAGTCCGACCGCACACTCGTACATCCTGTCGAAGTAGTCCGAAGCGTACAGCTCCTTGTCCCACTTGTATCCGAGCCACGCTATGTCGTCTTTTATCGAATTGACAAACTCCACGTCCTCCTTGCTGGGATTGGTGTCGTCATAACGCAGATTGCATTTGCCGTGATACTTTTCCTTCATACCGAAGTTTATCCAAAGCGACTTGGAGTGACCGATATGAAGGTATCCGTTGGGTTCGGGCGGAAAACGGGTGATTATCTCTTTTACCGCGCCGCTCTCCAGATCATTGTTGATTATTTCCTCAATGAAATTAGTATTGTCCGCCATATAAGCTCCTTTATCAGAACAAACCTTTTATTTCGCCGCTCTCGCTGTCAATGGTCATATTTATCGCGTTGGGGATCTTACTGAGACCCGGCATCAACATGATATTGCCGCAAACGACGACGAGGAAGCCCGCGCCGCCGCGAAGCTCCACGTCCTGGACGTGCAGGGTAAACCCTACCGGTCTTCCCAGCTTTGTCGCGTCGTCGGAAAAAGAATACTGCGTTTTCGCAATACATATCGGCAGGTCCGCCTTGCCTATCTTTTTTATCTGCGCTATCGAAGCAAGCGCCTTTTGAGAAAACTCCACTTCTTTCGCGCCGTAAACTCTGGTGGCAACTGACTGCACTTTCCTTATTATATCCATATCGTCGGTATAAGAGAATCTGATCCTGCCGCCCTTTTCAACCGCATTGAGCACCTTTTCGGCAAGCGCGACGGAACCTTCTCCGCCCTTCGCCCAACATTCGCAGATCTCACATTCCGATCCCGCCTGCTTGCAGACGTCCGCTATGTAATTTATCTCGTCGTCGGTATCCGTGACGAACTTGTTTATCGCAACGACGACGTTTGCGCCGTAAACTCCGCGCAGATTGTCTATATGACCCAAAAGATTGCAGATGCCTTTCTTAAGCGCTTCGTCGTTTGCTTTTGCCGCGTCCTCTTTGCTTGCGCCGCCGTTGTACTTGAGAGCGCGCACAGTCGCGACAAGCACGACAGCCTGCGGAGCAAGTCCCGAAAGTCTGCACTTTATGTCAAAGAATTTCTGCGCGCCCAGATCTGCGCCGAAGCCCGCTTCCGTAATGACGTAATCGGCAAGAGAAAGCGCCGTCTTTGTGGCAATAATGCTGTTGCAGCCGTGAGCAATGTTGGCAAACGGTCCGCCGTGAACGAGCGCGGGAGTGCCTTCGAGCGTTTGGACGAGGTTGGGTTTGAGCGCCTCTTTGAGCACTATCGCCGCCGCCTGTGCGCAGCCGAGATCGCCGCAGGTCACGGGTTCGTCGTCATAGTTGTACGCCACGACAATGTTTGCAAGTCTCTTTTTGAGATCGTCGAGATCTTTTGAAAGACAGAGTATCGCCATGACTTCGCTCGCCGCCGTGATATTGAATCCGTCCTGACGCGGAACTCCGTTGGTGGAACCACCGAGTCCGCAGACAATGTTGCGGAGCGCGCGGTCGTTCATGTCGAGACAACGCTTCCAGATCACCTTTGTCGGGTTTATGCCCAGCTTGTTTCCCTGGTAAATGTGATTGTCCAAAATAGCGGAGATGAGGTTGTTTGCGCAGGTTATCGCGTGCAGATCACCGGTAAAATGAAGATTGATGTCTTCCATCGGGGCTATCTGCGCCATACCGCCGCCCGTCGCACCGCCCTTGACGCCGAATACGGGTCCCAAAGACGGCTCGCGCAAAGCGAGACACACCTTTTTGCCGAGTTTCGACATGCCGTCCGCAAGACCGATCGAAGTCGTCGTCTTACCCTCGCCGAGCGCGGTCGGATTGATCGCCGTGACGAGCACGAGCTTTCCTTTTTTATTTTCGTCTCTCGGCGTCACCTTCGCCTTGAATCTGCCGTACTGTTCGTAATCGTTTTCGTCAAGCCCGAGCTTTTTTGCAATGGCTGCGATCGGCTGCAACTTTACGCTGTTTGCGATTTCGATATCCGTTTTCATTAGCGCTCTCCTCTTCATGCGTATATAATCATTTTATTATTTATATTATTATAAGTCAAGGAGAGAACGGGGTTTTTATTTTTCCGTCCTCTCCGTCATCAGTATCCTCATCGCATTCTCTTCTCCTACGGCACGTTCCGACAGTACGCTTGCCGGAGAAAGGAAGTCCGAAGCGACATATCTTTTCGTCCGATATATCGCCAAATATGTTAAGGCAACAAAAAAACGGGGCGAACCCCGTTTTTCTCATTGAATGGATAATCCGCTCATACCCGAAGCGATTAACGGCATCGCGATGCTGACAACGATAAGAATGATATATCCGACGACCCATGCAATAAAGAATCCGATCGCTATTTTGCAGTTTCTTCTGTCGGAAACGTATTTCGGATCTTTATAATAAGAAACGAGTCCGAATATGCCGAGCGCGAGACCAAGCCAACCTCCGAGCAAGGAGAACACGATCGCGAGAATGCCGACCGCGGAGCTTTTCTCCTCTTCGTACAGTCTCTTTGCTCCCTTGACGGCACAGCCGCATTTGGGACAAATGACCGCTTTTGCGCTGATCAGAGCGCCGCAATTTTCGCAGTACTGCGAATCCGCACCCGCGATGCGGGGGCCTTGTTCATTTTCATCATTTGCTGTTTTTTCTTCGCTCTTTGCAGCGCTTGCGAAATCGTCCGCAGCGGGCTGTCCGAGCAAATTGAAAAATCTTGCGACGAATTTGTCATATATTTCGTCTGCGTTTGCGGGTTCTTCCATTCCTTCGTCGGGAGAAAGTACCAGCGTAACTTCGGTGCTCGCGTCACCTTCTGCCTTGAGCGTCGCGGTAGCAAAGAACGAAAAATTTTCGCCCTTCTTCTGCACCGAATTGAACTTGTACACGTCTCCGCCGAGGTCGGTATACCCGATCTTTACGTTTGCCAATCTGTTGCGGCATTCTTCAACCGAATATGCAACAACATTCGTTTTCTCCATGTCTAATCAACTCCTGTTTAGTTTTGTAACAAAATTATATCACGTTGTAAAAAAGTATACAACCGTTTTTATAACTTTTCGTATCTTTTACAAATATTTTATACCTCCGTGCACGTTTTAAGACTCTTGTCAACGATGTTTTTCAATGATATAATATTCTTAACAAACCGCATACGCGCGTTTGACGGAAGTAACAGTTTTGGCTCTTTCAAAAAAGAAAACTCTTGCGATAGTCCTGCCCGTACTCATAGTGCTCATTGCCGCAATAACGTTGATGTCCGTCTATTTCGGCACCCGAAAAGACGCTCTCGATTATGTCGAGATCCCCGTTGTCCGCCTCGATTCGTCTTATTTGTCCACGATCGACAATACCGGCAACTATCTCGGGCATCCCGACGTCGCGCTCGCGGACGACGGCACACTTTTATGCGCATATCCCGCGGGACACGGCAAAGGCGATATAATCATGCAAAAGAGCACGGATTACGGCGACAGCTGGACAAACATATCCGACACCCTGCCCGACAGCTGGGAAAAGTCGCAGGAAACTCCTACCCTTTACAATCTGCACTTTACCGACGGCACGTCAAAACTCGTGCTTATCAGCGGTTGCCCCTCGTGGAATCCCGACGACGAGTATTACGCGGACGGTTTCAACTGCTCCGTATCTTCGGACAACGGCGCGACGTGGACCGAATTTGAAAATTTCTACGGTACAGAGTGGGCAAAAGCTCAACCTGCAAAAACTGCGGAAACCGACGTCTCGGATCCATACTCTCCCAACTATGACCAAAACGGCAATGTCCTCCCTTACGACGTGATAGTCTCCATGTCCTCTCTCACGCAGCTCAAACAAGACGGAGAATATATCGACGCATGGATGGGCACCTTCCACGACTACGATTTTTACAACTACACCTCGATACTCACTTTCGACGAAGACGGAAATCCGCAGTGGTCGCAGCCGAAAAAGTTTTTGTACGAACAGCGAGAGATCGAGCAAAAAGCGAATATCTGCGAAATAGAGATAGTCCGCGCAGCGGCGCCCGACGACGACACGCTTGTACTTATAGGCAGAGGCAATTCGAGAGTCACAAACTCTCTCATCTCCGTTTCCAAAGACGAAGGCGAGACGTGGTCTGAATTCCGCGAGCTTCCCTACGCTCTGACGGGAGACAGACACAAAGCCGAATACGACGAAACAACGGGCAAACTGCTCGTGTCTTTCCGCCTCGTCATTCCCGGCGTAAAACGCAACATTTTCGACAATTCCAATTTTACTGGCGGATACTGGGTCGCCTGGGTCGGCACTTTCGATGACCTTCTCTCCTATGCGGAAAACGGCAACAAGACCGACAACCTCGGAGAAGCTCTTATAGTGCTGGGCACGACCAACGACGGCAAAGCCGACTGCGGTTACAGCGGCACGATATGCAAGGACGGCACCTTCGTGCTCACATCTTACGGCAAGTTCGAAAAGGGCGCGAAAAATCCGTATATCATGCAGGCAAAATTCAAGCTGTCGGACGTACTGTAAAAAGCTGTCCAACCGACGGATTAAAAAAAGACGACGGATTTTCCGTCGTCTTTTTTTAGACCTGTTTTGAGTTTTCAGGCACTGAAATTATGTTTCCAAAACAAAGTTTTTTATGTCTCCCCACGCCGCTCTGCTTTCCTTCACAAACGGCGCGATATACAAAAAGTCGTGGAACATACCGTCGTATTTATTGTATCGCACATTCACGCCGTCCCTCTTTGCCGCATCAAAAAGCACAGCGCTGTCGCTCTCGTCCACCTCATCCGCTCCGCATATTATAAGCGTTTCGGGAAATCCCGTAAAATTACCGAACGCGGGCGAAAGATACGGGTCTTTAAGATCGCAATTCCCCGCATACGGTGGTACGCGACGAAGTCTGTCTGCATACTTTTCCGCGCTCATATAAAAAGGAAGCGCGTACATCGGGTCTTTGTGCGCGTTGGTAAAATACGAATCTCCACTTGCGGTATTGTCGAGAAAAGCGCATACCGAAACGAGCGCGCGAGGCAAAGGCAAGCCCTCGTCTCTCGCCTTGAAACAAGTAGCAAGCATGAGATTTGCACCCATACTGTCGCCGACCGCGACGATATTTTCTGGCTTTATCCCTCTTTCGAGAATTCCTTTATACGCGTTGAAACAGTCGTTCAAAAGAGACGGGTGCACCTTGTCTCTGCCCGCTCCGTAATCTATGCTGTAAACAGCAAGTTCCGTCTCGTCCGCATACTTTTCCGCTACCTTGCGGTAAAAAAGCGACGACATATCCATGACCGCGCCGCCGCCGTGGAATTGCAGTATTATTTTGTCGCCGTCATAGCCTTTCGGGGCGAGCTTTTCGACCTTAATGCCGTTATACTCTTTTATCGTATAGTCGAATTTGTCGGGGCATTTGTACCCCCTCGGCTTGATTTTAATGTTACGCGAAACGGAAGCCTGCTTCCTTCTGTATTTAAAGGTATACGCCCTTATCGCCACATTAACTAAACTGCCGAGAAAAGAAGTCATAAATTTTCAAGCCTGTTATTCATATTTTTAACAAGCGGTTCCATTATAAAAGGGATAAGCGTGCCCGACTTTATCACGCAGAACACCTCGTTCCACAGCCCGTAAAAAGCGAGCTTGTCGTCGCAACGCTTGGTCTCGCCGTACTTTTTACGGTAAGTATCGCTTAGAAAAAACTTCTTTCCGTAAAGGTTGTCGAACTGGAACAGATCGTATTCCCTGTCGGCATACATACTGTTGAGCGGATCAATAAAGGATATTTTATGCCCGCTTTTGAGTATATTCATTATATTGAGATCGCCGTGTATGAGGCAGGCTTCTTCGACATTTTCATCGAAAATAATATCGAATTTTTCCCATGCTCTTATCATCGTCGCGACAATTTCTTTACTAAGCTCCCCTTTCTTTTCAAACTCGACGGCTTTGTCCAGCACCTGTTTCGCAAAAGGTTTATAACAATCGAGCCACGTGTCGCAGTCGGGGTTTAGCGTATCGCCGAATTTTGAATTTTTACAACCGTGTATCTGATGAAGCGCGTCGACTATTCTTTCCCCTATCTTTTTCCTTTTCTTCTTGCCCGACAACAGCGCGCCCCAGCAGGTAAGAAGCGGTTTGCCCTGCATAACTGTCATGCCGTAACAATCGACGGGAATTTCGTCGTCTTTTTTTCTTGAAAACAACACCTTGGGCATATCGAGCGGACAATTTTTTCCGAGAAGATCAAGGTCAAAAACCTCTTTCTCCATCATCTTATCCGCGCGCATAAATTTTATAACGACGCTTTCTCCGTCTCGGGCATTTACTTTAAACGCGATACCGAAAGACCCGCCGCCCAGGCATTTCACCTTGACAGCCTTTTTATTTGAGTATTCTTCAAACGCCTTTGCTGCGTAGTTTGCCGCGGTCTTTTTATCGAGCGCAACAGTCATTATTCTGTCAACGATCATGGGGTTCTCCTCGTAATGTCTGAATACATTATACAATAAAAAGCCGTGGCATTATATATCCGATACCGACTTTTGTATATCCCTTTACGACTTTTTCCGCGCTTTTCTGTAACGTGCCGGAGTTATCCCGTAAGTTGCAGTAAACTGCTTGTAAAAACCTGATGAGTTTGCGTATCCGCACTCTGCGGAGACGCGCTCTACCGACATGTCCGTAGTGCTTAACAGCACTTTTGCATACGCGAGCTTTTCAATCTCCACCGCCTCTCTGAAACTTTTGCCCGTATACCGTTTTATCACGCGGGACACATAGTCGGGGTTGTAGCCGACGTATGCGGCAAAATCGCAAAGCCGCGCGTTTTTCAGATTGTTCTCGAAATATATATCCAGTTTTTCAACGATGTCGCCGCCCCTTTCGTCTTTCTCTCGGTATAATTCTGCCAAAAAGAGCGTAAGCCACCCTCTTTCGCTTATGCGCGACAGAGGCATATCTTTGCCGTTTTCCGCTACGAAGTTCTGAAAATAAGAATGCGCTTTGTCCCCGACGTTTTCGAAAACTGCGATCTCTCCCTTCCTAACCTTATCTCCTTCAAGAAAAATACCGTCGAAAATCTCTGTCGGAACGACGGCTTTGAGTATCACGTCTCTTTTTCCGGCTCTCTCAAGTGCATGTACGCTCCCCGGCGCAACGACGCACGCGCTCCCTCTGTCAATCGCATATCGCTCCCCGCTCGGGTAATGAAAAAAACCGCATTTTCCGTTCTGAACGAAAATTATCTCGTAAAACGAATGCGAGTGGTAATACGGTCTCTGCGTCGCGGTATACTTTTTGACGTAAAGTCTGACGCTTTTTCTGACAGGCACGACCCCGAATGGATAAGGTCTGTTGCCCGAATAATCGAAAAACGCCTTCTCCGCCGCCACGTCTCTCCCGAGATAGGCTAAAAACTCGTCCGCATTGGCGAACTCCTCTTTTATTCTGTCCGTCACAGCCTCCCTGTCGTTTACATAATCTCTGTCGTCGACCTCGTGCGCGTTCATCAGTTTTTCAAACTCTTTGCTCATACCTTCTCTCCTACTGAAAATGATACCATAAGGTGTACGCGTTGTCAAAACGGATTTTTATTATTGTTTTTTCGTAAAGATGAGGAAGCAATATTTGCCCTATCTTTACATTTGAAACTTATAAAATCTAAATATTAATTCCGTAAATGAACGGTTGAGAATGTGCAGTACGGGAGGTATTTTTTTAGTGATTTTTGATGAAGACGAGGAAGTAATACCTGCCGTTTCACCACCTGCGAAACAAATAAAAAATAAAAACTAATTCCGTGAAGAAGCATTTGAGAGTGCGTCGGCTAAGAGCGGATTTTTAATTGATTTTTCGTGAAGATGAGGAAGCAATACTTGCCGTATTGCGACGAAGATGAACGGAAAGGCAAAAAAAAGACGCCTTTGACGGCGTGCTCGAAAATCTTATTCACGGAAAAAACATTCACGGAAACTCATTAAAACGAACAGAAAGGAGAAATAAAAGTCTCGCGGGTATTTATACTCACGGGTCAAAGACCTTCGAGTCGGAACGCTTGTCGCATTCCGTTTTCTTAAGTAGCTTTATGCTACTCCTTAAAAGGAGGTGATCCAGCCGCACCTTCCGATACGGCTACCTTGTTACGACTTCACCCCAGTCATTGG
>CALWRI010000028.1 GCA_944383905.1 uncultured Christensenellaceae bacterium
GAAGAAGCGTTCGGTATGGACGGCAGTTACGCACCGATCAAGATAAAATTCAAAGGCAAGACGATAGACATGTTCGGCAGGATAGACAGGGTGGACAGATACGGAGATTATATCGCCGTGATCGACTACAAGAGTTCCTCGAGCGTTTACTTCTCCCTTCCCAACGTGATGTACGGGGAGAGGATACAGCTTTTCATCTACATGAAAGCGCTTGCGGGACAGACTGAAGCTAAGCCCGCAGGAGTTTTCTATCTGCCGCTCAACAACAAATTTCTCAGTGAGAACAGGAGCTCGATAAGATTTAAATATGTCGGGTTTATAAACACGGATAAAGAAATTCTCAAGCATTTCGATCACGTTTTCGACAGCACTGTCAACGGTGTCGAAAGCAAACTCTTCCCGATAAAGCGTTCTGCGAAAAAGGGGAGCGAAGGGAGTATAGTCGCAGTTGGGGACAGCGTTGCGACAAGCCCGGAAAGATTTGAGGCGCTTTGCGATTATGTGGAAAAACTCACTTCAAAAGCGGCTGAGGAGATAGACGACGGCTACATCAAGGCGTCGCCGACAGAGAAAGCGTGCACCTATTGCGAGTACGGAGGTATATGCGCCTTCTCGGCTACGGGCGGGGCAAAGAGAGTGATGAGCGAAAGTAATGGCTTCGGAGAATATCCGTTCTTCGCGGAGGAGACAAATGGCAAAGACGTGGAATAAAGAACAGCTGGCGGCGATAGAAAGTTTCGACAAAAATACGCTGGTGTCCGCTTCTGCGGGCAGCGGCAAGACTGCCGTCACGATCGAGAGGATAGTCAGGGTTATAAAGCAGGGCACTCCCGTGAGACAGATCGTCATGCTCGCGTTTTCCAACGCCGTAGCCGCCGAACTCAAAGACAGGATATCGTCCGCCCTCGTCGACGCGATGAAAGAGGAGGGCGCTGACAAGGAGTACCTCAGAGAGCAGATAGACGACGTATCCATGGCGGACATATGCACGGTGCACTCTTTTTGCGGCAATCTGATAAAAGAATTTTTCGAGGAAGCGGGGATCGACCCGTCCTATTCGATGCTCGAGCCGACGGAGAGCGGCGGTATGCTGGACAAAGCCGTGGACACCGTGCTCAAACGTTACGGAGAAAAAGCAGATCCGATCTTGTCGGCACTCAAATTCATGTTCGGCAACGACAGTGCGCTCCGCGCGCAGATCAAACGCGTCTACGCGTTCCTCGAGTCCCAGCCCGACAGAGAGAAGTGGTTGACAAACGCGCATAGCGGTTACGGCTATGACGGACGCGAGATATCCGCAATGCTCTCCGAATACGGAAAGATCGTCGAGAAAGCGGGCGCCGAGGCGCGCTCGCTTGCCTACGCTATGAACGAATACCCGGGCTTCGACCCGTCCAACAGGGAGGAGGCAGAAAGGATCGCGAACAGTTGCGCGGCGGCGGTCGGCAGGACGGGCGACGGGTTCGTCGATGCCGTCAATGCGATAAACTGGCACTTTGCCGCAGGCAGAAATATGGCGAAAGCGAAGATAATCGCTGCGGCGGACGAAGTCGGCGTCGACTATGCGATAGCCAATCTCAGATACGACGAAATCAAAGAATTGCAGAAGGCATTTGCGTCGACGTGCGCTTCTGCGGCGAAAGAGTTGAAAAAAATCACCGCATACACGGCAGCGCAGTGGCGGGAATACGGCGAAAACGCCGTGCCTTACGTCAGGAAACTCGTGCAGATAGTCGACGAGGTCGCAAAGGAATACAAAGAGCAGAAACAGAACGAAAACAAGATGGACTTCGCCGATCTCGAATATTACGCGATAAAGGTCCTGAAAAATCCCGAAGTCGCGAAAGAGGTCTCGTCGCGCTATAAGTACGTCTGTATAGACGAGTATCAGGACACCAACTACGTTCAGGAGTTCCTGCTCGGGCGCATTTCGGACGGGCACAATCTGTTCATGGTCGGAGACGTAAAACAGAGCATTTACGGCTTCCGCCTGACCGAACCCGGGATATTCATCGACAAATTCGACGCTTACCGCTCCGACCCGTCCGCGGGAGAAGTGGTCACACTCAACAGGAATTACAGGAGCGACAAGCGCATCCTCGACTTCGTGAACGAAATATTTTCACGGCTTATGACCAAAGACAAGGGCGGGGTGGATTACGCCTCCGACTCGATGCTCGTAACGGATATCACGCCCGCATACGACGACGGTCAGCCCGTGATAGGGATATATCCCGTAAAGAAAGTCAGGAAATCCATCGGGTCGAAGTGGCCAGCAGACGGGGTCTACAGCGTCAGGGAGGACTCTGAGGGAGCAGAGGACGACGCAGAGGCGGAGGCGATGTGCATCGCCGAGAAGATAGCTTCGCTGGTCGGAAAACGCAAGATAGGATATTATGATGGGGACAAACCCGCGAGCAGATACGTCGAATACAAAGACATAACCCTGCTGTGCTCCACGAGAAGTTGGAAAGTGCAACAGATAATCGGTTATCTGCACGCGGTCGGCATACCTCTCGCAAGCGCCAACGTGACGAGGAAAGAGGAGAATTTCGGGGTAGACATGCTTCTCGACCTGCTCAGAGTCGTGGACAACCCGTTGCAGGACGTCGCGCTCGCGGCGGTGATGAAAAGCGTCTTCGGCGGTTTCGATTGCAGTGAACTCGCAGAGATAAGGAAAGCCTATCTCAAAGAGGAGTATTTCCACTCCTGCACCCGACTTTACGCGGCAGAAAAGTGCGACGCGCTTGCCGATAAACTCAGAGCGTTTTATGCGGGCATTCAGGATCTGAGAGAAAGATCAGAACACGAGACTGCAGGCAGGCTCCTCGGATACGCGATTGCGAAATACAGCTTCGACAAATACGTGCTCGCCCATTTCGGCAGAGACGAACTTGACAAAATGCGTACTTTCGTATCGGGGCTCGAGGGCAAGAGTTATGCGGTGACGCTTCAGTCCATGCTCGCATACGAAGAAGAAGCGGCGCTGACGGGCGAAAGCGCAGAGAGACCCGAGGACGACGACTGCGTTCAGACTTCGACGATACATTCGTCCAAAGGACTGGAGTATCCCGTCGTCATACTTATAGACGCTGCGTCCTCGTTCATAAAACCCAATCCGGACGACATGATGCTCGGCAAGGACTTCGGCATTGCGATGAAATATCCCGAGGAGGATACGAGACTCAAGAGGAAGAATCTGAAGTACGTCGCGTGCAAGGATATAATCGACAAAAAGAACCTCGAGGAGCACATGCGCCTCATGTACGTCGCTTTGACTCGCGCCAAGAACATGCTTTTCGTTACGGGTACTGTCGAAAAATTCGCCCAAGGCAGAGCGAGCGAAGAATCCTTTATGAACTGGCTGAACAACGTCTGCGTCGATTCGCCGGAATTCTGCGACAAATACGTTGAACCTTACGACGCGGCAGAAGCCGAAGAAAACGTCGACGAGGAGGCAGGCGGGGTCACGTTCGCCGCGCCCGTTCCCGAAAAACTCAAGGAAATACGGGATTATCTGTATTACTCTTATCCGTATTCAAAGAGCGCCGAAACGGGTATAAAGCACACCGTTACGGGAATAAATAAAGAAAATCCTGACGACTACGGCACGGTTTACGTCAGGAACTGGTTCGAGGAAGACAGCGCGGGCACGGGCACGGCTTATCACAAGGTTATGGAGCGCGTGGACTACGACAGCGTTGACGAAGAAGCGGTCAGGGCGCAGATAGACGAGATGTACGAGCAGGGAGCGCTCGACGAGGCGGAAAGGCAAGCCGTCGACCCGTCGGTCGTTTTCAGGTGTCTGTGCAGCGACGTGATAACCCGCGCAAGAGCGGTCGGACATATGAGGGAAAAGCAGTTCATGCTGAGAGTCAGCGCCAAAGACGTGCTCGGAGACGACGCGGCTGACGACAAGATCCTCGTGCAGGGCACGATAGACTTGCTGATACCCGACAATGCTGACGGCACGGCGACGGTCGTGGATTTCAAGATGAGCAAACTGCCGCCAGACATTGTCGCGGCGCGCTACCGCAAACAGCTCGAACTTTACGCTCTCGCGGTCGAAAAGGGACTGGGACTCAAGGTCAAGGACAGGCTCATATACGTTTTGGGCAGAGATTTGATACTGCACGTGTAAAACGGCAAAAAAGGGCAATCATTTATGGGCGGGCAGAGCTCGCCCCGATAATATAATATCATTATAATAATATAAGAGATCTTCCGCAGCTTACATATCAACAAAAAAGGAGTATGTTTGCTGTGGAAAAAATTGTTTTGCAGATCGGCGCCGCGCTTGACGACCTTCTCGGGTCCGTTCCCGTCCAGTTTCTGACGGTCGCTTGCGCCGCATTGAGCGTAGTCACCTTTGTTATTCAGATTTTGTATATTTTGCATTCAGCCAAAAATATCAAAAACTATCGCAGAATAAAAAGGTTCGTAGTCAGCAGAGGCGACATCGACCTCTCCAATTCTCACCGTTTTTATAAAAAATGCGTGAAGCATATGCCGAGGAGCATAAGAAAGGCGTGGAAAAACCATGCGCTGATAGGCTCGGAGTATGCGGGAAGCGAGCTTCAGTTCAAAATGAACAGGCTTCTGACCGCAGAAAAACGCCCGATGGTATTCTATTATTACGTCGCGTTTGCCTGCGTTGCCGCGCTTCAGACGCTTTTGCTCTGCAAGGGAGTCGAGTGGACGATCGCGGTATGTTATGCGGCGCTTACCGCGGCGGTATGGGCGGCGGTCGGTCTTGTAGCCAGACTCTACGCATATCTGACGTACAAGAGAGAAAGGAGAGCGGCGGCGGGCATACTGCGTGTTTTCGAGAACAGACTCACTCTTGAGGATAAGTCCCGCGCCAGAGTGTTCGTGGTCGGAGCTAAGGATCTCGACGGCATCAGGAGAGCGTGCGATCTGCCTGCAAGCACGGCTACCGAAGATCTCGCGAAGGCGGTCGGCGCTTATGTCGACGCGAATCCGAGCAAAGACGTCGCAAAAGTGGTCGAAAGCGGCATCGCCGTTGCGGTCAGCGGCACGGACCCGGACGCAGAAGGCGGAGCTTCTCTGAAAGAAGCCGCGGAGGCGCTTAAAAAATATACCGCCTAAAAGTTGCCAAAACGGCAACGTAGTGCTATTATAGTGAATGGGAGTCGCGGATTTCTGTTAAAATCTACCGAGCGTTCGGCGTAAGGGCGGAAATACGCGGCTTTACTTTTCCTTTAAAAACCCGAATGCGGCGCTCTGCCGCGAAAGGAGGTATATCGATGATTGAAATCTTCAAAACAGACGAATCCGAAAAACTCCAACACCTGCAAGAGGAAGTTTTCTCCGCAGAAGGGTTTTCCCTCAAGGATTGCTGGATCAATCTCGTGAACCCCAGCGACAAGGAGATCGAGTACATAGCGGGTCTCACCGGCATCGAAGCCGACGTGCTCAAGACCCCTCTCGACGACGAGGAGAGATCGCGTTGCGAGACAGAAGAAGACTATTCGATGGTGCTCGTCGACATTCCGGTTATTGAAGAAGAAGCGGCATATTACAGCTATTTCACGATACCTCTCGGCACGTTCATAAAGAAAGATTGCGTGATCACGGTCTGCCTCAAGGATACGGCGGTACTGCGCGACTTTGCGAGAAACCGCGTCAAATCTTTCGCAACGTACAAAAAGACGAGATTTCTGTTCCAGGTACTGTACAATATTGCGACGAAATTTTTGACCTACCTCAAGCAGATAGACAAGGCGAGCCAGCGTATTCAGAACGAACTGCACAAGTCTACGAGGAATAAGGAGCTGATCCAGATGCTCGACCTCGAAAACTCGCTCGTTTACTTCAGCACCTCGCTGACGGGCAACGACGCGGTCATTTCGAGACTGCTTTCCACCAAGACGACCGCCAACAGCATAGTGAAGATATACGAAGAGGACAAGGACCTGCTCGAGGACGTCGCCGTCGAGACCAAACAGGCGATGGAAATGTGCTCGATCTACAGAGACATTCTTTCGGGTACGATGGACGCATACGCTTCGGTCATTTCCAACAACCTCAACATCGTGATGAAAGTGCTGACTTCGGTCACGCTCGTGTTCTCGATCCCGACGCTTATCGCTTCGTTTTTCGGAATGAACACAGGCGTACCGTTTGAGAACAAATGGTGGGGGTTCTGGGTCGTCGTCGCGATAAGCGCGGTGATATCCGCCGTACTGGCGCTTTTCCTCAAAAAGAAAAAGTTGCTCTGAGAAGCGAAAAATGCAAAATCCGCGCCTCTCTCGCAAAGGGGCGCGTTTTTATCGTCGACGCTTGTCGGGGCGGATAAAAAGTGGACCGCGCGTCTGTCGGCGCGGGGAAAAACGGCGCAAAAAAAGGTTGAAAAATTTTCGCGAAAATCCCGTAAAATTGTTTGACATCGGGCGACGGTAATGATATTATATAAAAGCTGTCGAAAAAACAGCACGAATAATACCCGTGGGGGTGTAGCTCAGTTGGCTAGAGCACCTGCCTTGCAAGCAGGGGGTCAAGGGTTCGACTCCCTTCATCTCCACCACACGGGCTCATAGCTCAGCTGGTTAGAGCACACGCCTGATAAGCGTGAGGTCGGTGGTTCGAGTCCACTTGAGCCCACCAGCCGACTCGAATCGGCATCGCACATTGACAACTGCATAGTAGAGAACACTATCTTGACGAGAGATAGATGTTCAGGCATGGTGAAAGACATGCCAAGATTAGCGAAATATTGTACGAGAAAATATGAGTAATATGGACTTGTACGTATATTACAAAGCTGAGGACAGAAAACTTAAGGTCTTTAATGGATTGAAAACGACGAAAGAACGATCAAGCTACGAAGGGCGTAAGGTGGATGCCTTGGCACTAGGCGCCGAAGAAGGACGTGACAAGCTGCGAAAAGCTACGGGGAGTTGCACATGAACATTGATCCGTAGATATCCGAATGGGGGAACCCACCTGTCGCAGGGCAGGTACTCATACATGAATAAATAGTGTATAGAGAGGGAACCCGGGGAACTGAAACATCTAAGTACCCGGAGGAAAAGAAAATAAACTAATGATTTCCTGAGTAGTGGCGAGCGAAAGGGAAAGAGCCCAAACCGCTATATAGTGATATACAGCGGGGTAGAGGACTCACATAACGCGAGCATAGATAGCCGAACGATCTGGAAAGGTCGGTCAGAGAGGGTGAAAACCCCGTAGGTTAAATCGAGTGCGAGCAGTGAGGATCCGGAGTACCACGGGACACGAGGAATCTTGTGGGAACATGCGGGGACCATCCCGTAAGGCTAAATACGACCTAGT
>CALWRI010000029.1 GCA_944383905.1 uncultured Christensenellaceae bacterium
CCTCGGCTTTTGCATTGCGTCCGTTGCCTGAAAGGTGCGCGCGCGAAAACTTCCTTCGGAAAGCGGTGGTGTCTATTCGGAAATAAAAACCATTCACGGGCGATTTGCTCGACGCGAAAGCGATATACCGTTTATTGCACAACAGCAAATATACGGGAAAGGTCGTCCACGACGGCGTTGAATACGACAACATATATCCGAGGATAATTTCAGACGAGCTGTGGTACAAGGTCAACAATATCAACGAAGAAAACTTAGTATCCCCGGGGCGCAAGAAAGAGATCTACGACTACATACTGTCGGGAAAACTTATGTGCGGAGTCTGCAAACACAAGATGAACGGCGACAGCGGAACGAGCAAGACCGGCGAAGTATACCATTATTATATCTGCCTTTCCAAACGCAAAAAGCGCCAGTATTGCACCGTTACGTCGGTAAACAAACAATGGCTCGAAGACACCGTGATCAACGCGACCGTCGAGATGTTGAAGAGCGAAGACAATATCCGTTACATAGCGACTTCCCTGTTCAACCTGTATAAGAAAGAATCGGAAAACAACTCTGCTCTTAAAATTCTCGTCAAGCAACGTGAAGAGGCGTTAAAGGCCTCTAATAACATGATTAAGGCTATCGAACAGGGCATCATAACCGAACAGACGAAAACGCGCCTTAAAGAGCTGGAAACGACTATAAGCCGCCTTGACTTCGAAATAGACGCGGAGAAACAAAAAAATTATGCGTATCTGACTTACGAAGACATCGAGAATTATCTAAAATCGCAATTGCTCAGCAATCCCGACGACATCGAAGTGCGCAGACTGCTGGTCAACACATTTATCCGGGAGATTCTCTATTATCCCGACAAGATAATAATTACCTACAATTCCAACGAACACAGCGACACGGTGAAGCTCACCGAGGAGCATTCGGAAGAGATAGAAAAGCAGGCTGACAAAGCCTGCTCTTCTTATAAAAGAAGTTCGGTAATTCGTTATTCTGCGGCACCATAACAAAAAAATACGAACCGTATGGTTCGTATTTTTCTGTTATCGTTACCTCAGACACAAAAACGTTAACGAAGTGAACGTTCGTGGCGCTTGCGCCTTTCGCCGTAAGGCGAAGCCCTCTGAAGGTGCACCACCCTGCTGTTGCTATTTGTTTGCCTTACCTTCATCGACATTGAGCAATCGCGCTTTAACGAAAGAGTTTGGTAAACCATAGGCGAACTTTCGCCGCAAGCAAAGTCATCTGAATGTGCCATTCTATATACAAACAAACGCTTTCTACGCTGACTCAAAATGATATATTTTCCGCAAAAGACCGATTCGGATTTAACGAAACGGCAACCGACGATTTCTGTTCGCACCACCAATACGAACCAAAAACAACCGCTACAAACAAGATCGGATCTTTGATAAAAACATATTATCTGCTTGCGCACAACGCAAACGCGCCCTTTTGAAGGGCGCGTCGGTCATGACCGCGGGGTACGCGGTTTTTGTTTTGGTATTGACACGTTACGTCATGTCGTCAGGGAGTGACGCTCTCTGCGGGGTCGACGTATTCGACAATATAGTAATTTTCTCCGATTGCAAAGATCACATAGAACTGCTCGTATTCTTCCGGAATCGTGTAAAGATAGAACGTTGTGTCTTCTGCCGAAATAGAGTTCGAGTAATTACTGTGTTCGGAAATGTAACCGTTCTTTGCCACAAATCTGAATTCGCCAAAATACAATCTTTCGTTTTCCGGCACGTTGATTCCCAGAGCGTTGGCAATTTCTCTCAAAGAGTATTCGCGGTTTGCCATAAGAGCTTCTTCGGCTTTGTATTCTTTCCTTTCTATCTTGACGTTGTCAGGCAATTCGAAGATCTGCTCTTTGACGTCGTAATCAACGGATATTTTTGCCGAGCCGTCCACATAGACGTTCATCTCCGGAGTATCCTGGGTTTCAGCTCCCGAACCGATTTCAGGTATTACCGCAGAAATGTCTCCGTCCACGCTCAACTCCAAGCCGGTCAATTTATTGTCGGGATCAAGGCTTATCTCCGCTTTTACGACCGCGTTTTTGGCATTAAACTGCGACAGAATCATTACCATGGCATCCATATCCAGATTTGCAAGGAACTGCTCCAACGTAATGCTTTCGCTGCCGTACAGCATTGCTTTTGCCATCGCGTTAAACCGGGCGCTCGTCAATGCCGCGGAAGCGGTGCTACCGTCAATCGAGCTGTCTCCGGAAGAGAACAGACCGAGAACGGTATCCACGCCGACCTTATCGAAAACCGTCCTCGAAAGGGTGTCGTAAAGAGTCTCCCCTTCTTTGGGATTTATGGATATCGAAACGGTGCCGTCAAGCATTTCTTCAAGCAACGGGTTGACAACGTCCGCGATCTGCTGTGTGGTCAGACCCGAGACATACTGGACTTCGTCGACGATTTCTTTGAAAGAGATATCAAAGCCGTTTTCTGCCAAAATATCTTCAAGCTCCTCGATGAATTGGTTTATCGTAAGGCACTTTCCTTCTGCGGGGAAGAGTCTGTCGACGACCGAAGCGACAAACTGCGGATCTTTTCCGAGCAATGTGTCAAGGAAAGTTCCGAGAGAATTTTTCATATTGTCGTTTACAGTGCCTATAAATTCATTGTATACCGAAGCGAGATCGACATTCAGAGCAACCACTCTGTTTCCGTTTGCATCGGCTTTCGTTCCGCCTTCGGCAAGACCTGACAAGCTGCCGACGGTGCGTTTGAGGACTCCCTTCAGACTTTCAACGGAATTGTATCCCAAATCGTCGAATATCGGCATCTCCGTAACGAGAACGTTTATCAGTTCGTCAAGGGAATTGGCAAGCGTAACGCGGTTTTCGGTATAGACCCTCGTTTCTCCGGTATTTCCGATCTGCTCGTCGACAACGGTGTAGTCCTCGATGAAGTCTTCTATCACGACCGCATCGGGCTGATCTCCCGCAACGTATCTGTTGAAATACGCATATCCGGCTCCGTCAACGACTGTCTGATCGAACGACTTTGAAAAGGCGACGAGATATTCCCCGTCATAACGCATTTCCGTCTTCAGGAAAGAGTTGTCGGTATACTCCTTTCCGGTATCTGCATCCGTATCGCTCATGGAAATAACGATATCTATAAATGCCGCCATATCGTATCCGCTCTCGCTCTTGCGCAAATAAAAGTCGGCAATGCATTTGACGGCTATGCCTCCTCCGCCGATATCGCTGATGTCGATTTTGAACTCAAAGTTATCGATCGACGCGTGAACGTATTCAGAGTCGAGAACTCCGTCAAACGCATCCGCGATAAGTTTTGAATTGTCGACAGATACGTTTTCTTCTGTCTTTTCCTTGCATCCGACAAACGACAAGACAAGTACGAAAACCGTTATCATGACAAGGAATAGAGTTGTCGATTTCTTTTTCATACTATACACCTCCGTTTTTGCGCCGGAACATCTTTTGTCCTGCGACACCATATGACGTCCGACCTTTTTTCGCCTCGCAAAAGCGGGCACTCTGCTCTTTGAATTTCGTCTCTGCGACCGAGAGCGGTTCTTGCGGACGAAAAACGAAACACCATTATAAATTGAGCATTTGCTTTATTATATTATATTGTATTTTCCAATCCTTGTCAATATGCGTTTTCCTCCGTCTGGCGCAAGCTACGCAAATGCATCATACATTAGCGGAATCCTGGCGGTCATTCGTATTACGATATCATCCGATAAGGACGCCTAACGCGGCTCTTTCACTTCTCTCTCTTTAATAAACTTTTGCTTGCTCGGCGGTTTGTTCTGATATCGCAAAAAATGTTTTCACAACTATCCGACGGTAACTCCCTCACCTCAACCACATCACCGGCAAATCAAAGATACGAGATACGGCTTTGCGCAAGATAAACACTTTTGTTACCGCATTTGACACATGCTATTTATACTTTTCATTTGACTGTTTGCACGGACGATTTTATAATATTATAGAGAACAATAAAAGGAACATTTCGTATGTCTAAAGAAAAAATACTTACCGTACAGGACATTTCTTGCGTGGGACAATGCTCCCTCACCGTCGCGCTGCCTATAATTTCGGCATGCGGGATAGAGACCTGCGTACTTCCGACCGCGGTATTGAGCACGCATACCGCGTTCAGACCCGGCTGGACTTTCCGCGATCTGACCTGCGACATAGAGCCGATCTCTGAACATTGGCAGAGCGAAAACATAAAGTTCAAAGCGATATACACGGGATACCTCGGCAGCCGCGAGCAAGTCGATCTCATACTCAAACTGACCGAAAGGCATCTCGAAAAAGACGGCGCGGTCATTGTCGATCCTGCAATGGCGGACGGCGGCGTGCTTTACAAGGGTTTCCCGCAGGATTTCCCCAAGGATATGGCGCGGCTGTGCGCGGTAGCGGACGTGATCCTGCCAAACATCACCGAAGCGTGCCTTATGACCGACAGCAAGTTCAGAACGGAATATGACGAAGATTACATCGCCGCTCTGCTCGGCAAGCTGGCAAAACTCGGTTGCAAGCGCGTCGTACTCACCGGCGTTTCTTTCGAGCCGTCGAAACTCGGCGTAGCAGTATACGACTGCAACACCCGAAAGACCGAATATTACTTCAACGAAAAACTGCCCCGTATGTCTCACGGTACGGGCGACGTATACGCATCCGCATTCGTCGGAGCTTATATGAACGGCAAGAGCGTTTACGACAGCGCGGCGCTTGCTGCGGACTTCACCGTAAAGACGATCGAAGCCACGATGGACGACGCCGACCATTGGTACGGAGTGAAATTCGAAAAGGAGATTCCTTATCTTATCGGAAGGTTGAAGTAATCTTGCAAATACCTAAAAGAAAAAAAGACGGTAAATCCCGTCTTTTTTTGTGCCCGTGTAGGTTAAATTATTATTTTCGTATTTTGAGACCTGCTGTTTCAGCAGCTTTTTCCTTGCTTTGCTCCGACACTCTGAAGCTGTCTCTCATCTTTGACGCGGCGATTTTTGTCACCTCGTCGGAAATCCTTGCGTTTTGCATAAGCCTTATGCCGAGCCCCTCGCAACGGCTTTCCGCAGTGCAGATCAACCAGCCTTCCGCCATATCGATATAATATCCCTTTGCCGTAACTTTGTCGAGAGTTTCCTTGAGAAATTTCTCGTGTTCTTCGTCCGCAAAATTACCGAGTATAACGACAAGCCCGGTCCTTGCTGTCCATACGTCGGGCGACGATGCAAAGTCTTTCATATCCGCTGCTAGCCTTGCGTCATTGCATTTCAAAGACGCGCACGTCACGTCGCAGACCGCCCAGTCGTCCTCATACTTCGCAAAATCGCGAAGGCGTGCGATCTTGTCCTCGTAAGGCTCTTTCACGCTCGCAGAAACTATGCCTGCAAGCATGACGTGCTCGTAATACGAAAAGGGACGAACGGAAAGAAAATCTTCCCACTCGCCCGATCTTATTATCTCTTTTGCAAGCGCGCGTAACGCCGGCACTCTGACGCCTATCCTCTCGTAAGAAGTAAACGTGAGACCCCCGTGAAACTCTCTGTACGCGACGTCTTGCCTCGCTCTCAACTCTCTCTCTATCTTATCCGCGTCCCACATCTCAATAATACGACGTGTACTGCGTGTCTCCGCAGTAATATTTCAAAGTGTCCTCCGTCGTTTCGGTTCTCGAAGAAGCGGACTCCTCCGTCGTAATGAGAAGGAATTCGTGCGTAAACGACTCCTTGTAATTTGTGGATTTCTGATTGCTCCAGGTGCTGTCGACGATATACCATTTTTCGTTTATATACACCTTGTTCCAGGCGTGCGCTCCTCCGCTGGACGTACCGTTGACCTTGACCGCCGTTATACCTTCGATCGCGCAAAGAAGTACGAATGTCTTTGAGATGCCGTTGCAGACCGCTATGCCGTTTTCGAACACGCCTTCAAGATAGAAGCTGTCGTATGAATAGAACGGGTCGTA
>CALWRI010000030.1 GCA_944383905.1 uncultured Christensenellaceae bacterium
GCGCTCGTATTTCAGGCTGCTGCCGAGGGTGTCGGACACGTCGTTTATGACGAGAAAGGAGGACGGGTCGATATTTGAGACTATTGATTTGAGTTTGCCCACTTCAAAGCGGTTGACGACGCAGAACAGCACCGTCTTTTTGGTTTGCGAAAAGTGACCCGTCGCGTCTATCGAGGTGACGCCTCTGCCGAATTCCTCGGCAAGCGCGTCCGCGACTTCGTCGTGTCTGTCGGTGATTATGAACGCGGATTTTGCCTTGTCGAAGCCGTCGATGATAAAGTCCACTGCTTTGAGTCCTACCGTGTATGCGACGACCGAATAGAGGGGCGCTACCCAGCCTTTGGTGACGATGCCGGCAATGACGTAAAGTATCACGTTGTAGGACATGACGAACGATCCGACGGTCATGCCTATCTTTTTTGCAAACACTACCGCGGTGACCTCGACGCCGTCTATCGCGCCGCCCGAGCGTATCGTCAGTCCGCTTCCTATGCCCGAAATCACGCCGCCGAAGACGGAGCACAGCAGCAGATCGTCGCCCGCTATCGGAGAGCCGTTTGAGAAGTCGATGCCGAACACGTTCTGAAACAGATAGGAGAATACTGAATAGACCGCGACCGCATACAGGGAGTAGACGATGAACGCGCCGCCCAGCTTTTTGAGCCCGAACAGGAAAAACGGGACGTTGAGGATGATCAGGTAAAAACTCATATCGAGAGGAGTGACCTGCCCGAGAAGTATGGACGTGCCCGAAAATCCGCCGTCGTACATGCCTGCGGGGGCGAGAAGCAGAGTGACGCCGACCGCGTTTATGATGCCTGCGACCGTCAGAAAGAAGAAATTGGGGAGCCGCAGAGTTTTTACGAAGTTTGAAAAAGAATGTTTTTTCATGATACGCTTACCGAAATATATTTAATCCAAAGACATTTTAACATATTACGCCCGCATAAACAAACGGAAATACATGCAAAAAAGAAAATTCACAAGGAATTTACCTTCCCGTGTTCATAATCAGGGATTTCAACGCCGTCAGAAAAAAGCGGATCGCCTGCACGAGAGAGAGAAGAGGAAGCATAAGATATTGTTATGGAAAGAAAGAGAGAGTGCGCGATAGGGTTTGTCGGCGCGAGAGTAAGGTGTTCCGAAAAGGCGCCCGCGGCTTTCGGTAGCGGGACAATGGCAAGGGCGGTATATCCTAAAGACGGGGCGGCGCTTGCCCGTGCGGTTGCGGAACTGAAAGGGCAGGACTTCGTCGTGCTGGGCGGCGCGACAAACGTGCTGTTCCCGGACGGGACGCTCGAAAAGACGGTCGTTTTCACGACGTCGGCAAAGGACGTTACGAGAAAGGGGAGCAACGTCTATTGCTGCGCCGGGGCGAGGCTGCCCGCCGTCGTCGCGAAGTGCGCGGATTACGCGCTGTCGGGAGCGGAGCAGCTTGCCGGAATTCCCGGTACGGTCGGCGGGGCGATCGCGATGAACGCGGGCGCGTTCGGCAGAGAGATCGCGGAGCTTGTCGTCAGAGTGGACGCGGTGACGTCGGACGGCAGGGTCGTCGCGCTGGGCGCGCAGGAATTGCACGCGGGGTACAGACACACTTCCGTTACTGAAAGCGGGCTGACCGTGCTTGGCGCGGAGCTTAAGCTTTGTCCTTCTTCGCGCAGGGAGATCCGCGACTGCGTGGCGGGGTATGCGGACAGGCGCAGGGAAAGCCAGCCGCAGGGCAGGTCGCTGGGCAGCGTATTCAAGAGAGCGGACGGCGTTTCCGCGGGGTACTACATAGAAAAGGCGGGGCTCAAAGGCGCGACTGTCGGGGGCGCGCGGATTTCAGAAAGGCACGCGAATTTCATACTCAACGTCGGGGAGGCGACGAGCGCGGATTTCGTTGCGCTTGCCGAACGTGCGAGGCGGGAAGTAAAAGAAAAGTTCGGGAAAGAGCTCGAATACGAGGTGATATTCCTCTGATCCTATGCTGCGTGCGGGGAGTCCTATTGTAAAATCTTTCCCAAGTGCGAAAAAAGACGCGGCGTAAAGATGAAAAAGTTGCGGCTTTGGTATATAATAAAAAGACCGACGATCACAAAACCCGAGGAGAAGAGATGAAGATCACCGCAGATTTCCATACGCATACAAGATATTCGCACGGCACGGGCACGGTCACGGACAACGTCGTAAACGCGTTGAGTCTCGGACTGCGCGCGGTCGCCATTACCGATCACGCGAGAAACCATCCTCTCGTCGGGGTAAAGCCGCAGAAGATAGACAAGATAAGAAAGGACGTCGTCGCCGTCGGCAAGGAGTATCGCAATATCCGCGTGCTTCTCGGGCTTGAAGCCAATTTGATCGGTCCCCGCGGGGACATCGACGTGGACGAGGAGCTGGCGGACAAGCTGGACGTTCTTCTCGTCGGCTTTCATCTGACGGCTTATCAAAAGAAATTCGGCGATTATTTCGGATTGCCGCTCAACGGCGTCACGCATATATTTTGCAAGAACAGCGCAAAGCAGATCGCGCGCAATACGCAGGCGGTCGTAGACTGCGTGCTCAAAAACAAGGTGGACGTGTTGACCCATCCCGGGTTCAGGATCGACGTCGAGATGTCTGAAATCGCAAAGGCGTGCGCAGAGACGGGCACTTATATGGAAATATCTTCGAGGCACCGCACGCCCGACGTCAAAGGGATAGAAAAGGCGCTTGCCGCAGGAGCGAAGCTCATCGTCAACAGCGACGCGCACAAGCCCGTCAACGTGGGCAAATGCGAATGGGCGCTCGATCTCGTCGGGCAGATGGGACTGACTTCCGAAGAAGTGGTCAACCTTTCGGACAAGCCTATAAAATTCAGGAGAGGACTCGTCGTATGAACATCACCGACAGCGTCAAAAAAGAGATACTGCCGAGAGAAACGGACGGAGTCAACGAGAAAAAGGCGTATCTTTGCGCGCTCGTCAAGTGTCTCGGGTCGATCGGGATAAGCGGCGGCAAGACTTTTCTCGAGATCGAGAGCAAGCACAATCTTCCCGTGATAACCGCCGTAGGACTTATAAAGGAGCTTTGCGACGTTTCGGTCGAATACGGCTCCGGCGGAGGCAAGAGCTTTTACGTCAGGGCGGAAGGAGAAGCGGCGGCAAAGATCTTTTCTCTCGTAGGAGAAGGCAGAGGGATAACCGATCTCGGGGATACGGACGGGATAAACTCGAGACAAGAAGCGGCAGCCTATGCGAGAGGCGCGTTTCTCGCGAGCGGCAGCGCGTACATACCTTCGGTCGAACCCGCCGAAAAGAGCGCGGGTTATCATATAGAATTTCTGTTTTTCGGAGAGGACGCGGCTCTCGAATTTCAAAAACTGCTGCACAGATGCGCGCTTTCGGTGCAGACTGCGCAAAAGGGCAACTATTGCAGCGTTTACGCAAAGTCGGAAGAAGCGGTCAGCGACGCGCTCGTATTTATGGGCGCGACGGACAGCATGATGCTTGTGGCGGACGTCAGCATGAGGAGAGAGACGAACAATTCGATAAACCGCGTGACGAACTGCAGTCTCGCGAATATGGAAAAGAGTCAGGAGGCGGTCGTAAGACAGCTTCGGGCGATAAACGCGCTCAAAGAGAGCGGAGAGTACGAAAAGCTGGACGACAGGCTCAAAGCGACCTGCGAGGCGAGACTTGCCTTCAAAGAGGCGTCGCTCGAGGAGCTTGCGGCAAAGATGGGGATCAGCAAGAGCGGGCTCAATCACAGGCTCGCAAGGATAACGGCGTTGGGAGAGAGAAAAAATGGCGGAAGAGAAAAAGACTGAAACAGGCGAGGAAAAAAAGGACGCCGCGGCGGCTGCCGCGCAGTCCGCTCCCGCGCAGAAAAAAGAGGAACAGAAGCCGGAAAAGCCAGAGACGAAACCGTTCGTGCATCTGCACGTCCACACGGATATGAGTCTGCTCGACGGAGCCGCGAGGCTTACCAAGGGCAAGCATTTTCCTCTGCTCGAAGCGGCAATAGCCAAGGGTATGCCGGGCGTCGCGATCACCGATCACGGCAATATGTTCGGCGTGTTCACGATGTACCGTGCGTGCCAGACTCTGGGCATAAAACCGATAATCGGCTGCGAGTTTTACACTTGCGAGAATATGTACGAGCAGAGCGGACGTCCGTCCGACTTCAACCATCTGCTTCTTATAGCCAAAGACAACGACGGCTACCGCAACCTCGTGCAGATGGACAGTATGGCGTACGTCGACGGTTTTTATTACAAGCCGCGCATCGACATAGAGCTTCTCAAAAAGCACACGAAAGGCGTGATATGCTGTTCGGCGTGTCTTTCGGGCAGGATCCCCCGCCTTTTGCTCGCGGGAGATTACGAAGGAGCCAAGCAGTATGCGATAATGCTGCGCGATATGTTCGAAGAAGGGGATTTTTATATCGAGCTTCAGGATCACGGAATTCCCGAGCAGAAGAAGATAAATCCGCTTCTCGTCCGTCTTGCGCGCGAGATAGGCGTCAAGGTCGTCGCGACGAACGACGTGCATTACATAGAACGCGAGGACGCGGTGATGCAGGACGTTCTGCTTTGCATACAGACGGGCAAGACGATCGACGATCCGTCGAGAATGAAGTTCGACACGGACGAATTCTATATGAAGACGTACGACGAGATGATGGAGCTGTTTTCGTGGTGTCCGGAGGCGGTCACGAATACCGTCGAGGTAATGGAAAAGTGTCACGTCACGATAGAAAAGCAGGACCTTCAGCCGCCTTACGTTCCGCCCGACGGTCTCACGCCCGCGGAATATCTGCGCAAGATGGCTTACGACGGACTGATCGAGAGATACGGCTCCATATCGGACGAGTTGCGCGCCCGCGCGGAACACGAGCTCAACGTCATCATTACGAAAGGCTTTGCGGACTACTATCTGGTCGTCTGGGACTTTATCAATTACGCGAGACAGCACGGGATACCCGTCGGCGCGGGCAGAGGCAGCGGCGTCGGAAGCGTCATCGCGTATGCCATTCATATCACCAACGTGGATCCTTTGAGATACAACCTGCTTTTCGAGCGTTTTCTCAACCCCGAAAGAGAGTCGCCGCCCGACTTCGACGTGGACTTCTGCTTTGAAAGAAGAGGAGAGGTCATCGAATACGTCACGAGAAAGTACGGCAGCGACAAGGTGTGTCAGATACTCGCTCTCGGCACGATGAAGGCGAAGGGCGCGATAAAGGACGTCGCGCGCGTTTACAACGTACCGCTTCCCGACGTCAACAAACTGACAAAGGCAATCGCCAACGACCCCAAAGTCACTCTTGACAAGGTGCTGGGCAGGACTAACAACGAGGACGACAAAAAGCTGTATTCGCCCGAAGTCGTGCAGATGTACAACGAAAATCCCACGCTCCGCAACGTCATAGACATGGCGCTTCGCATAGAGGGTATGCCGCGCAACTGCTCCAAGCATGCGGCGGGCGTCGTAATATGCAGAGAGGTCATATCCGATTTTGTCCCCCTTCAGCGCAACGGCGAGGATATAACCACGCAGTTTCAGAAAGAGGAAGTCGAGCTTATGGGTATGCTCAAAATGGACTTCCTCGGACTCAAAACCCTGACCGACGTCAGCAAGACGAGGCAGTACATAAAAGAGGACTTCGGCGTCGACATCGACTTTCAGAAGCTGGGGTACGACGACCCCGAGGTGTACAAACTGATAGGCACGGGCGAAACGGACGCGGTGTTCCAGCTCGAAAGCACGGGCATGAAGAAGTT
>CALWRI010000031.1 GCA_944383905.1 uncultured Christensenellaceae bacterium
TAAAGTGATATGTTTATCAATATACAGCTTTTTGCACACAAGAAGGGTGTCGGTAGCTCGCGTAACGGCAGAGATTCTGAGGCAAAGCGCCTTGGCATCAAGCGTGCGGACGGTCAGACCGTATCTGCGGGCAGTATCCTCGTCAGACAGAGAGGTACCAAGTTCCACCCGGGTATGAACGTGGGCATCGGCAGCGACGATACTTTGTATGCGCTCGTTGACGGCGTCGTCAGGTTTGAGAGAAAGGGCAAGGACAAAAAGCAGGTAAGCGTTTACGCGAAAGCGGAATAAAAAAGACAAGCCGTCGAAAGACGGCTTTTTTAATATTTCTTTGGCGCAACGGGCGCGGTCATGCCGTACGGCGCGGCTTGAAGGCGTATTTCCGTAATGCACGCTTGAAAATATGTATTATACTATTACCTGCGCGTGCCTTGCGAAAATCCGCACTCCGATCCATCGCCGAACGACACAACCTTACCCGTTGCGCCAAAGAGAGACGTTGCATTAAACAGAGAGGACGTTGCGGACGGAGCTCAATTTGGTGTGGCGGTAGAAAGAAAAATACAATAATCGGCAAAATGCCGCAAAAAAGGCTGAAAATCACCATGGCGGACAATGATATAATAATCGAGGATACGAGAGATTTCGACATCAGACAGACTCTCGACTGCGGTCAGATATTCAGATACGCAAAGACGGGAGAAAACGTATACGAAGTGTTCTCAAAGGACAAGCGTTGCGTTGTCAGACAGACGGATTACGTCGTCATCGAGAGCGACGACGCGGCGTATTGGAGCAGATTTTTCGACCTCGGGAACGACTACGGCGAGATAAAGAGACGTCTTTCGGGAAAGCCGTTCATGAAAGAGGCGATCGACTTCGGTCATGGTATCAGAATACTCAATCAGGATCCGTTCGAGACTCTCATTTCGTTTATCGTATCCGCAAACAACCATATACCGAGGATCAAGGGTATTCTCTCGAGACTGTGTGACGGACTCGGAGAAGAGAGAGACGGTTATCACGCATTTCCGACGGCGCAGGCAATGGCGGAAAAGAGCGCGGATTATTATGCCGCGATAGGCGCGGGATACAGGGCGCCCTATCTCGCGGAGACGGCGAGAGCGGTCGCGGACGGATTTGATCTTTCAAAGCCCGCGACGCTATCGGGCGACGAAGCCAACAGATATCTTTGCACACTGAAAGGGGTGGGACCCAAAGTGGCGGACTGCATACTTCTGTTTGCATATCACAAGAGCGACGTTTTCCCCGTGGACACATGGATAAGAAAGGTCTACAAGGATATGACGGGCAAGGAAGCGGGAAACGGGGAGATAAGAAAATATCTCGTTTCCACATACGGAGAGCTTAGCGGATACGCACAGCAATATCTGTTTTTCAGCAAAAGAGAAAGTTGATTAAACTACACGGGCAGGAAAAAATCCGATTTTTCAGGCGACTTCGGAAAAGGAAAGATCACAGCTTGAAGGAGACAAGAATGAACTGCGCGTGTTTTATAGACCTGGGGGCGGCAAAGCTCGACTTTGAAAGTTTTTCTCTGCTTCTGCAAGAAGTCGGGGCAAAGTGCGAACAGGTTAAGTTTTACGGTTACAACGCAAAGAAGAACGGTGATTTCAATCATTACATCAGAGAGACGGGCGCGGAGGTAGCGCTGCCTCTTCACAACCGCAAAAAGGTCAGAGTAGACATAAGGCAGGCTGTGGACAGCGTGGCATATGCCTGCAAAAATCCCAACGTCGAGGCGATACTGCTCGTATGCGCGGAGGTTGACTGCCTGCCTATGATCTCCGCGATCAAGGCACAGGGCAAGAAGGTGCTCATCGGAGTTGAAAGTCCGAGCGCCGTTTCGGACAGATGCGACGGATGCTTTATTATCAAAAAGACATTCAAGGAAGGCAAAGAAGCGGCAGCGGAAAAGGGAGACGACTTTTTGCCGTATACGGGCATAGAAAAAGACGAGGACGACGGAATGAACGACGTCCGCGAGAAGTTGCAGGCTGCGCTCGACAAAAAAGCGTCGCAGAGGCAGTCGGCGAAAAGCGTACGAGATGAAGACGAGCTTGCAAAACTTCTGGGCAAATACTTCTGAAATCAATAATCGAAAAAGTATTGCCAACTCGGGGCGTTTGTTGTATAATTAATAACAATAATACGTTAAGAAGGTGCGATTTTATGAAACATATAGTGTCGGCAGTCGTATACAACAACCCCAGCGTTCTCGCAAGGATTTCCGGTCTTTTCGGTCGCAGAGGATTCAATATTGATTCGCTTTCCGTCGCGACGACGGACGATCCCAAGATCTCGAGGATAACCATCACGGCGCAGGGCGACGAAAACACTCTCGACCAGATAGTCAAGCAGACTTTCAAACTCGAGGAGACGATCAACGTCACCGCGCTCAAAGAGGAAGACAGCGTTTGCCGCGAGCTTATTCTCGTAAAAGTGGTTACGGAGAACGGTTTCGACAACTCCATCGTGCAGCTTGCCGACGAGTTCGGCGCTCTGATACTCGACATCACGGCAAAGTCGATGATACTCGAGCTTACCGGTACCAGCCACAAGATCGACAAATTCACCGATGCGGTTATGAGTCTTTGCAAGGACAAGGATATGAGAGTCAAAAACGTCTGCCGCACGGGCATCACCGCGATTGACAGAGGAGTCTGACGACAAAATATCGACCGATTCTTCCCCGGGAAATCTCCCGGGGATTTTTTTGTTTTATCCGAGGCACCCGGGCAAAAAACCGCAAAATTGACAAAGTATAATATATAGTTTATAATTAAAATACGGAGGGCTTATGAAAAAGAGAGTTTTTCTTATTTGCGTCCTGACGGTTCTGGTTGCGGCTTTGTCCGTGACCGCGGCTTCGTGCGATCTTTTTGAAAAGGAAGCCGTCGATCTTTCGTCAAAGGATATCCGCATAACGTTTATCGGCAAATCGGAGTTTGAATACAACGGTCTGCCGCAGACTCCTCCCATACGTCTTATCAACGGCAACGACTTGATCGAAGAATATTATTACGGCGAGAACAACGACAATATCGCAGTCGAATATACCGACAACGTCAATGTCGGCATGGCGACCGTCACAGTGACTCCGGGTAAGAGCGGAAAATACACTGGCAAGGCAGTCGCGCATTTCGAGATCGTCGCTTCTTCGGCAAAGGCGGAGGCGGGCGACTATCAGAGCCTGAAAGAATATCTCGACGTGGGCGGATACGTTCAGATCGATATGACCGCAGACATAACCGTGCCAGAGGGAGAAACGCTCACGGTAGGAAACGGCGTAACAGTCGTGGCGAACGGTCACGCGATCGTCAACGACGGCAGGATAGACAACAGCGGAGAGATCCGGTTTTCCGAATACGGAGAGGGAAACAGGCTTGTCAACAACGGCAGGATAGACAACAAAGGCAAGATATTGCTTTACGTCTCGGAGCAGGAAGCGCAGGTCTTTGCAAACGAAGGAGAGTTTTTCAATACGGGCGAGATATATCTGAACGGCAAGGACGGCAACAGGCTCGTCGCGGAGAACAACGGCTCGTTCGAAAACGACGGGGATCTGAATCTCAACACTCACGCCGACTTTTTCAATTACGGCGGTTTTGAAAACGCCGGTTACGTTCGCGCGTCCGGCGAAGCGAAATTCTATACCAATTCCGACGTGCCCGGCAATACGTTCAACGGGCTTGTCCGCCGCTACCCGATAGAGGAGTTTATAATATATCTGTCTGACGAAGCCGTAGAATATTGCGGCAGCGAGATAAGACCGGCGATAAATTTCGAAAAGGAAGGATACCACGTCGATTACGGCGACTACGACGCGACTTTTGAAAACAACGTCAACGTCGGCACCGCGACGGTGAAGATTGTCGCGACAAAGGATTCGAAAGCGTTCTTCGGCGAAACCACGCTGACCTTCGAGATAAAAAAAGGAAAAGTTACGGTAACGGACAGAGAGGGGTTTTATGCCGCGATAGCCAATCCGAATTATAATGAGATCAAACTGATAAGTTCGTACTCATACGGCAATTTCTTCGACGAAGGCTTTACCGTGCCCGAAGGTCTGAATCTGTATATATCTGCGCCCGCAGACGAAGGTTTCAGAGGAACGGTTGTCAACAACGGCACGATATCGGTCCTTAACGACAAGGGACTCAAAGTTTACGGGACGCTTGAAAACAACGGAGAGATCATTTCAAAACATATTGTGAACAGGGGAACGGTCGAAAACAACGGCACGATAACGCTCGGCGACGGAGAATCTTATTCCGGAAATATGACCAACGCGGGCGAGATAACGCTTGACGAGAAGGGGACCCTTTATGCGGGCGGCGATACTGACGAAGCCAAAGAGTTTGTCAACGACGGCACTGTGACCGCTCTCGGCACGGTGTATGTGAATCATAAGCTGACAAATAACGGCACATTTGAAAACAATGGCGACCTGTTTGTGTTCTCTACGGGAAGCGTATCTGCGACAAAGGCTGTCGTAAACGTCGGCAACGTGTATCTGAACGAGGAAAGCGACGCGTTCGCGGGAGGTGTCGTGACGGTCAAACAACAGATACAGCAGTCTGACATTGAGATCGCAAATCTGCAATCTCTCGTTTATGACGGAAGCAAAAAGGAAGCTTATGTCAGAATTGCAGGCGGCATTTCCGACAAATACGACGTCGTATACAAGAAGGGCGTCACCGAGATAGACTATCTGTTGGACGCGGGCGCATACAATTTGACGGTGACTTTCAGAGAGGACAGCAAGGTGTTCAAAGGGAGTGTGACCGTCGAATTTTTCGTCGGCAGAGCGGAGACGAGCGTGAACTCCTACGAAGCTCTCGTCGACGCGCTTGACAATTACAATTATTACAAGGTGACGTACAACAGCACTTATCTGAAAGGCGATCTCGAAGTGCGTGAAGGGTATCTTCTCGTTATTCCCGAAGGTGGAAGTCTGTACAACGGTGAGTATTCGGTCGTAGTTAACGGCAGCGTTGAAAACAACGGCGAGTACGTCAACACGTTTGCTTCCGCCACTCTCACCGTAAACGACGGCGGGTCGTTTGTAAACAACGGAAGCTGTTACTTCAACGACGTCGTGCCAGAGGGCGTGAGCGGCAACGGTACGGTATATGTGAGAGAAAATATCGCGCAGTCGACCATTCTGACTCTTACGGAAACCCAAGTGGTCTATTGCATGGAAAACGGCTATATCAAGACGGAACCCCCCGACTTTACGCTGACTACGGTTGAAGGCGGCGGCGAGGTTGACGAGGGAGATTACAGTTCTTTCTGTACGAATTATTACGAAATATCGACAGAAGGCGATCTTGCGAAACTGACGGTAAGAGCAAGCATGACTTCGACGAAATATTACGGAGAGGTAAGCGCGGAATACAGCGTT